>DAHUYE010000085.1 GCA_027315345.1 Actinomycetota bacterium
AAGCTGGCGAGCGACAGCTTGCTCTGGAGGCTGCCCCCGACCGCCTACGGAAAGGAGCCGGGCGGTACCCGCAGCCGGTTGGGCTCTTGGCCCGCCTGGGAGTCGATGTCCGGCACCTCGTTCCCCAGTTTGAGGCGAGCCCCACCGACGAACTCCATCTGGTGCTGCTCATGTAAGGACATCCGCCGCACTCTTGGGGCTCCCCTTAAGGATCAGATGGGCATCCGTATTTGCGGGTGCTGTAATACAGGGCCCTCACCCGCTTGCTGCACGAATCAAGCCGCCGAGTTCGTCACTGGACTGTCGCCTACCGGCATCTCTGAACAGAGCGCTTTTGTCAAGGGGCGATTCGCGACCAGTGGGAGATTCTTTCCGCTGCCGGCCGTAATTCGACGACGTTGTGCTGCTCGGGTTCCTGATCGCGGACGCGCGCCGCTCAAGGAGCCGGGGTCAACTTGGAGCGCCCATAGCCCTTCAGGCGAGGACGAACGAGGTTGACGCCGACGACGAGCGGCGCATGATCAAGAAGGAACCAGACAGCTCTCCGAGTTCAACCGATAGGACAACAGCGGACCGTCACCACGCCCGAAAGTGGGCAGGGCATGCCGAGAGATCGGATGCCGGGCATCTCTTCGCACCGCGTTGGGGTGCATGGTGGGTTGCGGCCACAGCCAGGCGGGTTCAATCACTTCGTCGACCGCGCCACCAGGGGGGTCATGCCGTTACCCGAACTCGCACCCTGGCTGTGTCCGATCTGGCTCACCCGGTCGCTCCGGCGGGGGCCAGGCAACGGATCTCTCCGTCCCGGAGCCCATAGAAGACGAGGGTGAGAAGCTTTCGTGCCGCCGCCACCCGGGCCACGTTGCGGCCCCGGGCCTTGGCGATGCGCACGTAATCGGCCTTGATCTTGGGCCCACCGTGCATGTGGGCCACGCCTTCGATGGCGGCCCAGCGGACCAGCTTGGAGCCCTGCTTGGTCACCCGGCCCCGGCGCACCTTGGTGTCGGACTCCCGGTGGCGGGGGGTCAGCCCGGCCCAGGAGCACAGCTGGGTCGGTCCCGGGAAGCGGGAGATGTCACCGATCTCGGCCACGAAGATGGCTCCGAGGGTCGGACCCACGCCGTCGATGGCCTGGATGGCCTGGTAGCCGGGATGGTCTCGCAACTCTTGGTGGATGAGGCGCTCCATGATGCCGATCTCCCGGTCATAGGCACCGACCAGGTCCCGGAGGGAGTCGAGGCGGGTGGCGTAGGCCTTGGGCAGGACCAAGGAGTCGAGCCAGGCCTTTCCGGCGATGCACCAGATGTCCGACGTCGGTGAATGAAGTCCGAGCTTGGCCAGCAGGGCCTTGGTCTGGGCCTTGAGGCCGGTGCGCAGAGCCACCAGCTTGGCCCGGTAGCGGATCATCTCCCGCAGCTCGCGCAACTCGACCGGGGCGATCCAGGCCTCGGGGAGCTTGTCCAGGCGCATCCTCTGGAGCAGGTCTTTGCAGTCCTTGTAGTCGTTCTTGACCCGACGGTCCTCCCAGTTGAGCCCGAAGGGGTGGACGAGGTGGACGTTGGCCCCTTCGGCCTGGAGGACGTCGACGGCCCAGTACCAGCCATAGGTGGCTTCTATGGCCACCTCGGGCTCCGGCCCGGCCTCGGCCAGGACAGCGGCCAGGGCCATTGGGTCATTGTCGATGCGGGTGACGCCGAGCTCCTCGCCGGCTTGATTCTCCCGCACGATCAGCGAGCGCTTCGCGTGCAGGTCGATGGCGACATACTGTCGTTCCACGGGTCTCCTCCTTCTGGTGGAACTTGGTTTGGTCGCCACGAGTCTTGCGCTCGAGCGTTTGCCGGGGGGAGGAGAACCCGCCCTTCTACTGGCTACTCGGACCGACCGCTTCGCCGGGGCTGCCTGGCGCCCCCGAGCTGGACTGGCCATGCGGTATGCCTTCTTTTCAATCCGGCCGCCGGTGGGAGCCGTTCTCCGACCGGTGCAGCAGGAGCGAGGTCAGCGCTCTGTTATCCCATCACTTCCGGGGGATGCCCCACTTGCATATGGCGGCTTGGGCCCTGCGGATTATTGGGCGCCGCCCCTCCGCCCAAGTCTCAGCTGGCCAGAGGCGCCTCTTCCTGACCGATCCTGACCGACAGAGGAGCGCCGAGGGCCTTGGCGATCCTGGCCAACATCTCGATGGTGACGTTCGTCCGTCCCGCCTCGATCCGGCTCAGAGCGGATTGGGCAACATGCATCCTGGCGGCGAGCTCGGTCTGGGTCACCCCGAACGCCTCCCGCGCATCCCGGATGGCGATTCCCAGCCGGAGGGCGGCGGCCAGGCGGGTGGCCCTGGTCTCGGACTCAGCACGCTCGGTGTCGGACAGTCCGGCCCGTCTGGCCGTCTTGATCTCCGACCAGCTCCCGTGGCCCTTGGTGGTCTCTTTGGTCATCGTTGATGTTCTCCTTGGCATCGGTTCATCGCGTCTCGGGCCAGAGCGACCTCGCGGCGCTCGTTGTTTCGCTGCTTATGGAACACGGTGAGCAGGACGAACTGGCGGGAGCCGGTCAAGGCCCTAGTCAGTTCCGCCTCGGTCGCCCGGATTCCGATGGTTCCGGTGGGATCGTCGGGGATACGCAGAGCCCTGGTCAAGGCATGGGCGAGTTCGCCAGAGTGCGCAAAGTCGTCAAATTGTGCCTTCGCCCCGGATTCAGTGTTCCTCTTTGGTCGTGCTCGCCCCGTGCAGGTAGCGCCGCGGATCGGCCACGAAGGCCTCGGCACACCCGGAGGCACAGAAGAAGTAGTTGCGCCCATTGTGTGAGCGAACAGCTGCCGCCGTAGCTGGATCGACGTTCATCTTGCAGACGGGATCGACTGCCATGTCAGGTTCCTCCATATGGTTGGGGCTCTGGACCGGTACCGGTAGTGATCTGAAGCGCTCCGGATCTCGGTCGAAGCGCTGGGCGCAGTGGTCCGAGCAGAACCAGTGGTCGTGGTGTCCGTGGTGGCGGTGGGCGGGGGCATTGGTCGTGCGAACCTGCATACCGCAGACGGGGTCGATCGCGTAGCCGGCCCCTCCCCCTAGCCGATCTCGGTTGCGGTAGAGCCAGTACAGGTAGGCGAAGAGGCCCATGAAGGCGATATTGAGGAAAGTCGTGTAGTTCCAATGGAAGGAGGTCGAGACGATCTGGGTCGGTCGATGACGGGGCACGAGTCCCGCTCCCGAGAAGATCGCCCCCACCATGAGGCCGGCTGCGGCCATAACCCCCCAGAACAGCCCCACTAGCCGCAGGGTCAGTGCTCCGCCGTAGTAGCGGCGGTAGATGAGGACGAGGGGGGCGGCCACCAGGTCGGCAAAGATGAAGCTGATGACCCCGCCGAAGCTGATGCCGCCCTTCCACAGGGCGGCGGCCATCGGGACGTTCCCGATCGAGCAGACGAAGGACAAGAAGGCGATGACCGGTCCGACCAGGGTGTTCTCCACCGAGGTCCACATCCCGTGGCCGTGGATGAACACCGCGTTCCACAGACCCGTGGGCACGAGTACGGCCAGAAAGCCCGCCACCAGGTAGCCGATCGCCATTTCCTTTCGGAGCATGGTGAGATCGGCGATGGTGTAGCTGGCCGCGTCCGCCCAAGCCCCCTTGGAGGTGAGCTTGGCCGACCACGACGCAGCCTCGAGCTCGTGTTGGCGCTCCCCGCTGACCCCGGTCATGAAGATGTGGTCGTGGCCGAGCTGGCTGGCGCCTTGGTCCAGGCGACGACGCGCAGACTCGACGAGCTTCGGTGCCAGGACCCAGCCGCCGAGGCTTGCCAGCAGCACGATCATGATCGGGCCGCCCAGGAACTCCGCGGCGGTGAACTGCCAGCCCAGGAGGATGACCAGGACGATTCCCAGCTCGATAACCAGGTTGGTCGAGGCGAACATGAACACCATGGCCGAGGTGAAGTCCGCCCCCTTCTGGAACATCGACTTCGCCATGGCCGAAGCCGCGTATGAACAAGAGGACGCGACCATCCCGTAGCCGCTGGCCCGGAAGACCGAGGCGGGCCGGTGGTTTCCCAACCTGCGTTCCATGTCCTCGTGGGAGACGAAGGCCTGGACCGCGCCCGACAGGCCGAAGCCCAGCACGAGGGGCCAGAGCGTCTCCCAGAACATGAAGAAGCCCTCGCGCAGCGACCGGGCGATGTCGGCGAAGGCGCCACCGACCGCGAGGCCGAGGATGCTGGTCACGGGAGCTAGGACCGCACGAGGCGTTCGATGGCTTGGCGGGCCTCGCGCAGCTTGTCATCGGCCTCGGGGCCGCCCTTGGTGATGGCCTCGGTCACGCAGTGACCGAGATGGTCGCCCAGGAGCTGTAACGCCACGGACTCCAGGGCTCGGGTGGCCGCCGAGATCTGGGTGAGCACATCGATGCAGTAGGCGTCCTCGTCCACCATGCGGCCGATGCCTCGCACCTGGCCCTCGATGCGACGCAGCCGGCGGGCCAAGGCCGCTTTGTCCGAGCTGTAGCCAGCCATAGTCGGTCACCTCCCCGCCGTCAGCCTATACCCTCCTGGGGTATGCTCGGAGGTGAAGCGGAGCCTGACCGGCGTAGGTGGCGGTCGGGTCACAACTGCACTCTCAGCCCAGGACGAGCCAGGCCACCAGCGGATAGGCGATGAGAAGGGCCCCGCCGACGGGCCGCGGCAGGCGACGCAGCAGCCCGGCCAGAGCTAGAACGACGGCAAGACAGACGACCATCGCCACCCAGGGTCCGTGGAGTTGAGTGGGGTTGGTGATCCGCAGCGGTCGGGCCAGAGCGCCGGCGCCGAGGGACATCGTGACGTTGTAGGCGAAGGAGCCAACCACCCCGGCCACCACTGCCTCACTTATGCCGCGGCGGGCGGAGGACCAGGCCAGCACCACCAGCTCGAAGGCGGTGGCGAAGCCGACCAGGATCAGGCCCAGCCTGGTCTGGGTCGACTCGACGTGGGTCAGGCCCTTGGCCCCATCGACCAAGAGGACGGCTCCGCCGATGGTGGCGGCGACACCCAGGAGGACCAGGCCCATCTCCCGGCCCAGCCGGGAGGGGGTCCCGCCCTCTCCCAGAGCCTCGATGGCCTCGTCCAGCTCCGCCGCCTCCCCCAGCGAGGGGGGCCGTCGCTCGGTTATCCAGATGGTCCCCACGTAGGCCACGTAGAGACCGACCAGGAGGCCTCCCTCCCAGCGGGCCAGGTGACCTCTCCAGGCCAGGCCGGCGGCCACGGCTCCCAGGGGAAGGCCGAGGAGGCCGTAGCGCAGGGCCGAGCCACGGAAGGGCAGTGGCGCGATCACCGCCCCGACGCCGAGGGCCACCAGGCACATGGCGATGTTGGCGCCGATCACATCGCCGTAGGCGATGGCGGCGGAATGGCGCAAAGAGGCGGTTACCGTGGTGGCCAGCTCCTCGGGTTCGGCCCCGGCCAGGAGGACGGCCAAGGCGAAGGTGGTGACTCCCAGACGGGCCGAGGCAGCCGAGAGGTGCTCGGCGAAGGTCTCCGCCCCGAAGACGATAAGGCCGACACCGGCGAGGATGCTGACGAGTTCCACCGCCAGATGCATGCCTCAGCCTCTCACCAACCCTCAACCTCCACCGATGAGCACCGTGGAAACTTCGGGACCTACGAACAGCTCGACGGAGCGAAAGGACGTGGTTGCGGGCCTGATCCTGCCGAGGGGACGACACCTCAGCGGGGAATGGCCACTCCTCGTCCCCGCCGTGCCGTCAGGCCACACGAGAGGCTGAATGCACCCAGGACCAAGGCGCCGACCAGCGCCGCGATGCCCACCTCGGATGCGCCCCGGCCGACGGCCACCACCACACAGGCGAGGGCGCCAGCGGCCGTGACTAGTGCGATGGCCCAGCGCAGGAACCGCTGAGAGGCCGGTAGATCGGGTCGCGACATGGCAGGGCCATACCCCCGGCCAAGGCGGACCACACCGGCCGGTTTGGGACTGTTACAGCCGGCGGAGCAGGGTCCCCGTGCCCAGGCCTCCGCCACAGCACATCGTGACCAGCGCGAGCTCGCCTCCGGTTCTCTGCAGCTCGTGGACAGCCTTGGTCAGGAGGATGGCGCCGGTTGCGCCGACCGGATGGCCCAGGGCGATGGCGCCACCATTGGGGTTCACCTTCTCGGGGTCGGGGTTGAACTCCTTCTGCCAGGCCAGCACCACGGAGGCGAAGGCCTCGTTGATCTCGATCAGGTCGATGTCGTCCATGCTGAGTCCATTGCGGGCCAACAGCTTCTCGGTGGCGGGAATGGGGCCGGTCAGCATCAGGGTCGGGTCCGAGCCCACCAGGCACGTGTCCACCACCTGGGCCAGGGGCTGTACCCCCAACTCCGCAGCCTTGTCCGCCGTCATGACCAGCACGGCCCCGGCCCCGTCACTTATCTGGGAAGACGATCCGGCCGTGTGGCGTCCGTCCGGCCGGGCCACCGGCTTCAGCTTGGCCAGGCCCTCCAGACTCGTCTCCCGGAGGCCCTCATCCCGGCTCACCGCGTGCGCGGTCCCGGTCGCCTTACCCTCCTCATCCAGGTCGGGAGCCTCGATGGCGACGACCTGGGTGTCGAAGCGGCCCTCCGCCCAGGCACGCTGGGCGCGCTGCTGGGACTGCAGCCCGAAGGCATCGGTGTCCTGCCGGGAGATGCCCCACTTATCGGCGATGCGCTCGGCCCCCTCGAACTGGGAGGTGGGCTCATACGGGTAGGGCCTGGTCCGGCTGGCTGAGAAGCCCAGCTCCCGGGGATGGTTGGAGCCCAGGGGCAGCCGGCTCATCATCTCGATGCCACAGCCCACGGCCACGTCCACCACCCCCGAGGCCACCAGGCTGGTGACCAGGTTGGTGGCCTGCTGGGACGAACCGCACTGGGCGTCGATGGTGCTGGCCGGGACCTCCAGGGGCAGGCCGGCGGTCAGCCAGGCCCCACGGGTGACGTTGCCGGCCTGCATCCCCACCTGGGTCACGCAGCCCCCGATGACCTGACCCACCTGGGTCGGGTCGATACCCGCCCGGCGGATCAGCTCTTCCTGCACGGTCGAGAGCAGGTCGACGGCGTGCATGGTCGAAAGGCCACCGTTCCGGCGTCCTATCGGACTTCTGACCGCCTCGGCGATAACGACGTCCCGCATGTGGTCCCCTCCTCTGATCTGGCTGCCGCAGTCTGACAGATCGCCCCGGGGCGACTTCGGGCGATTACCCGCTCAGCTGATCAGCGGGTCGCGGGGCAGGCCGAGGATGCGCTCACCGATCTGGTTCCGCTTGATCTCCGACGTGCCACCGGCAATTGACAGGCCCCGGTGCATCAACACCAAGGCATTACTCATGGCGCCTGGGCCGTCGAAGAAGGCGGCCTTGGGCCCGGCCAGCTCGGTGAGGATGGCGGCTGCCTCGGCCCCCAATTCGGAGGAGACCAGCTTGGTGACGGCCCCCTCCGGACCAGGCTCGGAGCCGGCCACGGCCCGATGGGTGCGGCGCAGGTTGAGCAGGCCGAGGGCCTGGTTACCGGACAGGTAGCGCCCGATCCGGGCCGCGCCGCCCACCAACCGGTCGGGGGCGGCATCGAAGGCGGTGATCATCGCTCCGCCCTGGCCCATGCCCCCACCGCCCCCTCCGATGCTCACGCTCTCATTGCCCAGGGTGGTCCGGGCCACCGTCCAACCGCTGTCGACGTGGCCGACCACGTCATCGTCCGGCACCAGCACGTCGTTGAAGAAGACCTCGTTGAAGGCGGCATTGCCCGACGTCTGCCGGAGCGGGCGCACCTCGACGCCCTCGGCGTGCATGTCGATGGCCATCATGGTGAGGCCCTCGTGCTTCGGCTTGGTGGGATCGGTGCGCACGGTGGCGAAGCCCATCCCGGCCACCTGGGCGCCGCTGGTCCATACCTTCTGGCCGTTGACCAGCCAGCCTCCATCGACCCGGGTGGCCCTGGTCTTGATGCCGGCGGCGTCGGAGCCGGCGTCCGGCTCGCTGAAGAGCTGGCACCAGATCACCTCCTGGCGCAGAGCGGGACCGACCCAACGGGCCAGCTGGTCGGGGGTGCCGTACTGGATGATGGTGAGGATGTTCCAGGCCGTAATCCCGTACTGCGGGCGGCTGACCCCGGCCTTGGCGAACTCCTCCTCGATCACCAGCTGCTCGATGGCCCCGGCGGCCCGGCCGTAGGGCTTGGGCCAGTTCGGCATCACGTAGCCCGTCTCGATCATCCTGGCCCGTTGCTGGTCCTCGGGCAGGTCCTTGATGCTCTCGGCAAAGGCCCGCACCTCGGACCGGATCGGCTCGGCCTCGGGCGGGAGGTCGACGTCCCGGGCCCGCACCACCCCGCCCCGGACCAGGTCGGTGACATCCGCCGCCGACCGGCCCGGCTCCAGCAGGCTGAGCAGAGTGGTGGCCCGTCGCATGAACAGGTGGGCATCATGCTCCCAGGTCATCCCGATGCCGCCGTGCACCTGAGTGTTCAGGTTGGCGCACAGATCGGCGGCATCGGCCGCCAGCACGGCGGCCACGGATGCGGCATAGGACAGCTGATCCCCGCCAGCGGCCGCCGCCCGGGCCGCGTCCCAAACCGCCGAGGTGGCCAATTCGGTGGCCACGGCCATGTTGGCGCAGTGGTGCTTGACGGCCTGGTAGGTCCCGATCACCCGGCCGAACTGCAGGCGCTGCCGGGCGTAGGCGGCCCCCATGTCGGTGGCCTCCCGGGCCACCCCGACGGCGTCGGCGGCCAGGATCACGCGAGCCAGGTCGATCAGCACCCGTCTGGCCCCGGGCAGCACGGTGACGGGCGCCTGGTCCAGGATGACCTCGGCACTGCGTCGGGTCGGATCCATGTTGGGCGGGACCGAGACGTTCACGCCGGTGCCCACCTCGACCACGGCCACATCGTCCCCCGCCGGTATAAGCAGCACTTTGGCCAGGCCTCCGCCCAGGACCGGACCGGCCTGGCCGGAGGCGGTGCCGCCCGATACCGTCACCGAGGCCTCCAGCGCCACCGCCCCGGTCAGCGATCCGGTGGCCAGCCCGGGTAGGAACTTCTTCTTGGTGGCGTCATCCCCGGCCGTCACCAGCACGGCGCTGGCCATCACACAGGGCACGAAGGGACCGGGAGCCACCGCCTTGGCCAGCTCCTCGACCACCACGACCAGCTCCTCGAGGCCGTAGCCCGAGCCTGAGTACTCCTCGGGCACATGGAGTCCCAGCCAGCCCAGGTTGATGATGTCGTCCCACATTTCCGGCATGGGCTCGGACTCGGCTTCGAGCAGGTCCCGGGAGGCCCGCCGCACCTGGCGCTTCTGGAGAAACTCCGCCGCCGTGCTGGCGAGAGCCTGGTGGTCTTCGGTGATCGCGATAGCCATGTACCGACGTTACGTTCCCGACCCCTGTTCAGGTCGAGTCGGCCCGGCCCTGGCCGGATTGGGTCCCGCCTCGGGGCGGCCCCCGAGGAGCGGTGGGGTTGGAGTCAGGACTGGAAGACTCCGGCCATGACGCCGTTCATCACTGCCGGGGCGGGCTTTCTGGCCGCCGTGCTCTGGTTCGACCTGATGCATGACGTGCAGGTCCGGAGCGGGTCAGGCCCGGAGCTGCCCGAGGCGGTGCTGGCCTCCATCGCCGGCTACTACCGGCGGGTCACCACCGAGGCCAATCCGATGGGCCGATTGGTCGCCCTGGCCATGCTGGCCACCATCGGCACGGAGGCGGCCCAGCTGGCCTCCTCCCCGCCGAGCCGGTGGGTGAGCGGCCTCGGTCTGGCCCTGGTGCTCGGCCCGGTGACCCTGGCCCTGGCCCGTACCGTGCCCAGGGCGGTGAGACTGGGGGGCCGGAAGGACCCCGTCCCGCTCCAGAGTCGCCTGGCCCGATCCGTCTACCGGGATCACGTCCTGTGCCTGGCCTCCATCGTCGCTCTGCTCGGCCTCCAGCTGGGCTTCGCCCGCTGAGCACTTCGCGGCATCCCGAGTCGCTCCAACCCGGGAGTAGTAAGCTGGTGAGCCTAAGGAGTTGCGTCGCGGTCAGGGTGACCTGTCGAGGTTCCGCCCAGGCGGTAATTGATGCCCCGAGCCCGCGGAAGATCGGCCGGAAGATCGGCCGGAAGATCGGCCGAGCCGGCCGGCGCGGTGGCGACCGGACAAGACCCCGCCCCGGATCCCGTCGGAGACGCCGACCGAAGGGATGCGGCCGCCGTAAGCCGGGACGAGGCGGCTGATGCCCGGGATGCCGCCACCGAGTTCAACGTCGGGTCCAGCCAGGCCGCTGGTGACCGCAGCTTCGCCGCCCGGGATCGCAACTCGGCCGTGCTCGATCGGGAGGCAGCCAGCGAGCGCGACTCGGCCGAGATGGACCATGACCTGGCCGCCGCCGCCCGGGATATGGCCGCCGCCCGTCTGGAGACCATTGTGCTGGCCGCCGGTGAAGGCGCAGCCGCCCAGTTGGACGCCCAGGCGGCAGTCCTCTTCGACGTGGCCACGGCCATGCAGACGGTGGCGGCCACGGTGCGGGACTTCGCCCGGCTGGGTAACGAGGAAGGCACCGCCGCCGCCGGCCGGGTGCTGGCCGCCCAGGGCCGGGCCATCTCGGCCACCTACCGGGCCGCCGCCGCCCTGAACGCGCAGGCCGCTACCGCCCGGGATGACGCCGCCGAGGCCCGCGATGTCATCTCCGCTCATGCCGATTCAGCCCCCCGGGCCGCCCAGGATCGCCTGCTGGCGCTTCCGATCGGGCCGCCGCCGCTCGGGACCGCCGCAGTGCCGCCTGGGACCGGCTCGACGCCTCTGACACTCTGCAGGTGGCCTATCACGACAGCCTCACGGGGGTCCTGGTACGCAGCGCCGGCCGGGAGCAGCTGGAGCAGTGCGTCGAGCGGGCCCACCGTAACCGCGAGTCGCTCATGGTCGCCTACGTCGACGTCGACCACCTGAAGGAGGTCAACGATCGTCTTGGACACGCCGAGGGGGATCGCCTGCTCCGGCAGGTGGCCCGCTGTCTGCGCGACGGCCTGAGGTCCTACGACATCATCGTCCGCTACGGGGGGGACGAATTTGTCTGCGCCCTCCCGGGGGGCCAGGCCGAAGACACCCGTCGTCGTCTGACCGAAGTCCTGTCGGCGCTGGATGAACTGAGCGGTGGCGCTTCCCTCAGCTACGGGCTGGCCGAGCTCCAGCCGGAGGACACCCTCGACGCCGTACTGGCCCGGGCCGACCGGCGCATGTACGCGCTGCGGGCCGAGCGACGTTCGGTCGGTCCGGCCATCGGCGCCGAGAAGCTGGAATCGACACCGATGTAGCGGCAGGCCCCTCGGGGGTGCCGGGCGAAGAAGTCGTAGGTGGCCTAAATGATGAGACCGGTGCGCCCATGACCAGGTAACTCCGGGCACCGGTGATCGTCAGGGCTGATCGCATGTTTTGGTCCGTCCGGCCAGTATGTGTCGATGGCCCATCCCGACTACCCCTGGGAGCCTCCGATGGCCGGCACTGAGGCCGAGCACCTGGTCGGGGCGCTGGACCGGCTGCGCACCACCTTCCGCTGGAAAGCGGATGGACTCGACGCCGCCGGACTGCGCACCCGTATAGGCGCCTCGACCTTGACCATCGGGGCCCTGCTCAAGCATCTGGCCGCCGCCGAAGACCAGATGTTCTCCACCAAGCTCGATGGCTCGCCCATGAGCGAGACCTGGGCCGGCCTGGCCCGGGCCAGCCAGACCTGGGTGTTCGACTCGGCGGCGCAGGACAGTCCCGAGCGTCTCTACGCCCTGTGGGATGAGGCCGTCGAGCGGTCCCGGTCCCGCCTGCAGCTGGCCCTGGCCCGGGGCGGGCTCGAGCAGCCCGTCCACCTCTCGGCGCCGGACGGAACCCACGCCAGCCTCCGCCGGCTCCTTTGTGACCTGATCGAGGAATACGGTCGTCACACCGGTCACGCCGACCTCATCCGGGAGGCCATCGACGGGGTGGTGGGGGAGGACCCCCCGGCCCGCTGGCGACCCAAATCCACTCCGCGTCCTGACCTCATCCAGGGGTCCGACGAGTAGCCTGACGACTGGACACCGCTCTGGACCTCGGCGACTTCCCCCCCGCAGTAGCCGTCAGGGAAATCGAGGTCGTGAATCTTTGGACCACATGGAGGGGAGCCTCGCTGATCTTCTGAGCGAGTTCGCCAGTACCATGCTTACCGACTTTCCCATTCAGTCGATCCTCGACCGGCTGGTGGGCCGGATCGTGGAGGTGCTGCCGATCACCAGCGCCGGTGTGACCCTGATCGCAGAGGGATCCGACCCGCGGTACGTGTCGGCATCGGATGCCTCGGCGCTCAGGTTCGAGAAGCTCCAGACCAGTCTCGGGGAGGGGCCCTGCCTGTCCGCCTGGCAGACCGGAGTGGCGGTGTCGGTGCCGGACCTGACCCGCGACGGGAGATTCCCTGTCTTTGCCAGAGCCGGCCTGAAGGCCGGTCTGGTGGCTGTGTTCACCTTTCCCCTCCGTTCCGGTGATGCCCGGCTCGGCGCCCTGGACCTGTACCGGAGCACCCCAGGGCCCCTCGAACCGCCCACCATGCGAGCCGCCCAAACTCTGGCCGACGTGGCCGCCGCCTATCTGCTCAACGCCCAGGCTCGTGCCGATCTGCAGCAGGCGTCAGATCGCTCGTTGCACAACGCCATGCACGATCCGCTGACCGGACTCCCGAACCGCGCTCTTTTCACCAGCCGTCTCGAGCATGCCATCGAGCGCCGGCGCCGCTCGGGCGGCACTATGGCGGTGTGCTTCCTGGACCTGGACCGGTTCAAGGACGTCAACGACACCTACGGTCACGCGGTGGGTGACGAGTTGCTGGTGGCCTTCGCGGGGAGGGTGGGCCGGGAGCTCCGATCGGGCGACACCCTGGCCCGAATGGCCGGTGACGAGTTCCTGGTGCTCCTGGAGGAGGTGAAGGACAGTTCGGAGGCCCAGGCGATCGCGGACCGGATCTCGACCGCGGTCTCGGCTCCGTTTCAGGTTGGGGGAGTGGACGTGTTGACCTCGGCCAGCATCGGCATCGCCTGCTCCGACCATCCCGAGCTGACGGCGGCCCAGCTCATCCGGGAGTCGGATACCGCCATGTACGCGGCCAAGCGCCGGCAGGGCGGCCGACGAACGTCGGCCGCTCGACTGGGCGGGGTCCTGGACTCGAATCAGGGCGACCTGGTCGATGAGTTGGAAGGAGCGGCGGCCCGGGGCGAACTGTGCCTGGAGTACCTGCCCATGGCCGCCGTCGCTGACGGCCATCCTTACGGGTGCGAGGCGCTGACGGCCTGGTCGCATCCTGCCCGGGGTCTGATTCCCTCCGCCGTCCTGATGAACGCGGTGGACGGCTCCAGGGTGGCATCCGAGGTGGCCGCTTGGACTCTCGACCGGGCCTGTGCCGACTGGTGCAGCCCCACCGCCGACCCCGTAAGCCAGTCGGGGAGTCCGATGATCCTGGCTCTGAGGTTCAGTGCCTACCAGGTCCTGGCCCCCGGCTTCGCGGGCTCGGTGCACCGGGCCCTGGACGCGAGGCAGTTGGGACCCGAGATGATGGTGATCGAATTGCCCGAAGCCGCCCTCATCCAGGACGAGGACCGCGCCCGGGTCGTCCTGTGGGAGATCCAGGCGCTCGGGGTCCAGGTCGGCCTGCAAGGCTTCGGCTCGGGCAACTTCTCCCTCAACTATCTGAAGCGATTCCCCATTGACCTCGTCAAGGTGGACCGGAGCCTGATGGTCGATGTCACCCGGGACCGGACGGCGGCCGCGGTGGTGTCGGCGGTGGTCGCACTGGCTCACTCGCTCGGAATGCGTGCCCTGGCGGAAGGGCTCGAGTCTCGCACTCAACTGGAGTGGCTAAAGGAGGAAGGGTGTGATCTCTTCCAGGGTCCGTTGCTGGCCGGGACAGCACCGGCCCCTCCCGGTTGGGCGGCTTAGCCCACCACTACCGGCTGGGACCGGATTGCTCCAGGGTGGCCGGCAGCCCCATGAAGGGCCCACTGTGGAACGTGGCCCGGATCCGATCGGCGTCTTCGGGTCTGAACCCGGCTCCGCCCAGGATGAGGCGGGTCCGGCCGAGTAGCGGGAGGCGGCGGGTCAGGAACCGGGCCGACACCTTCTGCCAACGGATAGTTGATGGCCGGCTACCGACCCCCTCAATCAGAGAGACACGGAGGCCATCCAGATGTTCGCCTACGTCGCCCAGGAGTACATCCGCGACGACGTCGAAGCCTTTCGCAGCCGGGCCGCGGATCTGGAGCTGCGGACGATGATCTTCGGCCTTGGGCGCTGCCGCCGAGCTGCCGGCCGAGCTGCATCTGGCCCTGAACGCATCCCCCGACGCCGTCCTATCCGGCCGGGTGGCGGAGGCGCTGGAGTCGGGCGGGGTTACCTCCTGGGCCGGCCCGGAGGGCTCGACTCGGCTCTGGGTATCCGGTGGCAGGCGGCCAGTTGACGCCGTAGCCATCAAGACCCTTCGCGGACCGCTCCCCGCCCTGATCGACACCCCCGCGAGTCGTCCGGTACCGTCGCCCGGTGACCGACGTAGAGAAGCCGCCCATGCAGGACTGGGCTACGGACTTCGACCATACCCATCCCGACTACGCCGCCCAAGCCACCGAGATCTGGGACGACCTGCGGGCCCGCTGCCCGGTGGCCCACTCCGACCGCTTCGGGGGGGTCTGGCTGCCGACCCGCCACGAGGACGTGGCCGCCATCGCCCACGACACCGAGCACTTCAGCTCCGAGGGGGTCATCGTCAGCCCGTGGAAGCCGGAGGGACTGGCCCCGGCCGGCTATGCCCCGCCCATCACGTCCGATCCGCCCTTCCACGCCATCGCTCGGCGCCTTCTGCTGCCCGCCTTCTCCCCGGCCTCCATCGCCAGATGGGAAGCCTCCGCCCGCCAGAGCTGCCAGGAGCTGATAGCCGAGCTGGCCGGCGCCGGGCCGGTCGTGGATGCCGCCGCCGAGTACACCCAACATGTGCCGGTGCGCGTCATCGCCGACATGCTGGGCGTGCCCCGCTCCGACGGGGACAAGTTCCGCGGCTTCATCCACCGCATCCTGGAGAACCCGGGCGGCAGCGTGGGCAACCTGGCCTACGAGGACACCCTCGACTACTACCTGCGCCAGGTGGTAGCCGACCACCGCCAGAACCCCCGAGACGACCTGATCGGCTTCCTGATAGAGGCGGAGATGGATGGCCAGAAGCTCACCGATGACCACATCGGCGGCACCGTCGCCCTGCTCCTCATCGCCGGTATCGACACCACCTGGTCGGCCATCGGCGCCAGCCTGTGGCACCTGGCCCAGACCCCCTCCGACCGGGCCCGGCTGGTGGCCGACCCCGGCCTCCTGCCCGTGGCGGTGGAGGAGTTCCTGCGCTTCTACGCTCCGGTGACCATGGCCCGGATCGTCAAGGAGGAGGTGGAGGTGGGTGGCTGCACCTTCAAGGAAAGGGACTGGGTCCTGCTCTCCTTTCCCTCCGCCAACCGGGATCCCGAGGTGTTCGAGGATGCCGATCGCTTCGTCATCGACCGGGTCCGCAATCGCCATTCCGCCTTTGGTCTGGGTATCCACCGGTGCCTGGGCTCGAACCTGGCCCGCATGGAGATGACCGTAGCCATCGATGAATGGATGAAGGCCTTCCCTGACTTCGAGCTGGCCGATGCCGGCGCCGTGCGCTGGTCGACCGGTCAGGTCCGTGGTCCCCGCCAGCTACCCGTCCGAATCCTCCAGAGAGGTGCCGAGTGAAAATCATCCTGGACAACTCCAAGTGCGAAGGCCACGGGCGCTGCTATGCGCTGGCCCCTGAGCTGTTCGACGCCGATGACGAGGGTTACTCGGTGCTGAAGATCACCGGTGAAGTGCCGGCCGGGTCGGAGGAACACGCCACGCTGGCGTCGGCCAACTGCCCCGAGTTCGCCATCACCATCGAGGACTGAACCGTGGCCGACCGGCGCTGGGCCGAGGTGGACGCCTACATCGGCCAGGCTCTCCTGGCTCCCGACCCCGTCCTGGAGGCGGCCCTGCGGTCCAGCGATGAGGCCGGCCTGCCTCCCATCAATGTCGCTCCCAACCAAGGCAAGCTGCTCATGCTCCTGGCCCAGATCCGAGGGGCCCGCCGCATCCTGGAGGTCGGCACCCTGGGGGGCTACAGCACCATCTGGCTGGCCCGCTCCCTGCCCGCCGATGGACGGCTGCTGAGCCTGGAGATCGATCCCCACCACGCCGAGGTCGCCCGGGCCAACGTAGCCGCCGCCGGCCTGGCCGACCGGGTGGAGATAATCCTCGGTCCGGCCGTCGAGACCCTGGCCCGGCTCGGGGAGGAAGGAACGGAACCCTTCGACTTCGTCTTCATCGACGCCGATAAGCAGAGCAACGCCGACTACTTCCGGGCCGCGGTGAGGATGTCCCGGCCCGGAACGGTCATCGTGGTGGACAACGTCGTGCGCAACGGGGCGGTGGCCGACGCCGCCAGCTCGGATCAGTCCGTGCAGGGGGTCAGGCGCCTCAATGAGGTCATGGCCGCCGAAACGCGGGTGTCGGTCACGGCCGTGCAGACCGTCGGAGTCAAGGGCTACGACGGATTCGCGCTGGCTCTGGTCGAGAGCTGAGTTCGCACCGGATCGCATGGCCGCGCCGGTGCGGTCAGGTGCCGGCGGCGGCCCCGGGCAGGGCGTGGGCGTTCTCGATCTCCAGCTCCGGCGCTGGGTCGGCCGGGGTGAACCCCAGGACCTGGCCGTAGAAGGCCACCTCGGCGCGGATAACGGTGGTGATGGTCTCGGCCTGGCGAAAGCCGTGCTGCTCCCCGGGGAAGGCCAGATAGGCGAAGGGAATCCCCTTGGCCCGTAGGGCCTCGGCCATCATCTCGGCCTGATCCGGAGGGACGACCTTGTCCTCCAGGCCCTGGAACAGGATGAGGGGACAGTTGAGGCCGTCGGTGTGGTGGATGGGGGAGCGCTCCCGGTACACCTCCTCCGCCTCGGGCCAGGGCCCGATCAGGCCGTCGAGATAGCGGGACTCGAACTTGTGGGTGTCCCGGGCCAGGGCGGCCGGGTCGGCCACCCCGTAATGGCTCGCCCCCACCGCGAAGACGTCTCGGAAGGCCAACGCCGCCAGGGTCGTGTAACCCCCGGCGCTGCCTCCTCTGATGGCCAGGCGGTCCCGGTCCACCTCACCCTGGTCGGCCAGCCAGAGGGCGGCATTGACGCAGTCGTCCACATCCATCACGCCCCACTGCCCCTGGAGGGCCTGACGGTAGGCCCGTCCGTAGCCGGTGCTGCCGCCGTAGTCGACGTCCACCACGGCCAGGCCCCGGGAGGTGAAGTACTGGGTCTCCGGATCCAAGCTGGTTCCGGCGGCGGCGGTGGGTCCGCCGTGGCTCATGATCACCAGCGGCGGAAGCTCTCCCTCCGGAGCGGCGAAGTCGGGGTTGACCGGCGGGTAGTAGAGGGCGTGGGCCAGCCGGCCGCCGGTGGAAGGGAACTCCACCGCCCGGGGGGCGGAGACGTACCCGGCCTCGATGTCCTGTCCGGACCGGCTGCGGGCCAGCACCTCCGGTTCTCCAGCCCCGTCGGTGGGAACCCGCACCAGCACTGCTGACTCGGACGGGGAGGCGGCCAGAGCCAACACCGCCCCGTCCGTTCCGACCAGCGAGCCGAAGCTGGTCCAACGGGTGGGCAGGGGCCGGGCCGTTCCGTCCTCCAGCACCGCCATGGTGATGGCGGCCCCGTCGGACCAGGTGACCACCGGGCGTCCATCGGTCAGGAAGGCATAGCTGCTCTGACCGAAGATCCAGTCCGGCCCGCCCATCTCCGCCTCCCGGATGAAGATGGCCTCGCCCTCGGTTCCGTCGTCGGCGTAGAGGTTCCACCACCCGGTCCGGTCCGACAGGTAGTGCAGGCGGCCGTCCGGGCTCCAGCGGGGCTGGCTGATCGACTCCTGCCGCCCGCCGGCCACGACCCGGGCCGGGCCGACGGCCCCGCCGCCTCGGAGGTCCGCCACCCACAAGGTTGTCCCGTCCCAGGGCATGTTGGGGTGGTCCCAGGACAACCAGGCCAGCTGGTCTCCGTCCGGGCTTATCCGCGGGGCGCTGTAGAAGTCCTGGCCCTCGGCCAGCACTCCGATGCTCCGGGATCCGTCGGCGGCAAAGGCAGAGATGCTGTTGGTGACGACCCCGTCCTCACCGTGAGTTTCCTGTACGGCAATGACCGTGCTGCCCTCTGGGGTCACGGCCAGATCGGCGTAGCGGATGGCTCGGGGCGAGGCCGGCTCGGGCGTTATGGCCACCGGCGTCCCGGGTTCGGCTCCGGGCGCCATGGGGGTGAACCAGACCCGTTGGTCGGAGAAGTTGGAGAAGAACAGGCCGGTCCGGGTCAGGGCCGTGCAGGCCCCGCCGTACTCGTGGACCAGGGTCCGGGCCGAGAATCCGTCCGGGACCACATCGACCACTGACCCGTCGGCGCCCCGCCGGACCGGGACGACTCGGCCCGCCTCAGACGGCCGGCCCTCGTTCCAGACCACCTCGGCGCCCCGGATGTGGGGCTGGCCCAGTCGGACGACGGCCTCGACCAGGCGGTCGGCCGTTATCGGAGAGCGCCAGGAGCCATAGGGAGCGGTGACGGGCATGGCCCGATCCTAGGAACGCCCGGCCCCCCCGGTGCTCAGGCGCCGACGGCCACCGGCAGGGTGTCGAGATAGGCGGCGGCGGCGGCCCGGCCCCGCTCCATCAGCTGGCGGGAGCGGCTCATGTCGTTGTACTTGAGCGGTCCCGGATCGATCCCGGGGATCACTACCGCCTCCACCCCCGCCGGGAGACGGGCCAGGTCGGCGCCGAAGCGGTGGCTGCGGGCGATGGAGAAGGACTGGAGGAGAACGTCGAGTGGGCGCTTGGGGGTGGGCCGGGGCCGGCTGAAGTTCCCGACGTGGAGGATGATGAGCCGGGTGGCGCCCATGTCCAGGGCCCGGGAGATGGGAACGTTGTTGACCACGCCCCCGTCGATGAACAGTTCACCATCCAGGTCCACCGGCGGGTAGACCCCGGGCAGGGCGGCCGAAGCGGTCAGAGCCGGCAGGATCTCCCCGGTGCCGAACCAACGCTCGGTGCCGGTGGCCAGCGAGGTGGCCACCACCTCGAAGGGGATGGGGGAGTCCTCGAAGCGCTCGAAGGCCAGGGCGTTCCTCATCAACCCGACCAGGCCGTCGTTGGGGCACATGGACCGCGACCGGCGGGTGAGGAGGCGCACGGCCGACAGGCGGCCGGGGGGGAAGAGATGCTCGGTGCGCAGCGCCAGCCAGATTTCCTTGAGGCGCCGGATGCCGGCCGGGGTGGGATCGGCCGCCACCGCCGCCGCGTTGAGCGCTCCGACCGAGCAACCCACCAGGGCGTCGGGCCGGTAACCGCGGTCGATCACGGCCTCCAGCATCCCGACCTGCACCGCCCCCAGGTTGCCGCCGCCGCCGAGGACGAAGACGGTCTTTTGGCCGGGCTTTACCGGGCGGATGTCGTAGATGGTCACCAACCTCACCTCCTGGAGAGGGGCCTACCGGTGACAATGATCCGGACTGGACAAGTCAGGCTATAGCCCGTCCGTGCCATTTGGTGATGCCCCATGTGGGTGGTGGATCAGCGGGTGCGGGCTCCCACCAGATGCCCGTGGTGCTCCCCGAAGAGGTAGACCGCCCGCCCGGAGGCGCCCCGCACCTCGGCGGTGGCGGCGTGGTGGAGAACGGTACGGCCGGAGGGGGTGTCCACGTTGACATCCCCCACCGGCACGAAGTGTTCGATCTTGAGGCTTGCGCTCCCGACCACCAGACGATTGATCGAAGGCTGATCGGCTGGCTCCAACTCACACTGCAGCTTGGCCCACATCACTTCTGTCCTCCCGGGTCCGGTGACCCTGCAGGAGATCCTTCGGCACTTTGGTCGCCGAACCTGAGAATGTGGACAAACTTCGCCTTCGGTGCAGACGTCCTAGGGGGCCCGGCGGATCAGGAAGGGATTGGACCCGGGATGGGTGTCCCTGGCGCCCAGGTGGATGAACCGGGTCTGCACCCGGCCGCCATCGGCCTTGAGTTCGACCTTGAGACCCGGCGTGCAGGTGGTGGTGAAGTCGACCCCGTCCACTCCTCCGTAGTTGTTGAAGGCAAAGGTCAGGGTGTGGCCATTGCTGCCCACCGTCACGGCGTCGTTCTTCTCCAGGTCGACCCGCTTGACGTTCCCGAAGGTTCCAGCCGTGCCGATGGTCCCGGTGAAGGTGACGTGATCGGCTTTGCCGGGCAGACGGGGGTGGGAGACCCGCAGGCCCCATCCGCCCTTGACGTAGTGCCAGAGGTAGACGCCGTCGGAGCCGGCCTGGAAGTTGGACGGCTGGCCCTGGACGTAAGCGGGCCACTGCGAGTCCGTGTTGCACGAACCCGAGGGGGCCGGAGCGCCGGCGGGGGTGGCCGACGGGGTGCTGGCGGTGGTGCCGCCGGATGTGCTGCCGGATGTGCTGCCGGAGGTGCTGGTGGGCGTGTCGGCCAGGGCGGCCGACCCGAAGCCGATGATGGTGGTGGCCGCCAGTGCCGAGGCGGCCAGAGCCTTGATTCGCATTGCTTTCTCCTCTCGGTCCGCCCGAGCCGGTCCCGGGTGACCGAGAGGCAGTGTGAGGGCCTCCTGTTGGCTGCCTGAGAGGAACTTGTGAGGGATCTGTTAGGTCCAGGCCCAGCTTGGTAGGATTTGTCCCTGGCGCCGGCGCTCCGGCCGCGCCTCCCCAGAAGGAATCACGTGCTCGCGACGCGCCCTGACATCCGCAACCTGGCCATCGTGGCCCATGTCGACCATGGCAAGACGACCCTGGTCGACGCCATGCTGCGCCAATCGGGGGCATTCGGCGCCCACGAGGAGGTGGTCGACCGGGTCATGGATTCCAACGACCTGGAGCGGGAGAAGGGCATCACCATCCTGGCCAAGAACGCCAGCATCCTCCACAGCGGTGTCAGGGTGAACCTGATCGACACCCCCGGCCACGCCGACTTCGGGGGAGAGGTGGAGCGGGGCCTGACCATGGCCGACGGGATCCTCCTCCTGGTGGATGCCAGCGAAGGGCCCCTGCCCCAGACCCGCTTCGTCCTGCGCAAGGCCCTGGAGGCCAAGCTGCCCGTGATCCTGGTGGTCAACAAGGTGGACCGCCAGGACGCCCGCATATCCGAGGTCGTCGATGAGGTCTATGAACTGTTCCTGGACCTCGACGCTGCCGAGGACCAGATCGACTTCCCCATCATCTACAGCAACGGCCGGGCCGGCCGGGCCTGGACCGATGTGGAATCCATCGGGGAGAGCGGGGATCTCGAGCCCCTGTTCAAGACCATCATGGACACCATCCCGGCTCCGAGCTACGAGCCCGACCACCCGTTACAGGCACTGGTCACCAACCTGGACGCCTCGCCTTACGTCGGTCGCCTCGCTCTGTGCCGCATCCTCAACGGTTCCCTGCGCAAGGGCCAGCAGGTGGCCTGGTGCCGGCGGACCGGAGCGGTGGAGACGGTCAAGGTCACCGAGTTGTACATGACCGAGAACCTGGACCGAGTCTCGGTGGAAACGGCCGGCCCGGGTGACATCGTGGCTATAGCCGGGATCGCCGACATAACCATCGGGGAGACCATCGCCGATCCGGTCGACGCTCGGCCCCTGCCGGTGACCCACGTGGACGAGCCGACCCTGTCCATGGTCATCGGTGTCAACACGTCACCCCTGGCCGGCCAGGAGGGCAAGAAGCTGACCGCCCGAATGATCAAGGACCGCCTGGATGCGGAGCTGGTCGGCAACGTTTCGATCGCGGTGCTGCCCACCGAGCGGCCCGATGCCTGGGAGGTTCAGGGCCGGGGCGAGTTGCAGCTGGCCGTGCTGGTGGAGATGATGCGCCGGGAGGGCTTCGAGCTCACTGTCGGCAAGCCCCGCGTCCTGACCCAGCTGGTCAACGGAAAGGTGCACGAGCCGGTCGAGCGCGTCACCATCGACGTGCCCGAGGACTACCTCGGCCTGGTGACCCAGCTGGTGGCCCTGCGCAAGGGCCGGCTGGAGCAGATGGTCAACCACGGCACCGGCTGGGTCCGCATGGAGTACCTGGTGCCGGCCCGGGGCCTGATCGGCTTCCGCACCGAGTTCCTCACCGACACCCGGGGCACGGGGATCCTCCACCACATCTACGACCGCCACGAGCCCTGGTTCGGACCGCTGCGCACCCGACCCACCGGCAGCCTGGTGGCCGACCGGCGGGGGATGACCACCAGCTACTCGATCATCGGGCTGCAGGAGCGCGGTGTTCTCTTTGTGGGGCCGGGCATCGAGGTCTATGAGGGAATGATCGTGGGGGAGAACGCCCGCTCCGACGACATGGACGTCAACATCACCAAGACCAAGCAGCTGACCAACCACCGGGCCGCCAGTGCAGAGATCCTGGAGCGCCTGATCCCCCACCAGGAGTTGTCTCTGGAGCAGGCCCTCGAGTTCATCTCCGAGGACGAGTACGTCGAGGTGACTCCCATGACGGTCCGGCTGAGGAAGGCCGAGCTGGAACAGGCCACCCGGGGCCGGAAGGCGGCCCAGGCCAAGCGGGAGCGCCTGGCCGCCAACGCCTGACCCTCAGGAGGCGGGCAGGTCCCGGCCGGCCAGGCGGGCCGCTTCGGCGGCCAGGGCTTCATAGAGGTCCCGCTCCCTCGGGGGCAGCGCAGCCCGGTGGCGTTGGACGGTTTCCCAGTCGCCTCGGGCCACCGGTCCGGTCAGGGCCCGGACGGCGCCCAGGGCGGCCACATTGTCCAGCGACCCGCGGGCCAGGGCGATGAATGCTTCCGGAGGCAGGTCGAGTTCGGAGGCCAACCGCTCGACCTGGCCCAGCAGGGCCACGAGGTGATTGGAGGCCACGGTGGCGGTGGCGTGGTAGAGGGCACGCCTCTCGGCCGGCACCGCCAGGGAGCGACCGCCCAAGGCCGACACCAGCTCGGCGGCGGCTTGTGTCGCCCCCGGGTCGGCGTCGACCCCGAACCACGCCCCGGACACAAGGGTGTCAGCGCCCCGTTCCTCGGTCAGGGACACGAGGGGGTGCACGGCCGCCCGGCGCGGATGGGGGCCGAGGATCTCCGGGCCGGCGGCGCCCGACAGGTGCACCACGACGGCGGTCGGGTCGGGCTCGACCGCGGCGGCCACGGCGGGGATGTCGACGTCCCTGACGGTGATGAAGAGGTAGTCGGTACCGGCGGCGGCTCCGGTCACCGGGTGACCCCGGCCCAGGACACCCAGGCTGGCCCAGCCCAACCTCACGAGCGCGGCGTGGATGGAACTTCCGGCCCGGCCGGGACCTATGAGGCGGAAGCTGGCCAAGGCCGGTCCCGGTGATCGCATCGCATCGCCATGACGGTAACCACCCCGGTGGAAGGCGGTGTTGTTACTGTGCGGTCTCCAGCAGGCTGACCAGAAGGGAAACAGATGCCGGAAGTCGGGGATCGGGTCGCGGTTGCGTCCAACAAGATGGGCACTCCGCCGCGCGAGGGCACGGTCAAAGCAGTCAGTGGCCGGATGGTGACCATCGAGTGGGCCAATGGAGGCCAGACCATGTTGACGGCCGGGCCCGGGGGCATCGAGGTCCTGCGCCGGTCCCGCTCCGGTGCCGCCAAGAAGGCTGCGCCGGCCAAGAAGGCTGCGCCGGCCAAGAAGGCTGCGCCGGCCAAGAAGGCTGCTCCCGCCAAGAAGGCTGCTCCCGCCAAGAAGGCTGCTCCCGCCAAGAAGGCTGCTCCCGCCAAGAAGGCTGCTCCCGCCAAGAAGGCGACGCCGGCCAAGAAGGCGACGCCGGCCAAGAAGGCGACGCCGGCCAAGAAGGCGACGCCGGCCAAGAAGGCTGCTCCCGCCAAGAAGGCGACGCCGGCCAAGAAGGCGACGCCGGCCAAGAAGAAGGGCTGAGCCGGGCGGTCAGTTCCGCCGGTTGGTCTTGACGTCCCGGAAGGGGATGTCGGCATCCACGGAAGGTTCCCGGGGCAGGCCCAGGCTGCGCTCACCCAGGATGTTGTGCTGCACCTCATCGGTGCCGCCGGCTATCGAGCCGGCCGGGACGGACACGATGATCTCGGCCACGACGCCGCCCAGGAGCGACTCGGGCCCGGTGAGCATGGCGGCCGGGCCGGCTATCTGGGCGTGGAGGGAAGAAGAGCGCCGGGCGATGTCGGTGCCGGTCAGCTTGGCCAGCGAGCCCTCGGGTCCGGGAGCCTGGCCCTGGGCCCGGGCGGCCAGGGCCCGGCGCACGTTCCAGCGGGCCACCCGCTCGCGGATCTCGACGTCGGCCAGCCGCTGGCGGACGAGGGGGTCATCGGCCCGGCCTGACTCCCGGGCCTGGGACGGGAGAAGGTCGGGCCGGCCGGCCCGCTGCGGATACCAGGAGTAGGTGCGCAGGTAGTCACCGTCCTCCGCCATCGCCTCCCGGACCGTCCGTCCGGCGGTCGGGACCGCTCCGGGGGCGCTGCGGTTGGCCCCGAGATTGCGTTCGTGGGCCAGGGTGGTGAGGGCGGCCGCCCAGCCGTCCCCTTCCTGGCCGACAATGTTCTCGTGGGGAACAACGGCATCGGTGAGGAACACCTCGTTGAACGAGGCGTGGTTGTTCATCTGGCGTAACGGGCGGACCTCCACCCCGTCCTGGTGCATGGGCAGGGCGAAGTAGGTGATGCCCCGGTGCTTGGGCGCGTCCCAATCGGTGCGGGCCAGCAGCATCCCGTAGCTGGCCGTCTTGGCCCCGGTGGTCCACACCTTCTGGCCGTTGACGATCCACTGGTCCCCGTCCCGCACCGCCCGGGTGGTCAGTCCGGCCAGGTCCGAACCGTTGCCCGGCTCGCTGAAGAGCTGACACCAGCGCTCCTCCCCGGTGAGGATTCCCCGCAGCAGCCGGCCCTGGAGTTCCTCGGGGCCGTGGCGCAGGAGGGTCGGGGTGGCCAGGGCCATGCCGGAGCCCCCGGCGGCTCCCACCGCTCCGGCCGCGGCCATCTCCTCGGCCAGGCCGGCGGCGAAGGCCTCCGGTAGTCCCCGCCCGTAGCAGTCCGCCGGCCAGGTGGGGGCGGCCCAACCCGACTCGACCAAGAGACGGCGCCACTCAGCCAGAGGGCGGTCGGGGTCCCACCATTCCGCCAGCCAGGCCCGCAGCTCGGCCCGGGCCGTCTGCTCATCGGGCGAGGTGGCCACGGCCGGGCGTCCAGCTCAGTCCGTGCGCTCGGTGACGTGGGCCACCACGTACAGCCGCCCGTCGACCCGCAGGGGCTCCAGCCGGACGTGGATGGGAACCAGGGTCCCATCCATGGGACGCTCCAGCTCCGGTTCCAGACCGGGGTCCATCTCCCGATCGTTGGGCTCGGCCTGGTAGCCGCGGCGGTAGGCCTGGTGGCCCCAGCGCTTCTTCTCCGGCACCAGCATCTCGATGAACTCTCCGGCGATGTCATCCGAGGCCACCCCGAAGAGGGCCTCCGCCGCCGCCGTCATGAGAGCGATCTGGCCCTCGTGATCCACCACCACCAGGGCTTCGGAGGATGACTGGAGAGAACTGACCTGGCTGGGGAGCTCCGTGCTCGACATGAGCGGCAAAGTACACGGCTCATCCGGGACGCCGGACCGCCCGGGCGGGCCCGGACCGGGCGGGGTACACCGACGGCGGGCCGCCACCAGCCAGACTGACGGCATGGCGAATCCGGGGGGAGGGGCCGGGCGACTCAGGGCTCATCTGGGCCTGGCCACCGTGTGCGGGGTGCTGTTCCTGACCTTCCTGGACAACACCATCGTCAGCGTCACCCTGGCCGACATCCAGGGCCGGCTCCACGCCGGCGTCGTCTCCCTGCAGTGGGTCGTCAACGGTTACGCCCTGGTCTTTGCCGCCCTGATGCTGACCGGGGGGACCCTGGGCGACCTGCTGGGGCGGAGGAAGGTGATGCTGGTCGGTGTCGGGATCTTCTGCGCCGGCTCGGTGCTGGCCGCCCTGGCCCCCAATGTGAACGTGCTCATAGCCGGCCGGGTGGTCATGGGCGTGGGGGCGGCGGCGTCCGAGCCCGGCACCCTGTCGGTCATCCGCCACCTCTACCCGGACCGGGCGGCGCGGGCCCGGGCGGTGGGGATCTGGGCGGCCGTCTCCGGCCTGGCCCTGGCCCTGGGGCCGGTGGTGGGCGGCGTGCTGGTGGGGGTGGCCGACTGGCGGGCGGTGTTCTGGTTCAACCTCGGCTTCGGCCTGCTGGCCTTCGGGGCGGCCGCCTGGGTCCTCCCGGAAAGCTCGGACCCCGAAGGCCGCCACATCGATCTGCCCGGCTTCGTACTCGGGGCCGGGGCGCTGGCCTGCTCGGCCTTCGGGATCATCCTGGGCGAGACGGCCGGCTACACCAAATGGTGGGTGGTGGCCCTGCTGGCCGGGGCGGTGGTGTTGGGCTTCGCCTTCACCCAGGTCGAGAGCCGGACCAGGGATCCGGTGCTGGTGATGTCGCTTTTCCGTAATCCGACCTTCAGCGGCGCCAATCTCATCGCCTTCCTCAACTACTTCGCCACCTTCGCCATCTTCTTCTTCTGCGCCCTCTACCTGCAGCTCATCGGAAACCGCTCCCCGGCGTCGGTGGCCCTCATGTTCGTGCCCATGGCCGCCGGCCTGGTACTGGCCTCCACCCTGACCGGGCGGTGGGTGGCGGCCTCCGGGCCGACCGCACCCATCGTGCTGGGCTGCCTGTTGGGGGCGGGCGGGACCCTGGCCACCGGAGCGGTCATGGGGCCCCATGTGACCTTCTTGTCCCTGGCGCCCTATCTGGGCGTGGCCGGGGTGGGCTTCGGGATGGCGGTTGTGCCGGTCACTTCCTCCGTGCTCAACGTCGTCCCGGCCGAGCGCTCGGGCATGGCCGCCTCGGTGACCAACACGGCCCGGGAGATGGGGGCGGTCCTGGGGGTGGCCGTCCTGGGTGCCCTGGTCAACACCACCCTGACCTCCAAGCTGGTGGCGACCATGAAGACCCTGCACATCCCGGCCAGCTTCCAGGGCCTGGTGCTGACCTACGTTCTGACCGGCCAGTCCCCGTCCTCGATAGCCGGGGTCAGTACCAGCAACCCGATCGTCAAGGCCCTGGAGGCCAAGATCACCGACGCCGCCTACCACGGCTTCCTGACCGGTCTGCGCACGGCCCTGGAGCTGGCCGGGGCCATGCTGGTGGCCGGGGCGGTGGTGGCGGCTGCCACGGTGCGGCGCAGCCGGGCCCATCCGGATCCGGAGGCGCCCGCTTCGGCCGGTGGGCCGGGGGCCGGCCCCGGCAGGACCCTTAGTATCGATCCGTGACCACGCTCTATTTCCGGCAGCTTCTATCCGGCCGGGACTTTGCCGTCGAGGACGCCATGGCGGCCCAGATGGTGAACTTCGTCTACCTGATCGGGGACCGGGACACCGGTGAGGCGGTGGTGGTCGATCCCGCCTACGCCGTGGCTGAACTGGTGGACACCCTCGAGGCCGACGGCATGCGCCTGACCGGCGTGCTGGCCACCCACCATCATCCCGACCACGTGGGCGGTTCGATGATGGGCCACGGCATCGAGGGCATCGACCGTCTGCTGGAGACCTCCGACGTCCCCGTTCACGTCAACCGGCACGAGGCCGGCCTGGTCACCAAGGTCACCGGAGTCGGCCCCGATCAGCTGGTGGTCCACGAGGGCGGGGACATCCTGCCGGTCGGGGGTCTGGAGCTGCGCATGATCCACACCCCCGGTCACACCCCGGGCAGCCAGTGCTTCCTCTTCGACGGGATGCTGGTGGCCGGGGACACCTTGTTCCTGCAGGGGTGCGGTCGCACCGACCTGCCCGGCAGCGACCCGGAGGCCATGTTCCACAGCCTGCGCACCCTGGCCGCCCTGCCGGATGAGACGGTCCTGTTCCCCGGCCACCGTTACTCCCCGCCGTCCTCGGCCGTGATGGGGGCGGTCAAGGAGATGAACCCGGTCCTGCGGGTGCCGGACAAAGAGCAGTGGCTGGCCGCCTGGAACTGATGGGCCTCTGAGCCGGACAAGGGGGAGTCGATGAGTGGCAAGCAGTGGAGCCTGAGCGGACTGGTGCGGGACAACGCCGCCGCCTTCGGGGATCGGGTGGCCATCACCAGCGAGGCCGGCCCGGTGAGTTGGCGCCAGCTGGACGAGCGCTCCAATCAGGTGGCTCACGCTCTGGCCGCCGAGGGGGTCGGCCCCGGCGCCCGGGTGGCGTTCCTGGACAAGAACACCCCGGAGTTCTTCGACGTGCTGATGGGGGCGGGGAAGCTCGGGGCGGTGATGGTGCCGGTCAACTGGCGCCTGGCCCCGGCGGAGATGGCTCACATCATCGAGGATTCCGCTGCCACCGTCCTCGTCTACGGGGCGGAGTATTCCGCCGCCGTCAAGGAGATCGGCCCCGATCTCTCCCACCTCCAACGCCGCGTCCTGCTCGGTCCCGAGTACGAGGACTGGCTGGCCGCCCAGCCGGCCACCGATCCCGGCTACCAGGCGCAGCCGGACGACGTCGCCATCCAGCTCTACACCTCGGGCACCACCGGCCTGCCCAAGGGGGCCATGCTGGTCAACTCCAACTTCGGGGCCATCCTGGATCAGGTGGTGGGCCCGTGGCGGCTCGACCCCTCCTCGGTCAGCGCCGTGGCCATGCCCCTGTTCCACATCGGCGGCTCGGGCTGGGCTCTGGCCGGCATGACCGTCGGGGCTCGGTCGGTGGTCATCCGGGAGATGGTGCCGTCCGAGTTGATCCGCATCTTCGAAACAGAACAGGTCACCAACGCCTTTCTCGTGCCCGCCGTGTTGCAGATGGTGTGCGCCACAGAGGGAGTGGAGAAGGCGGACTTCGGTGCTCTGCGGGCCATCAAGTACGGGGCGTCCCCGATCACGGATGAGGCGCTCAAGCGGGCCATCGCCACCTTCGGGTGCGAGTTCATCCAGCTCTACGGCCTGACCGAGACCACCGGGGCCATCACCCAGCTGGATGGCGCCGACCACGACCCGGGCGGGCCCCGCTCCCGCCTGCTGCGGTCGGTGGGCAAGCCCTATCCGTGGGTGGAGATCCGCATCGTGGATCCGGACTCGGGGGAGGAGCGGTCCGCCGGGGAGGTGGGGGAGCTGTGGGCCAGGGGCCCCCAGACCATGAAGGGCTACTGGAACAAGCCGGAGGACACGGCCCGGGTCATCGACGCTGAGGGCTGGTTCCGTACCGGTGACGCCGGCTACCGGGACGAGGACGGCTACATCTTCCTGACCGACCGGATCAAGGACATGATCGTCAGCGGCGGGGAGAACATCTATCCGGCCGAAGTCGAGAACGCCCTGGCCTCCCATCCAGCCGTGGCCGACGTGGCCGTCATCGGGGTGCCCGACGAGCGCTGGGGCGAGACCCCCAAGGCCATGGTGGTCCTGCGTCCGGGAGCCGGGTCCGGCCCGGATCAGGCCGCCTCCATCATCAGCTTCGCCCGGGAGCGCCTGGCCCACTACAAGTGCCCGACCTCGGTGGAGTTCATCGAGGTGCTGCCCCGCAACCCGTCGGGCAAGGTCCTCAAGCGGGAGCTGCGGGAGCCCTACTGGGAGGGCCGGGCTCGCCGGGTCAACTGACGCGGCGGCCGGGACGGCGTCGGCTGCCGGCCCGGCGGGCGTTCATCGGGCCGGCTTTCCTCGGGCCGGTGTTCGTCGGGGGCGAAAGTGGGAACAATCAAACCGGGAGCCTGCATCGGCGGGTGGCAGGGAGGCCGGACATGAGCAATGCCGAGGATCATGCGCTGGGGTTGGAGCTCCAGCTCATCGAGTTGGTCGAGCAGCAGGAGCGGGCCCGGATCCAGCACCGGGACGCGGATGTGTCGGCCGTCCAGGTCGAAATCGACGCCCTCCAGGAGGAGCTAGCCCGGACGGCGGCCGGCACCGCCGGACGACGGCGGGTGTAGCCCGGGCCGAGCTGCCGGGCCGACCTGTTCGGCCACGATGTCTCTCAGAAGGTCCCGCACCGCCCGGGCCGGCGCCGACAGCAGGCCCCGGTGCCGGGTGACCACGCCCACCGTGCGCCGGGGCAACCCCTCCACTGCCACCGTCACCCATCGGTCGTGGAGATAATCGGGGACGGCGCAGGCGGGCAGCACGGCCGGCCCGTAGCCGTCGAAGGTCAAGGATGCGATGAGCCGGACCCCGTCGATGTCGGCCTTGGGAGTGAGGGCGACGGGCTGATCCCGGCCCTGGCCCAGCGCCGTCTCCAGCTCCCGGCGCAGGGTGGTGCCCTGCATCGGCAGTAACAGCGGGATGGAGCAGAGCTCCTCGACGGAGATGTCGGTCCGCCCGGCCAAGGCGTCGTCCCGGGCCACCACCAGGACCAGGTCCTCGTCGAAGAGGCCTTCCCCGTTGAGGTCCTCGTCCGCCGAGGGCAGGCTGCTCACGGCCAGATCCAGCCGGCCGGCCTGGAGGCGGTCGGCCAGTTCCGCCGAGGTGCCCTCGGCCACGCTCAGATGCACGCCGGGGTGCTCCCGGCCCATGGCGTCGAGCACCTTGGGGGCCAGCCAGCGGGCGGTGGTGCCGATCATGCCCAGGCTGACGGTGCCGGCCACCACATTGCGCACGGCGGCCACGTCGGCCACCAGCGCCTCCATCTCCACCATCATGCGCCGGGCCCGGTTGACCACCACCTTGCCCTCCTCGGTCAGCACGCCCCGGGAGCGGTCGAACAGGGGCGTGCCCAGTTCGCGCTCCAGCCGGGCGATGTGGGTGGACACATTGGACTGCACCGTCCCCAGGGCGTCGGCGGCGGCCGAGAAGGTCCCGTGCTCGGCCAGAGCCAGGATGGCCGACAGCTGGCGCAGCTCCATGGCCGGGGACGCTAATAGGGGCCTGCGGTAGCCTTGGCCGGTGGGGAACACCGCCGCCTTCTTCGACCTCGACCGCACCGTCCTGCGCCGGGCCAGCGGGCCGCTCATCAGTGAGGCCCTGGCCGCCGCCGGGGTTGTTCCCAGCCGGGGGGCGGGCGTGGGCGGCCTCTTCTACCGCATCTACGACGTGGTGGGCGAGACCCTGCCGTCCATGGCCATGGCCCGGGCCGCCGCCCTGATCGCCCGGGGTTGGCCGGCCGATACCGTCCGCCAAGCCGGACGGGAGGTGGCGGAGAGGCTGGAGGAACTGGTGGCGCCCTTCGCCCGGCCGTTGATCAAGCATCACCAGGACCTGGGTCACAGCGTGGTGCTGGCCACCACCACTCCTCTGCATCTGGTCGAGCCCTTCGCAGCCAAGATGGGCTTCGACGACGTCATCGCCACCCGCTACGCCGAGCGCGACGGTGCTTTCACCGGAGCCCTGGAGGGTGAGTTCGTCTGGGCCCGGGGCAAGTTGGCCGCCGTCCGGCGCTGGGCCGGCACCCACAAGGTGGAGATGGCCGACAGCTTCGCCTACTCGGACAGCTTCTACGACCTGCCTCTGCTCGGCGCCGTCGGCCATCCCGCCGCCGTCAATCCTGATCCCCGTCTCCTGGCCGTGGCCACCCTGCGGCGCTGGCCGATCCTCAACCTGGACGCGCCTCCGGGGGTGGTCAAGGTGGCCGGGGTGGAGTTGATGGACATGGTGCGCTGGGTCTCCCATCCCGCCTTCGTGCCCTTCGCCAACTTCGACATCGAAGGGGCCGAGCACATCCCCGCCACCGGGCCGGTGATCGTGGTGTCCAACCACCGCTCCTATTTCGACTTCGTGGCCATGGGCATGGTGGTGCTGGGCCGGGGCCGGAACCTGCGCTTCCTGGGCAAGAAGGAGGTCTTCGACGCCCCCGTGATCGGCTCCCTGGCCTCGGCCGCCGGGGGCATCCGGGTGGACCGGGGCACGGGCAGCACCGAACCGCTGGAGGCGGCCGCCGCCGCCCTGGAGGGCGGGGAGGCGGTGGCCATCCTTCCCCAGGGCACCATCCCCCGGGGCAAGGAGTTCTTCGAGCCCAAGCTGGTGGGCAAGACCGGAGCGGCCCGCCTGGCCGCCATGACCGGGGCCCCGGTGGTCCCGATCGGGCTGTGGGGGACCGAGGAGGTGTGGCCCCGGCGGATGCGGGTACCCCGGATCCATCAGGTCATCAACCCGCCCAAGATCCGCGTCCGGGTCGGCCCTCCGGTGGCGCTGTCGGGATCGGATCCCCACGTCGACACCGAGGCCATCATGAAGGCGATCACCGAATTGCTGCCGCCCGAGGCCCGCCGCCGCCGGCGGCCCACGCCGGAGCAGATCGCCATGGCCACCCCCGCCAACGTGCGGGTCGAGGCCTGAGCCCGCCGGCCCGCACCCGGGCCGCCGGCGCCGGGTCCAATCCGCCGGCCCGCACCCGGGCCGCCGCCGGCCTGGGCCGGGCGGTGGGTCGCGCCTCCCGGCTGGCCGGCCGGGGCGGGGGCGGAGTCATCGGCGGACGGGTCACACTCCTGGTCGACCCCGACGCTCTGGCCCATCTGGCCCGGGGCCGCCGGTCGGTGCTGGTCAGCGGCACCAACGGTAAGACGACCACCACCCGGTTCTTGGCCGCAGCCCTGGCCACGGCCGGACCGACCGCCACCAACTCCGGCGGCGCCAACCTCCCCTTCGGCCTGGTGGCCGCCCTTTCCTCCGCCCCGCCCGGGGGGCTGGCCGCCCTGGAGGTGGACGAGGCCTACCTCGGCCCGGTGGCCGCCGCCGTGCAGCCGGAGGTGGTGTGCCTGCTCAACCTGTCCCGGGACCAGCTCGACCGCATCAACGAGGTGAGGCTGCTGGCCGGGCGCTGGCGCCAGGCGCTGGAGGCGGTGGCCCCGGCCCCGGCTGACGCGCGCGGGCCGACCGTGGTGGCCAACGCCGATGACCCCATGGTGGTCTGGGCCGCCTCGGGGGCGGACCGGGTGGTGTGGGTGGGCGCCGGTCTGTCCTGGCGGCTGGATGCCACCGGCTGTCCCCGCTGCGAGGGCCGCATCCAGTTCACCGACACCGACTGGTCATGCGGGGACTGCGGCCTGGCCCGACCCGAACCCCAGGTGACCGTCGATGAGGTCGCCCTGACCGACCAGGCCGGGCGGCGCCATCCCTTCACCCTATCGCTGCCCGGCCAGTGCAACCGATCCAACGCCGCCGTGGCCGCCACCGCCGCCTCTCTGCTCGGCGTGGACGAGGCCCAGGCCCTGGCGGCCATGGAGCCGGTGGCGGATGTGACCGGCCGCTACGGCGTGGTCCGGGTGGGTGGGGTCCCGGCCCGGCTGCTGCTGTCCAAGAACCCGGCCGGGTGGATGGAGATCTTCGACTTCCTGCGTCCCCCGCCGTCGCCGGTGGTGGTGGCCATCAACGCCCGCATAGCCGACGGGAGGGATCCGTCCTGGCTGTGGGATGTCCCCTTCGAGCGGCTGGCCGGTCGCCAGGTGGTCGCCACGGGTGAGCGTTGCCGGGATCTGGCCGTGCGGCTGCGCTATGCCGAGGTCGACCACGTGATGGTCGAGGACCCGGTGGCGGCGGTGGCCGAGGCCCGCCGCTTCGGTGACGCCTCCCAGCCGGTCGATGTGGTGGCCAACTACACCTCCTTCCAGGGACTGCGCCGGGCGGCCGCCGATGCCTGAGCGGGACTCGGCCGTGCGGGTGGTGGTGGTGCACCCGGATCTGCTCGGCACCTACGGGGACGGTGGCAACGGGTTGATCCTGGCCCGGCGTCTGCAGTGGCGGGGCTTGGCGGTGGAGTTGATCGAAGCCATGTCCGGCACGCCGGTGCCGGCGTCGGGCGACATCTACTGCCTGGGCGGGGGAGAGGATGCCGCTCAACACCGGGCCGCGGCCGAACTGGCCGAGGGCAACCCCCTGGGCCAGGCCGTCGACAACGGCGCCGCCGTGCTGGCCGTGTGCGCCGGTTTCCAGGTCCTCGGGCGCCGTTACCCGTCCGCCGACGGCCAGGTCCGTGACGGCCTCGGTCTCATCGACATCGACACCCGCAAAGGCGGAGGGCGCCGACCCGTGGGCGAACTGGTGGTCACGCCCTCTCCGGCGCTGGGCCTGCCCCAACTGACCGGCTATGAGAACCATGGCGGGCTGACGACGCTGGGCCCGGACGCCCAACCGCTGGGCCGGGTCGACGCCGGTGTCGGCAACGGCGGAGGAGACGGCAGCGAAGGCGCGGTGGTGGGCCGCATCTTCGGCACCTACATGCACGGCCCGGTGCTGGCCCGCAACCCGGCCCTGGCCGATCTGATCCTGACTTCCGTGGTGGGCGAGCTCGAAGCCCTGGATGATTCCGAAGCCGAGTTGCTGCGTCGGGAGAGATTGGAGAAGGTGGGCACGAGTCGCGTCACCGACCGGTCCCGGTGGACCGCACGGTTGACTTCGCGTCGTGTTTCTGGTTAATTTTCGGTAAGTCCTTCGGGCGTGTGCGCAGCACATAGCTCGAAAATCGGGGGCCTTGGTTGAGTACGTCCCGGGCTCTTGTATTTCGTAGGCAACTGCTTTACGTTGCTCATCATGAGCGCTACCGATTCGCGTTCCGGCCTCACCGCGCCCGACGACCTGGCTGCCGAACAGGCCTATGTCGATCACGCCTACGAGTGTCTGGCCGCCATGCGCGAACGGGCCGTGTATCTGAAGAGCCTGGGGTACATGGGTGGGAACGTCACCGAAGGTGGCGTTGAGGTCTTCGACGTCCAGCAGTGGGACCGCGACAAGCAGCAGCGCATCGATGATCTGGCCGAGACGGCGGCGGCCCTCTGCTTCGGGCGGATAGATCGCGCCGATGGAGGCGGGTGGCACATCGGCCGCCGCCACGTCGAGGACGCCGACGGGGATCCGGTCGTCACCGATTGGCGAGCATCGGTCGCCACTCCCTTCTACCGGGCCACCGTGGCCGATCCCATGGGCCTGTCCCTGCGCCGGCGTTTCCTCATCGAGGGCCGGACCCTGTCCGATCTATTCGATGAGGACCTGGCCGACCCCGACTCGGCCGCCGCCGGCGCCTACGTCCCCGACCCGCTGCTGGCCGAGGTCACCCGATCGCGCACCGGGGAGATGCGCGACATCGTCGCCACCATCCAGGCCGAACAGGACGTCATCATCCGGGCGCCGCTGGAGCAGTGCACGGTCGTGCAGGGCGGCCCCGGCACCGGTAAGACGGCGGTGGGACTGCACCGGGCCGCCTTCCTTCTCTACGAGCACCGTGAACGGCTGGAGCGACAGCGGCTGCTTATCGTCGGCCCCAACCGCATCTTCCTGCGCTACATCGCCCAGGTGCTCCCGTCTCTGGGGGAGGTGGCGTCCACCCAGCTCACCATCGAAGGACTGGCCGGGGCCGCCTACACGGTGCGGGCCGAGGACCCGGCCGGGGTGGCTCGGGTCAAGGGTGACGCCCGCATGGCCGGGGTGGTGCGCCGGGCCGTTCTCGATCAGGTCAGCCGGCCCAAGGATGACCTGGTTCTCATGACCCGCTACGGCTCCCTGGTGCTACCGGCGGCCGACATGAGCGCCCTCATCGACACCGGCCTGGAGCGGGTGGCCCGCATCAACGACTACCGAGCCGTGCTGCGCCAGCACCTGGTCGACCTGGCCTGGCGGGTGCACCTGGCCAAGCCCAGCAGCGACGTCACCGACCGGGAGGGCCTCGAAGCCGATCTGCGGGCCAGCCCCGAGCTCAAGGTGCAACTGGACAAGCTCTGGCCCAACCTCACCGCCGCCGGCGTCATCCGCCGTCTGCTCGGTAACCGGCCGGCCCGAACCCGGGCCACCGCCGGCCTGTTGACCGAGAGCGAAGGCGACGGGCTGGCCCGCAAGGCGTCGGCCAAGGTGGGGGAGGAACGCTGGACCCGGGCCGACCTGGCCCTGCTGGATGAGGCCGAGGGCCTCATATCCGGCCGGACCCCGAGCTACGGCCACATCGTGGTGGACGAGGCTCAGGACCTCTCGGCCATGGAGTTGCGCATGATCGCCCGCCGCAGCCGGTCCGGTTCCATGACCGTGCTGGGCGACCTGGCCCAGGCCACTGCCCCGGGGGCGCAGACGGATTGGACCGATGCGCTCGACGCCCTGGGCGCCGCCGACGCCCGCTACGAGGAACTGACCGTCGGCTACCGGGTGCCCGAGCCCATCCTGGCCTTCGCCAACCGGCTGCTGCCCGAGGCCGCCCCCGGCGTCAAGGCCTCCACCTCGGTACGCCAGACCGGCCGGCCGCCGTTGCTCATCCGGGTCGACGCCGAGGCGGTCGCCGCCCAGGTAGCCGGCGCCGTCACCGACCTGCTCGCCACCGATACCTCGGTCGGAGTGGTGGTACCCGACTCACTCATGGAGCCGGTGGCGGTTGCCCTGGCCGGGGCCGGCATCGCCTTCATCGACGGCCAGCGCACCCTGAGTTTGGGTGACCACGTCACCCTGCTCCCGCCCGCCTCCACCAAGGGCCTGGAGTTCGACGCCGTGGTGGTGGCCGAACCGGCCGCCATCGTCAGCGAGGAACACGGCAGCCTGCGGCTGCTCTACGTGGTCCTGACCCGGGCCGTGCAGCACCTGACCATCGTGCACTCCGAGCCCCTGCCGGCCGCCCTGATGGACTGAGTCAATCCACCAGACGGAGGCCGGAGGGGGCCATGGATGCCTCCGGGGCCGAGGACAACTCGACCACGAACTCGGTGCGGTCGGCGGGGAAGACGTGCTCGGCGGTGATGACCGCCTGGCCGTCGGTGGTCCGGGTGACCCGCTCGCAGCGCAGCACCGGGGAGCCCACGGGGATCTCCAACAGGGCCGCATCCTCCTTGGACGCCGCCCCGGCGCCGATGGTCTGGGAGGCGCCACCCAGGGGAACGGCCAGCAGGTCGTAGAAGGAGGCCCGCTCCACGTCGTCCCGGGACAGGGACGATCCCAGCTGGGCGGGCACCCATACCGTCACCCGGGCGAAGGGCAGGCCGTCGGCCAAATTGAGCCGGCGCACCTGCAGGACCTCGGTGGTGCCGAGAATCTCGGCCACCCGGGCCGGAGCCCGCACGAAGCCGAAGTCGAGCACCTTGCGCTCCGGGCGCCGGCCGGAGGCGGCCAGGTCGTCCTCGATGGTGCCGAGCCGGCCCAGGGTCTGGCGCAGCGGCTCCACCGCCGCGAACCACCCGAATCCCTGCCTGGCCCCGGCCACCCGCTCGGCCCGCAGCACCTCCAGCGCCTTGCGCACGGTGACCCGGCTGACGGCGTAGGTTCTCGACAAATCGGACTCGCTCGGCAACAGCTCCCCCGGCGCGATCTGCCCCGCCTCGATCTGACCTCGAAGCTCATCGGCGATGGTCCGGTAGCGCAGCTCTCGCACTTGCGGCTCCTCTTCCACTTGTCCTATACTTGTATCATATAAGGAGGTTCCCATGCCTGCGGTAACCGCAATCACCCCTGTGGAACTCATCGAGGCGGTCTACGCCCGCCTGCCCGAGCGGGTCGAGATCGGCCGGCGCCGACTCGGCCGCCCTCTCACCCTGACCGAGAAGATTCTCTTCAACCACCTCTCCGACCCGGAGGGCCAGGAGCTGGAACGGGGCCGGACCTACTCCGAGTTGTATCCCGACCGCGTGGCCATGCAGGACGCCACCGCCCAGATGGCCCTCCTGCAGTTCATGACCGCCGGCCTGGACCGGGTGGCCGTGCCCTCCACCGTCCACTGTGACCACCTCATCTCCGCCCGGGTGGGCGCCAAGACCGATCTGGCCGTGGCCGAGGAGACCAACGCCGAGGTCTACGACTTCCTCCGCAGCGTCTCGGCCCGCTACGGCGTGGGCTTCTGGAAGCCGGGTTCGGGGATCATCCACCAGGTGGTGCTGGAGCAATACGCCTTCCCCGGCGGGATGATCATCGGGACCGACAGCCACACCCCCAACGCCGGCGGGCTGTCCATGGTGGCGGTCGGGGTCGGCGGCGCCGACGCCGTGGACGTCATGGTGGGAGGGACCTTCGGCGTGCGCTGGCCCCGTCTCATCGGCGTGCGCCTGACCGGGGAACTCAACGGCTGGACCGCGCCCAAGGACATCATCCTCAAGGTGGCCCAGATCCTCACCGTCAAGGGCGGGACCGGGGCCATAGTCGAGTACTTCGGTCCCGGCGCCGACAGCATCAGCGCCACCGGTAAGGCCACCATCTGCAACATGGGCGCCGAGATCGGCGCCACCTGTTCGCTCTTCCCCTACGACCACCACTCGGCCCAGTACCTCAGATCCACCGGCCGGGAGGCTTACGCCGATCTGGCCGATCGGGCCGCCGAACACTTGAAGGCCGACCCCGAGGTCGACTCCGATCCCCAGCGCTTCTTCGATGAGGTCATCGAGATCGATCTGTCCACCCTCGAGCCCCACATCGTCGGTCCCCACACCCCCGACCTGGCCCGGCCCGTCTCCGCCATCGGCGCCGAGGCCAAGGCCAACGGCTGGCCGGTCGAGCTGTCCGACTGCCTGGTCGGCTCCTGCACCAACTCCTCCTACGAGGACATCACCCGGGCGGCCTCCGTGGCCCGCCAGGCTTCCGCCCGCGGTCTTCGGGCCCGGGTCCCGCTGCTGGTCACGCCGGGCTCGGAGCGGGTGCGGGCCACCATCGAGCGCGACGGCCTGCTGGCCGATCTCGAGGCCATCGGCGCCACCGTGCTGGCCAACGCCTGTGGGCCCTGCATCGGCCAGTGGGACCGGGAGGACGTGGCCGAGGGCCAGGTCAACTCCATCCTCACCTCCTACAACCGCAACTTCCCCAAGCGCAACGACGGCAGCGCCTCCACCCTCGCCTTCATCGCCTCCCCCGAGACGGTGGTCGCCTACGCCCTGGCCGGCACCCTCGACTTCAATCCCTTGACCGATGAACTCGACGGCGCCCTGCTCTCGCCCCCGGTCGGCGAGGAGCTTCCGTCGGCCGGTTTCGAGTCCGGCGAAGCCGGCTTCATCGCCCCTCCCGACGACGGCTCGGATGTGGCCGTCGAGGTGCACCCGAGCAGCACCCGTCTGCAGCTGCTGGAGCCCTTCGCTCCCAACCCCGAGGCCGAGCTCGATGACCTGCCGATCTTCTTGAAGGCCAAAGGCAAGACCACCACCGACCACATCTCCGCCGCCGGCCCGTGGCTGCGCTATCGGGGCCACCTGGAGAACATCTCCTCCAACCTCTTCCTCTCCGCCACCAACGCCTTCACGGGTGAATCCGGCATCGGCCGCTGCCCGGTGCACGGCACGCCCGAGGCCTTCCCCGAGTGCGCCAAGCACTGCCGGGAGGCCGGCGTCGACTGGGTGGCCATCGGTGATGAGAACTACGGCGAAGGGTCCTCGCGCGAACACGCCGCCATGGAGCCCCGCTTCATGCGGGCCCGGGCCATCTTCGCCCGGTCCTTCGCCCGCATCCACGAGACCAACTTGAAGAAGCAGGGTGTGCTGGCCCTTACCTTCGCCGACCCGAAGACATGGGACAAGATCGGGGAGGAGGACAAGATCTCCATCCTCGGCCTGGATCAGCTGGCCCCGGACAAGCCGGTGGCCTGCCGCATCACCCATCCCGACGGGAGCAGCGAGGACTTCGAGGCCACCCACACCATGTCCCCCGAGCACATCGCCTGGTACCGGGCCGGCTCGGCCCTCAACCTCATCCGCCACACCACCGCCGGTTGAACAGCCCCCGGCCCACCGCCCGAGCCCCGATCAAGTCCGGCGGGAGGACCGGGCACATGACTTTGACCGACTGACGAATTTATATTTCAGAATGGTTACGGAACGAATATCCGTTCGCCACCAGTCGACAAAGTACAAACTTCTGGACGGTCCGGCCAAGTTGCATCCCTCATTCCGCACCACCCGGAGTGGGCGGAGGGGGACGGACAACCACTAACGGCGCGACCAGGGGGTGCCGGAACCGGACCCGGAGGATGAGGTGCCGCCACCCCGACCACCACCCCGACCACCACCCCGGCCCCGGCCGGAAGGCCCGGCGGGGGAGTGGCTGTGGCGGGCGGACACGGGGCGGGCCCAGGAGCGGCGCCAGGCCGCCACCTCGGGTCCGGGTCCGGAGAGCGAGGGCGAGGCTCCGGCGGCGGCCCTTAGACGGGCCTGCCACCAGTCGGTGCGGAACTCGTCGGCCAGGGCCGCCACCGAGGCCTCCAGGCGCTGGGCCACGCCCCGGGCGTCGTCCCCGGGTCCGGGGGCGATGGGGGCGCCCAGGCTCACCGCGGTGGGGCCGGGCCGGAGCCGGCCGGCGCCTTTGGGGAGGGCCTTGACGGTGCCGGCCACGTGGATGGGGACCAGGGGGACCCCGGTGCGGACGGAGAGATAGCCGGCGCCGGCCGAGAAGGTCTGGCCCCAGCCGTCCGGGCTGCGGCCGCCCTCGGGATAGATGAGGATGCTCCAGCCGTCGTCGAGGAGCTCGGCGGCCAGATCGAGGAAGCGGCGGCTGACCTTGGTGCGCTCGATGGGGATGGCGGCCAAGGAGAAGGCGAACAGGGCGCCCTTGAAGCGGGTGTCGAAGAAGTAGTCGGCGGCGCCGGCCACGACCATGTGGTGGCGGAAGCGGCGGGGGAGCACCGACAGGAGCAGCGGAGTGTCCAGGTGGCTGGAGTGGTTGGCGGCGAAGATGACCGGCCCTTCGACCCCGTCCAGGCGATCGGTGCCCTCGACCACGGGCGGGATGATTCCGTGGACCAGAGGCCGGATGACCCCGTCGAGCACGGCGGCCCGGGCTACCCGGACCCCGTAGCGGCGGGCCCAGTCCGTCTCGTAGTCGCTGCCCGTCCGGCTCTCGGGGGGCGGCATCGGAATGGAGGTGGGCCAGTTGGGGGGCGCCCACGGGAAGGCGCTGGGCCGGCGGGGTAAGCGCAGCCGGGGCAACCGATCGACCAGCCGATCCCCGAGGCGGTCGGCCAGGGCGTCGGAAAGCTTGTCGGACAGCCCGCTCACGTGACCTCGGCCATGAGCATGGGCGGGTTGTGCAGATGGGTGATGGACGGGTGGGGGCCGACCACGTCGCGGGCCATCTCCAGGGCGTCGGACAGGGTGGAAGCCGACTTGAAGCCGAGGCGGTGCACGGCGGCGCTGTCCCCGCCCACGATGATGACCCGGCCCAGATGGGCCAGGGCGTGGGATCCCCAGTACCACATGTAGAACGGATGGACGCCGTGGTAGGCGTGGCCGGTGCGGTAGAGGTGGATGTACCACGGGTCGGTGGCGAAGCTCTCCTCGTAGCGGGTCTCGATCTCCTTGGGATCGGTGGTGTCGGAGAGCACCTGGTCGAAGAAGTCGATGTAGCTGGGATGGAAGACCGGGTCGAAGGCCCAGGGCGTCGGGTGGGACATGATGACCACCCCGCCCTCGCGCACCAGAGGCTTGTTCCGGTACATGTTGAAGAAGTACCCGAGGCCGAGGCACATGACCAGGATGGGGTTCATGACCGAGTTGACGTTGTAGGGGCAGATGTAGGGCAGTCCCATGGTGAGGACGTCGGCCTGTCCCTCTACCGGGACCAGCTGCTCCCGCAACACCTGCTCCGTGGTGGCGGCGTGGACAGCTTCGACTTCTCCGGCCTGCACGCTGGTGAGGCCCATGGGGGAACGCATGGAGTTGAAGATGTTGCGCTTGAGCCGGTCGGGGGTGCGGTTCAAGGAGGCGGACACGGCCAGGAAGGCGGCCCGGTCCCGCAGGTTCCACTCCCACTCCCGCTTGGCCAGGAAGCTGAACTGCTCCGGGAACGGGTCGTTGTTGACGGTGGTCTCGATCTGGAAGACCTTGACCCCCGAGGCGGCAATCAGGCGGCCCATCCGCCAGTTGGAGGAGTGCAGCTCGCTGTGACGCTGGTCCATGAAGGAACGGGAGTGCTGCATGGTGTGGACGTTGTGGTGGTGGCGCAGGCTCTTGTAGCTGGCCAGGCCGGTGGCGACACTCTTGTGACCGCCGTCCATGGCCACCAGGTTGATGTTGACGTAGACCAACAGGTCGCTGGTGGCGGCCCGCTTGTTGATCTCGACGTCCTCACCCTGATCGGTGAGGCCGAGGTGGATGAGGTTGTCCGGGTCCTCGGCATCGTGTTGCTGGAGCAGCCCATGGGGGGCGAAGGCGTCGTAAATTCGGTCACCCAGGGCGTGGCGCAGCTCCGACTCGGTCATGCGCCGGTGCAGGGCCAGGGCGGCTATGAGCACGACGTCGTCGACGCCGGCGGTGGCGGCCTGATCCAACACGGCCTCGATGACCCGCTGGCGGACGTCCGGAGCCCGCATGGGGGGCAGAGGCAGGGACACGTCGTCGAAGGCGATGGTCAGTTTCATGCCGGCGTGGAGCAGGGCCGACAGGGGGGCGCTGTCGCCCATCGGATTCTCGAGGGCCCAGCGGATGGCGAAGTCGGGATCCTCGATGGGCTCGAAGGGCTCGGACGGATAGACGATCCGGGACCCGGCCGGCAGGCGTTCGAGGCGGAAACCCTCTCCGTGCCACATCAACGTCGGCGGGGTGGACCGGTCGACGTCGAGGACGAATCCGGGACGGGGGCTCATGCGCTCCTCCAGGTTGGGCGGCGGGAGGCCGGCCGCAGATCGAAGACCACTTTGACAGCTCCTCTCCGTCCGGCCGCGGAGGCATGGGCGATGGCGTCAGGGAAGCGGTCGAGGGGATAGCGGGCACCCACCAGCCGGCCCAGTCCGGCTTCGGCCACCAGCTCGAAGGCCAGTTCGAAGGTTCGGGCCGGGGATCGCCCCGGGACGGATTCGACGCCGTAGGCGTAGGCGCCGACCAGGGAGACCTCCCGGTTCCAGAGGGAGGTGAGGTCGATCTTGACCGCCCCCGGCATGCCGGCCAGGACCACCCGGCCCTTGGGACGGACCATGGACAGGGCGGAGTCGATGCTCTCGGCGTTGCCGACACAGTCGATGACCACATCGGCCCCGGCGGTCAGGACAGCCCCGTTGGCCAGGGACCGGGTGTGGCGGCGCACCCCCCGGACCAGGGCCTCGGGGTCGAGCACATGATCGGCGCCCAGCGAGGCGGCCAGGCGGCGTTGTTCGGGATGCTTGGCCCCGGCCAACAGGAGGGCCGGAGGCAGGAAGCGACGCAGGGCGGCGATGACCGTGAGACCCAGGGTGCCGGCCCCGATGACCGCCACGGTCGCACCGGACAGATCGGCGCCCGTAGCGCTGGCGGCCAGGGCGGCGTGGATGCCGCAGGCAGTGGGCTCGACCATGACCGCCTCCTCATCGGACATGGAGTCCGGCACGAGGTGGATCTGGGACCGGTGGGCGACCAGGGAGGAGGACCAGCCCCCGCCGGTGTCAGAGCAGTAGCCCGTCTGCAGACCGGGCTTCAGGTGCCCGTAGGCCACCCGCTCACAGTTGCCGGTGTGCCCGGAGGCGCAGGCGGCACAGGGGGGATCGATGCCGCGGGCGGCGCAGCCCAAGACGGGCTCGATGACGACCCGGGCACCGTCATCGGCGCCTCCGTCGGCCAGCTCCCCGACGACCTCGTGGCCCGGAACGAAGGGAAAGCTCACGATGGGTTCGAAGTAGCGAGAGCTGTGGCCCTCGACGGTGGCCAGATCGGAGCCGCAGATGCCGGCCAGGATGGGCGAGACCCGCCGCCAATCGGGACCGGGCAGCTCGGGCTCGTCCACCTCAGTCAGGTGCAGGGGACCGAGACGCGCTCCGCGGCCAGGGGCGACTGAAGAGGCCACCCGGGCGGCGGCGTAACGGGGGAGTGAGCGCTCGAAGAGGAGGGCCTTCATCGCCGGGCTCTCCCGGCCAGGCGGGGGGCGAGGGGGAGGAGGGGAGTGGAATAGCCGGGCGCTTTGGGCCACTCCTCGGTGTGCCAGCCCCGTTTTCGGGCGATGGTGGCCAGCTTCACCTCGGCGTTGACGGCCACGGGATGGCCGGCGGCCTCCAGCATGGGCAGGTCGCTGGCCGAGTCGGCGTAGGCCACCGATTGCTCGAGATCGAGTCCGTGGGTGCGGGCGTAGTCGGCCATGATCTGGGCCCGGGCCTCACCGGTGGGGGGTCCCTGCTCCAACTCACCGGTCAGGCGGCCGGCGCGGGTTGAGAGGCGGGCGCAGATGACTTCGTCGAAGAGCTCCTGGAAGGGCTCGACCACTATGTCCAGCGCTCCGGTGATGAGCAGGGTCTTGTGCCCCAGGGCGCGGTGCTGGCGGACCCGGCGGATGCCGTCGGGGAAGGACTTGGCCAGCAGCAGGGTGTGGAACAACTCGTGGGCCTCGGCCCGCAGCTCCTCGACGTCGGCGCCCTCGTAGCGGCGGTAGAAGTGGCGCAGGAAGTCGCCCCGGTCCTTGCGGTCCAGAGCCAGGAGGGAAGGGCCCTCCCGCAGGGCGCGCACGGTGAAGCCGAGGCGGTCCCGGTCCTTCATGCGGCGGGTGGCCAGCCAGGAGTAGGACTCGACCACGTTGGAGGCGATGAGGGTGTTCTCCAGGTCGAACACGGCCATGTGGCGGTCGGGGGAGAGAACGGCGCGCCGGCCCCGCTCCTCCCGGTTGGGAGTGCTCCGGCGCCCCGGCGCCGAGCGCACCCGGGCGTGGGTGACGATGGACGGCAGGTGAACGCCCTGCACATAGGAGTCCCACTCCAGGGCGCGGGGATCGAAGGCGAAGGCCTCCCGGTCCTCGGCATCGGTGCGGTCCCAGAGTTCGAGCAGGCGATCGACCAGGAAGCGGGCCTCGGTCTCGGTGTAGGCGCCGTAGAGGCGCACATAACCCAGAGCGCGGTCGACCTGGTTGCGCCGTTCCTCCAGGTTGGCGGTCCAGGCCGCCTGCTTGCCCCGGAGCGGGAGGCTGCGGCTGACCTTGTCGGCCGTGGTCAGGGTGCGATCCAGGCGCTCGAGCTGGCGGGTGACCTTCCCCCGGCCCGGAAACGCCCAACGCGGGGCCACGATGGGCTGGCCGTCGGCGTCGTAGAGAGGGTTCTCGGCGAAGTAGTCCTGGACCAGATCCACCAGCCTCCGGTAGCGCAGGGGATTGGTGGCCCCGGAGGCGACCTGGTACACGGACGGCCCGGCCGGGTCGGGGCCGTTGGCGGCCACGGCCAGGATGGCGGCCACCACCAGGTCGACGGGGATGACGTCGACCACGCCCTCGGGGATGCCGGGGAAGGACTTGAGCAGGCCCCGGGCGTAGGAGATGATCACCGGCTCGGCCATCCGGAAGCCGCGGATCCAGCCCGGCCGGGGTTCGGCCAGGGCCGACTCGATGATGGAGGGGCGCACGATGCTGACCGGGACGTCGCCGCGGGTCTCCAGCAGGGCCCGCTCCCCCAGGGCCTTGGTGTAGGGGTAGGCGTCGGGCCAGCCCAGCGACTGGGCCCGGGCCACGCCGGCGTCGACCATGGCCTTGCTCACCCAGTCCTGGCGGATGCGCTCGGTGCGCTCGGCCAGCAGCGGGACGCCGGCGGCGCCCAGTTCCTGACGGGCCTGCTTGTGGAAGCGGGTCAGCTGGGCGGGCTCCCGGCTGGCCGCCTCCCGGTCGGCCCGGACCCGGCGGGCGGCGTCGACTTCCTCCCGCCAGGAGACGTCGGGGGAGAAAGGCGTTTCCGACAGGGGCAGTTCCGGGCTGTCGCCCCTTCGGGTGCCGGCCACGTAGGCGGTGGACACGGCGATGAGGTGGCCGGGGGATCCGGTGGCGCCGGCCGGAGCGTCGGTGGCGGCACCGGCGGCCCGACGCATGGCCTCGGCCAGCCGGGAGGGGCCGAGCAGGTTCACCTCGACGGCGGCGTCGAGGGGCGAATCGAAGCTGACGCTGGCGGCGGAGTGGATGACGGTGTCACAGCCGGCCAGGATCTCCAGGCCGGCCTCATCCAGGCCCAGGCCATCGGTGCCCACGTCCCCGGCCATGACCAGTAGGCGCCGGTCGATCTCGGCGTCGAAGCGGTCGCCCCACTCCCGGCGCAGGCGGTCGAAGCAGTCGTTGCGGATGATCTCCCGCCGGACGCGATCCTCTGCTCCCCGCCGGCCGGGGCGGACCAGGACGGCCACCTCCAGGTCGGGCACGGAGCGAAGCATCCGCTCGACGAGGGCTGTGCCGAGGAAGCCCGTCCCCCCGGTCAGCCCGATGCGGCGGCCGGTGAGGGCCTCTCTGATCACGTCAACTGCCTACCATCGCCCGACCGGCGGGGGCGAGATGACCTCACCGCTTACGGCCCTTGGCCGCCGGCGGGGTGTAGCGCTTGCTCGGGGTACGGCGTTTGGGCGCCGGCTCAGGTTGGCGGCCCCGGGCCCCCCGGGCCCCCCGGGCCGGCCGCGGCGCCCGGGCGGGCCGGCTGCCACCGGCCCCGGTCGTTCCGGTCCCCCGTTCGGCGGCCAGGCGCAGGCGGGTGGCCTTGGAACTGCGGAAGAGGAGCCAGGCCCCCAGGGCGATATAGATGAAGCCGAGGATCTGGCCCATGCCGAAGGCGGCCAGCAGGCTGATCACGGCGGCCACGGTGCGCCGGCCGAAGCGGGCCGCCCCGGCCAGCAGGACGAACACGGCCAGGCCGATGGTCAGGGTCAGGGCGGCCGAGACGTGAGTGGTGGCGGTGGCCTTGCCCGAGTGGGTCTGGGCGGCCGGGACCAGCAGGAAATAGATGGTGATGCCCAGGGCGAAGACGGCGCCGCCGTAGACCGCCAGCTGCTCGTTCTGGGTCATGTCCCGGCGCAGACGCCCCAGCCGGCCCGGGCGAGGCTCCGGGGCCCCGACGGGGTCCTCGCCCTCGGTCCACTCCCCGTCGGTCACCCGGACAAGCTACCGGCGGGTCAGGGATCGATCAGGACTCCGGGGTTCAGAATCCCGGCCGGGTCCAGGCCGGCCTTGGCGGCCCGGAGGGCCCGGCCGAACAGTTCCGGGCGCTGGCGGTCGTACCAGGGCCGGTGATCCCGACCCACGGCGTGATGGTGGGTGATGGTCCCCCCGTGGGTCAGGATGGCCTCGGCGGCGGCGGCCTTGACCTCATCCCACTGGGTGATCTCGGATCCGGGCCGGCCCGGGCCGAGGACGCTGAAGTAGGGCGCCGGCCCGTCCGGATAGACGTGGGTGAAGCGACAGGTGATCCAGCCGTCCCCGCAGACCTGGCCGAGGGCCCGGGTCACGGCCTCGGTCACCCCGGCGTGGAGGGCCTCGAAGCGGTCCCAGGTGCAGGCCGTCTCGAAGGTCTCCACGATCATGGACATGGCCACCAGGGCGTCCCGCCCGTATGGAGCCCGGATGAAGGCGTTGCGCCAGGCGCCCACGGCATCGGCGGCGCCCGCCGGGCCGGAGGGGACGGCCGGGGCCGAGGTGGCGGCCGGGGAGCCCGAGCCGGGGCCGGCGTCGGCCGGAGCCGGGCCGGAGGAGCGGGGGCCCTCGGGGCAGGTGCCGCCGTGGTCGGCGCAGAGTTCGAGGGCCCGGGCCATCGGGACGTCGACGGGGTGGTCGGCGGACTCGAAGCCCAGGACGAGGAGGCTCACCCCGCCCCCGGAGCCGGCCGACATGGCCGCCTCGGTCTCATCCAGGAGGCGGCAGTTGGTCGGGTCGAGCCCGGCCTGGACCACAGCCCGGGTGGCCGACACGGCATCGGCGTAGCGGGTGAAGCGCACCCCGGCCGAGGCCCGCCACCGGGGCCGGTCCTGTAGGCGCATCCACGCCTCGGTGATGACCCCGAGGATCCCCTCGGAGCCGAGCAGGAGCCGGTCGGGGGATGGACCGGCCCCGGAACCGGGGAGCCGGCGGGATTCGTAGATACCGGCCGGGGTGACGGCCCGGATGGACTCGGTGAAGTCATCGATGTGGGTTCGGGCGGTGGCGTAGTGGCCGCCGGAACGGGTGGCCAGCCAGCCGCCCAGGCTGGAGAACTCAAACGATTGAGGGAAGTGACGCAGGGTCAGGCCCTGGGGCCGGAGGGTGTCCTCCAGGGCCGGGCCGAGGATCCCGGCCTGGATGCGGGCGGCCCGGGAGGTCCGGTCCACCTCCAGGACCTGATTCAGGCGGCCGAGGTCCATGGACACGACCCCGGTATGTCCCTGGTCGGGGCACTCGACCCCACCGACCACCGAGGAGCCCCCGCCGTAGGGCACGACCAGCACATCGGCCGAAGTGGCCCAATCGAGGATGGCGGAGACGGTTGATTCGTCGGAGGGGAAGGCGACCAGGTCGGGGGGGTGGTCCAGCTGGCCGCGGAAACCCCTGACCACGTCGCGGTAGGACTTCCCGTAGGTGTGCCCGGCCCGGTCGTAGGGGTCATCGGAGAAGGCGGCGGCCAGAGGGGCGGGGGGATGCAGCCGGGGCGGGGGGAGGGTCAGGTCCTCGAGACGGGCCGGACTGGCCACGGCGAAGTCATGGCCGGGGAAGCGGGCCCGGAAGCCGGCCGCCATCGATTCCGTCTGGCGCTCGTCGGGCCGCATGCCCTCGACGCCCCAACCCCACCATGATCGGCGTGCCATGAGCGGGAGGGTATCCGGGGAGCGGCCGGCCCCACCCGGGGACGCTCAACCTGCATAGGCTCGCCCGAATGGACTTCCGTAAGGAGACCCTGGCCGGTCTGGCCGCCCAGGTCCGATCCCGTTCCGTGTCGGCCCGGGAGCTCACCCAGCTGGCTCTCGACCGTATTGAGGAGCTCAACGACCGCATCAACGCCTTCGTGGCCGTCGATCCCGAAGGGGCTCTGGCCGCCGCCGCCGACATCGATGAGCGGGTGGCCCGGGGCGAAGACGTCGGGGAGCTGGCCGGCATCCCCATCGGGGTCAAGGACCTGGAGGACGCCCGGGGGCTGGTGACCACCCGGGGCTCGGCCGCCTTCTGCGACGCCGGGCCGGCCGCGTCGGACTCCGTGCTGGTGAGCCGGTTGCGGGCGGCCGGCTGCGTGGTGGTGGGCAAGACCAACACCCCTGAGCTGGGCTGGAAGGGCGAGACCGACAACATGGTCTTCGGGGCCACCCGCAATCCGTGGCGCACCGAGAACAGCCCGGGAGGATCATCGGGGGGAACGGGAGCGGCCCTGGCGGCCGGGATGATCCCGCTCGGTACCGGCTCGGATGGCGGAGGCTCCATCCGCATCCCGGCCTCGGCCTGCGGACTGTCCGGGTTCAAGCCCTCCCTGGGGCGCGTCCCCTCCGGCGGTACGACGCCACCCGGGTGGGGTCAGCTGTCCACCAAGGGACCCATGGCCAGGACGGTGGCGGACACGGCCCTGGCCCTGGATGCGGTCATCGGTCCCGATCCGACCGATCTCAACTCCCTGCCCATGCCGGAGCCGTCCTGGCTCGGTGCCATCGAGGGCGCCCACCTTCCCTCCAAGGTCATCTGGTCTCCGACCCTCGGCTACGCCGAGGTGGACGCGGAGGTGCTCGACATATGCGGCCGGGCCCTCAACGTGGCGGCCGATCTGGGGGCGGAGGTGATCCAGATGGACTCGGTCTTCCATGAGGATCCGGTGGGCGCCTGGCTGGTGCTGGTCACGGCCGGCAACATCCGCACCCTGGAGCCCTTCCGGGGGACCGAGGTGTGGTCGAGGATCGATCCGGGCCTGGTGGACCAGATGGAGTGGGGGTCGCGCCTCACCGGCGCCGATGTCATCCGGGCCCAGGATGCCTGCCACACCCTCAACCTCGACCTGGTGGAGATCTTCCATCAGGCCAGGCTCCTCATCACCCCGACCATGGCGGCGGCCCCTCCCATCAGCGGGGAGGTCGGGACCATCGGCGGCCGGCCCGATCCGAACTGGGTCCGCTTCACCTACCCGTTCAACATGACCCGGTCCCCGGCCGCCACCGTGTGCTGTGGCTTCACCGCCGGCGGCCTGCCGGTGGGCCTGCAGATAGTCGGCCCCCAGCACGCCGATCTGGTCGTGCTCCGGGCCGCCGCCGCCCTGGAGCGGGCCCTCGACCTCGATGCGGTGGCCCCGGTCGACAACTGAGCACCCCCGGGTGCCAAGCTGGGCCCAGGTGACCGCCGGCCATACCGGGCGGCGTCCATCAGAGGGGGAGTACAGATGACTTACGCCGGAGCCCGGGAGATCCTCGACGCCGACAGCCACGTGATGGAGCTGGGGGACTTCCTGGACGACTTCATCGAGCCGGGCCAGGCCGATCGGCTCAGGCGCCGGGGCATGGAGGCACTGGCCCCGGTGTTCGAGCAGGCCGTGCGGCGGGCCGAGCGGCGCCGGAGCGATCCGGGGATGGCGGCCAAGGCGGAAGAGGCCCTGATGGCCGACAAGGGTTGGATGGCCATGGGCGGCTTCGACCCGGCCGAGAGGAGCCGGGTGCTGGACCTGCTCGGCTTCCAGGGTCAGCTGGTCTTCGCCACCTTCGCCACCTCCATGTTCTCCCTGCCCCGCAGCCCACACCGCTACAGCGACAAGTCGGAGCTGGCCGCCGACCTTGATCTCCTCTACGCCGGCTGCCAGGCCCAGAACAAGGCCATGAACAACTTCTGCGCCACCGATGATCGTCTCCTGCCGGTCGGCTATGTGTCGCTCATCGACCCGGTCCGGGCGGCGGCGGCGGCGGCAGAGGCCATCGCTGACGGGGCCGCCGCCGTCATGGTGCCTTCGACGGCGGCCGGGGACCTGGCTCCGACCCATCCCGACCTGGACGTCTTCTGGGACACCTTGCAGCGGCGCGACATTCCCTTCGTCCTCCACGTGGGCGGCGGCGGGCGTCTCCTGGACCGGGCCTTCCACAACAACGCCATGCCCGTCACCGACCACCTGGGCGGCGGGGAGAACATCCGCTCCAAGGACTACCTGGCCATCTACCACTCCCCGGCCCTGTTCCTCGGCGCCCTCATCCTGGACGGACTCTTCGACCGCTTCCCCGGACTGAGAGGCGGCTGCATCGAGCAGGGGGCGGGCTGGGTGGTGTCCTGGATGCACCACCTCGACTACGCCCAGCGGGCCTTCCGCCGCACCGAGGAGCCGTTGCAGAAGCTGGCCGATAAGCCGTCGGACTACGTCCGCCGGCACCTCAAGTTCACACCCTTCCCGGGTGAGCCGGTGGGCTGGATGATGGAGCAGGCCGGCTCCGAGCTGTTCATGTTCTCCACCGACTACCCGCATCCGGAGGGCGGCAAGGATCCGCTGGCCAAGTTCGAGGAGACCCTCACCGACATCGGGCCCGAGGATCAGGCCCGGTTCTACGCAGGGAACATGGCCGAACTGCTCTCGGGCCGGGTGCGGGCGTAGAAGCGGAACCATGACGGGAGCCCGACGGTTCCCCTCCGAGCCCGGCCGGGCGCGACCGTGACGGAGGCACAGACCGACGACCGACGTGGTGGCCCGCTCTAGGATCGGTCGGTCCCGAGGGTCTCAGTGAAGAGATCGCCCTGGGCGGCCGTCGAGCCTGCCTTCCCTCCCCCCGGGCCGCGTAGAACGAAGGCAAAGGCCGCCGCCAAGACGGCTCCGGCCACCGGTCCGGCCACGTAAACCCAGTAGCCGGTGAAGGTGGTACTGACCAGGTCGGGGCCGAAGGTGCGGGCCGGGTTCATGGAGGCTCCCGACAGGGGGCTGCCCCACAGTCCGGCCAGGGCGATGTAGGACCCGACCCCGATGGCAGCGAACAGGCCGATGTTCTGAGCCCCCGAAGCGGTGCCGAGGATGACGCTGACCAGCCCCATGGTCAGGATCAGTTCCATCCAGAAGGCGGCCAGATCGGAATGGCCGCGGGCCGGGTAGTTGGAGCCGTACATGGCCGAAACATGAAGTACGGAATGCAGGATCAGGGCGGCCAGGCTGGCCCCCACCAGCTGGGCGACGACATAGCCCGGCACCCGGCGCCAGGGAAAATCCCGGCGCAGGGCGAAGGCGATACTCACCGCCGGGTTCAGGTGGGCACCGGAAACCTTGCCCATGAACAGGATGACGGCCAGAACCGTCAGGGCCGGCGCCACTACCGCCGCCGAGTGGCTGACCGAACCAGGAAAGGCGTGGCCCATCATTCCGGCGCCGGCGGCGGCCACGACCAGCAGGAAGGTGCCGAGCAGCTCGGAGAAGAGACGCCGCCACTCCTGGCGAGGATCGTTGAAGTTGGAGATGCGCTCGGTGATGCTGTGCTCATAGCGGGCCAGGGGGCCGAGCGGGCGCGACTCGGGATGAGGTGGCATTCAGATATCTATCGAGTGGAGCCTCACCCGGACGGCGTCAACAGTGCGCCCAGGTTGGCGAGGGGCGTGACCTGGTTGGGTGGGGGCGCCGTCACCGAGACCTGGGTTCCAAAGTCGTAGTAGTCGATGCTGACCGTTCCGGTCACTTCCGTGGTCAGGGTTCCGAGGCTGGTCCGGGTGGTGCTGGTGAGCTTCTGGCGGCGCAAGAGACCGGAGGAGTCGATCCATACCTCCATCGAAGCCGAGCGAATGTCCGGGGCGGGAGTGCTTATTCCGTTGGTGGCTTGGAAGATGGTGCCGTAGGCATTGAGAGCCCCGAGATCAAGGCTGAGCTGGTACTCGGTAGTGGGAACGCCTCGGACATCCTCGGAGCCGACCTGCCGGGCGCCGGTGATCCCCCGGAGCGGGAGGTTCTCCAACTCGGAGAGCGTGGCCGAGGGATCCCCGGTGGGGACCATGCCGGGGCTGACACTGGAGGAGACTGGGGAGATGGCTGGAATCGAGACCCAGGGTGTGGACAGGTGACGGCTGGCCACGAGGAGCGCCGGTAGCTTTTCATAGGCGGTTCCGCTGACGAGCCTGACCTCAGCCCCGGCGGCCACCCCCGTGCCGAAAACCAGGTCGGCCAGGTGGTTGCGGAAATCGGCCGCTCCCACGGCCATCTCGGTGATGGAGGTATGCAGGTTCGACCCGGCGGTCGTGGTGGAAATGGTCATCTCCATCCGGGCCGTTCCGGCCGAGAGGGTTCGGGCCCCGGCCGACCGGACCGTCTGGCGGATGGCGGCCAGGCCGGGAGCGGCCGGCACGGCCACCAAGCCGATCAGATCGCCAACCACGAGACATGTCACGGCCAGCCCTGCAACCCGTCGCCATGACCGGCGGCTTCCCAATCCCACGACCCCAGCCTATGACTCGCTGGTTGAGCCGGCCCGGGACCTACAGCAGACCGACCCGGTCAGGTCAGCCTGGGCAGTCGACGGCCACCTCAAGGGCTGCGCATACCTCCCGCATCCGCTCGCTGCTCAAGGTGCCGAGTCGCTCGACGAGCACGGCGACAGAGACGGTCTCTATGGAGTCGAGATTGATGGCCGCGAGCCGGGGAACCGGGTCCGCGCCAGGTTCCAGAGAGACCTCGCTGGGAAGATGCCGGATGATGGTTGTGCATGGCGCAATCAGGGTGCGGCGCAATCTGGGAATGGCCGCGTCTCGGGACAGGACCAGTACCGGACGTCGGGCGATGTCAGGGAGCTCGCACCACCACAGCTCCCCGCGACGAGGTGTATCGGTCACGTGGTGGCGGCTGCGGCTCGGAATGACTCAAGATCGCCCCACTCGTCAGGCTCGCTGATCGGGTGCTGGTCGTAGGCCCCGTAGGCGGAGTCGATCTCGGCAGCACGATGTTTGAGCAGCAGAGCTCGTAGGGCCTCGTCGAGCAGAGCGGCGTCCGTGGCGTTCGTCCGGAGGCGGCGGGCTTCGGCCAACAGGCGTCCGTCCACGGTCGTACTGACCCGCACTCGTGGCATGGCATAAGTATGCCATCGGTATGCCATCATCGGCAGACCCTACCGCCGGATCGGTGGGATAGGAGCGCTCGGCTAGGCTGGCCGCCCTTCTCTGAACAGGTGAAATTCCTGGTCAGGGTGCATTTCCCCGGGCGTATGGCTCAGTTGGTTAGAGCGCAGCCTTCACACGGCTGAGGTCACAGGTTCGAGTCCTGTTACGCCCACTGGTACTGGTAACTGGTACCGCAAGGGCCGACACGGACTTCAGCCCACCTGCGTGAGCCCGGCGCCTTTGCCGGCGGCATCGGTGGGTGCCTGCCCGGCGAGGTCCTGCACCGCCAGGTCGTGGGAGGACCAGCCGACCACCCGGTCCCGCCCGGAGTCCTTGGCCACCCGGAGGGCGGCGTCGGCCCGGGCCACCACCTCATCGAAGGCTTCACCCTGGGCCGCTTCGGTCACACCGATACTGACCGAGATGGGGTGTTCGGCCGTGGCCGACAGCTCGGCCAGGCGGCCCCTCAGGCGTTCCATGACCTCCACGGCGGCGGCCTTCTCGCAGCCGGGCAGGACCATGACGAACTCCTCGCCTCCCCACCTACAGGACAGGTCGTCAGGTCGCAGAGTCTCCAGCACGGTGGCAGAGAAGGTGCGCAGGGCCCGGTCCCCGGCTTCGTGGCCGTACTGATCATTGAGGGCCTTGAAGTGGTCCAGGTCGGCGAAGGCCACCGAGTAGGTACCGCGGCTCAGATTCAGCTGATGCATGGCGGCCTTGAGGGTGCGCCGGTTGGAAAGGCCGGTCAGCGGGTCGATGGAGGCCTCCCGGCGGACCTGGGCGAAGGCGCGCAGCAGGGTCACGCGGTCCCCGAGGCGGCGGGAGATGACGCTCGAATGGGCATCCAGTACGGGGGCCTCGGCAACCGATCCGGTCGTCTGGATCACCGCCCCGGGGGCCCCGGCTATGGAAACCGGCACACAGGTGACCGAGCAGGGGGACGCACCGGCCAGGGAGGGACAGGCGTCCAGGGCGGTGCTGTCGGGGAACTGCAGAGCCGAGCCGGACTTGATGGCGGGGCAGGCTGAGGACTGCGACACCGAACAGGCGGAGCCTCCGGCCACGGCGCCGGCGGCCCCGGTATCGGCATCGAAGCTGAGTACGGCCACGGCCGCGTCCGGGGCCGCCCGGTGGATGGCGTCGCCACCAACCCGCAGAGCGGTGGTCTCGTCATCGGCGTACTCGAGGGCGCGGATGAGGCGGGTTTCGAACTCGTCCAGATCGGCGGCCGCCTTCAGTTTGCGCCGGTCGGCCACCACCTGGCGGGCCGAGCGGTAGCCGGCCACTCCTGCCATGACCAACACGACCAGGGCGGCCATCCCGCCCAGGAGTAGGCGGAGATGGGCGGTTCGAAGCTGGCCGCCGAGGCGGGCCAGTTCAGCGGCGGAGCGCTGCTGGTAGAGGCCGATGAGGGCGAGGAGATCCTGGCGGTCGGTCTGGGCGGCCAGCACCTGGGAGGACGGCAAGACGCCGGGAGCGTCGGAGCGCAGGATGCCCACCAGTAGGGCGGAGGTCACCTTCTCACCGGCCAGGTAGTCGGAGCTGTAGCGGGCGGCCAGCTTCGACTCGCCCGGCAGGCCCAGGGCTGCGGCCCGGTAGCCGGTCCAGGCCTTGGTGGCCGCCTCCGCGGCGTAGATGGACTGGGAGAGGTTGCTGTTCCGGGCCGCACCGGTGTCGGCGGCGGCCTGGGCCAGGTAGGCCTCCCCGCGGTCATCGGCCTGGTAGGCGGCCTGCAGTTCGGCCAGGGGTACCCGGATGGAGTTGGCCACGTAGGCCACCGAGGCCCGGGTCTTGGTCACGGTGTCGAGCAGGACCGAACCGAGGGCCACGGCGGCGGCCAGGGCGATGACCGTGGCCAGGACCACGGTCCGCCGGGGGTCGGCGGCCCGTCGTCCGACGCGGTTGCGGATGGGTGCCATGTCCTCTCACTATCGGGCCATCCGGCCCTTCGGACTAGAGCCGAACGGACCATGATCGTGATGCGTCGGTACCAGTCGGGCCTACAGGTAGCCTCCCCGGGGTGGTGCAGGCGGGAAAAGAGGCGGGGGCGAAGCAGGCGGTGAGCCGGATCGGCCGTCGGGCCCTGACCTGGGGCGCCCAGCAGCTGCCCGTGCGCCGGCGGCTGGACCGGCTGGCCACCAGCCTGACCCTGCTCCTGGACCAGACCGCTCCCGACGGTATGTACGGCGGGTCGTACTTCGGGGACGGACGCAACCCCGAGGACCGCATGGGCATGTCCGGTTACGCCAGTTATGACCGGGTATCGAGCATGGCCAACCGGGCCGCCTTCATCGAATGGAGCCTGTTCCAGGAGTGCCGCAGTCTGGATGTCGGCTGCGCCCTCGGCTTCGTGGTGGAGGCCCTGCGGGAGGTGGGCTTCGACGCCTGGGGGATGGACTACAGCGAGTGGGCCGTGCGTCACTCGACCAAGGGGGCCCGGGGCCGCCTGCGCCAGGGCAGCCTGCTCGAACCCCTTCCCTACGCCGACGGGGAGTTCGGCGTGGTCACCGCCATGGAGACCCTCGAGCACCTGCCGCCCGAGGCCATACCCGGCGTACTGCGGGAGTTGCGTCGCATCTGCGGTGGATTCCTCTACCTCACCATCCCGTCCTTCGGGCCCAACCGCTGCGGACTGGACGGTTGGTTCTCGGGCAAGGTCGCTCCCGAGCGGCTGGCCTACTACGACTCGCTCCCGGATGACTACGACGGACCGGTGCCGTTCGAGGATCTGATGCGCGACGCCCACGGCCAGCCCATCGAGGGCCACCTCACCATCGCCTCTTTCAACTGGTGGGAGGAGCAGGCCAAGGCGGCCGGTTTCGAACGAGTCCCGGAGATGGAGGCTCGGGTCTATCCGCAGCTGGAAAGGGTCGGACAGACGGGTTGGTGGTGCCCGTACGTGTTCCGTGTCCCCGGCGCGGTCCTGCCGGCGGAGCCTCTCCGGGCCGCGGCCGAATCCGAAGCTCTGGCCCGGAAGTGGCAGGTGGCCAAGGCCGGCTGATCGGCGGCCGGGACCGGATCAGGACCCGGCCGCGTTGGTCATGTCAGACTTTTCCTGTGAGTGCGTCCGGGGCCGGCCGGCGGGACGTCCCTTCCCTGGAAGGGGTGGGCCAGGCGCGCCTGCTCCAGCTGGCCCGGGCCCTGGGTCGGGCCCTCACCGGTGATGATGTCGCCGCGGCCGTGTTCGAACACGCCCTGGTGCATCTGGGCGCCTACACGGTCGGGCTGTGGAGAGTGGAGGAGGGCGGGCGGATCCGCTTTGCCGGCGGGACGGGGACGGACGGGCCCGGTGCGGCCCGAGAGGTGGGCGCCATCGAGTCCGACTCGAATCTCCCCGCCGCTCTGGCCCTGCGCAGCGGTGAGCTGGTCAGCTTCGGCTCCGCCGCCGAGCGCAACCGGCGCTGGCCGTCATTGGAACGGATCGGCACCAGCGCCGGGGCGGTGGTGGTGGTTCCCCTTACCGCCCGCGGCGTGCGCTTTGGGGTTCTTCACATCGGGTGGGCCGAGGAGGAGGAGGACTTCAAGCCGGACCAGGACCTGATGTGGGCCCTGGGCGAGCTGTGCGGGACCGCCCTGGACCGGGCCCAGCTCTACGAGAGGGAGAGAAACGCCCGGCAGATCCTGGAGTTCCTGAACCAAGGGACCCAGTTGATGATCTCCGCCCAGGACCCGGATGAGATCGTCCGATCCCTGGTCCAACTGGCCGTCCCCCGCCTGGCGCCGTGGTGTGCGGTGTACGTGGCCGAGGACGGCCGGTTGGTGCGGGTGGCGATCGAGATCTCCGCCGACCCGGCCCTGGCCGGGGAATTGCGGGACGCCCCCGCCGTGGCGGTCGACGCCGACGTGCCGCTGGCTCAGGCCTATCGCACCGGCACGACCCTGGTCATGGCCCGCTTACCCAGCGAGGCCGTGCTGGCCAGCTACTCCGGCCGGCAGGCCGAACGCATCCTGTCCCTGGCCACTGCCGGTTGGTCGGCTCTGGTGGTTCCCATCCGGGCCGAGGGAGAGGTGATCGGCGTGATGAGCCTGCTGTCCCCGGACTGGGCCGACGGACTGCCGGCCGAGATCAGCTATGCCGCTGAGGGTCTGGCCGCCCGGGCCGGCGTGGCCCTGCGCAGCGCCATGCGTTATCGCCGTCAGCTCGACAACGTGCGGCTCCTGACCGCCGCCCTGCTGCCCGACGGGGTGCCCGAGATAGCCGGGCTGACCATGGCGGCCCGCTACGTGCCCGCCTCCGGAGATGTCTGTGGTGACTGGTACGAGGTGGAGACCCTGCCCGACGGCCGGGTCCTGGTCGGGATAGGGGACGCATCCGGTCACGGAGTGGAGGCGGCCGCCACCATGGCCCGGGTTCGCCACGCCGCCCGGGGCCTGGCCGTGGCCGGGCTGGAACCGGCCGCCATCATGGTCAACCTGTCCCGGCTGCTGGCCGGTGACGTGGGTGACTCCATCGCCACCGCCGCCTACGGGATCATCGACCCGGATACGGGCGCCAGCGTGTGGTCCAGCGCCGGCCACCCGCCGCCGGTGGTGGTGTCCGCAGATGGCTCCATCGCCCTCATGGATCTGTCCCCGGGCCCTCCCCTCGGAGCCGCCGGAGCGCACCAGCAGGCCACCCTGGCGCTGCCTCCCGGCTCCATGCTGGTCCTGTTCACCGACGGCCTGTTCGAGCGGCGGGGCGAGGACCTCGATGTGGGCATCGACCGGCTGGTGGGGGTCATAAGGGACCAACGAGATAAGGGAGTCGATGCCGTCGCCGATGCCGTGGTGGCCGGCGGGGGCACGGCCGATGACGCCTGCGTGCTGGTGATCGTCCGCTGAGCTCAGGGGACGATGGCCTCGGCCTCGATCTCCACCTTCCACCGTGGATCGAGCAGTCTCGCCACCACGACCATGGTGGCGGCCGGGAGGGCCCGGGCCAGGAGACGGCCGTGCACTGCCCCCACCGTCTCGGCGTCGGCGGGCGAGCACAGGTACATCCGGGTGCGGACCACCTGATCCAATCCGCTGCCGGCCTCGGCCAGGGCGGCGGCAATGATCTCGAAGCAGCGCTCGGCCTGAACGCCGGGGTCCTCCGGGCAGGAGCCGTCGGGCCAGACCGGCGCCGTGCCCGAAACCAGAACCCGGTGACCCACCCGCACGGCCCGGCTGAAGCCGATGGTCGACTCGTAGGGAGAGCCGGAGCGGACCCGGATCAGGGCCGGGTCCGACGGGTCGGGCACGATGTCAGTCCACCATGGCGGCGGACCACAGCCGGTCGGCCACGTGGTCGACGGTCTGCTGGGCGGTCATGTCGGTGGAGTCCACCCACAGTCCGATTTCCGGGGTGTGTTTGCGCAGGGCGGCGTCGAGTGCCTCGGCACTGACCCGCTCCGGGCCGTAGGCCGACTTGGACCGGCCCGCCTCCCGCTCGGCCACCGCCTCCAACGAGGGGCAGAGAACCACCAGGGCCATGGGCCGGCTGGTGATGGAGGCCATGTAGTCGAGGACGGCGGGACCGATGACGATGTCCTGGACCACCACACTGAAGCCGGCCTGGAAGTAGCCGTCCGCCGCCGACGCCCCGAGTCGGTAGCGCAGCTTCAGCTGGCGGACCGCCTCCTCCTCCGGATCGGCCGACAGCTCCCGCCGGCCCGACACGACCATGCGCCGGAAGACGTCGCCCTTCACATGGGCGCCCTTCCAGAAGCGGCGGGCCAGGAGCTCGGCCACGGTCGACTTGCCCGAGGCGGAGATCCCGGTGATCAGAACGCACATGTGGTCATCCGGGGCGAGGGGCCTGGTCACCGGCGGCAGGATACGCATCCGTGGGTGCTCCTGATGACGTGGTCGAGGCCCTCCGCCGGGCCGGGTGCGTGGCCGCCGAGGAGGAGGCGGCCGAACTTTGGGTTGCCGCCGGCCGGGACCGCGGCCGGATCGATGCTTTCGTCCGGCGCCGGAGCCGGGGGGAGCCACTGGCGTGGATCACGGGGAAGGTCGTCTTCGCCGGGGTGGAGCTGGCCGTGCACCCCGGGGTCTACGTCCCCCGCTGGCAGAGCGAGCCCATGGCCCTCCGGGCCGCCCAACTGCTGCCGCCGGCCGGCCGGGCCCTGGATCTGTGCACCGGGTGCGGTGCGGTGGCGGCGGTCCTGGCCGCCCTCCGGCCCGGGGCAACGATCATCGCCACTGACGCGGACGCCGCCGCCGTGGCCTGCGCCGGAGCCAACGGTGTCGATGCCCGACGGGGGGACCTCGACGCGCCCGTTCCGGGTGATTGGGCCGGCACCGTCGACGTGCTGGTGGCGGTGGTGCCCTATGTCCCGGCCGAGGAGATGCACCGGCTGGACCGGGACAGTCGGGCCTTCGAACCGGCGGCCGCCCTGGATGGCGGCCCAGGCGGCACCCGGCTGCTGAGCGAGGTGCTGCGCCGGGCCCCCCGTTGGCTCCGGCCGGCCACCGGTGTGGTGCTGCTGGAGCTGGGCGGGCACCAGGCCGAGGCGCTGAGGCCGGTTATCGAGGATGCCGGCCTGATCCCGAGGGACATCGGACGAGACGCCGAAGGCGACGTCCGGTACCTGGAGGCCGGATGGGCCTGAGTCCGGCGCGATCCTGGGGCGGTGCCGGTCCGGAGGATTCCCCTGCTCAGGCTGCTGGAAGCCAAGGACCCGCCCGTGGACGACCCCGCCGGGGCGGTGGCGGCGGGGCGGGTGCTGGTGGACGGGGCGGTGGTGACCAACCCCTCCTCCCAGGTCCGCGCCGACGCCCGGGTGGTGGTCCAGGAGCCCAGGATCCCGAGAGGTGTTGAGAAGCTGGGACGGGCCCTCGACAGCCTCGGGGTGGCCGTGGCCGGACGCACCGTGCTGGATGTGGGGGCCTGCACGGGAGGGTTCACCCAGGCCGCCCTCGACCGGGGGGCGGCCCGGGTCTTGGCGGTGGATGTCGGCTTCGGCCAGCTCCTGGGTTCGCTGCGCCAGGACCCTCGGGTGGTGAACCTGGAGCGCACCAATGCCTCGGAGGTCACCGTCGAGCTCCTGGGCGGACCGGTGGATCTCATCGTCATCGACGTGACCTATGTGCGCCTGGGGACCATCATCTCCGAGCTGTCGGCCCGTCTGGACCCACCGGCCGGGACCGAACTGGTCGGGTTGGTAAAGCCCATGTTCGAACTGGAGCGGGGCGAACTGCCCGATGACCCGGCCGACCTGGCTGAGGCGGGCCGGAGGGCGGCGGCCGACGCCGAGGCGGCCGGTTGGGACGTGCTGTCGGTTACGGAGTCGGCGGTGCGCGGAAGCCAGGGAGCGGTGGAGTTGTTCCTGCGGGCCCGGCGTCGGTAGACGTCACCGGGTCCCGGTGCCGGCGGCCGTCCTGGCTGCGGTAGTGCCGGAAGGCGGGCAGGGCCATGGCCACCGCCGCCGTCCCGATGACGCACAGCACGCCGCCCGAGACGATCGAGGCCCGCAGGCCGGCCAGCGACTCCACCACGCCGGACTCGACGTTGCCAAGGGTCGGACCGGTGCTGTAGCTCAGGAACTCGATGCCGGCCAGGCGGCCCCGGATGGCGTCGGGGATGGACTCGTTCCACATGGTCATGCGGCCCAGGCCGCTGACCATGTCCGCCCCGCCCGCCACCACCAGGGCCAGAGCCGCTTCCCACTCCGCCCGGCTGAAGCCCAGGGCGATGATGCCCGCCCCCCATACGGCGGCGGCCACGGCTATCACCACGCCCTGCCGGCTGACCCGGCGGTACCACCCGCTGGCCAGGGTGACGAGGAGGCTGCCGGCCGCCGGCGCCGCGTACAGGACGCCCAGCACGCTGGCCCCACCCAGCCGGGCCGCCAGCTGAGGGAACAGGGCATTCGGCATCCCGAAGAACATGGCGTTGATGTCGACCAGGTAGCTGCCGAGAAGGTCCCTTCGCCGGAAGGAATAGCGCAGGCCTTCAGCCACCGCTCGGAGGCTGATCTCGGAGTCCTCGGCCGGCGCTGCCACCGCCCCCAGCCGCCACAGGCAGGCCATGGAGACGAGGAAGGTTCCTACATCCACGGCGTAGGCGCCGCCCACTCCCACCCCGCTGAGGAGGAGGCCGGCCAGGGCCGGCACCGCCACCATGCCCACCTGGGTGTTGAGGGTCATGACGGCCGAGGTGGCGGCCATGTCCTCCACCGGCACCAGGCGGGGGATCATGGCGTCCAGCGACGGCCGCTGCAGTCCGTCCAGGCCGGCCTGGAAGAAGGCGATCACGAACAGAACCCACAGTTGGCCCCCGAGCAGGGCGTTGGCCAGGAGCGCCCCCGAGCCGAGGGTCAGGCCGGCCTCGGTCAGGCGCAGGATGCGGCGGCGGTCGGCGGCGTCGGCCAGCGCTCCGCCGAGCATGCCGGTGAGCAGGAGGGCGGCCAGCTCGGCCAGGCTGAGGAGGCCGACCACTAGAGAGGAGTGGCTGATCCGGTAGGCCTGGTAGGGCACGGCCACGAAAGTGAGCATCGACCCGGCAAAGGAGACCCCTCTGCCGATGAACAGCAGGCGCAGGTCCCGCGAGCGGCGCAGCGGGCCCAGATCGATGGCCAGCCGGGGGCCCGTCACCGCCGGAGTCTGGCACTGTGGATCCCCGTGGCCCGGGAGGTTTTCCTGCGTTCGGCCGATGACCGCTACCAGGTCTTGACCTCGCTGCTCACCAGCCGGACCAAGCGCCGCCGCCGCCGCCAGTTCATCATCCAGGGGGTGCGGCCGGTCACCATGGCCCTGCAGGAGGACTGGCCGTTGGAGGCGGTGATCCACCGCACCGGCGGCCGGGTGTCCAGCTGGGCCGCCGGGGTGCTGGAGCGGGTCGAGGTGGTCATCCGCTACGAGGTGACCGATGCCCTTATGGCCGGCCTCAGCGGTAAGGAAGAACCGGCCGAGGTGCTGCTGGTGGCGAGGATGCCCGACCGGAGCCTGGGCGGCCTGTCCATCGGGCCCGACAGCGTCGTCTGCGTGGTCGACCGGATCGCCAGCCCGGGCAACCTGGGCAGCATCGTCCGCTCCGCCGACGCCTTCGGGGCGGCCGGGGTGGTCACGGTGGGACACGCCGCCGATCCCTATGACCCCACCTGTGTACGGGCCTCGACCGGCTCCATCTTCTCCGTCCCGGTGGTGGCGGTGGCGGGCATGGAGGAGGTGGTCGGCTGGAGCGGCTCGACCGGTCTCCGCCTGGTCGGCGCCGATGAGTCGGGCCCCGCCCTGGCGCCGGGCGATCTGGCTCCGCCGGTGGCCGTCGTCCTCGGCAGCGAGGGGAGGGGCCTGTCCCGGGCCGCCGTCGAGTCATGCCAGCGGCTGGTGTCCATACCGATGCGCGGTGGGGCCTCCTCCCTGAATGTCGCCTCGGCCGCCACCGTCCTGCTCTACGAGAGCCGCCGCTGAACGCCGGCCGCGGTGACGGGGCACGGTCGCTGGGCCTGTGCCAACGTGTCCCCATGAAAATCGGCTGCGCAGTGGACACGTCCGCCACCATCGAGGAAGTGGTCGAGCAGGCCCGTACCCTCTCCGAGGCCGGGATCAAGGCCATCGGTTGTTCGCAGATCTTCGGCTACGACGCCATGACCCTGCTGGCCCTGGTCGGATCCCGGGTTCCCGACGTCGACCTCATGACGGCCGTGGTGCCTACCTATCCCCGCCATCCCATCGTCATGGCCGCCCAGGCCATGACCGTCCAGGCCGCCACCGGCGGGCGCTTCACCCTCGGCATAGGCCTGTCCCACCAGATCGTCATCGAGAGCATGTTCGGCTACAGCTTCGACCGGCCGGCCCGGCACATGCGCGACTACCTCAGTGTGCTGATGCCGCTGCTGAGGGGCGAGAACGTCAACTACCAGGGCGAGACTCTGAAGGCGGCCACCATGGCGCCGCTCGAGATCAAGGTGCCCGCCCCCGACGTCCTGGTGGCGGCCCTGGCCCCCCGGATGCTGGAGCTGGCCGGCTCCCTGGCCGACGGGACCGTCACCTGGATGACGGGCCCGGCCACGATTGCCGACCACATCGTGCCCAGCATCACCGCTGCGGCGGAGAAGGCGGGCCGGCCCGCCCCCCGGGTGGCCGTATGCCTGCCGGTGTGCGTGACCGCCGATCCTGACGCCGCCCGGGAGAAGGCCAACTCCACCTTCGCCATCTACGGTCAGCTGCCGTCCTACCGCTCCATGCTCGACCGGGAGGGCGCGGCCGGGCCGGGAGACGTGGCCATCGTCGGTGACGAGGAGTCGGTGGCAGCCCAGATCAGGAGGTTGAGTGAGGGAGGGGCGACGGACTTTGCCGCCTCGCCTTACGGCTCGGCCGAGGAGGTGGCCACCACCGTCAAGCTGGTGGGGAGCCTGGCTCGGAGCTAGAGGGCCGGTCGTCCAGGCCCACCAGATAGGCGACCCAGCCGATCCCGGCGGCCAGGGCCAGCTGGGAGATGGTGTCGAAGATGGCGCTGGTGACCGAGGAACCGGCCCCGGGCAGATGGTTGGTCACGTAGGAAGCGGCGGTGGCGATGTCGAAGGCGGCGCTCAGGGCCCCGACGAAGAAGGCCGCCGCCATGAGCGCCAGGGGCACCCTCAGGGTCCGGCGGCTCCAGTAGGCGGGCGGCCGCGCCGCCGGGTGGCCCCAGGAGGTGGCCTGCGCCTCACAGACCGGGCAGACCTTGTGGCCGTTGCGGATGATCACCTGGTCCACGGACAGCACATGGCCGTTGGGGCACACGTCGGTCCCACCCCCCGGGAGGGGGAAGCCGGAACTCTCCAGAGGCCTAGTGAGGTCGTCACTCATACCCGGGAGGATAAGCGCCCCTCAGCGCTCGGCCGGCAGCTCGACCACCACGTTGGTGGCTTTGACCGACGCCACCGCCATCATCCCCGGGGCCAGGCCCAGCTCATCGGCCGCCTCCCGGGTCATGAGGGACACCACCCGGTGGGGGCCGGCCTGGATCTCGACGTGGGCCGCCACCTTGTCCTTGACGACCTTGGTGATTATCCCTGGGAAGCGGTTGCGGGCCGACCGGCTCACGATGGGGTCCTGCCCGCTTCCGCCCACCTCGGGCAGATTGGCGGCGGCGAAGCCGGCCAGCTCCTTGCCCTCGAACTCCCGCCGTCCTCCCGCCGCCCGCCGGAAGGGCAGGCGGCCGGAGTCGGCCCAGCGTCGGACCGTGTCCGGGCTGACCCCCAACAGTTCGGCCGCCTGTCCGATCTGGTACCAGGGCACGGGCGCCATGCTAGGAACCCGCCGGCCACACGGTGATGGCGGCGGCGGGGAGGTCGAGGCGGCAGTCGGCCCCGGGCTCGAATCCGGTCTCGTCGACGTGACGGGCCCGCAGGCGCAGACCCCCCTCCAATTCCAGGCTCAGGTCGGTCACCGCCCCCAGGTCGATCACATCCAGCACCCGGGCCGGGTGGGCGCCCCGGTCGCTGATCCGGATCTGTTCCGGGCGCAAGGCCCAGCTGACCGGGGCCCCCGTCGCCAGCCCGCCCGTGTCAGCGGCCAGGGTCACGGCGCCAGCCCGGATGCGTCCGGGGCCGGAGACCGTGGCCGAGGAGATGTTGTGGATACCGAGCAGCCTGGCCACCTCGGCCGAGGCCGGATGGCGGTACAGGTCGGAACGGGTCCCGGCCTGGAGAATCCGCCCGGCCCCCACCACCATCACCTCATCGGCCAGCAGGGCCGCCTCCTCCGGGTCGTGGGTGACCAGGACGGTGGACAGGCCCGCCTCCCGCTGGAGCCGCCGCAACTCCAGGCGCAGCTCGGAGCGGACCGGGGCATCCAGGGCGGAGAAGGGCTCGTCCAGCAGCAGCAGCTCGGGCTGGCGACTGAGGGCCTGAGCGAGGCTGACCCGCTGGCGCTGGCCGCCGGACAGCTCCCGGGGGAGACGGCCGGCCAGCTCGGTCAGGCCCAGGGTCTCCATCCACCAGGCGGCCACGGCCGGATCGGCCCCCACCCCGAAGGTCACCTGCGGCCACACCGGCAGGTGGGGGAACAGCACCAGTCCCTGCGGTACGTACCCGATGGTCCGCACCTCGGGGGAGAGGGTGTCGATGGCCGTGCCGTCCAGGCTGACCCGGCCCACCCCGGTGCCGAGCAGTCCGGCCAGGGCCCGCAGGGTCATCGACTTGCCCGACCCGGACGGCCCCAGGATGGCCAGCTGGGGGCGGGTCGCCTGGTGGGTCAGCTGGAGGTTGAAGGTGCCGGCCCGGACGTCGAGGTCGAAGCCGACCCGGCGGGACTGACCCGGCCGCGGCGCCGAGGGGGCGGGCAGCCGGACTGGGCGCTGCTGGCGTCGGGCGGCGTGGATCCGAGCCGTCCCGGCCGCCACCAGGACCGCGCCCAGCGCCGCCATCACCGCCAGCACGGTGGGGGCCTGGGTGGTCGGGATGCCGGCCCCGGAGAACTGGATGTAGGAGAACACCGGCAGGGAGTACGGGTGGTAGGCCAGCACGACCGTGGCCCCGTACTCCCCGAAGGCCCGCAGCCAGGTCAAGAGAAGGCCGGCCCGGATGCCGGGGGCGGCCAGAGGGAGGGCCACCCGCCAGAAGCGGGACAGAGGGTGGTGGCCGAGGGTGGCGGCCAGTTCGTCCAGGGCCGGGTCCAGGGCGGCGAAGGCGGAGCGGGCGGCGATGATCAGGAAGGGGGCGGACACGAAGGTCTGGGCCAGCACGATGGCGGCCACCGTCCCGGTCAAACGCCCTCCGAACAGCCGGCCGATGGCGGTGTAGGGACCGACCACGTAGACCAGGACGATCCCGCTCATGACCGGGGGGATGGCCAGGGGCAGCTGGACGGCCACCCCGGCCACCGCCGCCAGCGGACCCCGAGCCCGGGCCAGCCCGAAGGCCAGCGGAACGCCGAGAACGGCGATGATGCCCGTCGACACGGTGGCGCTCTCCACCGAGGTCCCCAGCGCCGCCCACAGGCCCGGAACCCCGAAGCCCCGCTGGCCCGATCCGGGGATCCGGGCCAGGAAGAGCAGCAGGGGCAGGGCCAGGTAGGCGGCCAGCAGACCGCCGAGCCAGGGGAGGGGGCTTCCTCCCAGCCCGGCCTTCACCGGGTCAGTACAGCACGTCGGCCAGGTCCGCCGGGGCGGTCCCGCTCACCTGGATGGGCCGGGCCAGGACCAGTCCGGCCCGGTCCAGCGCGGACGCCCCGGCCGAACCCAGCAGATAGCGGACGAAGGCGGCGGCCGCCGCCGGGTGGGGGGCGTGGGCCAGCACGGTGATGGTGTAGCGGGCGGCCAGGGTCGAACCGGCCAGGCTGACGGTGGGGATGCCGGCCGTCTTGGCCTCCACCCCGTAGAAGAAGCCGGCGTCGAGCTGGCCGGCCTGGAGCCGTCCGACCAGGGTGTTCTCGGAATAGACGTTCGACGTGGACATGGCCAACTGGGCCAGGGACGGTTCGTGCTGGGCGGTAGCGGCCTGGTCCAGAGCCTCCACCGCCAGCCGGCCCTTGGGATCGGTGGCCGGATCGGTGCGCCCCAGCAGGAAGCCGGGCTGGCCCACCACCTGGTACCAGGGCTGGGTGGCCAGCTCAGCCGCGAATTTGCTCTTCGGGTTGTAGCCGATCACCAGCGGGGACGTGGCGAAGGTGGCGTACCAGGAGACCCAGCTGCCGTTGGCCGGCCCCTCCAACAGGGCGTCCTTGGCCGCCGAGGCGCTGATGTACACATCGCCCACCTCCACCCTGCCCTTGATCTCGTTGGCCAGGGACCCCGAGTCCCCGGAGGTACCCGTGAAGGCGTAGCCGGTGGCCGACCCAAAGGACGGCCCCACCTCGTTGTCCATGAGGCTCAGCAGAGATCCGGCATAGAGGACGTCCACCGGACCCGACCCCCGGGTGGCGGCGCCGGGGGCGGTGGAGGGGGCCGACGCCGATCGGGCCGTGGCGCTTCCGCAGGCCCCCGCCGCCAGGCCCAAGGCCAGTAGGCCTGCGGTCCTCAGACGGTATCTGCGAGCCGAAAGGGGCCAACGACCTTGCACACGCCAGCTTCTCATGGCGCCGGACCCTACTCGTCACGGCTCCGGCGTCCTCGTTAGGCTGGCGTGGTCGCCAGAGAAGGGAAGCCCATGGCTGAGATTTCGATGACCATCGACGGGACGTCGGTCCCCACCGCTGACACGTTCGGGGTGGTCAACCCCGCCACCGGAGAGGTCCACGCCCAGGCCCCGGACTGCAGCAAGGAGCAACTCGACGCCGCCTTCGAGTCCTCCCAGAAGGCCTACCGGGACTGGAAGTCCGACGAGGGCCTGCGCCGGGAGCTGTTGCACAAGGCGGGCGACGCCCTGTTCGCCGCCGCCGGGGAGCTCGGCCCGATTCTCATGGCCGAACAGGGCAAGCCCCTCAACGAGGCCGCCACCGAGGCCTTCGGGGCCGGCATCTGGTTCAAGTACTACGCCGACCTGGAGTTGCCCCGGGAGGTGATCCAGGACGACGCCAACGCCTTCGCCGAGGTCATCCGTCGGCCCCTGGGCGTGGTAGCGGCCATCACCCCCTGGAACTTCCCCCTGGTCCTGGCCTCCTGGAAGATCGCCCCGGCCCTCCTGGCCGGTAACACCATGGTCCTCAAGCCCAGCCCCTATACCCCGCTCGCCACCCTAAAGATGGGCGAGATCCTCTCCGCCATCTTCCCCCCAGGTGTGCTCAACGTGGTCAGTGGCGGGGATGAGCTGGGCAAGTGGATGACCTCGCATCCGGTGCCCCGCAAGATCAGCTTCACCGGCTCGGTGGCCACCGGAAAGCACGTGGCCGCCGCCGCCGCTCCCGACCTCAAGCGGGTGACCCTGGAATTGGGCGGCAACGACCCGGCCATCATCCTCGACGACGTCGATCCGGCCGCCATCGCCGACAAGTTGTTCTGGGGCGCCTTCCAGAACAACGGCCAGGTCTGCTCGGCCGTCAAGCGGGTGTACGTGCCCGAGAGCCTCTATGACGACGTGGTCGAGGCCCTGGCGGACAAGGCCCGCAACGTCAAGGTGGGGGAAGGCACCACCGAGGGTGTACAGCTCGGGCCCATCAACAACAAGCCCCAGTTCGAGCGGGTCAGCGAGCTGGTGGCCGACGCCATCAAGGGCGGGGCCAAGGCCGTCACGGGCGGTAAGGCCATGGAGGGCAACGGCTACTTCTATGAGCCGACCATCCTGGCCGACGTCTCCGATGGAACCCGGATCGTGGACGAGGAGCAGTTCGGCCCGGCCCTACCCATCATCTCCTACCGGAACCTGGATGACGCCGTGGAGCGGGCCAACGCCACCCACTTCGGTTTGTCCGGATCGGTGTGGAGCGCGGATGTGGAGCGGGGCGCCGAGGTGGCCGCCCGCCTGGAGTGCGGCACGGCCTGGGTCAACTCCCATCTCCAGCTGGCTCCCCATCAGCCCTTCGGCGGCGCCAAGTGGAGCGGCATCGGGGTGGAGAACGGCCCGTGGGGCCTCTACGGCTTCACCGAGCTCCAGGTTCTCTTCCGGGCCAAGGGCTGAGCGCGGCCATGGCTGAACCGAAGGTTCTCCCCGGGGCCGAAGCGTGGTCGGCTCCGGGCGGGCCCCATGGCGCCCTGGTCGTCCACGGCTTCACCGGCTGTCCCCAGTCGATGCGGGGCCTGGCCGAGGCCTTCGCGGCCGCCGGCTTCGCGGTGGAACTGCCCCGCCTGCCCGGCCACGGCACCACCGTGGAGGACATGGCCACCACCGGCTGGCCCGACTGGTCTGCCACCGTGGAGGAGGCCTACACCGACCTGGCCTCCCGCTGCGAGAAGGTGGTGGTGGCCGGCCTGTCCATGGGCGGCACCCTGTCGGTGTGGCTGGCCACCCGCCATCCGGAACTGGCCGGGGTCATCGCCATCAACGCCGCCCTGGGCATGGCCGACGACGCCATGCGCAAAGGCCTGGAGGAGCTGTTGGCCCAGGGCGTGGAGACCATCGACGGGGTCGGCAACGACGTGGCCGATCCGGAGGTCACCGAACTGGCCTACACCCAGGTTCCCGTCCGGCCCCTGCTGTCCTTCGGAGAGGCCATGGCCGAGTTGGATCCCTCCGAGGTCCACTGCCCGGTCCTGATCATGAACAGCCCCCAGGACCACGTCGTCCCGCCGGCGGCGGCCGACACCCTGGCCGAATCCGTGTCGGGCCCGGTGGAGCGTCTCACCCTGGAGAAGAGCTACCACGTGGCCACCCTTGACTATGACAGGGGCCTCATCGAGTCGGCGGCGGTGGAGTTCGCCCGGAAGGTGTGCGCCGGGGGCTGACCGGTGCCGGCCGGGCGGGAGCTTTCTTGGCGGGCGTGGACCCGGCCGTCCGGGTGCTGCCGAGCTCCTCGGTCTGCCACAGCTTGATGCCCCCCAGTAGGCCGGCGTCGTTGTCCACGATGGTCACGTCCGGACCCAGCTTGAACTTGACCCGCCCGGAGTTGCCCCCGCCGATGTAGAGGTGGTCGTAGTTGATGAGGCCCTGGAGGGTGCGCAGGGCCCGCCTGACCCGCCGGTTCCAGCGGCGCTTACCGATCTTCTTGCGGGCCGCCTCGCCAATGGCCTCGTTGTAGGTGCGGCCCTTCTCGAAGGGGTGGTGGGCGATCTCCAGATGGGGCGCCAGGTGCCCGTTGTAGAACAGGCCGGTCCCCACACCGGTGCCGAGGGTCACCACCAGTTCCAGGCCCTTGCCGCTGATCACGTCCGAGCCCTGCAGGTCGGCGTCGTTGGCCACCCGTACCGGCACACCCAGAGTCTCGGCCAGGGTGCCGGCCAGGTCGAAGCCGGACCACTGGGCGGCCAGGGCCGGCACCGTCTCGGTGCCGGGGCCCGACCGGGTGACGAAGTGGGGGGCGGTGACCACCCGTCCCTCCCGGACCACCCCGGGGAAGCCGGCCGAGGCCCGGTCGTAGGCGGGCAGCTTGGCGGCCAGTCCGGAGATGACCCGGATCAACTTGTCCGGGGGCATGGGATAGGTGGTGGCCACCCGCTGGCGCTCCCCGTCCATGGTGCCGTCGGCCTTGAGCACGGCCGCCTTGATCCCGGTCCCGCCGATGTCGATGGCGAGAGTCCGCTGGTTGGTGGTCATCGGCCCATTGTTCACGCTGCGAGCGCCCCTGTCGCCTGGGAGGGCCGGCAGTGACTCCCGGGCCGAGGCCGCGTAGTTCCCGGGACGGGGACCGCCCATGCCAGCGTCTAACTTTTCCAGGGCCATGGACACGGCTCGGGAGGCGACCAGCGGGATCGACCGGCCCCTGATGCTCCTGGCCGGGGTGGTGGTGCTGGGCACCATCATGTCGATCCTGGACACCACCATCGTCAACGTCGCCCTGGACACCCTGGGCCGCGATCTTCACGCCAGCCTGTCCTCGGTCCAGTGGGTGGCGACGGGCTACCTGCTCTCCCTCTCCATGGTCATCCCCATGACCGGTTGGGCCATCGAACGCTTCGGTCCCCGTCGGCTGTGGATGGCCAGCCTGGTCCTGTTCCTCCTCGGCTCGGTCCTGTGTGGGCTGGCCTGGAACATCGACAGCCTCATCTTCTTCCGGATCCTGCAGGGCTTCGGGGGCGGAATGATCATGCCGGTGGGCCAGACCATCCTGGCCCAGGCGGCGGGGCCGTCCCGCATGGGCCGCATGATGAGCATCATCGGGGTGCCGATGATGCTGGGCCCGGTGCTGGGCCCGGTGTTGGGTGGCCTGCTGGTCCAGGACGCCAGCTGGCGGTGGATCTTCTATGTCAACGTGCCCATCGGCATCCTGGCCCTGGTTTCGGCGGCGCGCATCCTGCCCCGCATGGAGGTGAGGGGCCACCACCGCCTGGATGTCCGGGGCCTGCTGCTGCTCTCGCCCGGACTGGCCCTGCTCGCCTACGGCCTGTCCGAGGCCGGGACCGCCGGCGGCTTCGGCGGGACCCGGACCCTGACCGGGGTCGGTGTGGGCCTGGTCCTGATCGTGGCTTTCGTCCTGCACGCCTACCAGCGGGGCGGCCAGGCCCTGCTCGACATCCGACTGTTCGCCAACCGGGCCTACTCGGCCGGGGCGGGCACGTCATTCCTCTTCGGGCTGGCTCTCTTCGGGGCCATGATCCTGCTGCCGCTCTACTACCAGATCGTCCGCCAGCAGGGCGCCCTGGCCGCCGGTCTACTGGTCTGTCCCCAAGGCATCGGCACGGCCCTGGTAATGCCGATCTCCGGCCGGCTGACCGATCAGATCGGCGCCGGTAAGGTCGTCCTCTTCGGCCTGGCCGTCACCTGTATCGGGACCTTCCCCTTCACCCAGGTCGGTCCCCACACCTCCTACGTTTATCTCCTGGGGGCGCTGTTCGTGCGCGGCATCGGCTTCGGCTTCACCATGATGCCGGCCATGGCCGCCAGCTACTCCAACCTCGACCACGCCGATGTCCCCCGGGCCACCACGTCGCTCAATATCGTGCAGCGGGTGGGGGGATCCATCGGCACCGCCTTCATGGCTGTCATGCTCCAGCGCCAGATGGTCCACAATCTCGCTTCCTTAGGCGCCCGGTCCGGCTCGGCCAACCTGAGCACCATCTCGGCCCTGCCATCCTCCCTGCTGGCCCGCATCGGCGCCCCCCTGGCCCACGCCTTCGGCACCACCTTCTGGTACTCGCTGGGCCTGGTGGCGGTGGCCTTCATCCCTGCCTCCTTCCTGCCCCGCCGGGTCGGCGCCCGGGTCACCCCGGGCCGGGCCGTGCCGTCCGGCCACGAGGACTCCGACCCGGTCCTCGTACTGGGACCGGAATGAGAGAACTGGGACCAAGATGAAAGAGCTCGTCTACCCCCGCCTGTTCCTCCCCGCCTCGGAGCGCTTCTCCACCCGTCCGGCCGTGGTGGACGGGGACTACCGGGCCAGTTACGCCGAACACGCCGGGCGGGTCCTCAAGCTGGCCGGTGCCCTCCGGGAGATGGGCGTGGGCCGGCGGGACCGCTTCGCGGTCATGTCGACCAACAGTCACCAGTTCCTGGAGCTGTACCACGCCGCCTACATCGGGGCCGGCGTGGTCAACCCCCTCAACCTGCGCCTGGCCGGCGCCGAGCTGCGCTTCATCCTGGAGGACTCCGGGACGGAGGTGGTCTTCGTCGATGAACTGTTCTCCGCCCACCTGCTCAACAGCCTGGCCGGGGCTCTGCCCGATCTGAGGATCGTGTTCATCGGCGCGGCCGGCCGGGCGGAGGAACTGGGAGCCGATGGCCAACCCGGCCAGGGCCGCCGCTTGGTGGACTACGAGGACCTCCTGGCTGGCGCCCGCCCGGTAACGCCGGAGGAGCCGGAGGAGGACGATCCCGTCATCCTCATGTACACCGGCGGCACCACCGGCCGGCCCAAGGGAGTGGTCCTCGACCAGCGGGCCGAGATGCTCAACCTGTACCACATCGCCTACACCTTCGGCCTGGGCGACCAGCGCGTCTACCTGCACCAGACGCCGATGTTCCACGCCGCCTCCATCGGCGGTGTGATGGGCATCCCGGCCAGCGGGGGTGTGTCGGTGTGCATACCCATGTTCGATCCCGAGGCGGTGCTCAAGGCCACCGAGGACAACGCCGTCAACTGGACGGTGATGGTCCCCACCATGATCTCCATGGTCCTCGACCATCCGGCCTTCCGGCCCGAGCGGCTGGCCAGCATGCGGGACCTGGTCTACGGGGCATCACCCATGCCGGCCGCCCTGGTCGATCGCCTCATCGCCACCTTCCCCGAACTCAACATCTGGCAGGGCTACGGGATGACCGAGTCGGCTTCGGTGCTGACGGTGCTGGACGCCGAGGACCATCGGCGCGGCGGTGACCGCCTGCGCTCGGCCGGCCGGCCGGCCATGGGGGTGGTGGTCTCCATCCGGGACGAGAAGGGCGAGGCCGTCCCGGTCGGGACCGAAGGAGAGGTCTGCGCCCGGGCCGGGAATCTGATGACCGGGTACTGGCACCGTCCGGAAGAGACGGCCGAGGCCTTTCGGGGTGGGTGGTACCACACCGGTGACGCCGGCCGATTGGATGAGGAGGGTTATCTCTTCCTGGTCGACCGGGTCAAGGACATGATCGTGACCGGCGGGGAGAACGTGTATTCCGTGGAGGTGGAGAACGCCATCTCCACCTACCCGGGCGTGTCCCAGGTGGCCGTGATCGGGATACCGGATGAGAAGTGGGGCGAGGCCGTCCTCGCCATTGTGGTGATGGATAAGGGCGCCTCGGCCACTGTCGAAGCGATTCAGGAGCATGCCCGCCAGACGATCGCGGGCTACAAGGTGCCCAAGTCGATCGAGTTCCGTACCGAGCCTCTGCCATTGTCGGGCGCCATGAAGGTTCTCAAGCGCGACCTGCGCGCTCCGTACTGGTCCAACTCCGACCGGAAGTGAGGCCCATAGATAGTCGTTGGGCCCGAGACTGGGGCCGCCGGGATCGACGCGGCCCCTCGGCCCGTTCCGTGCTGGGCCTGATGGCGGTCATCGTCGTCATCGTCGTGATCCTGGGCGCCGTGCAGCTCTTCGTCCGGGCGGTGCCGCCGGTGCGTTATGTCAGCACCGCCCCGGCCTCCTTCCGGGTCCCCGGGCCGGCTCCCGTCCTACCCTTTCCCGGTCAGGGCGAGGCCACCGTCGGATTGCTCGGAGTGGGGACGATGGGGTCCTCCGGCGGTGACGGGCCCGTCCCCATCGCCAGCCTCACCAAGATGATGACCGCCTATCTGATCCTGCACGACCACCCGCTCACCGACGGCCAGGAAGGCCCTTCCCTCACCGTCGGGGCCGCCGACGTGGCCACCGAGGCAGCCGATGCCGCCGGCGCCCAGTCGGTGGTCAAGGTCCAGGCCGGGGAGCAGCTCACCGAGCACCAGGCCCTGGAGGCGCTCCTGGTCGCCTCGGCCAACAACATCGGCACTCTGCTGGCTGAATGGGATGCCGGCTCCCAGGCCGTCTTTGTCAGCCGCATGAACACCGAGGCGGCCCGCCTGGGCATGACCGCCACCCACTACGCCGACCCGACCGGCATCAGCTCCGCCTCCGTCTCCAGCGCCGGGGACCAGGTCCGCCTGGCCGAGGTGGCCATGACCAATCCCGTCTTTGCCGGGATCGTGGATCTGGCCCAGGTCAACCTGCCTGTGGCCGGGACCGTCTACAACTACGACTACCTGGTCGGCCATGACGGCATCATCGGCATCAAGACCGGCTCGACCGCCCAGGCCGGCGGCTGCTTCGTCTTTGCCGCCATCCGGGCCGTGGGCCCGGTCCCCATCGTGGTCATCGGTGCGGTTCTCGGCCAGCAGGGCCCCTCCATCCTCCAGGCCGCCCTCAACGCCAGCCTGGCTCTGATCAACGCCGCCGGCGCCGCCGTGCACCCCATCAGCCTCTCCCTCCCCGCCGACGGGACGGTCGCCAGGCTCTCCACCGCCTGGTCGTCCCCCGTGCCGGTGATGGCGCCTGGCACCTGGTCGACCATCGGCTGGGGCGGGATGACCGTCGGGGTCAGCGTCAGCCGCACCACCCCGCTGGCCCCGGTCAGCCATCTGACCGCCGGTACCCGGCTGGGCTCGGTCACCCTCAGCCTGGCCGGTCAGCATCACACCTTCCCAGCCACCCTCCAGGCCACTGTGCCGGTGGCATCGGCCCGCTGGCGCCTGGAGCGCCTCTGAGCCGGGCCGTCTCTTAGGCCGAGGCCAGGGCGCGGACGGCGGCGGCTATGTGCCCGGCGTCGATGCCGGCCAGGTCCAGCAACTCGTCCGGGGTGCCGGAAGTGGGCATGCCCTCCACGGCCAGGCGGGTGACCCGCAGGGTCAGGCCCGCCCCGGCCAGGGCGCCGACGACGGCTTCACCGATGCCGCCCTCGGGCCAGTGGTCCTCGACCGTCACCAGCCGGCCGTCCGTGGCCCGGGCCGACTCGATCAGGCCGGCCTCATCGATCGGCTTCAGCGAGTACAGATCGACCAGGCGCACCGAGATTCCCTCCGAGGCCAGGACCTCGGCCGCCTGGACCGCCTCGTGCAGGGTGATGCCGGCCGCCACCACCGTGACGGCGTCATCGGCGGAGGAGCGCAGGACCCGGCTGCCCCCGATGGCAAAATCCTCGTCCGCCTCGTAGAGGACGGGGGTGTCCCCCCGGGTGGTGCGCATGTACACGACGCCGCGCCGATCGGCCATGGCCGAGACCAGCTTGGCCGTCTGGTTGGGATCGGAGGGGTACAGGACGGTGCTGCCGTGGATGGCGCGGAAGGAGGCCAGATCCTCCAGGCCCATCTGGGAGGGGCCGTCCTGGCCGATGGAGACCCCGGCGTGGGAGCCGACCAGGCGGATGTCGGCCCGGCTGACGGCGGCCATGCGGGCGAAGTCGTAGGCCCGGGTGAAGAAGGCGGCAAAGGTGGACGCATACGGCTTCCACCCCCGCACCTGCATACCGACGGCGGCGGCCACCATCTGCTGTTCCGCGATGAACATCTCGAAGAAGCGGTCGGGGTGGGCCCGCTTGAAGATGTCGGCGAACGTGGAGTTGCTGACTTCGGCATCCAGGGCGACCACGTCGGGATGGAACGCGCCCACCGCCGCCAGCGCCTCCCCGTAGGCCTTCCGGGTCGACATCTTGGTGCCGAGCTCGTAGCGGGGGAGGGCGGCCTCGGGTGGGGTCGTTTCGAAGCGGTGAGGGGTCACCCCGGCCGGCGGTGCGCCCACCTTGACCCTCAGGTTGCGCTCCCCGCCCAACTCGGCAATGGCCTCCTCGGGGTCATCCAGCGGCTTTCCGTGGGCGCCGGGCTGGTCATCGACGGCCTTGACGCCCTTGCCCTTGTGGGTGCGGGCCACGACCACCGTGGGTCGGCCCTTGGTCTCGGCGGCGTCGGTGAAAGCCCGGTCCACCTCGTCCACGTCGTGGCCGTCGATCTCGATGGCCCGCCAGCCGCAGGCCTCGGCCCGAGCCGCGTAGGACGTGAGATCCCAGCCGTGCATGGTCTCGCCCCGCTGGCCCAGCCGGTTGACGTCGACTATGACGGTGAGGTTGTCCAGGCCCTCGTTGGCGGCGTGGTCGAAGGCCTCCCAGATGGAACCCTCGGCCATCTCCGAATCCCCGCAGAGGACCCAGACCCGGTAGTCGATCCGATCCAGGTTCTTACCGGCCAGGGCCACGCCGACGCCCACGGGCAGGCCGAAGCCGAGCGAGCCGGTGGCCACGTCCACCCAGGGCAGCATGGGGGTGGGGTGGCCTTCGATGCGGGAGCCGAGCTTGCGGAAGGTCAGCATCTCCTCATCGCTGATGGCCCCGGCCGCCTTGTAGAGCGCGTACAGCAACGGGGAGGCGTGGCCCTTGGAAAAGATGAGGTGGTCATTGCCGGGATTGTGGGGAGCGTCGAAGTCGTAGCGGAGATGACCGGCGAAGAGAACCGCCATCAACTCGGCCGCCGACATGGAAGAGGTGGGGTGGCCGGAGCCGGCCGCCGAGCTGGAGCGGATGGAATCCACCCTCAGCTGCTGGGCCAGCTCCTTGCAGAAATCCTGGTCGATCACGCTCGGCCTTCCTTCCGGTTGCTCCTGGGGGACAGTACCCATTGGGGACGCCGCCCATTGACGGTCCTACGGGCGCCCCGAGGGGCCATTACCTTCATCCGGATGGACATCGAGGCGTTCTATTCCCAGGACGAGCGGCGCCGTGCGTCGGAGGAGATCGAATACGGCCGGAACTGGAAGGACGAGCACGGCAACCGTTACGAGATCTCCTACATCGTGGACACCGGGGAGCTCTACGCCATGCGGGACCCGGCCGGCGGCTTGGTCCCGGTCACCTGGTTCGGGGAGCTCTTCTCCACCCCGGTGCAGATGAGTGAACTGGCCGTGGCCGTCCTGGCCCGAGTGGACGATCCCGATGCCCTGGCCGACGCCCTGGAGGGCTGGAACGAGGCCATGGAGCGCCCCGACAGCATCGGCTGGCTGGCCGACCGCCTCCACCGCACCGGCATCCGCCCCGACCCGGGTGGCCCGAAGTAGGCCCCGAGCTGGGGATCAGACGATCTGGCGGAACTGGAGATAGCGGAGCACGCCCAGGCCGGGGAGGATGGGCAGCCAGAAGGTGAGGAGGCGGAAGGTGAGCACGGCCGCCACCGCCGACTCGGGATGGACGCCGATACCGGTCAGTCCGGCCACCAGGGCGGCCTCCAGCGCCCCCAGGTTGCCCGGGGTGGGAGCTGCCGAGGCCAGGGCGGCCCCACCTACGTAGACGGCCAGGACGGACACCAACGAAAAATGGGGGTCGAAGGCGGCCAGGCTGGCCACCAGGGCCAGGCCGTTGCCCAGGGTCACGCCGGCCGATCCCCCGAACAGGGCCAGGGCCCGGAGCGGATGACCCAGGGTCGCGACCAGCTCCCGGCCCACCCGCAGGCCCGGGACCAGGACCCGGCGCCGCCCCAGGGGCGAGCCCACCAGCACCCCGGCCACGATGAGGGCGCCGGCCACCCCGGCCAGGAACGGCCAGCCCGAGGGCAGGGGGGCCTTGCCCACCAGGCCGCTGGTGCCGAGGATGGCGGCGGCCAGGAAGAACCCGGTGGCGTGGACCACCACCCCGGCGGCCTGGTTGAGGGCGATGGACCCCACCGCTTCGGCCCGGGGGGACCCGGAGCGCTCCAGGTAGATGAGGTTGAGCCCCATGCCGCCCAGGCCGCCGGGGGTCAGGCGACTGGTGAAGGCGGAGGCGATCTGGGTCAGGGTGGTCCGGGCCAGGGACAGCCGGCGCCGGACGGCGCCCAGGTAGGAGGCGGCCGCCATGGGAAAGGTCACGGCCCCGGCTCCGAAGGCCGCTATCAGCCACCAGTAGTTGGCCTGGCGCATGGCGTCGAGAAGGCGGGGGACAGTGCCGATCTGGGGCAGCAGCAGGTAGACGGCGCCGCCGCCCACCACCAGGGACAGCACGGTGGTGGCTCGGATGCGGGGCCGGAAGGATGGCCGGGGGGCGTCCAGGTTCTCGGCCAGCCGGGAGGAGATGTCGCCCAGAGCCAGGCGCTGGCGGGCCGTCTGGGGGGCGAGCTGGCGCCGGATATGCACCGGCAGGGCCAGGGGCTGTAGGAAGCTGAGAGCCGGGAGCAGATCCTCCCGGTCGCTGCCGCGCAGGGCCGAGCCCACCGCCCGTTCCACCCCGACCACAGAGGCCAGGGACACCAGCATCTCGGCCCGGTCCTGGGCCAGACGGCGGTCGGTGGCGCCGGCCTTGGCGAAGGTGAAGTCGAGCAGCCAGGGTGCGCCGGACGGGTCGACCAGGACGTTGTTGGCAGTCAGCTCATGGTGGGCGATGCGGGCGGTCCCCAGGGCCCGGACCTGGCCCCAGATCTGCTCCAGCAGGCAGTCGTCCACCGCCTCGGCGCCGAGGGAGGCCAGCCGGCAGCCCTCCACCTTGCGCCGGACCAAAAGGGCCGGTCCGTGGCCCATCTCCAACCCGAAGACGACCTCGGGGGTCCTGACCCCGGCCCGCTCGGCCAGCAGGGTGACGAAGGCCTCGTGGTCCACCTCGTGGCTGGGCGAGGACAGGCCCGGCTCGTCCTCCACCTCCAGGGACGCCAGCAGGCGGCGGGCCTTGTAGGCCCAGCCGGCCCGGCGCTGGCCCCGCCGCACCACCTCGACCACGAAGCACTGGCCCTCCCCGGTACGGGCTTCGAAGTGCCGGGGCCCGAAGCCGGCCCGGCCGATGGGCTCGACCCGCATCACCTCCAGGCCGGACCGGCGCAGTACGGCCGTAACGGCGTCGGTCGAGGTGGCCCGGCCCGGCGCCCCCCAGACCAGGTGCAGCCCGCTGCCGATGGCGAAGCCGATGAAGGCCCCGGCGGCCAGTTCCAGGGCCAGATGCCCGCCGGTGAAGTCCTGGGCCGCCGCCACCAGGGCCACTCCGATGAGCGGGACCAGGCGCATGGAGCGGGGGAGATAGGGGGTGACCACGGTGGCCAGGGCGGCGGCCACGGCGGTGTGGTCGGAGGGAAAGACACTGTGGAGGACTACGGAGTGGGTGGCCCCGTTCCCGTTGGGCACCCCGTTCACCACCACCGCCCGGCGGGGGGCGAAGACGGACAGGAAGTGGCAGGCCAGCCAGCCGGCCGTGCCGGCCACGATGAGTTTGAGGGCGGCCCGGATGCGCCGGACCAGCAGGGCGATCCCGGCCGCGCCGGCTATGCCCACCACCGAGCCGGCCAGCGAGATGGCCCGGGAGGTCTCGTCCAGCCAGGACGGCAGCAGGGCCAGATCCCGGTAGATGCCCGCCTCCAGCGGATCGACCCGGTGCGACCGGGCGACGAAGAAGCCGGCCGTGACCAGAAGGGCGGATAGGACTATCCGGGCGACATCTCGCGGATGCCGGCCCATGGCCACTTCGGCCGGCGCCCGGGGGACAGCCACCGGGCCTACCGGGAGGCGGGACTCATCGGCGCCGCCGGGACGAGCGCCGCTCCTTGCGGTGGGCTTCCATGCGGCGCTCGATGATGGCCCGGCGCTCGTTCAGCTGGCGGGCGGTGACCGGGGTGGTTTCGTCGACGATCCCGAAGGACGCTCGGATGCCGGACAGGTCGATGGCCTCCACGTCGATGCTCATTCCCACGTCGGCGCTGATGCGCTCACCGTGGTGCTCGGCCATGTAGAGGGCGATGTCCCCGATGAGGGAGATGATGTCAACGTCCGGGGCCAGGGTCTGAATGGCATTGGAGCAGAACAGCATGTCCTTGACGAAGAGCATCAGTTCCTTGGGCATGCGGGCCCCATAGCCGAGTAGGGCCTTGGTCACGTTGCGAATCTCGTTGGTGATCTCCTCGGCCGTCATCTGGGTCGGATCGAGCGGCGGGGCGTCGAGGTTGAGATCCCGGATGACACCTTCGATGTCGACATCGGCGGGCAGGGCCCCGAGATCCCGTAGGGCGGCTATCTGGGCCCGGATGTCATTTCCGGTGGCGCCCATCAACAGGCGCAGGAAGGCCAGCCGGCGGGGCTCGTCCAGCCGGCCGGTGATGCCGTAGTCGAGCAGGGCGACCCGGCCGTTCTCCTGGACGAACAGGTTCCCGCCGTGGAGGTCCCCGTGGAAGACGCCGAAGAGCATGGCCCCTTCCAGGAACGACACCAGGCTGGCCCGGACCACCTGGCTGGTGTCGATGCCGGCCGCCTTCATGCCGGCCACGTCATCGAAGCCGAATCCGCTGAGTCGCTCCATGACCAGCACCCGGCGGGTGACCAGTTGGGGGTGGGGCCGGGGCACGACCAGGGAGCGCTGGCCGGTGGCGGCCAGGATCTGGGCCACGTCCAACATGTTCTGGGCTTCGAGGCGGAAGTCGAGTTCCTCCACGATGGTCTCGGCAAACAGATCGACCAGGGCGGGCGGGTTGGCCAGGGCCGAGATGGGGATGCGGCCGATCAGGGCCGGAGCGATCCAACTCATGGCAGCCAGGTCCCGGCGCACCATGGCGGCCACGGTGGGCCGCTGCACCTTCACCACCACGTCCCGGCCGGCCCCGATCCCGGAGCGCAGGGTGGCGGCATGGACCTGGGCGATGGAGGCCGCCGCGATGGGGGCTTGGTCGAAGGAGGAGAAGACCTCCTCCAGGGGCCGGCCCAGGTCGGACTCCACAATGCGCCTGACAGTGCTGAACGGCTCGGCCGGCACCCGGTCCCGGAGGTACTTGAACTGGCTGACCAGCTCGTCGGGGAAAATGCCCTCGCCCGAGGAGAGGATCTGGCCCAGCTTGATGTAGGTGGGCCCCAGCTTCTCGAAGGCCTTGCGCAGCCGCAGGGATACGCCGGCCCGGGACTCGGTCTGGGTCAGGCGCTTCTCCCGCAGGTACCAGTTGCCCAGAGCCCAACCAAGGCTGCCGCCGACTGTGACCACCCGGGCCCCGGGCGGTAGCCGGCGGCGGCGAACCATGCGGGGCACGTCGTGGCGGGTCCGGGACCGGAGGGCGTCGATACCCCGGCGCCAGCGCATCTCCTCCGGCACGACCAGCCAGGGTGGATCCTCGGTGAAAGCCCCCAGGCTGAGGTCGGCCGGCGCGGTCGGATCCTCCTGCGCCGCCTCCACTCCCATCGGGCGAACCTACCGCGCCCGGCGCGTGGCGCCCAAGCCGGTCACTACCATCCGTCGCCATGACGCAACTCACGGCGGGGGACAAGGCCCCGTCCTTCACCCTGGCCGACCAGGCCGGTGCCAAGGTCTCCCTGACCTCGTTCAAGGGCCGGCCGGTGTTGATCTACTTCTATCCCAAAGCGGATACGCCCGGCTGCACCACCCAGGCCTGCGGACTGCGGGACGTGTCCGGGGACGTCGGTGACACGGTGATCATCGGCATCAGCCCCGATGCCCCGGACAAGCAGGCCAAGTTCGACCAGAAGTACGGGCTGGGCTTCCCCCTCCTCTCCGATCCAGACCACGCCGTGGCCGACGCCTACGGCGTGTGGGGGGAACGGAGCATGTACGGACGGAAGTACATGGGCATCGTCCGCTCGGCCTTCCTGATCGATGCCAAGGGCAAAGTGGCCGAGGCCTGGTACAAGATCTCGCCCAAGGACACCCCGGCCCGCCTGACCGAGTGGGTCAGGAAGAACGGGTGACCGTCGAGCTGCCCCGGCCGGCCGATGTGTTGCCGCACCGGCCGCCCTTCCTCCTGGTGGATGAGGTGACGGCGGTGGTGCCCGGGCAGTCGGCCTCGGGCCTCTGGCGCCTCACCGGGGAGGAGTGGTTTTTCCCCGGGCACTTTCCGGGCCGGCCGACCCTGCCCGGGGTGCTGATGGTGGAGGCGGTGGCCCAGCTCGGGGCCGTGGCCGTCCTGCTCGATGAGCGCTTCACGGGGAAGCTGCCGCTCTTCGGCGGAGTCGACTCCGCCCGCTTCCGCCGGCAGGTCGTCCCGGGCGACAGCCTGGACCTGGAGGTGGAGCTGGGCCGGATGTCGGCCCGGGCCGGCAAGGGCCACGGCCGCGCCTCGGTCGGCGGTCAGACCGCCTGCGAGGTCGACCTGCTGTTTGTAATCGCCGATGGGTCCTGACGGGGCTCAGTCCCGGTAGGGGAGCAGGACCAGGGTGCCGTTGTGACCGCCGAAGCCGAAGGAGTTGGAGAGAGCGGGGCCCGGCTCCCAGGCCCGGGGCCGGCCGACCACCAGGTCCAGATGGATGTCGGGATCGGGATGGTCGTGGCCGGCGGTGGGGGGGATGAGGCCCCGGTCGATGGTGAGGGCCAGGGCGACGGCCTCGATGGCGCCGGCCGCTCCGAGGGCGTGACCGGTGACTCCCTTGGTGGAGGTGACGGCCGGCCCGGGCGTGCCGAAGACCTTGTTGATGGCCTCGGCCTCGGCGGCGTCGTTGAGCGGGGTGGAGGTGCCATGGGCGTTGATGTGGCCCACCTCGGAGGGATCGAGGCCGGCATCCTCCAGGGCCAGTTCCATGCAGGCCGCCGCCCCGGCCCCACCCGGCGAAGGCGCCGTGATGTGGTGCGCATCGGCATTCGACGCCGCCCCGGCCACTATGGCGTAGATGTGCGCTCCCCGGGCCAGGGCCCGGTCCAGGTCCTCGAGCAGGAGCACCCCGGCCGCTTCGGCCATCACGAAGCCGTCCCGCTCCGAGTCGAAGGGGCGGGAGATGCCCGAGCCGGACAGGGCCGTCATGTTTCCGAAGCCGGCCATGGCCACCGGGGTGGCGGCTGACTCGGCTCCGCCGGCCAGCACCACGTCACAGCGGCCGGTGGCCACCAGCCGGGCGGCGTTGCCCACCGAGTGGGTGCCGGCCGCGCAGGCGGTGACGGTGGTCTCGCACGGGCCCCGCCAGCCGTTACGGATGCTGACGTTCCCGGCGGCGGCGTTGCCCATCATCATCGGGACCAGGAACGGGGACACCCGTCGGGGCCCCTTCTCATGGTGGATGAGGATCTGTTCCTCCAGGGTGGCCAGGCCGCCGACCCCGGTGCCGATGATCACCCCGGCCCGGTCCGGATCCACCTCGGGCCGCCCGGCGTCGTCCAGAGCCATCTCGGCCGCGGCCACGCCCATCTGGGCGAAGCGGTCGACCCGCCGGACGTCCTTCGGGCCGAACCAGGGGGTGGGGTCGAAGTCGGTGACGATGCGGGTCCCCTCCGGCGCCGGCCGGCACAGGCCGTCGAAGAAGGCGTCCTTACCGATGCCGGCGGTGGTAACGACCCCCAGGCCGGTGATGGCCACCGCCCGACCCTGGGTGCCTCCGGGCAGGAACGAGGTCTTCACCTCGGGCCCTCAGGAAACCTTGGACAGGACCAGGTCGAAGGCCTGCCCGACCGTCTGGACCCCTTCCAGCTCGGACTCGTCCACGGTGATGTCGAAGCTCTCTTCCAGAGCCATCACCAGTTCAACCAGGTCCAAGCTGTCGGCATCGAGGTCGTCCCCGAACTTGGCCTCGATGGTGACCTGATCGGGTTGGACCTGGAGCACCTCGACGGCGCAGGTCTTGAACTTCTCGAAGGCAGTGTCTCGATCCACGGTTCCCTTTCTAGTTCGTCCGGTGACGATGCATCAGTGGCCCATGGCCAGGCCGCCGTCGACGGGCAGGACGGCGCCGGTGATGTAGGAGGCGTCGTCCGAGGCCAGGAAGGCCACCACCCCGGCTATCTCCTCGGGCCGGGCCACCCGGCCCAGGGGCACCCGGTCCACCAGTTCGGCCATCTGGGCCTCGTTGAGGGCGCCCAGCATGTCGGTGTCCACCGTGCCGGGGGCGACCACGTTGACCAGGATCGAGCGGGAGGACAGCTCCCGGGCCATGGAACGGGCGAAGCCGACCAGCCCGGCCTTGGCGGCGGCGTAGTTGGCCTGCCCGGCCTGGCCGGCCAGACCGGAAACGGAGGAGACCAGGATGACCCGGCCCTTCCGGGCCCGCATCATCGGCCCCACCACCCGCTTGACCAGCCGGTAGACGCCGGTGAGGTTGGTCTCGATCACGTCGGACCAGGCTTCCTCGCTCATGCGCATGAGCAGGCCGTCCCGGGTCAGGCCGGCGTTGGCCACCAGCACCTCGACCGGCCCCCATTCTTTCTCGATCAGATCGAGGGCGGCCGTGACCGCCTCGGGTCGGCTCTGGTCGCAGGCGAGGTGCCAGGGCCCCTCGGCCGGGGGGCCGGAGCCGCCGGCCGGGCCGGAGCGCGACGTGTAGGCGACCCGGTCGCCTCGGGCCGCGAAGCGCTCGACGCAGGCGGCGCCTATACCCCGGGATCCGCCCGTCACCAGGACGACGCGGCCGGGACCTTCCGGGACTTCAGGGCTCAAGCCGCCGCGCTCCAGCGCACCAAGGCGCTGGCCCAGGTCATCCCGGCCCCGAAGCCGCACAGCAGCACCAGGTCACCGGGGGAGAGCCGGCCGGACTCGGCGGCGTCGGCCAGGGCCAGGGGGATGGATGCGGAAGAGGTGTTGCCCGTCCGGTGCAGCACCACGGCGGTGCGCTCCATGGGGATGCCGAGGCGCTGGGTGGCCGCCTCGATGATGCGGATGTTGGCCTGGTGGGGCACCAGCAGGGTCACCTCGGCGGCGGACACCCCGGCCCGCTCCAGGGTGGCCTGGGCCGAATCGACCATCGCCCGGACCGCCCGGCGGAACACCTCCCTACCGTTCATGGTGATGTACCCGTGCAGGTCGGCGTAGAGGATGGGCCGTAGGGAACCGTCGGCGCCGAGATCCCAGGCCAGCAGATCCCCCGGGCCGTCCACCGCCTCGAGCACCACCGCTCCGGCGCCGTCCCCGAACAGCACGGCCGTGCTGCGGTCCTCCCAGTCGGTGATGCGGCTGAGCCGCTCGGCTCCGATGAGCAGGACCCGGCCCACGTGGCCCCCGACCATGCCCGACGCCGCCACCAGGGAGTAGACGAAGCCCGAGCAGGCGGCGTTGAGGTCGAAGGCGCCGCAGGTGAGGCCGAGTTCGAAGGCGACGTGGGCCGAAGTGGCCGGCACCGACTGGTCGGGAGTGGTGGTGGCCAGGGCCAGTAGGTCGATGTCGGCCGGGGCCACGCCGGCCCGGGCCAGGGCCGCCCGTCCCGCCCCGATGGCCAGCTCGGCGCAGCTGTCCCCGATCCGGCGCTCCCGGATCCCTGAACGCTCGGTGATCCACTCATCGCTGGTGTCGAGGCGGGCCTCGAGATCGGCGTTGGTGATCACCTTGTCCGGCAGGGCCGTGCCCCACCCGGTGATGGTGACACCCATCAGCGGTCGGTCCCGCAGCGCAGCCAGGCCACCGGCTGGCCGTCGGTGACCCGCTCCCCGTCCACGGCCAGCAGCCCCTGCAACGTCCCGGCGAAGGGACTCCGCACTTCGCTACTCCCCACCGTCCCCAGGAGCTGGCCGACCTCGATCTCCTGGCCTGTCCGCAGAGGACCGTCAACGGGCTTGGCGTAGACGCCGGTCATGGGGCTGACCACCACCCGTTCGGACACGTACAGGTGCTCGCCCTGGTGCTGGGCCACATAGGCCTGCAGCGGGCTGGCTCCGGCCAGGCTCTCCACCAGGGTGTCGAGATCGTCCGGGCCCGACACGCTGACGGCCCGCACTTCCGGGGCGATGCGGCGCACCAGCCCGGTCAGCACCGCCCCCGGGCCGACCTCGACGAAGGCGGGGGAGTCGGGGTCGGACGCCACCAGGGCGTCGATGGTCTGGCGCCAGCGGACCGGGGAGCAGAGCTGGGCGGAGAGAAGCGAGGACCACTCATCGGCGGAGGAATGGACCCGGGCGTCGACATTGGCGGTGACCGGCACTTCCAGGGAGTGGAAGCTCACCTCGGCCAGGGCTTTGCGCAGCCGGCTGCGGGCCGGCTCCATGAGCGGGGTGTGGAAGGCCCCGCCGACGGGCAGGCCCATGACCCGCTTGGCTCCCATCTGCTTGGCGACCTCACCGGCGGCGGCCACGCCGTCAGCGGAGCCGGCTATGACCACCTGGCCCGGGGCGTTGTAGTTGGCCACCCAGGCCTCGGCCTCGGCCCGCACGCAGGCGGCCTCGACGTCATCGTCCTCCAACCCCAGCACGGCCGCCATGGTCCCGGGGTGGTCCTCGGCGGCAGCCTGCATCGCCTCGCCCCGTTCGGTGACCAGCCGGACCCCGTCCTCGAAGGAGATGGCTCCGCTGGCCACCAGGGCCGAGTACTCACCGAGGGAATGCCCGGCGCAGGCCGAGGGGGACAGCCCCAGCCGCTCGATGGCATCGAGCACCACCAGGCTGAGGGTGAAGGTGGCCAGCTGGGCGTTGCGGGTCTGGGTCAGCTCGTCCTTGTCGGCGTGGAGTAGGAGACGGGTCACGTCGCGCTCGGCTGCCTCCGAGGCATCGCCTACCAGCTCCCAGGAGGGGTGGTCCGCCCAGGCCTCGCCCATGCCGGGCTTCTGGGATCCCTGACCGGGGAAGGTGAAGGTCAGCACGGCGCCGCCTCCAGGGGCCCGACCTCTCGGGCCCCGGGCCCGGGCCGGGTGCCCACGGCCACGGTGGCGGTTCCCTCAGCGACGGCTGCCACGGCCCTCGTTCAGGGTCAGCAGGATCTGGCGGAGGGTGGAGAGGAAGCCGAGCAGGGCGACCGGGACCAGCCAGCGCAGGCGGGTAGCGGTGGACATCGGCTCGAGGCTACGGGACCACCGCCGGCTTGTCATCGCTACTGTGCGGTAACCACCCCGGCCGGCCCTTAGTAGCCTGACCGGTACCTTGTCGGGCGCGCCCGGATGATGGAACCGGCAGACATGATGGTCTCAAACACCATTGCCCGAGAGGGCGTGCGGGTTCGAATCCCGCTCCGGGCACCAAACCCCGCCGTTAGACTCGCCTGACGATGTCGTCGAGGTCACTGGTGGAGCGCCGCCTCATGGATGTGCATGCCCGCCTGAAGGAGGCCAGGGCCGAATTGGGCGTGCTCAACGAGCAACTGGCCGTCCTGGCCGAGGCCGCTGACGATGCCCGTATCCGCTCGCTCGTGTCCGAGACCCCCGGCGCCGACCGGGAGCACCGGGACGCCCGCCGTCACGCCGAGGCCATGGCTCGCAGCCGGGCCGCGGTCGAATCTACCATCGCCGAGTTGGAATCGGCCCAGGACAAATTGCTGGAGCGGCTGCCGTGACTGCCCCCGAATCGATCCAGTCCGAGCCCACCGGCACCGGGGTGCGGGTGGTGATAGCCGAGGACGAGGCCATCATCCGACTCGACCTCAAGGAGATCCTGGAAGAGGAGGGCTACCAGGTAGTGGGGGAGACCGGGCGCGGTGACGAAGCCGTGGACCTGGTCCGCCAGCATCGCCCCGACCTGGCCATCCTCGACATCAAGATGCCGGGCAAGGACGGCCTGGAGGCGGCCCGGGAGATCACCTCCGAGCGCCTGGCCGGGGTCCTGATCCTCACCGCCTTCAGCCAGCGCAACCTGATCGAGGACGCCCGGGATGCCGGGGTGGTCTCCTATCTGGTCAAGCCGTTCCAGAAGGCCGAGCTGGTGCCCGCCTTGGAGGTGGCCCTGGCCCGCCATGCCGAGATCCGGGCCCTGGAGGACGAAAACCGTTCCCTGGCCGAGCAACTCGAGACCCGCCGCTTTCTGGACCGGGCCAAGGGCAAGCTGATGGACGACTTCGACATGAAGGAGAACGACGCCTTCGGTTTCATCCGCAGCGCCGCCATGCGCCAGCGCATCACCCTGAGGGCGGCATCGGAGCAAGTGCTGGAGGGCGCTCTGCTCCCGTAGCGGCCGTACCATGGCCGGAGTGCGCCGGCTCATGCTCCTGGATGGCAACTCCCTGGCCTATCGGGCCTTTTTCGCTCTGCCCACCGACATGGCCACCGCCTCGGGCCAGGTCACCAACGCCGTGTTCGGGTTCACCTCCATGCTGGTCAACCTGTTGCGCGACCATCAGCCCGACGGCGTGGCCGTGGCCTTCGACCGGCCCGAGCCCACCTTCCGCCATGAGATGGCCGACGACTACAAGGCCGGCCGGGCCGAGACACCGGACATCCTGCGCCAGCAGATGGGCCTGGTCCGCCAGTTGGTGGAAACGCTGCAGCTCCCCATGCTGGAGTTGGCCGGTTACGAAGCCGATGACATCATCGCCACCCTGGCCACCCGGGCCCGCGACGAGGGGGTCGAGGTAATCGTGGTCACCGGGGACCGCGACGTTTACCAGTTGGTCGAGGACCCCCTGGTGAAGGTCCTCTACAACCGCCGGGGCGTCTCCGACTACGTCCTCTACGACGAAGCCGGTATCAAAGAACGCACCGGCGTCACCCCTGATCCGTATCCGCAGTACGCCGCCCTGCGCGGCGATCCGTCCGACAACATCGCCGGCGTTCCCGGGGTGGGGGAGAAGACGGCGGCCAAGCTGCTCAACGACTACGGAAGCCTCGACGGCGTTTTCGCCAACCTGGAGAAGTGCACCCCCAAGCTGCGCCAGAGCCTGGGCGAGAGTGAGGCCCGGGTCAGGAAGAACGTGTTGCTCACCCCGCTGGTGCGCGACGTCCCACTCGATGTGGCCATCGAGGACCTCCGCATGGGCGACTGGGACCGCGACGCCACCCGCCAGCTGTTCAACTTCCTGGAGTTCCGCACCCTGTGGGACCGCCTCATCGAAGCGGTGGGTGACAGTTCGGCGGTGGCGTCCGGCCCGATGCCGACGGTAGAGGCCGCCGTCTCCCGTCCCGAGGACCCCCAGCTGGCCGTGGCGGACATCGAAGCCCTGGCCGCCCACCCGGCCCTGGCCGTGGAGGCGGCGTGGGAAGGGGCGCCGGCCCGGTCCCTGCTTACCGGCCTCGCCCTGAGCCCGGCCGTCGTCGCCGGCGGGACCGGAACCGCCGATCCGCAGGCGTCGGGCCACGTGCTGTGGCTCTCCTCCGAGTTGCTGGCCCATCCCTCCGTGCGGGACGCCCTGGGGGCGCTGCTGCGCACCCGGCCCGTCATCGCCCACCGGGCCAAGGAACTCATGCGGGGCCTGATGGAGATGGGCGTCGAGGTGGGCGCCCTGGCCATGGACACCGCCGTGGCCTCCTACCTGCTGGATCCGGCCGACACCCAGTACCTGTTGGAGGACATCACCGTCCGCTACGCCCAGATGGAGGTGGCCCCGCCCGGATCGGCGCCGTCGGGCCAGTTGGATCTGGATGGGGACGGGGTGGACCCGGCCGAGGCCGCCGCCGTGCGGGCCGTGGCCGTGGCGGCTGTGGCCGTGCCTCTGAGCGCTGCCCTCGACGCCCAGGGTCTGCGCCTCCTGCACGATGAGATCGAGACGCCCCTGGTCCGGGTCCTGGCCCGCATGGAGGTGGTCGGGGTAAGGGTCGACTCCGATTACCTGCGGGAGCTCAGCACCGGCCTCAACGAGGCCTGCGCCCGCCTGGAGGCCTCCATCCACGATCTGGCCGGGGAGAGCTTCAACGTCAACTCCACGCCCCAGCTGCGCGCCGTGCTGTTCGAGAAGCTCGGCCTCAGCCCTCTCAAGCGCACCAAGACCGGCTTCTCCACCGACGCCCAGTCCCTGGAACGCCTCCGGGGCCAGCACCCCATCATCGACGCTCTCCTCCAGTACCGGGAAGTGGAGAAACTGCGCTCGACCTACGGGGAGGGTCTGCTCAACGAGGTCGGTCCGGACGGGCGCATCCACGCCACCTTCAATCAGACGGTGGCCCGCACCGGCCGGCTCTCCTCCGATCAGCCCAACCTGCACAACATCCCGGTGCGCAGCGAGGAGGGCCGGCGCTTCCGCCGGGCCTTCATCCCCTCCGACGGGTTCCGTTTCCTGGTGGCCGACTACAACCAGATCGAGCTGCGCGTCATCGCCCACCTCTCCCAGGACCCGGGCCTGGTGGCCGCCTTCACCGAGGGCCTGGACATCCATCGGGCCACGGCGGCGCGCATCTTCAACGTGGAGCCGGAAAAGGTGGACATCGGCCAGCGCTCCAAGGCCAAGATGGTCTCCTACGGCCTGGCCTACGGCATGGAGGCATTCGGCCTGGCTCAGCGCCTGGGGGTTCCGGTGTCGGAGGCGACCGTCATCCTCGACGCCTACTTCGAGGGCTTCCCGTCGGTGCGGAGTTACATGGATGCCACCGTGGCCGAGGCCCGGAAGAAGGGCTACACCGAGACCATCTTCGGCCGTCGCCGCCAGATCCCCGAACTGGCCTCGGGCAACCCTCGGGTCCGCCAGGCCGGGGAGCGCCAGGCCATGAACGCTGGCATCCAGGGCCTGGCCGCCGACATCTTCAAGGTGGCCCTGGTGCGGCTGGACAACGGTCTGGAGTCGACCGGCATGCGCTCCCGGCTCATCCTCCAGGTCCATGACGAGGTCATCCTGGAGGTCCCGCCCGAGGAGGAGGACCAGGCGGCCCAGCTCACCGTCGACGCCATGACCAACGCCGCCGACCTGACCGTCCCGCTGGTGGCCGAGGTCAGCTGGGGCGCCAGCTGGGCCGACGCCAAGGGATGAGCGTCTACCGGGAGTTATCGGCCTACACCGGCGCCTCCTACCTGCGTTACTCCTTCACCAAAGGCACTGAGCAGGAGGTGGATTTTCTGATCGGTACGCTCGGCCTGGCCCCCGGCACGCGGGTCCTCGACGCCGGCTGTGGCCCGGGGCGCCACTCCCTGGACCTGGCCCACCGGGGTATGGAGGTCGTCGGTGTCGATCTGGCCTTTCCCTTCCTGGAAGTGGCCCGGGACACGTCCGGAGAGTCCCGGGCCGGCTTCGTCCAGGGCGACGTCCGGCGCCTGCCGCTCCGGCCCGGCTCTTTCGACGCCGCCATCTGTCTGTGCCAGGGCGGCTTCGGGCTCCTGGGTGGGTCCGAGGACGAAGGAGCCGCCCTGGGTGAGCTGGCCCGGGCATTGCGCCCCGGCGGGCGCTTGGCCCTGACCGCCTTCTCCTCCTGGTACGCCGTCAAGTGGCTGGCCGAAGGGGAGGCCTTCGATGCCGGGACCGGCGTTCTCCATGAGACGGCCCGGGTCCGGGACCGGACCGGGGACCGGGAGGCGGAATTCGCCCTGGAGCACACCTGTTTCACCCCTCGGGAGCTGCGGCTGATGGCCGCCGCCGCCGGCCTGCGGGTCGAGGCCCTGTGGTCGGTGGAGCCGGGCCGTTACGAGGCCAGGGCCCCGGAGGTGGACCGGCCCGAGTGGCTGATGGTGGCAGTGGTAACCTGACGGGCTTTCTGTCCGCCTACCGAAAACTGAAGGTTCCCTACCCCCGATGTCCGATCCCACCGCTACTTCCGAACTCCCCGACGGCGCCGGCACGGCCACCGCCACCATGCCCGATCCGGCCGCTTATGTCCCCCGGGAGATCGTGAGCGATGACCTGGACGGGATGAGTTTCGAGGATGCCATCTCCGCCACCATCGTCGAGTTCGACGACGGTGACATTGTCAAGGGCACCGTGGTCAAGGTGGACAAGGACGAGGTTCTCCTCGACATCGGCTTCAAGTCCGAGGGTGTAATCCCCAGCCGGGAGCTCTCCATCCGCCACGACGTCGACCCCTCCGAGGTCGTCACCCTGGGCGAAGAGATCGAGGCCCTGGTCCTCCAGAAGGAGGACAAGGAAGGCCGGCTGGTCCTGTCCAAGAAGCGGGCCCAGTACGAGCGGGCCTGGGGCACCATCGAGCGGATCAAGGAATCCGACGGCATGGTCGAGGGCCCGGTCATCGAAGTGGTCAAGGGTGGCCTCATCCTCGACATCGGCCTGCGCGGCTTCCTGCCCGCCTCCCTGGTCGAGTTGCGCCGGGTGCGGGATCTTCTGCCCTACGTGGGCAAGAAGCTCGAGGCCAAGATCATCGAGTTGGACAAGAACCGCAACAACGTCGTGCTCTCCCGCCGGGCCTGGCTGGAGGAGACCCAGCGAGAGCAGCGCGAGGAGTTCCTGGTCAACCTCAAGCCAGGGGAGGTGCGCCGGGGCGTCGTCTCCTCGGTGGTCAACTTCGGCGCCTTCGTCGACCTGGGGGGCATGGACGGCCTGGTCCACGTGTCCGAGTTGTCCTGGAAGCACGTCGACCACCCGTCCTCGGTGGTGCAGGTGGGCGATGAGATCGACGTGCAGGTCCTCGATGTGGACCTGGACAAGGAGCGGATCAGCCTCTCCTTGAAGGCCACCCAGCAGGATCCCTGGCAGGAGTTCGCCACCGCTCACCGGGTGGGCGAGCTGGTCTACGGCCGGGTCACCAAACTGGTTCCCTTCGGCGGCTTCGTCCAGGTCGGAGAGGGCATCGAAGGCCTGGTGCACATCTCCGAGATGGCTGTGCATCACGTGGATCTGCCCGAGCAGGTGGTCACCCCGGGTGAGGAGCTGTGGGTCAAGATCATCGACATCGACCTCCAGCGCCGGCGCATCAGCCTGTCCATCAAGCAGGCCGCCGAGGGCGGTGAAGTTGCCGCCGAGTACCAGGAGCACTTCGGTGAGCACGCCTATGACGATCAGGGCAACTACATCGGCACGGCCGAATACAGCGCCGGCGAATTCACGCCCGAGACCGAGGGGCAGGAGGCCTGGGCCGACTACGCCGCCGAGTTCGGCCACGTGGCCGGCCAGAGTGAGGGCGAGGCCCCCAGCACGGAGCCCACCGCCGCCGAGCCCACTGCTGCCACTGAGCCGGTCGAGCCGACCGCCGCCACTGAGCCGGTCGAGCCGACCGCTGAGGCCGAGTAGGGCTCTAACCGGTGATGGCGACTTCGCCGGCCTGTCTCAGCAGGTCGGCCACCGCTTCAGCCGGATAACTGCGGATTCCCCTCGGTCCGACCACCGTCGGAAGCCGCCCCCGCCGGCTCCACTCCAGGACGGTCCGCTCGGAGACCTGGAACAGCACGGCCACCTCCCGGCCTCTCAGGGTGCGGGCCGCCAGGCCGCCGGCCGTCAGTTCGTCCAGCAGTTCGGTCCGGGTGGCGACCAAGGATTCCTCCCACGTCTTGAGAGTCGGTGCTTTGGAAAGAGTGATGATTGCGCGCCGGACCTGAAATGAGCAAGCAGACTCCGCCGCTACCATCCCGGCCCGTGACCGGGACGGCCGTGGACGCCACCGTTCCGGCCCGGGTACGGCCCTGGCTCTACGCCGGGGGCCTGATCGTGCTGGCCGGGACCATCGTCCTGCGGTACTGGACCCGATCCGACCTCTGGCTGGACGAGGCCCTCACCGTCAACATTTCGCGGCTGCCCCTGGGTCAGTTCCCTTCGGCCCTGCGCCAGGACGGCAGCCCGCCGCTGTACTACTTCCTCCTCCACTTCTGGATGAAGATCTTCGGCCAGAGCGATCTGGGTGTCCGCTCCCTCTCCGGGACCCTGGGCGTGATCAGCCTGCCCCTGACCTGGGTGGCCGGCCGTCGCCTGGGCGGGCGGGCGGTGGCGTGGTCGGCCACCCTGCTGGTGGCGACCAGTCCCTTCGCCGTGCGGTACTCGACGGAAAACCGCATGTACATGCTCATAGTCGTCCTCACCCTGCTCGGGTTCCTGGCTCTGGACTCGGCCCTGCGGCGGCCGGCCTGGTGGCGCCTGGGGCTGGTGGCGCTGGACAGCGGGCTGCTGCTGCTGAGTCACTACTGGTGCCTGTACCTGATCGGGGCGGTGGTCCTGATGCTGGCCTGGATGGCCCGGCCGGGTATGCCCCGGGCCCCGGCCGCCCGCCGGTGCCTGGCGGCGGTGATGGCCGGCTTTGTCTTCCTGGCCCCCTGGGGCGGCATCCTGGCGTTCCAGCTCCTGCACACCGGTACACCGTGGTCCCAGCCCGCCAGTTTCGCGGCCATGGTCAACGCCGTCAGCAACTTTGCAGGCGGGGGCACCTCGGCCGGGCGGGCGCTCGGGTTGATCTTCTTCGGCTTGGCCGGCCTGGCCATCTTCGGCCGGGCCATCGACCGCTTCCGGGTGGAGTTGGACCTGCGCACCCGGCCCCGGGGGAGGGCCGTGGGCTGGATAGCCGGCGGAACCCTGGTTTTGGCCATCCTGGGCGGGCTTGTACTGCGCAGTGCGTTCACCGAGCGTTACACGGCGGTCATGTTTGCCGCCTTCATCCTGTTGGTGTCGCTGGGCCTGACCGTCCTGGTCGACGCCCGCATCCGCTACGCCCTGCTGGCCGTGGCCACCGCTCTCGGTCTGGCCGGGTCGATCCCCAACGTCACCACCAACCGGACCCAGGCGGCGTCGATCGTGCACACCATCGAGGCCCAGGGTTCCCCCGGGGACGTGGTCGTGTATTGCCCCGACCAGCTCGGCCCGGCCGCCAGCCGGCTCTTGAAGGGCGATTTCGTCCAGACCACCTACCCCCGCGGCATCGGCCCCTACCGGGTGGACTGGGTCGACTACGCCACCGTGGCGAAGAACTCCAAGCCGGGAGCCTTCGCCCGGAAGGTGCTGGCCCAGGCCGGACCTTCGCACAACGTGTGGCTGGTCTGGTCGCCCGACTATCTGACCATCGGGATCAAGTGCCAGAGCCTGGAGTCCGACCTGGCCATCCTGCGCCCCCACTCGAAGCTGATCATCGCCCAGCAGCCGGGCAAGTACTTCGAGCACGCCAACCTGGTTCGTTACTGGGGATCATGAACCGGGCGTCCCTGCGGGCCGTGGTGGCGCCCTGGTTGCTGGCCCGGGTGGTGGTGATCGGCGCCCTGGCTCTGGCCCGTTACCTCGCCAGCCACCTCCACCCGGGTCCGGCCGTGGTCACCCGGGTCCACGAGGGCCTGTTGGGCTGGGACGCCGGCTACTACCGGGACATCGCTGTTAGGGGCTACGCCGCCCTGGGCCATGCCTCGTTGCGGTTCTTTCCTCTCCTCCCGCTGGCGACCCGGGGTCTGCGCGACGTGCTGCGCCTCTCCGTGGACGATTGCCTGCTTCTCATCACCAACGCCTCGGCCCTGGCCGCCGGCTTCCTGCTCCATCGGCTGGCCCTGGCTGAGACGGGGGACAGGGACCTGGCCCGTAACGCCGTGTGGATCCTCTACCTGGCCCCGTCCGCCTTCGTCCTGGTCATGGGGTACTCGGAGGGTCCGATGATTCTCCTGGCTGTGGCCAGCTTCCTCGGGCTGAGGACAGGCCGGTGGTGGACGGCGGCGGCCTGCGGTTATCTGGCCGGCCTCACCCGCCCCATCGGGGTCCTGCTCGCGCTACCGGCCCTGATCGAGGCCATAGGACTGACCGCCTTCGGCGCCGGCCACTCCGGGAGACTCGGCGGCCCCCGTGGCGCCGGGCCCTCGGCCATTCTCGGCCGGGCCGCCGCCGTCGTGGCCCCGGCCGCCGGCTGCGCCACCTACCTGGGCTGGACCGCCTACCGCTTCGGGAGCTTCTGGGCCCCGGTTCGGGTGCAGGAGCAGGGGAACCTCCGGGGTCGCTTCGCCGATCCGGTCGCCACCTCTCTGAACGACCTCCGGGGCCTGGCCCACGGCCACCTCGGGACCGGGCTGCACATCCCGTGGCTCATCCTGTTCCTGGGTCTGGCCGTGGTGCTTCTGGCCCGCTGGCCTCTGTCCTACGGCGCCTTCGCGGTGGTCACACTGGGGCTGGCCATCAGTTCGTCCAATTTCGACTCTCTCGAGCGGTATGCCCTTTCCGCTTTCCCTCTGGCCCTGGCCGCCGGGGGCCTGGTGCGGGAGGAGTCCCGCTTCCGCCTGGTGTTGCCCCTCCTCGGGGGCGCCCTGGTGTCCTATTCGCTCCTGGCCTTCATGAACGCCTACGTCCCCTAGCCGTTCCCGGGCTGTGCCACGCACAGCACTAGCCTCAACCGACCCTGGGAACAACAGGAGAACGATGTCCCAAGTCCAACCGACCTCCCCAGGCGACGACGTCGTCGTCATTGGTGCTGGCCCGGCGGGCCTCACCGCCGCCTACCAACTGGCCAAGCACGGCCGGCGGTCGGTGGTCCTCGAGGCCGATGACATCGTCGGGGGGATAAGCCGCACCCCGGAGCGGGACGGATGGCGCTTCGACATCGGCGGCCACCGGTTCTTCACCAAGGTCAAGCCGGTCGAGGACCTCTGGCACGAGATCCTTCCGGATGAGGACTTCCTGCTGCGTCCCCGCATGAGCCGCATCTACTACGACGGCAAGTTCTTCGACTACCCCCTCAAGGCCGGCAACGCCTTGCGCAACCTGGGCGTAATCGAAGCCGTTCTGTGCGTTCTGTCCTACGTCTGGGCTCGCATCCGTCCCCCCAAGGACCAGTCCAGCCTGGAGGGCTGGGTGGTGGCCCGCTTCGGCTGGCGGCTGTACAGGACCTTCTTCAAGACCTACAACGAAAAGGTCTGGGGGGTACCGGCCTCGGACATCGCCGCTGACTGGGCAGCCCAGCGCATCAAGAACCTCTCCCTGTCCAAGGCCGTCATCAACGCCCTTCTGCCCAAGCGCAACCAGAAGGAGATCACCAGCCTCATCGAGGAGTTCCAATACCCGAAGTTCGGCCCGGGGATGATGTGGGAGCGGGCCGCTCAACTGGTGCAGGGGGCCGGCAGCGAGGTGCGGATGCAGAACCGGGCCGTGCGCATCGAGCGGACCGGGGGCCGGGCGGTGGCGGTGGTGGCACAGGACCGGGAGGGCACCGAGGCCCGAATCGAGGCCTCGCACGTGGTCTCCACCATGCCCATCTCCGAGTTGATCGAGGTCATCAGCCCGCCGGCTCCCGAGGAGGTGCTCAGGGCGGCCAAGGGGCTGTCCTACCGTGACTTCCTGACCGTGGCCCTGGTGGTGCCGGCCACCGCCAGCTTCCCCGACAACTGGATCTACATCCACGCCCCCGAGGTGCGCATGGGGCGCATCCAGAACTTCGGGTCCTGGTCCCCCTACATGATCAAGGAGGGCCGGACCTGCCTGGGGCTGGAGTACTTCGTCTTCGAGGGCGATGAACTCTGGAACTCCGCCGATGAGGACCTCATCGCTCTGGGCACCAGGGAGCTGGAGGCGCTCGGACTGGTGGGGAAGGGCGCCGTCGAGGTCGGATACGTGGTCCGCATGCCGAAGGCCTATCCCGTCTACGACGAGGGCTACGCCGAGCGGGTGGACATCATCCGCCGCTGGCTGGAGGCCGAAGTCCCCAACGTCCACCCGGTCGGGCGTAACGGCATGCACCGCTATAACAACCAGGACCACTCCATGTACACGGCCATGCTGAGCGTGGAGAACATCGTCACCGGCTCCCATCACGACGTCTGGTCGGTCAACGTGGAGGAGGAGTACCACGAGGAGGTCTCGACCGGTGCCTCCGCCGGCGCCCTGTCCTCCGCCGGGACGGGCCGATCGGCGCCGGTGCTGCCGGGCCGCCGCTCAGAGCCCTGAGCGCCCCGGCCACCCGGGCCCTACCCGCCACCGAGGCTACCCAGGGCCTGCCGGCCCACTTCGCCTGCTTCGACGGGCTGCGGGCCTTCGCGGCCGTGTCGGTCGTCGGCATCCACACCGCCTTCGTGTCCGGCTTCACCTCCCGCTCGACCTGGGGGATCTACACGGCCCGGCTGGAGATCGGGGTCTCGGTCTTCTTCCTGATCTCCGGGTTCCTGCTCTACCGGCCCTTTGCCGTCGCCCACCTGACCGGGGCGGCGTCGCCTGACCTCAAGCGCTTCTGGGCCCGCCGGCTCCTCCGCATCGTCCCCGCCTACTGGCTGGTCATGACCGTCACCAGCTACGTCATGCGGGTCAACACCAACGTCCGGGGCTGGAAACCGACTCTGATCCTCTACGCCTTCGGACAGATCTACTTCCCCAACACGGTCTTCAAGGGAGTTACCCAGGCCTGGTCTCTTTGTACGGAGATGAGCTTCTATCTGTTCCTCCCGCTGCTGGCGGCCCTGCTGGTGTGGCGCCGGGGGTCGCTGCGCTCGCAGCTGGCCCGGGAGATGTCGGCCCTGGCTGTCATGGTGGCGGTCAGCTTCGCCTTCCGGATGTGGGCCCTGACCGAAGCCGCCCACCACCCCGGCAGCACGTACGGGACCATGGGCGACTGGCTGCCGGCCAACCTGGATCTCTTCGCCCTAGGCATGTTCCTGGCTGTGAGCAGCGCCTGGATGCATCAGCAGGGCCGGCGGCCCGGCTGGCTCTGGCATCCGGTGATGCCCTGGCTCAGCTGGGCGCTGGCGGCGGTGGCCTTCTGGGCCGTCTCCCACCTGCACATCCCCCTGACCCCGCTCTACCAGATCAGCCCGGGAAAGAACCTGCTCCGCCAGAGTCTCTACGGGTCCTTTGCCTTCTTCATGCTCCTGCCCGCCGTCTTCGGGCCTCAGCACCGCGGTCTGATCCGCCGCTTCCTACGGATGCGGCTGGTAGCGGCTACCGGGGTGGTGTCCTATGGGATCTACCTCTGGCACCAGGGCTGGGTGGCCATGTGGCTCAACTGGACCCACGGTCCTCTCTTCCGCGTCCGCTGGTGGCTTCTCTTCTTGGTTGTCCTGGCCCTGGCCCTGGCCTCCGCCTCCGGCAGCTACTTCCTGTTCGAGCGTCCGGTGCTGCGCCTCAAGGACCGGCTCAGCTGGTTTGACCGCCCGCCTTCCACCCCGAGTGAGCCGACCCCGTGAGCGATCTGGCCGCCGTGGCCGCCGAGGCCGGCCTGTCCCGGGTGATGATCCTGGCCTGGCGCGACCTCGATGATCCCGAGGCGGGGGGATCCGAGGTTCACGCCGCCCGCATAGCCGCCCTGTGGGCCGAGGCCGGCATCAACGTGGTCATGCGGACCTCGGCCGTCGCCGGCGCCGTGGACGTGGTCGTCCGGGACGGGTACCTGGCCGTGCGCAGAGCCGGGCGGTACTCCATCTTTCCCCGCGCCGCCGCCTGGGGCTGGCTGTCCCCGGCCGACCGGGACGGACTGGTGGAGATCTGGAACGGGATGCCCTTCATGTCCCCGGTCTGGTCCCGCAACCCCCGCATCGTCTTCCTCCATCACGTGCACGGTCAGATGTGGCGGATGGTGATGAATCCTCCGGCCCTGGGCCGGCTGGGCGAGGTGCTGGAGAGCCGGATCGCTCCTCCCTTCTACCGCAACACGCCCGTGATCACCCTTTCCGAGTCGTCCCGCCAGGAGATCATCTCCGCCCTGGGCCTGCCCGCCGCCAACATCTCGGTGGTCCCTCCCGGCGTCGAACCCCGCTTCCGGCCGGGAGGAGTCCGGGCCCCTGCTCCTCTGGTGGTGGCGGTGGGCCGCCTGGTCCCGGTCAAACGCTTCGACCTCCTCATCGAGGTGCTGGCCCGCCTGCGCCCCCGCCACCCCGGCCTGGAGGCGGTCATCGTGGGGGAGGGATACGAGCGACCGGCCCTGGAAGAGCGGATTCGGACCCTGGGCGCATCCGGATGGTTGTCCCTGCCGGGCCGGCTGGATGAGTACGACCTGGTCGACCTCTACCAGCGGTCCTGGGTGGTGGCGTCGGCCTCCTCCCATGAGGGCTGGGGTATGACCCTGACCGAGGCGGGGGCCTGCGCCACGCCGGCGGTGGCCACCCGCATCACCGGACACGCCGATGCCGTGACCGATGGGGTGACCGGCCTGTTGGCCGGCTCACCGGCCGACCTGGAAGGGGCCCTTGACTCGGTCCTGTCTGATCCGGCCCTCCGTCAGCGCCTGGGGGCGGCGGCCCGGGAGCGGGCCGCGGAATTGACCTGGGAGGCAACGGCCCGGGGGACGCTGGGCGTTCTGGCCGCGGAGACCCTTCGCCGTCGGCAACTGGCGGGCGGACCTCCCCGGCGGCGTCGCTGACCTACGCCCGCGCCGGCCGCTACGGCCCGTGATCCACCGCCACCGACAGTGGCGCGGCACGGGTGGTGGTCGTCAGCCACGACCGGCGGCCATCGGTCAGTGGCCGGCGCCAACGTCCCGGCGCAGGAGGGCGACTTCCTCGGCCAGCCGGCGGGTGCGGTCCTCCAGCCGGCCCAACTCCCAACTCATGTAGACGCACACCACCAACAGGAACAGGCAGGCCAGCACGGTCAGCAGATCGGGAGGGTTGATGACCCCGATGGCGTGGGCCAGCCGGTTGAACAGGTTGGGGGCGATGGCGAAGACGATCATGGGTAGGCAGACGGCCAGCCAGACGACGGCGTATTTCTCCCGCAGGTGACGACGGCGAAGCAGCTCCACCACGGCGGCCACCGCCGCTCCCGTAGACAGCAGCACGGTCAGATGAACACCGGTCATGGCTTCTCCTCGATGATCGGACGGGGGTTGGTTGGCGCCGGCGAAGGCAGGGCGGGGCGACGGGGCCGGATGGCCTGGAGGAACAGCATCAGGGCGACGCGGGACAGATACAACAGCGCCCTGGGCCGGGACTGGCTGGGCGTCCCGGCTATGCGGGGTCGCATCACGGTGGACAGCTGGCTGATGCGGGCTCCCGCCTCGGAGGCGATGATCAGGGACTCGACCGTGTCGGACAGATAGTCGGCGGGATAGGTGCGGGCGAACAGGGCGATGGCATCGCGGTTGTAGGCCCGCAAACCGGAGGTGGCGTCGGTCAGCCGGCAGCCGGTGAGCCTGGACAGGTAGGCGGCCAAGAGGCGCATGGCCCACCGCCGGGCCCGGGGCACCGGGTAGTCCTCGGATGAATCGAAGCGGGCTCCGATGACAACGGCCGGACCGGGAGAAGAGTCGAGCGCTTCGAGTAGGGCGGGGACGGAGGCGGGATCGTGCTGACCGTCGGCGTCGATCTGCACCAGGGCGTCGTAGCCGCGGTCGGCTCCGTACCGGAAGCCGACCCGCATGGCCCCGCCCACGCCGAGGTTGAAGATGTTGGAGATGACATCCACGCCGGTGGCCCGGGCGATGGCGGCGGTGGCATCGGAGGAGAAGTCGTCCACCACCAGCACATCGGCGGCGGGCAGCGCGCTGGCGATCTCGTCGAGGACCGAGGCGATCGCTCCCGCCTCGTTCCAGGCCGGCACCACCACCAGCACGCGGCGCCGATCGGTCATGAGGCGACGGGTTGAGGCGACGGGCGCCACCCTCGACGGTGACGCCACAGGAAGACGCCGATCAGATCGAGACCGATGGCGCCGGTGAGTGCCAGGCACAACTCGAAAGGAGACCGGTAGCGGGTCTGGCCCAGGGTGATGGCGACGGAGATGACCACATCGGCCAGAACGAAGAAGAGGGGGTAGGTGGGGATGCGGCGTCTTCGCAGGGTGATGACGGCGGGGATGGAAAGAAGCAGAAGGGCGTAATAGGAGTACAGGCCGACCTCAGCCCAGTGCAGGGGCCGCGTCTCGACCTGGGCGTCCTGACGGATCTGCAGGCTGGGATTCCAGAAGGCGAAGGTGCGACCCTCCCGGTCGAAGATGACCCGGGGCAGAGCGGATTCGTGGGCGCGGATGAAGCGCATGGCGTAGGCCTGGGCTTGGGCCGAGGTGACCGAGGCGTCCTGGTACTGATTGTGCGGAGCGGCCAAGGCGCAGGCCAGTGACCAGTAGCCGGCCTTGGGGCCGCTGAAGGTGGTGGCGCAGTCGGCCGAGGCCAGGGTGTTGCCGAGGCCGGTGCTGATGAAGACGGGCTTATCGAAGCGAGCCAGGTTGAAGCCGACCCAGGGTCCGACCACCACACAGAAGGCCGCCGCGGCCAGGCCCAGGCGGCCCCAGCGGACCCGCCCCGTGAGGGAGCGGGCGCCCAGCATCAGAGGCACGGCCATCAAGGTGAGCAGGCTGAGTTCGTCCCGGGCCAGGGCCGCCACGCCGAGGGCGGCGCCGAAGGCCACCGCCGTCCAGGGGCGGGGCCGCCGCCAGAAGCGGTAGGCGGCCAGGAGCACCAGGCCGACTACCAGCGGATCAATGGTCTCGGACATGACCTGTTCGTTGCTCATCCAGATGTTGGGATAGAGGGCGACGATGAGACCGACCAGGATGCCGATTCGTCTTCCCTGGCGGCCGCCGCCGATGACGTCGCGTCCCAGGTAGGCGGCCACGGGCACGGCGGCGGCGCCGAGGACACCGGACCAGATGCGGTGGGCGAAGAAGGACTTGAAGCCGAAGACCGAGGAGATGGCCAGCAGCACCGTGAACAGTGGCGGGTAGGCGGCCGACTGATAGTGCAGGTGCAGGTTGTGGCCGTAGTACAGCCACGGGTCGATGAAGCCGTAGCCCTCGGCCAGCAGGTTGGCGCCTGAGTGGTACGAGAACGGATCCCCGCCCGGGCTGCGGTGGGGCCGGCCGATGACGGTGGCGATGCGCACCGCCAGCGCCACCAGAGTGTCGAGTCCGACCCAGGCCAACCAGAACCATCCCGATTGGGAGGAGGTCGGAGTCGGTTGCCCGGCATCGGAGGTGTCGGACCCGTGGGTTTCGAGACGTCCAAGGGCCGGGTCGACCCGGGTCGGGGGCGGGGCGGTGGTCGTCATGGCCCGGCCGGGGAAGGGTCCAGGGCGCTGCCTCCGGCCGGAGGCTGGGCCTCGGGCTCGGCGTACACGGGCGGATAGGTGTCGGCCACCGAGCGGGCTCCGGCCAGCACGGCCATACCGGCCAACACGCCGGCAAAGCCCACGATGCGCAGGGCCACCCGCCACCCGGCCGTGGGCAGGTGCTCCCCGAACAGCGCCGTGCCGGCCGCCACCACGAAGGCGGAGGAGATCACGTTGGAGACTGGTACCACCACCGAGGCCGGGCAACGCTGCAGGGCGGTCTGGAACAGGAGCAGGCCCGCCGCCGAAGTGATGCCCAGTAGGTAGAGGTACGGCGAAGAGAGTACGTGGGGCACGCCGGTCACTATTCCTCTCGTCTCCAGCTGGGAAGAGACGGCCTTGGCGGACAGGGACGCCACGCCGTAGACCAGACCCGCCGACAGTCCGTAAAGAGGGGCCCGGAGATGACCGCGGGAGTGGGGAACCGAGTCGGGGGCGTGGCCCAGGCGATCGGCGGTGACGAAGATCCACAGGGCGACCAGGATGGTCGGCGCCCCGGTGGCCAGGATGCCGGTGATGGTGCCCCGGGTCCCGGCCTGGTCGGAGTGCGAGTCGAGGGAAAGGCTCAACAGGAAGAGGGCGGCACCCACCACGCCGACGCCGGCCCACTCCCGGCCGCCGAGGTGCTCGCCCAGGGCGAGGTGGGAGAGGACGAGCAACAGCACGATCCCGGAGACGAATATGGGCTGCACCACCGACACCGGGATCAGGGACAGGGCGATGATCTGAAGTCCCAGCCCCCCCAGCATGGAGATGAAGCCCACCAACCAAAGGGGCGAGGAGGCCACCGAGCGCACCAGGTGGACCAGGCGCCGGGCGTGCACCTCCGGCAGGCCGCCCAGTCCGTGCTTCTCCAGCACGAAGCCGACGTTGTAGAGAACGGCGGAGGCGACCGTGATGCCGACCCCCACCAGGGTGTGGGAGGAGGCGACGTGATCGGGACTGGTCATGAGCCGTTCCGGATGGCAGCCGGAGCTGGCCGGCGCCGCATCACCAACAGGAGGTTCCAGGTGGCCACCTCCCGTAGTCCGGGCACCTTCACCACCCAGTCCAGCCATGAGGGGTAGTAGCGGGGGATGGCCTCGAGGATGTCCAGGTCGGCCCGGCTCCGAGCCAGACGCAGGACCGGGCCGACGTGCTGGGCGAAGAGGGAGCGGCCGAAGAGGTTGCCCGGAGGGCGGTGGTTGATGCGCTCGTAGCGGGCGGCGGCCCGGCGGCCTCCCAGGTAGTGCCAGGGGGAGGTCTCGTGGCCGCCCCAGGGCGAGAACCAGGCCGTGAAGGAGAGATAGAGGAGGCCGCCGGGCCGGGTGACCCGCACCATCTCGGCCAGGAACGGTTCGGCGGCGGGTACGTGCTCGAGGACGTTGGAGGAGAAGGTCAGGTCGGCCAGGCCGGAGGGGAACGGGAGGTGGTATCCGTCCCCGGCCAAGGTGCCCCCCGGTATCAGCCGTCCGGGCCGCACCGCTTCGGCGTGGGTCCGGCGCCTCTCCTCCTCCACCGTGGCGTTGGTCGGCAGCGGGGCACCTTGGGCGCTGTCCGCCAGGGGAGCGGCGGGCAATCCCGCCTCCGGCTCGATCAGGTAGGAGCGCGCCCCCGCCCCCCGGAAGGCCTGGCTGAAGTACCCGGCGCCGCCCCCGATGTCGATGACCAGGCGACCGTCGAGGTCGAGGTGCCTGGCCACCTGGGCCAGGGTGTCGGCGGCCTGGGTCCGGTAGAAGGTGTCGGGGTCGGATTGTTCGACCAGGAAGGCCCGGAACATGCCGACCGAGCGGCGCAGGCCCGTCCCCAACGGGGATTGAAGGGCCGCCGAGGGGGGGCCGGGCGCTGGGGACATGGCCCCAGGAGAGTAATAAAGGCCTTACGCCGGCTGGTCAATGCCGGCCCGCCGCCGCACCAGCTCGACCAGGGCGTCGGCGGCCAGCAGGATCACCGCCGCCCAACCCAGGGAGTTGGCCACCGGAAAGTTCCCGGGCCAGTCGATGTTGGAGAGGTAGCGGTGGAACCACTGGGCATCGATCATGTAGCCGGCCGTGGCCAGAACCAGGCCCACCGCCGCCCCGCCCAGTAACAGCCGGCCATAGGGCACGAACAGGCCCAACAGGACCATTCCGGCCACGACCGGCGCCGCCAGGGGAGCGGTCAGGACGCCGGCCGCCACCCCGGCGCCCAGCGCCCAGGCCAGCGCCCGTGGCCAGGCCGGCCGGCTCCCGTCAAAGGAGAGCGGAGTGCCCAACACGGGCTCGACGGACTCGACGGACTCGACGGACTCGGCGGGCTGGGCGGGCTGGGCGGGCTGGGCGGAGCGCCGTCGCCGCAAGGGAACCAGGGCAAGGGCGGCACAGGCGAGCAGACCGGCGGCGGAGAGGCCCAGAGCGACCCAGACCACCCGCTGGGGGGCCCAGTCGATCTGGGCGACCAGGGCCGGTCCGGCCAGGGAGGCGGGGACGTACCAGCCGTTGGCGTACCCGTCTATGAGGGTGGGCGCTCCGAGCGAGTGGGCCGGACCTCCCCCGGCGGGGCGGATGCTGGCCCGCCAGCCCCGGCTCAAACTCTCCCCCAGGATGAGCCAGAAGCCCTGGCCCTTGCCATGGACCGAGACGGTCTCCTGGGTGCGGCTCTGGTGGGTGACGGTCACGGCCGGCGCCGGCCCGGTGGGCACGGCCGGAAGGGCCCCGGCCCCGGGAGTCCCGGCCCCGGCAGCCCCGGTCCGCAGGGCCCCACCGCCGGCGGCCGAGCCCAGCCAGAGCTGATCCACCTCGAAGCCGGAGGGCAGCCTGGGGCTGGTGTGCACGGTGTGGCTCCCCGGTGCCAGCCGGATCCCGCCGGCCGAGTTCCCGCAGGGGGTGATGGCCAGGGGCCGGCCGGCCAGGGCGGCGGCGCTGGTCCCGCTGATGCGGATGTCAATCGGCCGGCCGTCGATGGTCAGGAGGTGGGTGTGGCAGACCGAAGGGATGCGGGCCGGGGGCGGAGCGATGCTCACCCCGGGCAGGCCTACCTCGGCCAGGGCGACGGGGAGGACGTCGGTGTTCCCTGACTGGCCGCCGTAGTAGTCGAGGGTCGTGAGCTGATGCACGGTGTCGATGGTGATGCGAACCGTGCTGCCTCGCAGGGTCGGAAAGCTGACGTCGACCGGGCTGACCGCTCCCTGAGGCCGGCCCATGCCGACGGCCAGAGCGGGTAGCGAGACGGTGCGGGACACGGCCCCGGCCGAGACGGTGATGGAGGTCGGCAGCGAGTGCCGGCCGTCATTGACGATCTGCATGTCGAGATGGTCGAACGAGAGCGGTCGGGCCAGGTTGTACTGCAGCCACTCACCGTCCTGAGGGGCCAGAGCGGCCGACCAGGAGGTGTCCGGATTACCGTCCACGGCGGCATCGGCCCGGGCGTAGCGGTCGCCCGGCAGGCGGGTGGAGGAGTTGGCTGACACCACCGGGTCGGCGCTGACCCCGGCCGTGCTGCGCCCGCCGGCAACGACCGGGCCGGGGGACCCGATGTCGAAGTCGATGAGGGCGTCGGAGTCCTTGGCCGAGATGCGGGCCTGTCCGCCCACGGTGAAGGTGCGGGAGGTGGGAAGGCTGAAGCCGCGGACCATGTCCAGCTCGGGATCGGTGCGGGGCGGGGTGTCCGGGGCGCGGTTGCGGTCCATGAGGACCACCAGTTGATGGGACTGGGACGCGGGGCCGGCCAGGCGGAGCAGATCCCCCGGCATGTCGATCACCTCTTGCAGGTTCACCCCCGGAATGCCCACCTCGGCGAAGCCCACCCCGGACAGCCCATCCAGGCTGTGATTGCGTCCGCCCTGGTTGTTGGTCCCGAGGATGGTGATGTCCAGAGTGGAGAAGGTCCGAGAGGAGAAGCGGACGGTCTGGCCGGGCTCGACCAGGGAGGCCGCCCCCAGGGCCACGGTCATGGAGCGTCGGCCGTCGAAAGTCAGGCGAACCCGGGTGATGTGGCGGTTCGGATGGCCGACCTGAGGCTGAAGAAGCACGATGTGATCGGTGGTCACCGGTGTGCTCAACTCGGCCTGGAGCCGTTCGTTGACCGGATCGCTGAAGGCGTCCACGGTCCAGGCCGTGGCCGGGTTCCCGTCGAAGGCGTTGGCGGGGCGGTCCTCGGGGGTGAAGGTGACCGGGTTTCCGTAGCGGGTGGCCTGGACCGACTTCACACCGACCTGGTCGGTGGTGGTCTGGGCGTCGGCGGCTGACCGGGGGAAGACGGGCAGCCGGGCGTCGGACGGGTCCGCCTCCAACGGCTTCTCCCCGGGTTGCTCGACATAGCCGTAGTTGTTCTGCAGGCCGCCCCACCGATGACCCTGGGAGGCGTTGGTGTCGGTGAGGACGAGCACGGCGCCTTTGTTCATGAGCCGGGCGAACCCGGCCGGGTCCTGATCGAACGAGGCGCTGTAGAGAACGGTCGGATTTCCCCCCAGCAGGCCGGCATCGGCGGCGTCCACAATGCCCTGACCATTGCCGGCCAGGACCAGTGGCGCCGTGGCCGATTCAGCCCGGGTGATGGGACGGGCCCCAGGGACGGACAGGACGGCGAGGGGCGGCGGATAGGGAGTGCCGTCGGGCAGGGCCAGCGACGTCTCGTCCACCAGGGGGAACTTGATGACCGGAGTGGGAGCGGGGGTGCCGAAGGTCGCGGCCAGCGCCGTCCCTTTGGGGGCCGGAGTCAGCTGGGCCCAGAAGGCCTTGGGTTGGGGCAGGGCGTAACGCTCGTATTGGAGGTCGTTCTGAATCAGGATGTCCCCGGCGCTGATCAGGCGGGCCACGCCGGCCAGGCCGTTGGGATCGAACACGCCGTTCTGAATGCTTCCGTCCAGGGCGGCCATCAGGTCGACGCTGCCGGGTTCGCCCTGGGGCACCACCTGGCGGGCCACGTAGGGACGGGTCATGAGGCCGGGGGGAATGGGGTCCTCGGTGACGCCCCAGCGGTAGGCGGCGAAGTCCTCTCCGGGCAGTCCCAACACCCGGGTGGCATTTCCTTGGGCATCCAGATAGGAGGCGGCCTGGGTCCAGTAGGAGGGGATGCCGGACGGCCGGGCCAGGTTGGCGGCCACCAGGCCGCCGTCCCACAGAGGCGGCATGCCGGCCAGCACGAGCCCCACGCCGGCCACGCCCGCCAACACCCCGAGCCGAGGCCGGCCCTTCAGCAGCGCCCCTACGCCGGCGCCGAGGAGAAGGGCCAGGCCCATCACGATGATGGGTACCACCCGATTGCTCGAGCGCATGGCCAGGCCGATGGACGACCCGCTGGAGGCCGCCTCCAGAGCTCGCCCGGCCGGGCTCGGATCAGCGAAGGGATACGTCCCCACCGCCACCGCCGTGCCCACCAGGACCAGGCCGATGGCAAAGGCCCGGTACCGCCAGCGGGCCAGCAGCCCCATGAACATGGAGAAGGCCGGCACGGCGAAGCTGACCCCCAGCAGCCACAGGGACTGCATGTACGGGACGGCGGCGGTGGTCCAGGGCTGGACCTTGTCCTGGCCATAGAAGAACCAGTAACCCAGGCCCCGGAGGGCTTCCGAGGCCAGCGAGGTCCGGGCCACCGTCTGGACCGTCTCGGTGTACTGGAGGATGGCCAGCCCGTAGGACCCCTCCGCCCACAGACCGGCTATCCACCACAGGGACACGGCCAGGCTCAGGACGGCAATTCGCCACAGGGCGGCCCAGGCCGCTCCCAGGGGGATCTCCCGGGTCACCCAGATGGCGTAGAGGACCCAGAGAGCCGGGGCCAGGCCGGCCAGGAGGATGGAAGTGGCGTTGACCCCGCCCACCACCGCCACCACCAAGGCGAAGAGGGCCGGATATCGCCAGCCCCCCCGCCGCACGGCCAGGATGACCAGGCCCAGCATCCAGCCCAGCGCCGCCCAGGGCATGAGGATGGCCGAGATGCGGGCGATGTAGTCGATGATGAAAGGGGTGGCCGTGTAGGCCACGGCCGCCACCAGCCGGGCCGCCCCGGTCAGGCCCAGGTGGCGCGAACACCACCACAGCCCGGTCCCGGCCGCGAACAGGAGGCTCCCCATCCAGATCCGCTGACCGATCCACATCGGGATGCCGAGAGCGTGCACGGCCCAGAAGAACGGACCCATGGGGAACAGGTAGCCGATGTTCTGGTGGGTTACCGTCCCCATCCCGACGCTGGGGTCCCACATGGAGGCAGCCGACTGGGTGAGGCGGCCCGGGTCCAGGTAGAGGTAGGCCTTGGTGTCGGCCGCCACCATCCCCGGCTTGGAGGTGAACAGGGGCAGGTAGGACAGCACGGCCAGCACCGCCCAGGACGCCAGGGAGGATGCAGGGGGCAGCCGGAACCGGGGCCCGCCGGGCTGGGGGCGGGAAGTCTCGGGGGGCACGGGCGGCGCAGTCTAGATAGGACCGGATTACCCGCCGGGGCAGCTGGACGTGTCACCATGAGCCCGTGGCCGTGGTGGGGCTGACCGGGGGAATCGGCTCCGGAAAATCTACGGTCGTGTCCCTTTTGGCCGAGAAAGGGGCAGTGATCGTCGACGCTGATCGCATCGCCCGTGAGGTCATGGCCCCCGGGGGGGAGGCCTACCAGCCGGTCATCGACCGGTTCGGGCCGGGCGTGGTCAGCGCCGACGGCACCATCGACCGGGCGGCGGTGGCGGCCATCGTCTTCAACGACCCGGCCGCCCTGGCCGACCAGCAGGCCATCACCTGGCCCGCCATAGGAAAAGTGATGGCCGAGCGGGTAGAGGCCGGCCAGGCCGGCGGCGGCATCGTGGTCATGGACATCCCGCTGCTGCGGGAGGGCAAGGGCGGAGTCCGCTACGGCCTGGCCGCCGTGATCGTGGTGGACACTCCGGTGGAGGTGGCCCTCGCCCGGTTGGTGAACCAGCGGGGCATGAGCGAAGAGGATGCCCGGGCCCGGATCGCCAACCAGATCAGCCGGGAGGAACGGGTGGCCATCGCCGACCTCGTGATCAACAACGCCGGAACCATCGAGGAACTGGGGGCGCAGGTGGACGCGGTCTGGGCGGAGCTGGTGGCCCTGACCGCTACCGACCCCGGGGCCTGAGTGCCGGTCAGCACCCGAATCCCGGGTCTGGACGGCCTGCGGGCCCTGGCCGTATGCGCCGTGTTGGCCTTCCACTTCGGGGTGCCCGGGGTGGGCGGGGGCATGCTGGGCGTGGACATCTTCTTCGCCCTGTCCGGGTTCTTGATCACCACCCTGCTCCTGGCCGAACGGGCCGAGACCGGAGGGGTGTCCCTGGGCCGTTTCTGGCAGCGGCGGGCCCGCCGGCTGCTACCGGCTCTGATCCTGACCCTGGCCGGGACGGCCGTCCTCAGCCACTGGGTCGCCCTGGTCCCGGCCGCCCAGCTGCGGGGCGATCTGTTGGCGGCGGTGTATTACGGATCCAATTGGCACTACGTGGCGGCGGGGGAGAACTACTTCAGCCAGTACGGGGCGCCTTCGCCGTTGCTGCATCTGTGGTCGCTGGCGGTGGAGGAGCAGTTCTACCTGGTCTGGCCGCTGGTGGCGGTGCTGGTCCTGCGGCGCTGGGGCCGGGTCGGGGTGATGGCCGTAGCCGGGGCCGGCACGGTGGCTTCGACCGTGTGGACCCTGGTCCTGTACCGCCACGGAGCCGGCGTCTCCCGGCTCTACTACGGGACCGACACCCGGGCCCAGACCCTGCTGGCCGGGGCCACTCTGGCGGCGGCGCTGGCCGGGGGCGTCCCGGCCTGGGTCCGGTCGGCGGCCCGGTGGGCGGGGCCGGCCGGCCTGGCCGGCCTGCTGTGGTGCCTCCATGACGTGAGCGGATCGGCGGGCTTCCTCTACCAGGGAGGTTTCCTGGTGGTGGCCGTGGCCGCCGGCGCGGTGGTGGCCGCCGCCGCCCTGCAACCCGGGGCCGGCCTGGCCCGGGCCCTGTCCCTCCGCCCCGTCCGCTACCTGGGCCGCATCTCCTACGGGCTCTACCTGTACCACTGGCCGCTGTTTCTCCTCCTGGACCACGCCCGGACCGGGCTGAGCGGGCCCGGCCTGCTGGGTCTGCGGCTGGTGGCCACCGGGACCACGGCGGCCGTGTCGTTCCACCTCATCGAGGAGCCGATCCGCTCCGGGCGGCTGGGCCGGGCCCGGGGTCGGTGGCGGGCCGCCGGCGCGTTGTCCGCCGGGGCCGTGCTGGGCTCCGCCGGACTGCTGGCTGTCACAGCCGGGCCGGCCACTGCCTCGGCGGTCACTCCGCCCACGCCGGTCACTCCCGCCCAGGCCCGGGTGGCCACCGCCCTCCTGGCTCCGGGGCCGCCGCCCAGCACCACCAGGCCGGTGCGGGCCATGCTGGTCGGTGACTCCATCGGCGTGACCCTGGCCCAGGGTCTCCAGGTCGGCAGCCTCGGGTGGGGGGTCGCCCTGGACGATCAGGCCGCTCTGGGTTGCGACCTGGACCCCGGCACCACGGTGAACATCAACGGAGCGCCGGGCCCGGCCGGCCAGGGGTGTCCCGACTGGGCTTCCCAGTGGGCCCAGCTGGTCCAGAGCCAGGACCCGGATGTGGTGGCGGTCGAGCTCGGCCGTTTCGAGACCGCTGACCGGCTCTATGAGGGGCGGTGGGTGAGCGTCGGAGACGCCGTCTTTGCGGCCCATCTGCAGGCCGAGGTGGTCGAGGCCATCGACATTCTCTCCGCCCGGGGGGCCAAGGTCGTGCTCATGACCCTGCCCTACGTCGACCAGACGACCGAGGAACCGGACGGGTCACCCTTGCCCATCAACGACCCGGCCCGGACCCGGGCCTGGAACGCTCTCCTGGGCCGGGCGGCCGCCCAGCGGCCCGGGGTCGCCTCCGTGCTGAACGTGAACGCCATGCTCGACCCCGGGGGCCACTACGCCGATTTCATCGACGGCATACGGGTCCGGTCGACCGACCGGGAGCACATCTCGGCCGCCGGGGGAATGCTCGTGCGGCACCTCGTCCTGCCCGTCCTGGCTCAGGTGGGGCTCGCCCACGCCGACGCCAGGGTTGATGGCTGAGGAGGACAACAGCTCACCGGTTCCGGTCCGGAGGTCGAGTCCAGTCGGGGTGATGCCGGCCCTGGACGGGCTGAGGGCCCTGGCCGTCCTGGCCGTCATCGGGTACCACGGCGCCCTGGGCTGGCTGCAGGGTGGCTTCTACGGGGTGGATGCCTTCCTGGTCCTCTCCGGCTTCCTCATCACCACCCTGCTGATCTCGGAGTGGGACCGCTCCGGCGGCATCTCCCTGGCCGGTTTCTGGGTCCGCCGGGTCCGCCGCCTGCTGCCGGCCCTCCTGTTGATGCTGGCCGGGGTGGCCGCCGTGGTCGGGCTGTTCCCTGGGGTGCTGTCCACGGCCCACCTGGAGGCCGATGCGGTGGCCTCTCTCTTGTACTTGGCCAACTGGCACCTGGCCGCCGAGCACGCCAGCTACTTCAGCGCCTATCAGGCCCAGTCACCGCTGCTGCACACCTGGACCTTGGCCATCGAAGAGCAGTTCTATGTCGTCTGGCCGTTGGTCATGCTGGCCATCATCAGCCGGCGCAGCCCCCTGGCCCGGGTCCTCTGCACCCGGAACCGCCGGTTGGGGGCGGTGCTGGCCGTGGCCGTGGCCGGCGCCCTGGCCTCGGCGGCCTGGATGGCCCACCTGGTGCCGGCCGGTGATCCCGATCCGTCCCGGGCCTACTACGGCAGCGACAGCAGGGCTCAGGGTCTGCTCATCGGGGCGGCGGCGGCGGTGCTGTGCGCTCTCTGGGGCCCGGTCCGGACCCGCCCGGGGCGGTGGGTTCTGGGGGCGGTGGGTTTGGGCGGGGCGGGGGCGGTGGCGGCCATGTGGAGCCTGGTACCGGACACGTCCCCCCTGGCCTTCCACGGCGGGTTCCTGCTCATCGCCCTGGCCTGCGCCGGCGTGGTGACCTCGGGGGCCAGGGTGCCGGCCGCCCCGCTCAGCCGGCTGCTGTCCCTCCCACCGGTCCGGTACCTGGGCCGGGTCTCCTACGGGATGTACCTGTGGTACTGGCCGGTGCTCCTGGTCATGACCGGGGCCCGGACCGGGGTCCGGGGCTATGCGCTGCTGGGCCTTCGCCTGGTTGTCATAGTGGCCCTGGCCTCGGCGTCCTACCGGTGGGTGGAGACCCCGGTCCGGCGGGGCGCCCTGCCCGGCTGGCGGGCCCTGGTGGCGCTGCCGGTCACGGCCGGAGCGGCCGCGGTCGGGATGCTGGTAGCGGTGACGGCCGCCCCGGCGGCCTCGGCCGCCCCCGCCTCCTCGCTGAGTTACCTGGCCGCTCTGGCCCGGCCGGCCCCCTCCCGGCCGGCGCCCTCCTTCCCGGCCCAGGGGAGCCGGACGGGGACCGGGCCGGTGCGGATCCTCCTGGTGGGGGACTCCATGGCCGGGACCCTCGGAGTGGGGCTGGCCCAGGTGGCGGGGGAGTACGGGGCTCAGATCGTCAACGAGGGCCAGGCCGGCTGTTCCATAGCCATGTCCGGCCAGATCAAGGTTCTCGACTTCCAGCTGGATCCGTCCGCCCCCTGCGTGGTCAATGACCCGGCGGCGCTCCTGGCCGACATGGCCGGCTGGGTCCGCCACTACGACCCCGACGTGGTGGTCTATCTGGCTCGCAGCGAGGTTCTCACCCAGAACCTCGGCGGCCGGTGGCTGCACCTCGGAGACCCGGCCTTCGACACCTGGGTCCGCAGCCGGTTCCGGGCCATGGTGCCGGTGCTGGCCTCGAGCGGGGCCAAGGTGGTCCTCATGACCACCCCCTACTACGACACCGGCGAAGAAGGCAGCGGTGACGCCTGGCCCGAGGACGCCCCCTCCCGGGTGGTGGAGGACAACTCCATCATCACCTCGGTGGCCGGCGCGTCCGGAGCCACGGTGGTGAACCTGAACGGATTGGTCTCCCCGGAACGGGCCTTCGCCCGGACGGTGGGCGGGGTGACGCTGCGCTGCCTGGACGGGGCCCACTTCACCACCGCCGGCGGCCGGTGGCTGGCAGCCAAGGTCCTACCCGGGCTGGTGAAGCTGGGCCGGGGCCACGCCGCCGCTCCAATTACCGCCAACCGGACGAATCTCCTGCCCTCCAGCGTTCCGGTTTGGTGGCCCAAGCTGCCCTGCGCCTCCTAGATAGCTCCAGATAGGAGGAAGCCGCCCTCTCGGCGGCGAAAGAGGTCCACAGCGCCCCCCTTGCGGGGCCCACCGGACCCATGCGACGCAGACTTCTCCTCCTGGCCACCGCGGCCGCCGCCGTCATCGCCGCGGCGGTGCCTTCCCTGGCCGCCGGCGCCGCTTCCCCGGACACTTCGGTGGCTCCGGGCCCGGGCTACGTCGAGTTGAGTTCCCTCTCCTACGGTCCCGACCCCGCCGAGGGACTGGATGCCTATCTACCGACGCAGGCCGCGGCCTCCCCCCGCCCGGCGGTCATCGTCATCCATGGGGGCGGCTGGGAGTCGGGCCGCCGGGCCGACATGGCCACCGAGGCCCAGGCCCTGGCCCGGTCCGGCCTGGTGGCGGTCAACATCGACTACCCCCTGGATGCCGACGCCGGCCGGGGCTTCCCCCAGGAGCTGACTGCCGCCGAGGCTGCCGTGGCCTGGGTCCGCTCCCACGCTGCCGTACTGCACGTGGATCCGGCCCGGATCGGGGCTCTGGGCGCCTCGGCCGGGGGCAATCTGGCCCTGGAGCTGGGGGCCGCCGGCCAGGTTTCCGCCGTCGTGTCCTGGTCGGGCCCGACCCGGCTGGCCGCCTACGAGGAGGCGCCCTATTCGCCGTGCACCCAGCCGGCCTGCGGGGCCCTGTCCCTCTCCTATGCCGTCTACCGCTACCTGGGCTGCCTCCCGTCGTCCTGTCCCGGCCTCTACGACGCCGCCAGTCCGGAATCCCACCTGGCCGGCACCCACGCCACCTACCTGGTGTGGAACTCCTCGGACGAGCTGGTCCCGCTCAGCCAGGCCGACGGCTTCGTGGCCGCCGCCCGCCGGGCCGGCCTGAAGGTGGAGGAGCGGGTCATTCCCGGACACCTCCATGCCGGCCAGTACGAGGGCAAGGCCCTGGCCCGGTCGGTCGATTTCCTGGTCTCCCAACTGGGCTGATCAGGTCCCGTCCGGCCCGTCACAGGCCCCCGGTACCATCGGGCCCTGATGCCCGATTTCAAGGTCCGGAGTGATTTCGACCCGGCTGGGGACCAGCCCACGGCCATCGAGGCGCTGGCCCGCGGCGTGCAGCGGGGGGATCGGTTCCAGACCCTCCTGGGCATAACCGGCAGCGGTAAGAGCGCCACCATCGCCTGGACCATCGAGGCGGTCCAGAAGCCGACTTTGGTCATTGCCCCCAACAAGTCCCTGGCTGCCCAGCTGGCCAACGAGTTCCGGGAGTTCTTCCCGGACAACCGGGTCGAGTACTTCGTCTCCTACTACGACTACTACCAGCCCGAGGCCTACATACCCTCCAGCGACACCTATATAGAAAAGGACTCGTCCATCAATGACGAGGTGGAGCGGCTGCGTCATTCCACCACCGAGGCCCTCCTCACCCGCCGGGACGTGATCGTGGTGGCGTCGGTGTCCTGCATCTACGGCCTGGGATCGCCCGAGGAGTACCGCAACCGGAACCTGGTCCTGACCGTGGGCCAGGAGCGCGACCAGCGGGAGATGCTCTCCCGGCTGATCGACATGAGCTACGAGCGCAACGACGCCAACCTGGTCCGCGGCAAGTTCCGGGTCCGGGGCGACACGGTCGAGATCCACCCCGCCTATGACCCCACCGCCGTTCGCGTCGAGCTGTTCGGGGATGAGATCGAGCGGATCACCAGCTTCGACACCCTGACCGGTGAGCAGCTGGGCGAGTTGACCGAGTTGGTCATCTTTCCGGCCACCCACTATGTGGCCGGCCAGGAGAGGATGCGCCGGGCGATCCTGGGCATCGAGGAGGAGCTGCAGCAGCGTCTGGCCTGGTTCGAGAAGGAGGGCAAGCTGCTGGAGGCCCAGCGGCTCCGGATGCGGACCCAGTACGACCTGGAGATGATGCAGGAGGTCGGCTTCTGCAGCGGCATCGAGAACTACAGCCGTCACATCGACGGGCGCAGCGCCGGCCAGCCCGCCCACACCCTGATCGACTTCTTCCCGGACGACTACCTCCTGGTCATCGACGAGAGCCACGTAACCGTGCCCCAGCTGCACGGCCAGTACGAGGGGGACCGTTCCCGGAAGGAGACCCTGGTCGATCACGGCTTCCGTCTCCCTTCGGCGGTGGACAACCGTCCCCTGCGCTTCGATGAGTTCTACGAGCGGGTCAACCAGTGCATCTTCCTGTCGGCCACCCCGTCGCCCTACGAGATCGCCCAGTCGTCCCAGGTGGTGGAGCAGATCGTCCGGCCCACCGGCCTGGTCGACCCCGAGGTGGTGGTCAAGCCGACCAAGGGCCAGGTGGACGACCTGATCGAGGCCATCAACGAGCGCACCGAGCGGGGCGACCGGGTCCTCGTCACCACCCTGACCAAGAAGATGGCCGAGGACCTTACCGACTACCTGCTGGAGATGGGTCTCAAGGTCCGCTACCTCCACTCCAACATCGACACCATCGAGCGCATCGAGATCCTCCGGGACCTGCGCCTGGGGGAGTTCGACGTCCTGGTCGGCATCAACCTGCTGCGGGAGGGCCTGGACCTGCCCGAGGTGTCCCTGGTGGCCATCCTGGATGCGGACAAGGAGGGCTTCCTGCGCAGCGAAACCTCGCTCATCCAGACCATGGGAAGGGCGGCCCGGAACGTGGACGGGGCGGTGTTCATGTACGCCGACACCGTCACCGACTCCATGCGGCGGGCCATCTCCGAGACCCAGCGCCGCCGGGCCGTGCAACAGGCCTACAACGCCGAGCACGGCATCGATCCCCAGACCATCCGGAAGGCCGTCACCGACATTTTGGCCCAGCTTCGCCCGGCCGAGGGGGGCAAGGGGGGCAAGGCGCCCACGCCTAATCGGGAACGCAGAGGGAAGCGGGTGCGGAGCGATTTCGCCGAGCTGCCCCGAGAGGAGCTCGACCGGCTCATCCGCACCCTGGAGGACGAGATGAAGGACGCCTCGGCCGATCTGCGCTTCGAATACGCCGCCCGACTGCGGGACGAGATTAATGACTTGAAGCGCGAGCTGAGGGAGCTGGTCTAGTGGCTGACAAGCTGGTCGTGCGCGGGGCGCGCGAACACAACCTGCGCAACGTTTCCATCGAGTTGCCCCGGGACAAGCTCATCGTCTTCACCGGCCTTTCCGGCTCGGGCAAGTCGTCCCTGGCCTTCGACACCATCTATGCCGAGGGGCAGCGCCGCTACGTCGAGTCGCTGTCCTCCTACGCCCGGCAGTTCCTGGGTCAGATGGACAAGCCCGACGTCGACTTCATCGAAGGCCTCAGCCCGGCCATATCCATCGACCAGAAGTCCGCCTCCCGTAACCCGCGTTCGACGGTCGGGACCATCACCGAGGTCTACGACTACCTGCGGCTTCTCTACGCCCGCATCGGGGTCCCCCACTGTCCGAACTGCGGTGAGACCGTCACCCGCCAGACTCCGCAGCAAATCGTGGACCGGGTCCTGGAGTTGCCCGACGGAACCCGCTTCCAGGTGCTGGCCCCGGTGGTGCGGGGCCGCAAGGGCGAGTACGAGGGTCTGCTGGAGGAGCTGGCCCAGTCCGGCTACGCCCGAGCCCGCATCGACGGGGAGCTGGTCGAGCTCTCCGATCCACCCAAGCTGGCCCGCTACGAGAACCACACTATCCAGGTGGTGGTGGACCGCCTGGTGCGCCGGGGCGGGATCGAGCGCCGCCTCACCGATTCCCTGGAGACCGCCCTGCGCCTGGCCGAGGGCGTGGCCGAGGTCCAGCTGTTCACCGATACGGACACCGATGAGGTCCTCACCTTCAGCCAGCACCTGGCCTGTCCCAAGTGCGGCCTGTCCTTCGATGAGTTGGCGCCCCGCAGCTTCTCCTTCAACTCCCCCTACGGGGCCTGCCCCAACTGCGCCGGTCTGGGCACCAAGTTCGAGGTGGATCCGGAGCTGGTCGTCCCCGACGTCGACCTGTCGGTGGAGGAGGGTGCCATCCATCCCTGGTCGGGGGCGAGGGGGGAGTACTTCTCCCGGGTCCTGGAGGCGGTGGCCGACGCCTACAAGTTCAAGACCAGCGTGGCCTGGAAGAAGCTCAAGAAGTCCGACCAGCAGGTGCTCCTGCACGGCTCGGGCGCCAAGCAGGTCCACGTGCAGTACAAGAACCGTTATAACCGGGTCCGCTCGTACCACACCACCTACGAGGGGGTCATCCCGTATCTCACCCGGCGCCACTCCGAGGCCGACTCGGATCACATGCGGGAGCAGATCGAGGGCTACATGCGCGAGGTGCCCTGCCCGGTGTGCGACGGCGCCCGCCTCAAGCCTGAGTCCCTGGCGGTCACGGTGGACGGCCGGAATATCCGCGAGCTGTGCGACTTGTCCATCGCCCTGGCCTCGGAGGCCATGGCGGCCCTGGAGCTGACCGAGCGCGACCATCTCATCGCCGATCGGGTGCTCAAGGAGATCCGGGCCCGTATCCAGTTCCTACTGGATGTCGGCTTGGACTACCTCACCCTCAACCGCTCGGCCGCCACCCTGGCCGGCGGGGAGGCCCAGCGCATCCGGTTGGCCAGCCAGATCGGCAGTGGGCTGGTGGGGGTGCTCTACGTGCTGGACGAGCCCTCCATCGGGCTGCACCAGCGGGACAACCGCAAGCTCATTGACACCCTGATCCGCCTCCGGGACCTGGGCAACACCGTGATCGTGGTCGAACACGATGAGGACACCATCCGGGTGGCCGACCACGTGGTCGACATCGGCCCCGGGGCCGGTGAACACGGTGGCGAGGTGGTCGTCTCCGGGCCGCTCAAGTCGCTGCTGGCCAACAAGCGCAGCATGACCGGCCAGTACCTCAAGGGGACCAAGAAGATCCCGGTCCCGGCCATGCGGCGGGAGCCGGGCGAGGAATGGTTGACGGTCCGGGGCGCCAACGAGCACAACCTGCGGGATGTCGACGTGGAGTTCCCCCTGGGCTGTTTCGTGGCCGTCACCGGCGTGTCGGGGTCGGGCAAGTCGACCCTGGTCAACGACATCCTCTACCACGCCCTCATGCAGAAGATCTACAAATCCAAGACGGTACCGGGCCGGCACAAGCGGGTGGAGGGCATCGAGTACCTGGACAAGGTCATCAACATCGACCAGTCACCCATCGGCCGCACCCCCCGGTCCAACCCGGCCACCTACACCGGGGTGTTCGACTCCATCCGCAAGCTGTTCTCCCAGACCCAGGAGGCCAAGGTCCGGGGCTATCAGCCCGGCCGCTTCTCCTTCAACGTCAAAGGGGGACGGTGCGAGGCCTGCGCCGGGGACGGCACCATCAAGATCGAGATGCACTTCCTGCCCGACGTGTACGTCCCGTGCGAGGTATGCAAGGGAGCCCGGTACAACCGGGACACCCTGGATGTCACCTTCAAGGGCAAGAACATCGCCGAGGTGCTGGAGATGTCCTGCGAGGAGGCGACCGACTACTTCTCCAACCAGCCCTCCATCGCCCGGCACATGGCCACCCTGGTCGACGTCGGCCTCGGCTATGTCCGCCTGGGCCAGCCCGCTCCCACCCTGTCCGGAGGTGAGGCCCAGCGGGTCAAGCTGTCCTCCGAGCTGTCGAAGCGCTCGACCGGCCACACCATCTACATCCTGGACGAGCCCACCACCGGCCTTCATTTCGAGGATGTGCGCCGCCTGCTCATCGTCCTGTCCCGCCTGGTCGATCAGGGCAACACCGTGCTGGTCATCGAACACAACCTGGACGTGATCAAGACGGCCGACTGGATCGTGGACCTCGGTCCCGAGGGCGGGGACGGCGGGGGGCTGGTCGTGGTGGAGGGAACGCCCGAGACGGTGGCCAAGACCTCCGAGAGTCACACCGGACGCTTCCTGGCCCCGGTCCTCGGGCTGTAACCCCGGGGTAGCCCCCGGATCGGGTCCGGCCTCAGACGATGGCCAGCATCCGCTCCAGGGCCAGGCGAGCCGAGCGGGCCGTGGCCGGGTCCACCGTGATCCGGTTCCTGACCTCACCCTCCACCAGCCCGTCGAGAATCCAGGCCAGGTGGGGGGCGTCGATGCGGAACATGGTCGAACACGGGCAGACCAGCGGGTCCAGGCAGACGACGCTGCGGTCGGGGTGCTCGGCCGCCAGGCGGTTGACCAGATGGATCTCAGTGGCCACGCCGATGGTGGAGCCCGGGGCGGCCGCCTCCACCATGCGGATGATGTGATCGGTGGAGCCGACCTGGTCGGCCATCTCCACCACCTCATGGGCGCACTCGGGATGGACCAGGACCAGGCCGTCAGGATGATCGGCCCGGAACGCCTCGACGTGAGCGGGCCGGAAGCGCTGATGGACCGAGCAGTGGCCCTTCCAGAGCAGCAGGGTCGAGCCCTTGACAGTGGCCTCGTCCAGGCCGCCCAGATCGGCCCGGGGATCCCACACGGCCATGTCGGCCGCCCCGTAGCCGAGCTGGTAGCCGGTGTTGCGGCCCAGGTGCTGATCGGGGAAGAAGAGGACCTTGTCCCCCCGGGCGGCGGCCCGGTCGCCCAGACCGAGCGCCCAGGACAGCACGGCCCGGGCGTTGGAGGAGGTGCAGACGGCTCCACCGTGGTCGCCCACGAAGGCCTTGAGGGCGGCCGAGGAGTTCATGTAGGTGACGGGCACGACCCGCTCGATGTCGGTGACGCCGGCCAGGGACTCCCAGGCCTCCTCCACCGAGTCCAGGTCGGCCATGTCGGCCATGGAGCAGCCGGCATTGAGGTCGGGCAGCATCACCACCTGGTGCCCGGCGGTGAGCACGTCAGCGGACTCGGCCATGAAGTGGACCCCGCAGAAGACGATCCACTCCGCCTCCCGGTTGTCCGCCGCCAGGCGGGACAGGCCGAAGGAGTCACCCCGGGCGTCGGCCCAGGCCATCACCTCATCCCGCTGGTAGTGGTGGCCGAGGATCATGAGCCGGGAGCCCAGCCTCCGGCGGGCCCCCCCGATCCGGCCGGCCAACTCTTCCGGGGATGCGGACGTGTAAAAGTCGGGCAGGGGGACCTGAAGCCTGAGCCGAGCCGATTTGGTCATAGCGGGACTGCCTCCTGTTGGAGGAAGGCTCCGGACTACGGCCGGCGGGGACAGCCTGGTCGCCCATCCGCGGGGGTGTCGGCCCCGGAGCTGAATATGTCACCGGTCACCAGGCCGGTGTGAGGACAGTGTACGCCACCGGCGCCGGCCGCGGCAGAGTAGGAGCGTGGTGAAGCGTCCGCCGGCCGGGACCATCCCCGACGCCCCCGGCTCCTACCAGTTCAAAGACGCCGAGGGCCGGGTCATCTACGTGGGCAAGGCCCGGTCCCTGCGCCAGCGTCTCTCCAACTACTTCCAGAATCCTGCGGCCATGCCGGCCCGGACCGCCCAGATGGTGGCGGCGGCCGAGAGCGTCGAGTGGATCCAGGTCCGCAATGACGTCGAGGCCCTCATGCTGGAGCACAACCTGATCAAGGAGCACCGCCCCCGGTTCAACGTGCGGCTCCGGGACGATAAGAGCTACCCCTTCCTGTCCATCACCCTGGACGACGAGTGGCCCCGGGCCATGGTCATGCGGGGTCAGAAACGCAAGGGGGTCCGCTACTTCGGCCCCTACGCCCACGCCTACGCCATCCGGGAGACCCTGGACCTGCTGCTGCGCTCATTCCCCATCCGGACCTGCTCGGACAACAAGCTGGCCCGCCACCAGCGCAGCGGACGGCCCTGCCTCCTGTTCCACATCGAGCGATGCAGCGGCCCCTGTGTCGGGGAGGTGGCCCGGGAGGACTACGACCGGCTGGTGGGGGAGTTGATCGACTTCCTGGACGGGAGCACCGAGCCGGTGATCCGCCGCCTGGAGACGGCCATGGCCGAGGCCGCCGGCGCCCTGGAGTTCGAGCGGGCCGCCCGGCTCCGGGACCGGCTCACCAGCGTGCGCAAGGCCATCGAGCGCCAGCAGATGGTGACCGAGCGCAGCGAGGACCTTGACGTGGTCGGCCTGGCCGAGGACGATCTGGAGGCGGCCGTGCAGATCTTCTTCGTCCGCCGGGGCCGGGTGGTCGGCCGGAAGGGGTTCGTGCTCGACAAGGTCGAGGACCTGACCCGTCCCCAGCTGGTGGCCAACGTGCTCGAGCAGCTCTACGGGGAGCCCATCCTGGACATCCCCAAGGAGGTCCTGGTCCCGGACCTGCCGGAGGACCCCGATCTCTACACCGAGTTCCTGTCCGAGATGAAGGGGAGCCAGGTGGCGGTCCGGGTTCCCCAGCGGGGCGACAAGCGCAGCCTGCAGGAGACGGTCACCCGCAACGCCACCGAGGAGTTCACCCGCCACCGGCTCCGGCGCTCCGCCGACCACAACGCCCGGGCCCGGGCCCTGACCGCCCTCCAGGATGCCCTGGGCCTGCCCGAGGCCCCCCTGCGGATCGAGTGCTTCGATATGAGCCACCTGCAGGGCAGCGACTACGTCGGATCCATGGTCGTCATGGAGGACGGCCTACCCAAGAAGTCCGACTACCGGCGCTTCAAGGTCCAAAGCGTCCCCGGAAACGATGATTATGCGGCCATGGAGGAGGTCCTGACCCGTCGTCTCAACGCCCTCCTGGCCGAGAGGGACCGGCCGGTCTCGGACCGGCCCCGGCGATTCTCCTATCCCCCCCAGCTCCTGCTGGTCGATGGCGGCCGGGGCCAACTCAACGTGGCCGTCCGGGTCCTGGAGGAGCTGGGCCTGGAAGAGGAGATCCCGGTGGCCGGTCTGGCCAAGCAGTTCGAGGAGGTCTTCCTGCCCGGACGGGCCGACCCGGTGCGAATCCCCCGCCAGTCCGAGGCCCTCTACCTCCTCCAGCAGGTCCGGGACGAGGCCCACCGCTTCGCCATCACCTATCACCGTCAGCTGCGGGACAAGCGGATGACGAAGAGCGTGCTCGACGACATCCCCGGCCTGGGGCCGACCCGCCGGGCCCGCCTGGTCAAGGAGCTGGGCGGGGTTAAAGCCGTCCGCCAGGCCGACGTGGTCAGTCTGAAGGCGCTGCCCTGGCTGCCCGACCCGGTGGCCGACGCCGTCCACGCCAAGATTCACGGGCCGGCCGGTGGCTGAGGACGCCTCCGGCCCGGGGGAGGACCGGGCCCTCTGGGAGAGCCACGCCGGGTGGTGGCAGAAGAATTTCACCGATGGCGCCGACGCCGAGTATGAGGAGCAGATTCTTCCCCTGGCCGCCGGGGCCCTGGCCGGGGCCCGCCGGATCCTCGACATCGGGACGGGGGAGGGCCAGGTGGCCCGCCTGGCGGCTGCGGCCGGCTCCTGGGTGGCCGGGCTGGACCCGTCCGAGGCCCAGCTGGTGGTGGCGGCCCGGCGCTCGGGCGGCCCCGCCTATCTGCGGGGCGAGGCCGGGCGGCTCCCCTTTGGGGACGGTGCCTTCGATGCGGCCGTGGCCTGCCTGGTCTTCGAGCACATCGAGGACGCCGCCGGGGCCCTGGCCGAGGTGGCCCGGGTGCTGGCGCCGGGGGGTCGCTTCGTCTTCTTCCTCAATCACCCCCTCCTGCAGACCCCCGGCAGCGGCTGGATCGATGACCGGATCCTGGAGGAGCAGTACTGGCGGATCGGGCCCTATCTGAGCGTGGACCGGACCATGGAGGAAGTGGACAAGGGGATCTTCATCCCCTTCGTCCACCGCCCCCTGTCCCACTACGTCAACGCCATGACCGGGGCCGGGCTGTGGATCACCCGGATGGAGGAGCCGGCCCCTCCGCCGGGCTTCCTGGCCCGGGCCGAGGAGTACTCGGCCGCGGCCAGCATCCCCCGGCTGCTGATGCTGGTCGCCATCCGGCCCGGCGGACCTGGGACAATGGGCGGGCAATGATCGACTTCGTGGTGGTGGCCGGCCTGTCCGGGGCCGGCCGGTCGACGGCGGCGGCCACCCTCGAGGACCTGGGCTGGTTCGTCATCGACAATCTCCCGCCCAGCCTGATGGGGAAGGTGGCCGAACTGGTGGGCACCTCCGGCTCGGAAACGGAAAAGGTCGCCCTCGTCATCGGCCGGGGCGGTGGAGAGGAATACGTCGAGGACGTCAGCCCCGCCCTCCAGTCCCTGCGCTCCACGGGCAATCGGGTCCGGGTCCTGTTCCTGGAGGCGGCCGACGACGTCCTGATCCAGCGCTTCGAAGGCACCCGGCGCCGTCACCCCCTGGCCGCCGAAGGAGTGGTCGAGTCCATCGCCCGGGAGCGGACCCTGCTCGAGCCCATCCGGACCGAGGCCGACCTGCTCATCGACACCAGCGAGCTCAACGTCCACCAACTCCGGGACCGGCTGGTCGTGCTCTTCGAGCGGGGCGATCCCTCCGCCGCCATGCAGACCCAGGTGGTCTCCTTCGGCTTCAAGTACGGAATCCCCCGGGACGTCGATCTGGTCTTCGACTGCCGGTTCCTGCCCAACCCCCACTGGGTAGAGGAACTCCGACCACAGTCCGGACTCGAGGCGCCGGTGCGCGAATACGTCATGAACCAGCCCGAGACGGGCGCCTTCCTGGAGAGGCTGGAGTCCCTGATGGAGCTGCTCCTGCCCGCCTACGTGAAGGAGGGCAAGACCTACCTGTCGGTGGCCATGGGCTGCACCGGGGGCCATCACCGCTCTGTCGTCCTGGCCGAGGAGATGGGCGCCATCCTGCGCCGTCACGGCTTCGACCCCGCCGTCAGCCACCGGGACATCGAGCGGTGAGCGAGCCCAGGGACACGGGACCGACCGGCCTGCATCCGGCCGGCCCGGCCGTGGCCGCCCTGGGCGGCGGTCACGGCTTGTCCGCCACCCTGCGGGCGGCCCGGCGCTACGCCCGGCGGATCACGGCGGTGGTGTCGGTGGCCGATGACGGCGGCTCCAGCGGGCGGCTGCGGGACGCCTTCGGGATCATCGCCCCCGGTGACCTGCGCAAGTGCCTGGTGGCCCTGGGCGAGCCGGATGGCGTCTGGTCCCGGGTGATGGAGCACCGCTTCAGCGCCGGGGAGCTGGAGGGGCACTCCCTGGGCAACCTGGTCCTGGCCGGCCTGGCCGAGGTCACCGGGGACTTCGCCCAGGCCCTGGAGGCGGCCGGGGCCCTGGTCCGGGCCGTGGGTCGGATCGTGCCGGCCACCGAGGGCCCGGTCACCCTCAAGGGGGTGTCCGACCTGGGGGAGGTGCACGGCCAGGCGGCCGTGGCCCGGGCCGGGCGCATCCACACCGTCTTGGTGGTTCCCCCCGACGCCCCCGCCTCCCGCCGGGCGGTGGAGGCCATTCTCCAGGCCGACCAGGTCGTACTGGGGCCCGGTTCGCTCTACACCAGCGTCCTGGCCGTGGCGGCCGTGCCGGACATCGGGGAGGCCCTGGCCCGCTCCCGGGCTTTAAAGGTCTACGTGTGCAATCTGCGTCCTCAGCTCCCGGAGACGGACGGTTACCAACTCGGTGATCACCTGGCCGCCCTGGCCGCCCACGGCGTGGTCCCCGACGTGGTCGTCTACGACCCCAGATGGATGGGTACCCCGGCCGACCCGCCGGCCCGGCTCATCCAGGCGGCGGTGGGTTCCGAGGACGGCACCGTCCACGACCCGGGCAGACTGGCAGCCGTCCTGGCCGATCTGGTGGGATGAGTCGCGTGCAGGAAAGGGGCATGGAGTGACAACCAGGGTCGGTATCAACGGCTTCGGCCGGATCGGTCGCAACTTCCTGCGGGCGGTGCTGCGCTCCGGGGCCCCGGTGGAGGTGGTCGCCTTCAACGAGCCCATGACCTCCGCCGAGGTCAGCGCTCAGCTGCTCAAGTACGACTCCACCCATGGCCGCCTCCACCTGCCGGTCGTACTGAACGGAACCAGCCTGTCGGTCGGGGGCCGGGAGATCCAGGTGCTGAGCGAACGGGACCCCAAGGCCCTGCCCTGGTCGGATCTGGGGGTAGACGTCGTCATCGAGTCCACCGGCGTGTTCACCGACGGCCAGAAGGCCGCCGCCCACTTGGAGGCGGGGGCATCCAAGGTCATCATCTCCGCACCGGCTACGAACGTGGATGCCACTTTCGTCGTCGGGGTGAACGACTCCGATTATGACCCGGCCCGCCACCACGTGATCTCCAACGCCTCGTGCACGACCAACTGCTTCGTGCCCATGGTCAAGGTCCTGGACGACGCCTTCGGGGTCCGCCGGGGCCTGATGACCACCGTCCACGCCTACACCAACGACCAGAACCTCCTCGATCTGGCCCACAAGGACCCCCGCCGGGCCCGGGCCGCGGCCGTCAACATCGTGCCCACCTCGACCGGGGCGGCCCGGGCCACCAGCCTGGTGATGGAGGCCATGAAGGGCCGCCTCGACGGCTATTCGCTCCGGGTCCCGGTGCAGAGCGGGTCCATCACCGACTTCACCGCCGTGGTCGAGGCCCGCCCGGATAAGGATGCCGTCAACGCCGCCTTCCACGCCGCCGCCGCCGAGGGCCCGTTGTCCAGTGTGCTGGTCTACACCGAGGACCCGATCGTCTCCTCCGATGTGGTCGGGGCGGCCGCCTCGTGCACCTTCGACTCCCTGCTGACCATGACCATGGACCTGGACGACTCAACCAGTCTGGTCAAGGTCTTCGGCTGGTATGACAATGAGTGGGGGTACTCGAACCGCCTGGTCGACCTGGCCGGCATCGTCTCCCGCTCTGCCGGCGCCTGATCGGTGGTCGCCCCGGTACCGGCGCTGGAGGACCTGCCCGATCCCAGCGGCAAACGGGTGCTGGTCCGGACCGACTTCAACGTCCCGATGTCCGAGGGTCGCATCGATGACGACCGGCGCATCCGGGCGGCCATTCCCACCCTGACCTGGCTGATGGAGGCCGGAGCCGAGGTGACGGCCTGTTCCCATCTGGGCCGGCCCAAAGGGCAGGCCGATCCCCGGTACTCCATGGAGCCGGTGCGCCGGCGCCTCGACGAGCTCGTCCCGGGAGTGACGCTGTTGGAGAACCTGCGCTTCGACCCGGGAGAAGAAGCCAATGACCCAGCCTTCGTGGACCGGCTGGTGGAGGGCCAGGACCTCTTCGTCAACGACGCCTTCGGCGCCGCCCACCGGGCCCACGCCTCCATCGTGGGGCCCCCGGCCCGGCTGCCCTCGGCGGCCGGCCGGCTGCTGGCCCGGGAGGTCGAGGTCATGGGCGGCCTGCTGGAGAGCCCGGTCCGGCCCTTCCTGGCCATCCTCGGGGGGGCCAAGGTCAGCGACAAGCTCGGGGTGATCCGCAGCCTCATGGAGAAGGTGGACGCCGTGGTCGTGGGCGGCGGAATGTGCTTCACCTTCCTGGTGGCCCTGGGTCACGAGGTGGGCGACTCCCTGGTGGAGCCGGACCAGGTGGAGGCCTGCCGGGAGCTGCTCGACGCCGGCCGCCGGTTGGTGCTGCCCACCGACATCGTGGCCGAGAGTCCCACCGGGGAGATCCGTCAGTTCGGCCGCAGCCTGCCCGAGGGCTGGAAGGGACTCGATATCGGTCCTGGCACCGCCGCCGAGTTCATCGATGAGATCTCCTCCTCCCGGACGATCCTTTGGAACGGGCCCATGGGACGATTCGAGGACGACCGTTTCGCGGCCGGGACCAGAGCCGTGGCCGAGGCCATGGCCGAGTCGAGGGGCTACACCGTGGTCGGGGGCGGGGACTCGGGGGCGGCCCTGGAGCACCTGGGCCTGGCCGATCGAATCGACTTCGTCTCCACCGGGGGCGGGGCCTGCCTCGAGCTGCTGGAGTTCGGGGACCTGCCCGGGCTGGTGGCCCTGCGCCAGGGCCGGAGCTAGCCGGTGCCCGAACCGGCCCGCCGGCCCCTCATCAGCGGAAACTGGAAGATGAACATCAACCACCTGGAGACCATCCAGGTGGTCCAGAAGCTGGCCTACCGCCTGACCCCGGCCGACACCGGAGCGGCCGACGTATCCATCCACCCACCCTTCACCAGCCTCCGCTCGGCCCAGACGGTCATCGACTCGGACGAACTGCCCATCTCCCTGGGCGCCCAGAACTGCCACTGGGAGGCCTCCGGGGCCTTCACCGGGGAGATCAGCCCGGTCATGCTGGCCAAGCTCAACGTGCGCTACGTGATCGTGGGCCATTCCGAACGGCGCCAGATGATGGGGGAGGACGACGTCATGGTCTCCCGCAAGGCGGGGGCGGTCTTCGCCAACGGCATGGTGCCCATCGTCTGTGTTGGCGAGACCCTGGATGAGAGGGAGGCGGGCACCACCGCCGCTGTGGTCTCCGGTCAGGTGGCGGCCAGCCTGGACGGCCTGTCCCCGGCCCAGGTCGGGGCCATGGTCCTGGCCTACGAGCCCATCTGGGCCATCGGAACCGGCCGGAACGCCACGCCGGAGGACGCCCAGGAGGTGGCCGGGATCATCCGGGCCCTCATCGGGGAGCGCTGGGGGGCACCGGCGGCGGCCACGGTCCGTCTCCAGTACGGCGGCTCGGTCCGCCCCGACAACGCCGCCGAGCTACTGGCCGCCCCGGATGTGGACGGCGCCCTGGTCGGGGGGGCCAGCCTGGATCCGGACGGCCTGGCCGCAATTGTGGCGGCCATCTCCCAATAGGCCCATCCGGGGCCGGTTACAATCCTGCCCTTGCTCACCCTCCTCGTGGTCATACTCCACGTCATCGTCTCCGGGCTCTTGGTCCTGCTGATCCTCCTGCACAGCGGGCGGGGGGGCGGCCTCTCGGACATGTTCGGCGGAGCCGGCTCGGTGGCCGCCGGTTCCACGGTGGTGGAGCGCAATCTGGACCGCATCACCGTGGCCGCGGCCGTGATCTTCGCCTTCACCACGGTGACGCTGGCCATGCGTCTGAGCTGACCACCCCGCATCCGCTTCTAACTTTGGGGAGATGCTTCCCACGGGCGGGCAGCGCTGGTAGCTTGGCTTACCCGCTTCGGCGGGCCGATCGGCGAACTGGGCGACCCTACGGGGGCCCGAAAGGTGGTCAAGTGGCACGGATACGTAGGCCTTTCCGGATTGGAGCGGCCCTGCTGGTTATCGGGTTGGCGGCGGCCGCCTGCGGCAGCTCCAGTACCAAGTCGAGCTCGACCTCGACGACTTCAGGCTCGACTACGGCGGTCAAGAAGGGCGGCAACCTCACCTTCGCCCTGGATGAGAACCTGGTCGGTTTCAACGTCAACACCTCAGCGGCCAACGAGTACGTGCTTCAGGAGATCCTCGACCAGGTCTGGCCCCAGTCCTTCCTGATCAATGCCAGCGCTACCCCCTACCTCAACACCGAGTTGCTGCAGAGCGCCAGTGAGACCAGCACCAGCCCCCAGACCATCGTCTACAAGCTGAATCCCAAGGCCAAGTGGAGCGACGGCCAGCCCATTGACGCCTGGGACTTCTGGTACAACTGGCAGGCTCAGAGCGGTGCCTCCAACGTCACCGACATCGACGGTAAGCCCTTCGATGACGCCAGCACCACCGGTTACAACCAGATCAAGTCGATTACCGCCGCCGATCCCGCCAGCGGTTCCTGCGCTCCGTCGACGGCCATCAAGGGCATCCCGACCACCATCGCCTGTGGCAATGGTGACACCATCACGGTGACCTTCTCCACGCCCTTCGCCGACTGGCGCAGCCTGTTCGGTGATCTGGTCCCCGCTCACGAGGTGGCCGCGGGTACCAGCTGGAACTCCGGCTTCAACGACCCGACCAAGGTCCTCTCCGGCAGCTGGTACGAGATCTCCAAGTACACCGAGAACCAGTCCCTGGTCCTGACCCGAAACCCGCAGTACTGGGGCACTCCGGGCAACCTGGACACCATCACCTTCCAGATCTTCAACGGTGACACCCAGGCCGCACCCGCCCTCCAGAACGGGGAGGTCCAGCTCATCAGTCCGCTGCAGACCGACCTTTCCATCGTCCAGCAGGTGAAGCAGATCCCGGCTATCACCACCAAGATCTACGGTGGCCTGGAGTTCCAGCACATCGACTTCAACCAGTCGGATCCGTATCTGGCCCTGCTGCCGGTCCGCCAGGCCATCGCCCTGGGCACCGACCGTAAGCAGATCGTGCAGCGGACGGTCGGGGAATTCGACCCCAGCATCGTCCCGCTGGGCAACCACATGCTGGTCCCGGGCCAGCCCGGCTACCAGGACAACGGCACCGCCTACGAGAGCGTGGACGTGACCAAGGCCAAGTCCCTGCTGGAGTCCGCCGGCATGACCATGGCCTCCGACGGCTACTTCCAGCCCAAGACCGGTCCCCAGGCCGGTAAGGACCTGACCTTCACCATCAAGTCCACCAGCGGCAACAGCCTGCGGGCCAACATCGAGCAGCTCTTCCAGGCGGATATGAAGGCAATCGGCATCAATATCCAGATCGCCAACGAGCCGGCCGCCACTCTGTTCGGGACCGACCTGCCCAAGGGCCAGTACCAGCTGGCCCTGTTCGCCTGGGTGTCGACCCCGTTCGAGTCGGGTAACCAGTCCATCTACTGCTCCTACACCAACGCCGCCAACTGCGGGTCGAACTGGGTCCACTACGCCAACCCGGCCGTGGACAAGCTGCTGGCCGCCGGCGCCACTGCGGCCAGCCCCAGTGCGGAGCAGAGCGACTTCCAGCAGGCCGACGTGCTGCTCTGGAAGGACATGGTGACCCTGCCTCTCTTCCAGGGGGTCGAGCTCACCGCTTGGTCGAACAACTACGCCAACATCGTGCCCAACCCGTCTAGCGTCGGTATTCCCTGGAACGCCCAGCTATGGGGGGCCAAGGCCTCCTGAGGCCGGGATAAATCAAGCAGACGTGAACAAAGGGGCGGTCCGGGTGCAGGTCCCGGACCGCCCCTTTGTCGCGCCAGACCGCCTCTAAGCTCGGAAACCGAATGCTCGCCTACATCATCCGGCGCCTGGCCTACAGCGTGGTGGTTCTGTTCTTGTCCACCGTCCTGGTGTTCGTCCTGGTGGCCGAGTCCGGAGATCCCCTGGCCATCCTCCGCTCCAACCCCCACGTCAGCCACGCCACCATCGCCGTCCGGGAGAAGCTTCTTCATCTCAATCTGCCTCTCTGGGACCGCTACTGGTACTGGTTCTCCCACGCCATCCGAGGCGACTTCGGTCAGACCATCGCCTATCAGCCGGTCGGCCAGCAGCTCTGGCAGCACTTCGGGGTGACCCTGCGCATGGTCATCCTCGCCACCCTGATCGCCACCGTGGCCGGTATCGGGATGGGCGTTTTTGCGGCCCTGCGCAACGGCCGGGTCGGGGACCGGGCCTCGATGACCCTCAACTTCCTCTTCCTGTCGATACCCACCTTCGTGATCGGTCTGCTCCTGAAGGAGTTCGTGGCCATCCCGCTCAATCAACACGTCAACCGGATCGTCTTCTACACCAGCGGGGAGCAGAGCCCGACGCTGACCGGCGGCTTCTTCTCCCGGTTGCCCGACTACGCCGCCCACACCGCCTTGCCGGTCATAACCCTGGTCCTGATCACCTATTCGGCCTGGGCCATCTACCAACGCTCGGCCACCCTGGACGCCATCGACAGCGATTTTGTCCGTCTGGCCCGGGCCAAGGGCATATCCCCGGGCCGGGTACTGACCCGCCACGTGGTCCGCAACGCCCTCATTCCAGTCACGACGGTCATAGCCTTGGACTTTGCCGGGGTATTGGGCGGAGCCATCGTCACCGAGCAGGTTTTCAACTGGCAGGGGATGGGCACCTGGTTCATTCAGGGCGTCAGCACTCTGGATATAAATATCGTCCTGGCCTACCTGTTGATTACGGCCGTCTTCGTCATCGGCTTCAACCTGCTGGCCGACATCCTCTACGCCGTGCTTGACCCCAGGATCCGATATGACTGAGCCGTTCGTGCCCCCGAGCCGGACCGACGAGGGATCCCGGGCCGCCCTGACCGAGGGCGATCTGGATGTCACCGGCCTGTCGGGGGGGACCCAATCCGCTCCTCATGAGCACCCCCGTGCGGGAGTCGAAGTACCGGCCCTGGACCAGCACGGCCTGGACAGCCAGGACGGGAAGGTGAAGGGCCAGACCCGTCTGGTGGCCCGGCGCTTCTTTCATCAGCCGATGGCAGTGGGTGGTCTGATTCTCTTCGCCCTCTTGGGCATTGCGTCCTCGGTCATCGGTCATGTCTGGAAGTACTCGTACTCACAGATCACCAATCAATTTGCCGCCGGGCCCAGCGGTGCTCACCCGTTCGGGGTCGATGACATCGGCCATGACCTCATGGCCCAGGTGGCCCGGGGTGTGGAGAAGGACATCCAGACGGCCCTACTGGTCGCTCTCATCGCCATGGTCATCGGCACCACCATCGGCGCCATCGCCGGCTACTACCGGAACTTCGCCGATAACCTGCTCATGCGCTTCGTAGACTTGGTGCTCTCGGTGCCGATTCTGGCCGTACTCATCGTCCTGGGACATCTGGTGTCCCGGCAGGCGGGCAACTGGTTCTGGGTGGCGGTCATCATCGGTGTGCTGGCCTGGACCTACGTGGCTCGATTGGTCCGGGCCGACTTCCTGTCCCTGCGGGAGCGGGACTTCATCGAGGCGGCCCGGGCCCTGGGTTCGACCAACCGCCGCATCATCCTGCGGCACATGCTGCCCAATGCCATCGGCCCCATCATCGTCAACGGCACCCTGACGGTGGCCACCAGCATCATCCTCGAGTCCACTTTGTCCTATCTCGGTCTCGGCATCCAGCCCCCGGAGGTCTCCCTGGGCACCCTGGTGGCCTCGGGTCAGAGCTCCGCCACCACCCAGTGGTGGCTGTTCGTCTTCCCGGCCGGATTCCTGGTCCTGCTGATCCTGTGCATCTTTCTGGTCGGCGACGGCTTGCGTGAGGCGCTGGATCCGAAGAAGACCCGGGTGCGGGCGTGACCAGCTCCGATCCGTTCGCACCGGTGCTGGACATCCAGGATCTGCACGTCGATTTCCCCACCGGGGAGGGCGCGGTTCATGCCGTCCGTGGTGTCGACCTGCAGGTCGCCCCGGGGGAGGTGGTGGGCATCGTGGGCGAATCGGGGTCGGGCAAGTCCGTCACGGCTCTGTCCGCCATGGGACTCCTGCCCCGCCAGGCCCGCACCCGCGGCGGCGTGCGGGTTAAGGGTCAGGAGGTCCTGGGGGTAGGGGAGCGGGCCCTGATGGGTGTACGGGGCCGGACCATCAGCATGATCTTCCAGGATCCGATGACCTCCCTCAACCCGGTCTATTCGGTGGGCTGGCAGATAGCCGAGGCCCTTCGGGCCCACCAGAAACTGACCAAGGCGGAGGCCTTTGAGCGGGCCGTTCAGCTGCTCACCCTGGTCGGCATACCCCGGCCCCGGGAGAGGGCGGCCGATTATCCCCATGCCTTCTCCGGCGGCATGCGCCAGCGGGTCGTGATCGCCATCGCCATGGCCAACGACCCCGAGATCATCCTGGCCGATGAGCCCACCACCGCCCTGGATGTGACCGTCCAGGCTCAGATCCTCGAGGCCCTCAAGAAGGCTCTGGAGGAAACCCGGGCCGCCCTTCTGCTGATCACCCACGACCTGGGGGTGGTGGCCGGCCTGGCCGACCGGGTGGTGGTGATGTACGCCGGGCGGGCGGTGGAGACCGGGAGCGTGGATGACATCTTCTACCGTCCCGGTATGCCTTATACGGTGGGACTGATCGGGTCGCTGCCCCGGCTCGACAGCGACGGGACCGAGCGGCTGCGGCCCATACCGGGATCCCCGCCCTCCCTGGTGGGGGATCTGCAGGGATGCCCGTTCGCACCCCGCTGTCCGATGCGGGTGCCCGAGATCTGCGACTTGGAGGAGCCCGCCCTCCGTCCGGTGGCCAGCCAGGAGGCCGGTCCCCATCTGGCCGCTTGCCACTTCGCGGACAAGGTGGCCAGCGGCGCCGCCGGCCCCATCTTCGCCGCCACCTCGGCCGATCTCAGCGAGCCGGCTCTGGCCGAGGGCGCCCCATGAGCACCTCAGTGGCAACGCCGCCGGCCGGTCGCCCGGCTCCGACCGGGGCGCCCCTGCTCGAGGTGAAGGATCTGGTCAAGCATTTCCCCCTGCGGGGTGGGACCGTCCTGAGGCACACGGTCGGGGACATCCACGCTGTATGCGGGGTGAACATCACCGTCCGGCCGGGCGAGACCCTTGGGCTGGTGGGGGAGTCCGGCTGCGGCAAGTCGACCACCGGGAGGGCCATTCTGCAGCTACTGAAGCCCACCTCGGGGTCGGTGCGCTTCGAAGGAAAGGAGCTGACCGAGCTCGGCTCGAGAGAGATGCGCACGGTCCGCCGCGATCTGCAGGTCGTCTTCCAGGATCCCTACGCCTCCCTCGATCCCCGGATGCCGGTGGGGGACTCGGTGGGCGAGGCTCTCCTCATCCACGGCATCGGTGGTAGCCGGGCGGCACAGCGCCAGAAGGTGGCCGACGTGTTCAGGCTGGTCGGCTTGGAGCCGTATCACGCCAACCGGTATCCCAATGAGTTTTCCGGGGGACAGCGCCAGAGGATCGGCATCGCCCGGGCCTTGATCCTGGACCCGAAGCTGCTGGTCCTGGATGAGCCGGTGTCGGCGCTGGACGTCTCCATCCAGGCCGGCGTGGTGAATCTGCTGGAGGACCTACAGGAGCGCCTGGGGATCGCCTATCTCTTCATAGCCCACGACCTCTCGGTGGTGCGCCACATCTCGGACCGGGTGGCGGTGATGTACCTGGGCAAGGTGGTCGAGGAGGGGTCCCGCAGCGACGTCTATGACCAGCCCAGCCATCCCTACACCCAGGCCCTGCTGTCGGCCGTCCCTCTCCCTGATCCCCGAGCCGAGCGGGCCCGGTCCCGGATCGTGCTGGAAGGCGACGTTCCCAGCCCGGTGGATCCGCCCTCCGGGTGCCGCTTCCGGACCCGGTGCTGGAAGGCCCAGGAGATCTGCGCCCAGCAGGAACCCGAGTTGATCGACCGGGGCCAGGGCCACCCGGTCGCCTGCCACTTCGCTGAGGTACGAGAGGTCATCTGAAGAGCATTGGCCGAGGGCGGGGCACCGGTTCCGGGGAGGTAGTCTGTCGACTCCCCGTTGCCACGGCAGGGGGCAGGTCGGAGTGGCGGAATAGGCAGACGCGCCAGCTTGAGGGGCTGGTGTCCGCAAGGACGTGGGGGTTCAAGTCCCCCCTCCGACACGCACCTTTTCGGGGTGCAGGCCCTGGTCAGGGGGGGTGGGGCGGTGAGTGAAAGAGCATCAGATGCCTTCCGCTTCTACCATTCTTCTACCTGGAACGCATCCTTTGCACCCAAGACATCGCTGCTTGGCTCAGGTCGAAAGAGGCGGGCATCTCCTCGGACAAGACGATGCGACCGCGCAGCATGTTCGGGTTAATCACGACCTCCTGCTCCCGGACGTCGCCGAAGATGGCGAGTACCGCCCTTCCCGGCAGTGCCGCTCGGTAGATGCCCACCGGCACCTGATAGAGAGCGCCCACGTCCTCGGCAAAGGAGCGGGCGCAGTCGGCGTGCATCGTCCACGACAGGCCGCGCCCGCGGCTGGCGAGACTGGCTCCTCGGTACACCGTGAGCGGCCCTTCGGGAGCGCGGTCGTGCAACGACACGTCGAAGGCGCCCACTTGATAGTCCGGTTCGCCAAAGAGCCTCGTCTGTTCAAGGCGGCACATGAAGCCAGCTGCCTTGAACATGGATACCCATGTCCGCTCTCCAAGGCACGGCAGGGGTCGCCGGTTGTGTATCCAGACCTCAGGGAGGACGGTCGCTAGGTCGGAATCGGTGACCGCACCCTGCCGCCATAAGCGATGCAACAGGCGCGGCACCCGGTCACTCAGCCCTGCGTCCAGGGCCACGCGGACAGCCTGCCAGGCTATGTCAGGGTCACGGAGTCCTTCTTCGATCTCAGCAAGTAAGCGTTCCTCCTGCTCCCGCTCCTGCCGCATCAGCTCGGCCCACCGAGGATCGGTCACGCTCCGCCCCCGAAGATTGACGCGGCCACCTTCTCGGCAGCATCGGACTGCATCCCGGCCGTGACGTGGCTGTACACGTTCAGGGTGACGTTCGTGTTTGCATGGCCCAACCGCTCGGCAACGACCTTCGGGTGTACACCGGCTTTGAGGGCCAAGGTCGCCCAGGTATGGCGGAGATCGTGGAGTCGAAGCCGGGGGAGTGTGGAGCCGGGATGCTCCCGGTTGTAGGCGGACTGCTTGCGGTCGAACTCCCGGCTGAGCCGTTCCGGGTGGTAGGGCCGGCCATCGGGCAGAGTGAAGATGAGCCCCTGGTCCTGGTAGCCGCTGCCGAGCCGGAGTTTCTCGGCCGCTTGCCGGGCCCGGTGGGAGCGCAGGGCGGCCACGGTGCGGGTATCCAGCTCGATCACCCTGGACTTTCCGCTCTTGGTCGCACCTCGCTCGATGCTGTGGTTGATGGCGGTGATGGCCCGGCGGATGGACGCCTTGTTGGCGTCGAAGTCGATGTCCTCCCACGTCAGGCCGAGAGCCTCGCCCCGCCGCATTCCCGTGGTGGCCAGGAAGGCCCAGGCGATGTTGTAGCGGTCGCCTTCGGTCCAATCGAGGAACCGGACCAACTCTGCGCCTGACCACGTGGTCATCTCCGGAGCGGCCTCCTGGGCAGCCTTGTTGCTGGGCGGGTCGGCCGCGTCGGCCACGTTGCGGGCCACCCGCCCCCAGCGCACGGCGTCTCGTAACGCCCGGTGCAGGATCGTGTGGATGTAGCGGACAGTCCGGGGCGAGAGAGCGCCGGGCCTGCTATCAAGCCGGGCACCATCCGTGCGGAGTCGGGCGTAGAGAGCATTCAATCTGGCGCCGTCCAGGTCCCGCAGCTGTACCCCGCCGATCTGGGGAATGACGTGGAGCGCCAAGTAGCGGCGGTATGACTCGAAGGTCGACGGCCGGACGGTCCCCTTGATGGCCGGCAGCCAGTCGTCGGTTAGGAAGGCAGCCAGCGTTTGCCGCCGCGGAGGGACATACGTAGCGGTCTGGATAGTGCCGAGGATCTCGACCCGGGCGGCCTTCGCTTCGGTCATCGTTGTCCACGAGCCGTGCCACTTGCGACGGCGTTTGCCCGTCTCGGGGTCCGGTCCGAGGTCGATGACGACGTAGTACCTGGTGCCCTTCTTGGCGATGCCTTCTGCGCCCTTCATCGGCTTCCCTTCTTCCGGGAGCGGCGGCGGGTTGCCGGCGTCTCCACTTCCCTACCTGCCTCAAAGGAACCGAGGCTTTGATCCGCAAGGTTCGGCTCGGACCCAACGAGGAGCCGTCCAAGCTCCTCCCGGGTGAGGACGCCCCAGGGCAGGATGGCTTCCCCCGTCCAGGTCAGGAGGTCGACGACCGGGACGCCTGTGATCCCTGCCAGGGCCAGCACCTCTACGAGCGTGAAGCGACGTGCGCCCCGGCCGGGCTCAAGGTCGGCGACTGTGTTCTGCCGCCACGGAATCCCTAGACGATCCATCAGGTGAGCGATCGTCGACTGCGGCAGGCCGTGAGCCTCCCGCCACGCTCGCAGGAACTCGCCCAGGTTGGCATCGATCCCTCCGTGCCCCTTGGCCGCAGCGAGTGCTCGCCGAATCGCCCACCCCTCGGCCTGAAGTTGGGCCAGGACCGCATTGATCTGATCGGCAGCCCGAGCCAGTTCGTCGCCTCCACCTAGACCGACGGCCTCAGCCAGATCGCCAGCTTGTCGGCCAAGTTGCTCCTGGAGGGCAACCACCTGGCCCAACCGCTCCTCCAGGTGTGCCTGGTCAGGCCCATCGGTCACCCATAAGACTCTAGTCCCTGGACACGGAAAAAGCAATACGGCGCTCGCTGTTCCACGGAAATGTCAGACCCCGCTGGTACGCTTTCGTGGGAGAACGTACGTTCCATCAGAGGAGGAAATTTGCCGAACGCCCCCACTAGTAGTGCGAGTCGAGGCCCAGCCGCCCGACCCCGTATTGGCCAGCTAAGGGGTGAGGCCATGCCGGACCCCGAGCAGACACCCGTCCTGGACATCGAGCCCGCTGGGAGGTTCTTGGGGCTCGGCCGCTCGGCCGCCTATGCGGCCGTGAAGCGTGGCGACATCCCGTCCCTCCGCTTCGGTGGCCGCATCGTTGTGCCCGTGGCCGCCCTGCGCCGCATGTTGGGTCTGCCAGTCGGCCAATGACCGGGAGAACCAACCCGGAGAGAACGGCCCGTGACCACGGCGCCGAGGACCGGGCTACCTCGGCGTGGGCCAGCGGACAAAGGGCCGGCCTGCCGGCTATCAACCAGCGCAAGGGGAAGGAACTCCTCGCTGGCAGCCTCGCGGGTGACCGAGCGGGTATCGAGGTCGGGGACAATGGCGCCGCTTTTGTGGCGGCTGACCCGTCCGCTTCCACCGCCACTCAGCGACGGATGCCGATGGGACCGGGCGGGCGCGACCCCGGCAAGGACCGTACGCGAGTGCCACGACGGCGAGAGCTTGGCGGCGGGTACTCGACCCTGGTGACCGCCTACACGGCGGACGAGCTTGAGGAGTTGGAGTCGCCGCCCTGGCCGGAGGTTCACATCGCCGTCGATGAGCCCGCCCCCCCATCGCCGGAGGAAAGGGCGCTGCTGGAGCAACTCAACGAGGCCCTGGCCGCCATTAGTCGACAGGGTAAGGCCCCCCGCAAGCGGAAACGTCGCAAGCCTCGGAATCCAGATCATCGGACAGCCGAACAGGTGCAGAGGGAACGTGCCGCGCTCGGCTACCTGTTCGATCTCAAGTTCGGTTTCGTGGACGATGAGGCCGAGGACGAGTACGCCGCGATGGCCTTCGATCATTACGACGACTGCGGCGGGCCGCCAGAAGAGCGCACCTACGAAGACCCGCACATCATCCTTGATGAGGCCTACCTTGGCCTGGTCTTTTGGAGCGAGGTTCACCACCGCACAGCCCGTATGGCCGGCCAGCTGGTAGCCGACATGCCCCGCTATCCGGCCACAGCGAAAGATTGGGACGATCTTGAGGCGCGGGTCCTGCCAGCGGTAGCCATTGCTTACGGCGAAGAGCTGGCTAGTGACCCCAACAACCTGGCCGTTGTTCGGGACGCCAATGGCGATGCCCTGTTTCGGCCGTGGCGGGACGTGGATGAATTGCTGACTGCCGCCGTCAAGGCCGCTCGGCGCTACCAGGGCGTGGCCTACGACCTGACGCCCCCCCCGACGTGGCCAGCGTGCGACAACCCCGAGGCGCACTGCACGAACCCGGCCCGAGCTGCCAAAGGTGGAAGTTGCAAGCCCTGCTACGACGCTCATCGGCGTGGGGGCAAGTGGAGATTGAAGGGCGCAGGCATCGACCGCTGACAGTGCCGTGACCAGGGAAATGTCGCGGAATGCAATAGAGGGGAGGACCGTTTCGATCCACCTGCCCGACGACGAGGAGAGGACGAAGAGGAGAGTTGACCCCTAGACAAAAAGACGCCCCCGGGCTGGAACCCCGGAGGCGCTCACTCGATCTGCGATTGCCGCATAAGCAGCTGAGATGCGGCCCCTGCCGATGACGGCTACCAGGACCCCGCCGCATGATTTCGATGCCGAACAGTCGGTGCTCGGAGCCATGCTGCTGTCGAGGGACGCCATAGCCGTGGCCCTCGAACACTGCCGGACGGAGGACTTCTACAAGCCGGCCCACGGCCACGTCTTCGAGGCCATCTCCAGCCTGTACGGGGAGGGTGAGCCGGTTGATCCGGTCACGGTGGCCGATGAGCTGCGCCGGGCCGGCCTGCTCGACGTGATCGGTGGCCCCAACCTGCTTATCGACCTGCTGGCCAGCACCCCGTCGACGGCCAACGCCGGCCGCTACGCCAAGATCGTGGCCGACCATGCCCTGCTGAGGAAGCTGATCGGGGCGGGCAACGAGATAGCCGACAAGGGCTACGAGCTTGGTGAGGTAGATGAGGTCATCGCCAAGGCCGAGGGTCTCCTCTCCTCAGCCACGGCAGGTAGAAACAACGGACCCAGGCAGCTCAACGTCCGCCGGGTGGGCGACGCGCTGTTCCAGCCGCCCGAAGAGCCGCCCGTCCTGGTCGATGGGCTGATCCGCACCGGGGAACTTTGCGTGGTCGGGGCGGCCCGAGGCGTGGGCAAGTCCTGGCTGGGAATGAACCTGTCCGCACAGGTGGACAGAGGCGACGGTTGGTTCATGGGTGCCCTTCCGATCCGCAAAAAAGCCACGGTCCTGCTGTGTCAGGGAGAAATCGACGAGTGGGAGTCGTGGCGACGGTGGCAGATGCTCACGGGTACAGGTGACCCACCTGGTGGCGTGCTGGAGACGTTCGACCGCTGGCGCATCCGAACGGTCCGGCGCCGGTCCAGCAACGGCGCTTCCTCCGACGAGTACGCGGAGGCCCTGCTTGATCCCCGGCTGGAGGCGACCATCGTCGAACAGGGAGTGGACCTCCTCATCATCGACCCCTGGGCAGTCTTCTTTGCCGGGCCCGAGAATGACAATGATGCCACCGAAGCCGCTCTGGACAAGCTGCGCGCCCTGGCCATGAGCCACGCCGTGGCGGTCGTGATCCTGCACCACCTGGGCAAGTCGACCGAGGCCCGGGAGCCGGAAGACCTCTGGCGGGGTGCCTCTCGCTTGGCCGACTGGGCGGCTACCCGGGTGACCCTGCTCCCGCACTACACCGACCGCCAGGCGAGTGCCCAGGGCATGACCCGACAGCAGGCCCGCCGGTACGTCGACGTCAAGCTGCTCCGCCGGAGCCACCCAACCCCTGACTTCTCCGCCGTGTTGGGCGATGACGGGTGGTGGTCGCGCTGGAAGCCACCGGGGGAAGATACTGCGGGTCGTACCCACCTGGGGATTGACGACGTAATAGCGGCCTGTCGTGATGCCGGCGGGGCCTGGCCCTCCGGCACCCAGGCTGCGGCCAGCATGGGTGTGGCCGCCCATACGGCGACCAAACTGCTCCAGGCGGCCGAGCGCCGGGGCGAGATCGAGCACTTCCCCGGCCCGCGTGGGGCCATCGGCTGGCGACTGCCCGGGCCGAAGCTCACCGTCGTGGGGAACCCAGGGGAGTCGATTTGACCGTGCATTCGACCGTGCACGTGCACCGTGCAGGAGACCCCTTGCACGGTCGTTTATGGGGCCTGACCAGGGGAAACCTGACCGTGCACTACCTGACCCTGCAACAGACCCCTTGCAAAGTCCTGACCAGGGAAAACATGACCGTGCACCGTGCACCCCTACGGGGGGGGTCCCGACCTTGCAGGGTCGGACCTCCCCCGGGGTCTCGGGCTGGAGCGCCGAGGAGGCGTCTGTGACTGACAGCAACCTGACCAACGTCCTGGACGCCATGGGAGGCAAACAGTTCCCCGGTGGCTGTGTCGACTGCGACGCTTTTCAGGAAGTGATCCCAGTCGAGGCCGGAGTCTGGAGCTTGGCCATCTTCCACGACGATGACTGCCCGGCGCTGGCCCGAATGGAACGAGGGAAGTAGCTGATGACTGAACGGAGACTGACCTTGACGCCAGCGTCGAGCTACCTGAACGATTCTGGAGAGACCTTGGGAGTGCCATCGACCCTATGTGAGGAACCCGGCTCGGCGGTGCCCAATGTGCAATGCGGAGCTGCCGTTCACCACTGCGGCGCCTGCGGAGCTGGGGTGGGACCGAGCCTCATCCGAAGAGGCGACGGCTGCCCGAAATGCCCACCTGGGACCGAAGTCGTTCCGGGGGAGTGCCGGAACGCCCCGGTGTCCGGAACTACCCGCTGTTGGCGACACGGCGGAAAGTCGCCCAACGCCCTGGCGAAGGCCGAGGAATCCAAGATCGAGACGAAGGCCAGGCGGGTGCTTGCTGACCTTGGTGGGCGCCCCGAACCGGTGGTGGACGTACTCCAAGCGCTCGAGGATCTGGCGGGCGAAGCTGTCATGTTGACGCACGTCCTGCGCTCCATGGTCGCTGACCTCACGAAGATCAGATACGAAGCCCCAGGGATCGGAACCGAGCAGATTCGGGGCGAGTTGACGGTCTACCTCTCGGCACTGTCCCGAGCCGAGAGCATCCTGAGCAAAATCGCCGGCTTGCACTTGGAGGAGCGCCGGGTCCGCGTGAGTGAACTGCAAGCCGTCGCTCTGCACTCCTGCGTGATCTCAGCCCTGTCGAAGGCCGAGATTGCCGAGCCGGGCAGGCAGAGGTTCGTCGAGGCACTGTCCCAGGAACTGAAAGCCGTGGCCCCCGGCAGCCCGTTGCGGCCGGTCGCTTAGTTCCTCGTGAGTCTGCTCCTCGGTTTCGGACTCAACCTCCAACGGACCCCGGGCGCTGCGCCACCGGGAGCCGTCGTGGTCCTCAGCACGTCGATCACGCCGATCCCGTCGAGGCCGTGGGTCCACGATCAGTACTGGCACCACCTCCGCGAACGGGACCGTGCGACCGTCGATTCCACCTTGGCGCTTGTGGATGCCGGCCAGCTCGGAATTGATGAGGCCAACGCCCTGCTCGCCGCCTGGAAGGTCCGGCTGTGACGCCCGGAGAGGTCCCTGTGGTGAGCTGTCCGAGCAGGTAGAACTTGGGTAGAAGGTCCACATGGAAGCCCTGGTCAGAGGCACAATCGCTGACCCGCGTGGGACAAGTAGTCCCCCCTCCATCCCTGCCAGGAAGCCGACAGACTCGCCACGGTGACTGTCAGCATTGCACTACAGGCGATCACCTGACCCGCGGCGATGCGCCACCGGCCGGCGGTGACCTCGCCTGACGGGCCAGAAGGCTTAAGGTCGACATGGGACCCAAACATATGTTCGATTCGATATATCAGCTTACCCTCAAAGATTATTCGATGGCATGAAATATCCTCTATTGCAGCCCTCTCTTCACAACTGACAAATCTCCTGGCAGCAGCAACTCCGCATCCTCCTTTGCGGTTGTGGGCAGCGCCGGAGCGCCCCGCGGGTGGTCATAGCCAGCCATCCGCGGGGCACCCATTTCCTGATCAGTAGCCGCCTCGGCCGCCCACCTGAGGCTGGCTCTGGTCGGGTTGCTTCGCCTGGTTCATCAGTCGCCAGGCGGAGCAGACCGGTGGTGGGTGGCGTCCCTCCTCGCGCCCCCCACCCGCCGGTCACCCCATCGACCACACGAAGGAGCCATATGACCCAAGGAATCAAGCCCGAAGCCCCGAAGCAGGAGTCAGGCCGGCCGCACGTCAAGATCACTGGACTCGACGTGCCATCGGGACTCTTGCCCGATCACGAGGGTTGCGCCTTCGTTTGGCAGGTCTATGTGGGCGGCCAGGAGCCTCACACGTACGCCGCCGAACTGCGCCTCGGGAGCGAGTCGATCATGTTGGGCTTCAGCTTGCCATCCGTCACCGATGCCGAAAAGGAATCCGAGAAGCGGACTGGATTCTCGCCGCGATTCTGCCCGGTCTTTGTCGCCCCGGCCGGACAGGTGATCATCCGGTTGTTCTGTTCGACCTGTGGCGTGCCAATCGTCGGCATTGACCGCAACTCCAGCGCTCGCCGGCCCAGCATCGCCCCGGGCGAACCCGACTGGGCAGCCATCGCCGGCCACCTGGCCGACGCCGAAGCCGCACTCAAAACGGTCTGACCCCATCATCTAAACGAAAGCAGGCAATACCTATGTCCAAGTCGTCCAAATCACGCATGGAGCTTCTCCATCCTCGGCTGGTAGCTGAGCTCAACGCCGCGGCTGCCAAGGGCGCCAAGAAGGGCGCCAAGAAGGCCATAAAGGAACGTGCCACCAAACTTGGCAAGTTCCAGAAGAATGCTCGCAACGGCGGTGACATCACCGCCCAGGAGCTGGCCCGTGCCATCACCGGGAGCGGTTCAGCTTCGGATGTGCGTCTGGTCACCAGGGAGCTGGCCCGTGCCAACACGGCCGCCAAGATCTTGAATCTCCAAAAAACTCTTGAGAGGACGACCGACCCCCAGAAGCGCGCCGCACTCGGAAGCGAATTGACCTTTCAGAAGCTCCGCAAGGCCGCTGCCGAAAGCCAGGAAGCCGCGGCACTTTTGGCCGGGAAATACGGAAATCGCGGATTTCTCGGCACCGACGCCCAGGCCATCGACCGCACGACCGGATGGTCAGCCTCAGCCCCCGGTGCCCGTGGTGGCCGTGAGCAGTTGATGGCCTTGCAGTCGGAACTGGCCGAGGCGAAGAAGAGCCAGGACCCCCTGCGGATCGATGAGGCATCGCAGCGGCTGACCCTGGCACGGCTCACCGCCGCCCATGAGGCAGGCCGGATCTGATGCCCGTCTTCCATCGCAATCCAACCCCGGCCCCCCTGCCCGCTCCGGTGCCCGATCCGCCCCACCCGCTTGGGCCGCAATCCACGCGGCAGGTAGCGATTCCGCCCGGTCGCCACTACCGGATGTTCCAGCCCGAGGATGTTCGTGAAGCCGAGGCTGCTGCCGCTCAGGAGCAGACCCGGCGTGCCACCGAGGCACACGAGGCCAAGAAGCGAGCCCATGCAGAGAGACTGGCCGCCGACGAGGCTGCCCGTGGGAAGCGTGTGCAAGCCGCCACGGCTGCCCACGCCTCTGCCGCCAATGAACTGGCGAACGCCCGGTTGCGCCTTCAGGGCGCCATCAACGCAGGTGACACGGCGGGAGCCGTTCGCGCTCAGCAGGAGCTTGCCCTGGCCGCCAACATCGAACGCATGACGGCTGACGCCGTTGCTTCCACCCGCGCAGCCCGGTGACCGTCACGGCCGCCCTGAAAGGTGCTTCAGAAACTCTCTGTGACGATCTCAGCCCCTCGAAGGGTCGGCCGAGGGGTACAACCGCCCCGAGGGGCGTGGGGGGCTTCCAGCGGGGTCAAGTCGTCAGGAGCCTACCCACCGTGAAGCCCAAATCCTGCGCCGGCCGCACGGGCCAGGTGGTCGCCCTCTTTCGCTGCCCGCGCCCCTGTATCAACGCCAGCCGTCATGATGAGATCGCTGTCCAGATGGGTAGCCGCACCGTCTGGTTCCGAGCGGACGAGTTGGAGCCGGTGGCGTGAACCCGGCCGTTGCGAATGCGATCGAACCTGATCGACCAAGCGTATGAACGGCAACGCTTCCTACGCCTGACCCTGCGCGACCACTCCCTGGACCTTGTCTCCCGGCTGGTGGGTCGCCGTCGCCGGCAGAGGAAGATCGAAGCCCAGAGGCACCGGGAAGTCGTCGAGGCGCTTCAGGCCCGGCCGGGGACGCTGAAGGTAGGGGTCCTTTCTACCAAGACTTCTACCGGCCGGCCGTATTGAAGCGTCCGGGCTGATGCTGGCCGGTCCCTATTCCGCCCCTGGAGTGCCTGTTCAGACGGACATTCGAGCACCACTCCGGACCCAGAAATACGGGCGCCGTCTGAGTTCAAGTCCCCCCTCCGACACGATTCAGGTCCACGCCCTGAAGGGCCGCCTGAACTCGGAGAAGCTCCCTGCCGTTGTCGCGTCGATAGGCGAGGGTGATCCCAAGAGAGGTGTAGATCTCGGAGCGGACGTGGGGGTCCGCGTGGTCGAGGAGACCGGGCGTATTCCGGACAACCTCGAGCGTGGTGAGGACCTCCTCGACGGTGATCGGATCGACCGTCGCTGCACCCGAGGCGAGAACGGCCTGGGCGGCAGCGAGCTCGGCTTGGGCTAGGCGAGTCCTATTGGCGATCAACGCCGGATCGACGCCCGCCTCTAGTGCCGACAGATGGCGCTCCAACTTGCGCTGAGCCTCTGCCGCCTGACGTCGGGCGGCTGCGATCCGAGGATCGGTACTCATCTCCTCATCGGCGGCGACGATCTCCGCGGCCAGCGCTGCTACCCGCTCCGGGGCGAACATCTCGACGAGCCACGAATCGACCAGGGGGAGAACTCGGCTCTCTCGGACGGCCAGGGTCTTGGGGTGATCGGCCGGGAGGGCCGCGTAGTCCGGACTTGCCATCCGACAGCGATAGAACGCCTGGCCCCGGGTATGGCTCCCCTGCATCTTGCGTCCGCAGTGGTGGCAGATGAGGAGGCCGGCCAGGGCGTAACGACCGGGAGCCGACCGGGACGTTCCCTTGGGCCGACCCGGATCGCGCGAGCCCATGACCGCCTGGACCCTTGTCCAGAGCTCGACGTCGACCAGGGCAGCGTGGGCGGGATCGGCGGAGGTGACCCATGACCCGCTTGGTTGCCAGTGCATCCGGGTGGCGTGTCCCAGGGCGGGCTGAGCGGGATCGAGAAGGACCTCTTGGCGGTGCTGGCGACCGAAGACCTGATGGCCGAGGTAACGCGGGTTGCGAAGGATGGCCCGTACGGCGCTGGCCGCCCAGGCGTGCCCTGGGCGATGCGAGTTCCGCCCCGGATCATGGGCACTCGGGGAGGGGATTGCCTCGGCCGTCAGAAGTGCGGCGACGGCCTTGAAGCCGAGTCCGTCGTCGGCATAGAGGCGAAAGATGCGATCGACCACAGGGGCCGTGTCCGGGTCGGGAACCAGGTAGTGCAGTTTGACGCCGGCCGCTGCCTTCTCCGGATTGGGGTGGTCTCCCGCCTCCGCCAGGCGGTATCCGTAGGGCGGGCGGCCGCCGAGCCAACGCCCGGAACTGGCGTGAGCCGCCATCGCCACCCGGACGCGGTGGCGAATTCGGCTCCGCTCCGCCTTGGCCAGCCCACCGAAGAGGCTCATCAACAGGTCGTGGGCCTCCGAGTCCGGATCGACCCGTCCGCCGACCTCGGGTACCCACAGGCTCACCTGGTAGTGAGCCAGGACCGGGAAGACCAGCCCGAACTGGTTGCCCGCGAAGGCTCGTTGCGGCTCCGCGATGACCAGGTCGGACCAGCCGCGGGCCGGGTTGCGCAGGTCTCTCAGCAGGCGGGCCGCCTCCGGCCGGCGCTCCCATGGAAGAGACCGGGATTGATCGACGTCGTGGTAGACGACGGTGATCTGCCCCTCGCTGGGCGAGATCAGCTGGCTTGCGAGACGGAGCTGCCAGGCGGCGGAGTCGGCGGGGGACTGATGGTCGTCGGTGCTTGTTCGGAGGTAGGCGGCGAAGGGGACCACGGAGGCTCCTCCAGTCTCGGGAGGGATAGGACGGGGCGCAGGTCGCGGACCAGCTGCGCCAAGGCGCGGACCGTGGCCGCTGTCGGGAACGGGGCTCGCTCGGCCTCCAGGGTAACGACTCCCGGCAGGACCGGAGGTGACTGGGCGTCCAGATGCCGAGCGCGGTCGGCTCGACGCGGGGTCTGCGACATCGGTCAGGGCCGGCGGGCCGGTTCCACTCGGCTGGCGTCACGGATCTGGCGGAGGTCGGCCGGGGCGAAGGCCAGTCGACCGGTGAGCTTGTAATAGGGGATGGCCCGCTCGGCGACCCGCCGGCGCATCCAACGCACCGTCACCCCCAGGAAGGCGGCGGCCGCCTCGATGTCGACCAGGTCTTCCTCCAGGCCGACCCCGCCCGGGGCCGGACCGGTCATCGGGCCGTCCCCGCTCGGGAAGGACGAGTCGATGCGATGGGGGAGACAAGGCGGCAACTACGCCGGCCGGTCGGAGACCGCCCGGCCTTGTCCATTGTCGACACGGACCGGCCCGGGGTCGTCAAGGGCCACTCGGCCACCTGTGGCCTCGTTCGGCTCCGCCGTCCCTGGACGACCCCTGTCAGGGTCCCCGGCCGGGGGAGGCTTGCTGCCCGTCGGGTTCCCCACAATGTTCCCCACGGCCTGGCCATGGCGGGATCATGCGCCGCCACCTTCCCCAACGAGTTCCCGAAAACCTTCCCCAAATAGGAATTTCTGGCCGGACCCGAGGGGCAGGTGACGGCCTCCCGGTTCGATCCCGCTCGCCGGTGGGGGCAGACGCCGTCCCTGCTCAGGGGCCTTTTCCCCAATCCCAGGACGAAATGGGGAATGGGACCGGGACGTTCCCCAACTCCACCCCAGCCCGTTTGGGGAACCAGAGATCCCCTCCGGACCCCCCTGGACGGGCTTCCCCAGTCCCGGGTCCGGGTCAGGGCCATGGACGGCGGGCTCAGCTCGTCCCGGCCGCCGGCCACGAGGGCCAAGTCCGTCTCATCAATGGCTGCATCCACCTCCAACTCCTCCTTGCCGTCCGGGCCGGTTCGCCCGCGCCGCGGTCTCCCGGTAGTCATACGCAATCGAACTGGTACAACTACCGGCACAAGAACCGTCACGAGCACCGGGACGCGTCTTTTTTTTCTGGACAAAACCTGGGACGGGGCGCCTCGCCGGAGGAGAACTGGGACAGAACCTGGGACAAGACCTGGGACACGCCCGCCCATGCGTCCGAGAGGGGCAGAACTGGCCCCAACCGTCACAACTACCGTCACAACTACCGTCACAGCTACCGTCACAACGGCCGGACCAGGTACTGGACCGGGTCGGAGCCGGTGGTCGCTGGGGCGCCCGACGATGACCCCCATGGCAAGGCGATCCTCACCGCCGTCCTGGCCACCGCCCCGTCCCGGGACCCGAGCGGGCCGGACGGCGCCGGGCCAGGACGCTGTCCCGGATACTCGGACGCAGGATGCTGTCCCAGATACTCGGGCACACGACGCTGTCCCAGATACTCGGACACCGGACGGTCTCCCAGATACTCGGACACCGAGCCCTCGACCCTCCCCGGTGGCGCAGCGTCGCGGATGCATGCCCTACTAAGCCGGTGACCGAGCCCATTCCTCGCGCTGGCCCGCTCGACAACCTGCCCGGTCCAGCACAACCCTTGACCGCTACTTACCGATCGTGAGATAACCCTCGACAAGCGTCACAGCCAAGGCGCATAACCACCCCCAACGGCCAAATCTTCGAACACGATTGCAACGTGGGTTCCCCACATT
>DAHUYE010000086.1 GCA_027315345.1 Actinomycetota bacterium
TGTCACAGCCTTGAGCCACCCTTTCCCATGTGGAGAGGGCTCGGGTAGCATTGCCAGTTCCAATCGAGCCCTGCCCCGGTAGGGGCCCCGGTCGCCAGCGACGGGTCCACAGGGAGGTATGCACTATGCGGCCTTATGAGGTCGTCATCATCTTCGACGCCGGCTTGGAGGAAGAGGTCATCGGGACCGTCCTCGAGCGTGTCGCTGAAACCATTCGGAGCCGAGGGGGCAATCCCGGACGCACCGAGCGGTGGGGGCGGCGCAGGTTTGCCTATGAGGTCGATCACCGCCAGGAGGGCTATTACGTCCTCCAGGAGATGACCGCCGAACCGGCAGGCGTAGCCGAGCTCGACCGTGTCCTCTTCCTCGCCGATGAGGTTGTCCGCCACAAGATCATCCGTCTCCCCGAATCGGTGGCCGGGCGTTCGCGCCCGGTTGTGCCCCCGGTCGAGGAGGCCCCGGTGGTTGCGGAAGCGGCCGTGCAAAGCGAACGGAGTTAAGAGAGATGCCAGGCAACAGCATTTATTTGATCGGCAACATCACCCGGGACCCGGAGCTGCGGTTCACCCCCAGCGGCCAGGCCACGGCCACCTTCGGGCTGGCCGTCAACCGGCGCTGGCAGAACCGCCAGACCCAGGAGTGGGAGGAGGCGACGTCGTTCTTCGACATCGTCTGCTGGCGGGAGCAGGCCGAGAACGCCAGCGAGAGCCTGTCCAGGGGCGCCCGGGTCATAGTCACCGGCCGCCTGGAGCAGCGCTCGTGGGAGACCCCCGAGGGCGAGAAGCGCTCCAAGGTCGAGGTGGTGGCCGATGAGATCGGGCCCAGCCTGCGCTGGGCCACCGCCCAGGTCACCAAGAATGAGCGCCGCGGCGCCGAGGGCGGCGGTTACTCGGGCGGTGGTGGAGGCGGCCGTAACGGCGCCCCCGCCTCGGCCCCCGCCGCCGCCGACGGCGGCGCCTATGACGATGAGGAGCCGTTCTAAGTGGCCAGGAACAACGATCGCGACCGGGGCACCACCAAGCGGGGCCCCAAGGACCTGGGTCGGCGCACCAAGAAGAAGGTCTGCATCTTCTGCAAGGACCACATCGACTGGGTTGACTACAAGGATGTCAACCTGCTTCGCCGCTATATGAGCGACCGAGGCAAGATCCGGGCCCGCCGGGTGTCGGGCAACTGCGCCCAGCACCAGCGGGACGTGGCCGTGGCCATCAAGACGGCCCGTGAGTTGGCTCTGTTGCCCTACACCCAGCGCACCGTCAGCGAGCGGGCCGGCGGCGGCCGGGGCGGACGCGGCGGCCGGGGCCGCCGGGACGAAGGCGAAGGCGGCCTCGAGGTCCGCAGCCAGGTCGAAGTCGAAGAGGGCCCCGATGGCGAGGGCGCCGATGACCCGGCCGGCGCCGAGGATCTGGCCGAAGCTTTCGACGGCGTGGCCATCGATGACGATGCCGAGGTTGGCGTCTGATGCGACTCGTACTGCGCGCCGACATCGATGGGGTCGGTAAGAAGGGCGACATCGTGGACGTGGCCGACGGCTACGCGCGCAACTTCCTGGTGCCCCGGGGTCACGCCTTCCAGGCCTCCAAGGGCGTGGTGGCCCAAGCGGCCTCCATGCGCCGGGGTCGGGACCTCAAGGACGCCAAGGACCGGGCGGCGGCGGAAACCGTGGCCCGGGAGCTGGTGGCCAGGGTCATCACCATCAAGGCCAAGGCCGGGACCGAAGGCCGGTTGTTCGGCTCCGTCACCACCTCGGACATCGCCGAGGCCGTCCAGGCCCAGGCCGGCGCCCAGCTGGACCGCCGGCGCCTGGATCTGGATGAACCCATCCGCCATCTCGGGACCCACGAGGTCCCCGTGCGCCTGCATCCCGAGGTGCAGTTCCGTATCACCCTCGAGGTGGTGGCCGAGTAGCTCCGGGACTACCCATGGGGTTGTCCTTATCTGTATCCATCTGAATCTGTATCCATCTGATCCGCCGAGGGCGCCCTCCGGGGCGCCTTCGTCGCGGGTGGACGGGGCCCGGTCGGCGGGGCGACCGTCACACCCGGGGTCGCGGGGCGCCGGCGGGCCGTCGGGGCCGTCCCGGGGCGATCGTCACACCCAGCGGGTTCAATACGAACTGGTGTTCGATGTAGTCGCGTCCGATGAGGCCCAGGGTCGGTTGTCCCCAGAGCGGGGCGCGAAATCCCCTGTATTTCAAGGGATTTCCTCTGTACTCCCACAGGCCCTAGGCCGAAGGATGGAGCGGTAATGGTTCAGTCGATCGAAGAGGCCCGCCGCCGCCAGGCGTCCCCTTCGACGCGGACCCCGCCCCACGATCTCCAGGCCGAGCAGTCGGTGCTGGGCGCCATGCTGCTGTCGAGGGACGCCATAGCCGTGGCCCTCGAGCACTGCCGGACGGAGGACTTCTACAAGCCGGCCCACGGCCACGTCTTCGAGGCCATTTCCAGCCTGTACGGGGAGGGTGAGCCGGTCGATCCGGTCACCGTGGCCGATGAGCTGCGCCGGGCCGGCCTGCTCGACGTGATCGGCGGGCCCAACCTGCTCATCGATCTGCTGGCCAGCACGCCGTCCACGGCCAACGCCGGCCGCTACGGCCGCATCGTCTCGGATCACTCGCTCCTGCGCCGGCTGATCGGAGCGGCCAACGAGATAGCCGACATGGGCTACGACGTGCCCGAGGACGTCCACGGGGCCATCGACCGGGCCGAGTCGATGGTCTTCGAGATCGGCCAGCGCCGGGTGGCCGACACCCTCGCCCCCATCCGCGACCTCCTTTCCCAGAGCCTGGACCGCCTGGAGGCCCTCTACGAGCGGGGCCAGGCCATCACCGGGGTGCCCACCGGCTACGTCGACATCGATGAGCAGCTGTCCGGGCTTCAGGGCTCGAACCTGGTCATCGTGGGGGCCAGACCGGCCGTTGGTAAAACGGCTTTCGCCCTCGGGATAGCGGCCCACGCCGCCATGACCGCCAACGTGCCGGTCCTGGTCTTCTCCCTGGAGATGAGCCACCTGGAGATCACCCAGCGCCTGTTGTCCGGAGAGGCCCAGGTCAACGCGGCCCGGATGCGCAACGGAAAGCTCCACGACTCGGACTGGCCGAAGATCAGCCACGCCATCGGCCGGCTGGGTGAGGCCCCCCTCTTCATCGATGACAACCCCAACCTGACCCTGATGGACATGCGGGCCAAGGCCCGCCGGCTCAAGAGCCGGGAGGGACTCGGCCTCATCATGGTCGACTACATCCAGCTGATGACCGGGCGGAACTCGGCCGAGAACCGCCAGGTCGAGGTGTCCGAGATCAGCCGGGGCCTCAAGATCCTCGCCCGTGAGCTGCAGGTGCCCGTGGTGGCCCTGTCGCAGTTGTCCCGGTCGTTGGAGCAGCGGGCCGATAAGCGCCCGATGCTGGCCGACCTGAGAGAGTCGGGATCCCTGGAGCAGGACGCCGACGTGGTGATGTTCCTCTACCGGGATGAGGTGTACAACTCGGAGTCACCCGACCGGGGGACCGCCGAGGTCATCGTGGCCAAGCACCGCAACGGGCCCACCGGCGTGGCCCGGCTGGCCTTCCTCGACCATTACGCCAAGTTCGCCAACATGGCCCGGGAGCCGTAGGCCGGCGGCGGGCGCCGGACGCTCAGTCGAAGCGGGGACGCTCGGTGCGGGTGCGCTTGAGCTCGTAGAAGCCGGGGGTGCCGGCCACCAGGACGAAGCCGTCCCATAGCCGGCCGGCGGCCTCACCCCGGGGAATGGGGGTGACCACCGGCCCGAAGCAGGCGAAGTCCTTCCAGCGGATGACCGGGGTACCGACCTCCTGGCCGACCAGGTCGATGCCCTGGTCATGGGAGGCCTTGATCCAGTCATCGAACTCATCGGTCTGGGCTGCTTCCAGGAGGGAGTCGGGCAGGCCGGCCTGGGCCAGAGCCTCCCGGAGGGCGTCCTCGTCCCGGCGGCCCTCGTTGTGGAACTTGGTCCCGATGGCGGTGTAGAGGGGCCCGAGGATGTCCTCGCCCTTCTCCTTGGCGGCGGCGGCGCAGATGCGGACCGGGCCCCAGGCCTGCTCCATCCGGGCCCGGTACTCCTCGCTGATCTCCTTGTCCGGGCGGAGATTCAGGTAGGCGAGGGACATCAGGCGCCAATTGGTGGTCACCGGCCTGACCTTCTCCACCTCGTGCATCCACCGGGACGTGATCCACGCCCAGGGACAGAGCGGATCGAACCAGAAGTCGGCCGAGCCGGCCTCCTGGCCGGGTTGTCCTCCGGAGCCGGACGCGGTCAAAGAGTCGGTCATGACAAGGCGAACATTTCGCCCGGCCCGGATGTTCCCACCCCGGCCCCGGCCCCGGCCCCGGCCCCGGCCCCGGCCCTGAACCCGGCCTCGTGCCGGCCCCGGCCCGGCCCGTCCGGGCGGCCATTAGGTTTCCCCCGGTGCGGGTGACGATGATTCTCTGTGACAGCGCCCAGGTGGCGGACGGCAAGCTCTACATCCTCGGGGGCGGGTGGAGCCTGACCGGGCCCGATCCGGCCCCCTCGGCCATCGCCATGAAGCTGGAGATCGACTGGAACGAGGCCGACTCGCCCCATCACTGGGAGCTCTACCTGGAGGACGCCGACGGCCATCCGGTCCTGGTCCCCGGTCCCGAGGGCGTCACACCCATCGAGGTCAGGGGCGACTTCCAGGTCGGGCGACCCCCCGGGCTGGCCCCCGGCAGCCCCATCGACCTGCCCCTGGCCGTATCGGTCGGCCCGCTTCCCCTCGAGGCCGGCACCCGCTACGCCTGGCGCCTGGTCATGGACGGCGAAGGCAGCCCCGACTGGGCCCTCGCCTTCACCACCCGACCCCGTCTCGATGCCGAGGCCACGCCGCCTCCGGCCTGACCCGGCGGGTCGGGCGCCGGCGCCCGGGGCCGGGCCCCGGCCGGCCGGCCGGGAGCATCCTGGTGGTGGACGACAGCCCGGGCATGCGCGACACCCTGACCGGGATGCTCGAGCCCTACTGGGAGGTCCCCGCCACCGCCGAAGCCGCCATCCTCCTCATCTCGGCCCACTCTCACTCCGACTCGGTGGTGGCGGGTCTGGATGCCGGAGCCGACGGCTTCCTGACCAAGCCCTTCACCCGGGAGGAGCTGCTGGCCCGGGTCAGGACCCACATGAAGATGACCCAGGTCCGGGCCGAGCTCAGCGATCGGGTCGCCCTGCTGCAGGCGCAGATCGAGTCGGCCCCCCAGGCCTTCCTCCTTTCCGCCGCCCAGGCCCTGGCCCGGAGCACGACCTATGTGGAGACGGTGGCCAACCTGGCCGAGGTGGCCGTTCCCACCCTCGGGGATATCTGCCTGATCGACGTCAAGGAGGAACCGGGCGGGGGTCTCCGGCGGATGGCGTCGCGTCATGTCGACCCCGATCGCCAGGCCCTGGTCGACCAGCTGGCCACCGAGTACCCCCTCGACCCCCAGGGGGGCCACCCCAGCATCCAGGTCCTTTCCACCGGACGTTCGGTGTGGTCCGAGACCATGCCGGATGGCTTCCTGCGGGCCACCAGCCGGGACGAGGAGCACTTCCGGATCATCAAGGAGCTGGACTTCACCTCCTTTATGACCGTGCCCCTGACGGACCGGGGCGAGGTCCTGGGGGCCATGACCCTGGTCTCGGCCTGCTCCGGACGTCGCTTCGGGCCCCGGGACCTGTCCCTGGCCGAGGACCTGGCCGGCCAGGTGGCGGCGGTGGTGGGCAAGGCCCGTCGCTACGAGCAGGAGCACCTGGCCGCCCACACCCTGCAGTCCACCCTGCTCCCCTCCGCCCTGCCCGTGGCCCCTGGCCTGTCCGTGGCGGTGCGCTACCTGCCCGGCACCCGGGGCGCCGAGGTGGGGGCCGTCCGTAGCGGGCTGCGGGCCCTCATGCGCCACGCCGAGGATCCGGCCTCTTTGGTCGAGCTCCTCCAGTTCAGCTGGGACGACCTGGGCGTGGACCGGATGACGACCCTGGTGGTCGTCTTCGTCGACGGCCCCACCGGCGAATACACCGTCGCCTCCGCCGGCCACCCCCCTCCCCTCCTCGTCCCGGCGGTGGGCCGGCCCCGTTTCCTCCCCGTCGAGCCGGCCACGCCGCTGGGCTGCCCCCCTATGCCGGTGGCGGTCCACCGGGGCCAGCTGGAGCCGGGCGACCTCCTGCTCCTCTACTCCGACGGACTGATCGAGACCCGGGAGGCCAGCATCGTGGACGGCCTCGAGCACCTGGCCGAGCTGGCCACCGGGATCGGCACCCATCCCGAGCGTTTCTGCAGCCGCATTCTGTCCCGGCTCGACCGGGAGCGCACCGAACGACATCGCCCTCCTGGCCGCCACCCGTCTGGGCTGAGGCCGGGATTCGGGGCCCGCTCGTTCCGGCTAGAACGGGAGGATGCAGATCGGAGTCGTCCTGCCCCAGACCGAGATGGGTGGGGACCGGGGTGCCCTGCGGTCCTACGCCGAGGCGGTGGAGGCGGCCGGCTACGCCCACATCCTCGCCTACGACCATGTCCTGGGCGCCGACCCGGCCGTGCACCAGGGGTGGGCCGGCCCCTATGACCACCGCTCCACTTTCCATGAGCCCCTGGTGGCCTTCGGTTTCCTGGCCGCGGTGTGCTCCCTGGAACTGGTCACCGGGATCATCATCCTGCCCCAGCGCCAGACGGCTCTGGTCGCCAAGCAGGCGGCCGAAGTCGACCTGCTGACCGGAGGCCGGTTCCGTCTCGGCATCGGCCTGGGCTGGAATGCGGTCGAGTACGAAGCCCTGGGCCAGGACTTCTCCACCCGGGGCCGGAGGGTCGAGGAGCAGGTGGAATTGCTTCGACGGCTGTGGACCGAGCCGGTGGTGAGCTTCGAGGGACCGGGCCATACCGTCACCGGGGCGGGCCTGGCGCCCATGCCGATCCAGCGGCCCATACCCATCTGGATGGGTGCCTCCTCCGAGCCCGCCCTGCGCCGGGCCGGCCGGCTGGCCGACGGCTGGATCCCCCTCACCGGCACCGGGGAAGGACTGGAGAAGGCCGTGGCCGCTGTCCGCCAGGGCGCCGAGGAGGCCGGTCGGGACTACGACGCCATGGGGATGGAGGGCCGGATCGGGGTCAAGGCCGGGGATCTGGACGCCGCCGCCCGCCGGGCCCGGCGCTGGGAGGACGCCGGCGCCACCCACCTCTGCGTCAACACCATGGGCGGTGGCTTCGATGGCATCGACGCCCACATCTCCGCCCTGGTCGAGGTGGCCCAGGTCCTGGGCCTCAAAGCGGCGGCTGACCGATCGGCCGCCGGTCCGGGGGAGACACGGTGAGCGACGCCGCGGCTCTGGCCTCCCGTCTGGGGGCCCTGGCCCTCGACCTGGTGGTCGAGTCGGTCATCGACCCGGTTCCGAGCGTCAGGCGGGTCCGCCTGACCGGTCCCGGCCTGGAGAACATGGCGCCCCAGCCCGGCCAGGACGTGATGCTGGCCGTCAGCCCGACCTCCCGCCGGCGCTACAGCGTCCGGGCCTACGACGCCACCGGCCCCTGGGTGGACCTGGACTTCGTCCTCCACGGGGACGGGCCGGCCGTGACCTGGGCCACCTCCGCCCAGCCGGGCGATTCCATCTCCGTCGTCGGCCCCCGGGGCAAGGTGATGGTGGACCCGGAGGCGGAGTGGCATCTCTTCGCCGGGGACGACACGTTCGTTCCGGCCGGCTTCATGATGGTCGAGTCCCTCCCGGCCGGCCGGCGGGCCATCGTGATCATGGAGGTGGACGGGGATTCCGACCACCAATCCCTCGAGACGGCCGCCGCCCTGGATGGCCCGCATTGGGTCCACCGGGCCGGCGCCCCCCAGGGCGAGGCCGGCCGGTTGGTGACCGCCCTCCAGGGGCTCGACCTTCCGGCCGGGCCCGGTCATGCCTACCTGGCCGGAGAGTTGCGGGTGGTCTCGGCCATGCGGTCGGTGCTCCTGGACAAGGGGATGGCGGCCGAGGCCATCAGCCCCAAGCCCTACTGGCGCCTCGGCGTCGCCAACCAGGACCACGGTGAGCCCCAGAGGGACTGAGGCCGCGACCACTGACCAGAGCGGCGGGGCCGCCGTCGCCCGGGGTGCGGCCACCGCCGCCGGCGGGGGCATCAGCGGCGGTTTGGTCCTGGTCATGGCTGTGGCCACCGGCCTGGCCGTGGCCAACAACTACTACGCCCAGCCCCTGCTCCCCGTCATCGGCCACAGCCTCAAGCTGAACCCGGGGATCTCCGGGCTCATCGTCACCGTGGCCCAGATCGGCTACGCCCTGGGCCTGGTCCTGCTCCTGCCCCTGGGCGACCTGGTCGAGCGCCGCCGGCTGGTGGTCGTGCTGTCGGTGGCGTCGGGCGTGGCCCTGATCGGCATGGGTCTGTCCCCTTCCGGGGCGGTGCTCCTTCCCGCCGCCCTGCTGGTCGGGGGGCTGACGGTGCTGGCCCAGGTACTGGTCCCTTTTGCCGCCTCGCTGGCCTCGGAGGAGGACCGGGGCCGGGTGGTCGGGCTGGTGATGAGTGGCCTGCTCATCGGCATCCTGCTGGCTCGGACCGTGGCCGGTTTCCTGGCCGAGACGGGCTCGTGGCGGATCGTCTACTACGTGGCCGGGGTGGCCATGGTGGTCCAGGCCGGGGTCCTGCGCTGGCGCCTGCCGAGGTGGAAAGAGGACAGCCGGCTGGGCTACCCGGCTCTCCTGGCCTCGGTCCTGGGGCTGCTCCGGGACGAGCCCGTCCTCCGCCTGCGGGCCCTGTACGGGATGTTCTCCTTCGGCACCTTCAGCGTCCTTTGGACCTCCCTGGCCTTCCTGCTCTCCCGGGACTACCACTACAGCTCCGGAGTGATCGGCCTCTTCGGCCTGGCCGGGGCGGCCGGGGCCGGAGCCGCCACCTTGGCCGGCCGGTTCTCGGACCGGGGGCTGGCCCGGGTCAGTTCGGGCGTCACGTCGGCCCTGATGGTCCTGTCCTGGTTCGCCCTCTGGGCCGGCCACCGATCCGTCTGGCTCCTGATCCTCGGGGTGGTGGTCCTCGACGTGGGGGCCCAGGGCCTGCACATCACCAACCAGGGGGAGATCTACAAGATCCGCCCCGAGGCCCGGTCCCGGCTCACTGCCGCCTACATGGTCGTGTACTTCATCGGCGGCGCGGCCGGCTCGGCCCTGTCCGCCTTCGTCTACGGCTCGGCCGGCTGGGCTGGGGTCAGCCTGGTGGGGGTGGCCTTTGCCGCCGGGGACGGCCTGTTATGGCTGGTGATGAGGTTGGCTGAGCCGGCCTGGCTGCGGCCCGACCGCCGGGGGGTCAGGCCGGCGCGGGTGACCGCCGGCAGGCCGGCGCGGTGACCGGCGGCGGCTAGGGGTCGACGGCAGGGGTCGACGGCTAGGGGTCGACGGCTAGGGGTCGGCCGCTAGGGGGTCGGCGGCCTCAGGTCAGGCCGTGCTGGGCGTCGAACTGCTGGGCCAGGGTGGCCGGGTCGGCCTTCTGAACACCGATCTGCTCGTTGAGGCTGCGCAGCTCATCGGTGGTGAGGGCGGCGTCGACCTTGTTGATGATGGCATCGACGGCGGGGGTCGACTTGGCCGACCGGATCAGCCCGGTGATGTTGTCGACCGGGGCGATGTGCTTGGGCCGGGTCCGGCACTCGGGCGGGCCGCCGAAGACCCACTGGGACGCCAGCGAGCTGATCTGGCTGAGCGAGGTGAGGTGGTATTTGGTGGCGGGGGCCTGGCTGACGCCGTAGCCGTTCTGGTCGGCAGCGGGGGACGAGATCACCGATGTCAACGGCGTTCTGCTCGGCACCCTCGACGCCGACGGCGTCCACCGCCAGCTCCGGCGCTCAGTCCGCGACGGAACCCCAGCGAGCAAGGCCCCGGCGCCGCCTGCGGGCTGAGCTGGGTCAGGTCATCTCCGCCGTCGGGCCCGGCTCAGGTCCACGGGGCGTCGCCGAGCCGCCCCACGCCGTCGGGCCCGGCTCAGGGCCACCGGCTCAGGTCCGCCGGCGGGTTCCCCCCGAACTCGGCGCCGCTGAGCCCGCCCCCGAACCGGCCATGGCTGCGGCCTTGGACTTGGCCGTTCCGCCCACCCCGCCACCGGCCCCCGCCTTCGCCTTGGCCCGATCCGCCACCGCCGCCTGGCGCCGGCGATAACCCGAGGTCCCCTCCGGGAAGTCCCGGGCCGTCTTGGCCCGATGACAGGCCCGACAGCGGGGCCGGAGGTTCTCGAATGAGGTCACCCCGCCCTTGGCCGAGGGCTGTAGGTGGTCCCACTCCAGACCCAGGCCTCGGCCA
>DAHUYE010000106.1 GCA_027315345.1 Actinomycetota bacterium
TCGACGCTCGCGTCGGGCAGCGGGAGATGCTGTGCGTCGGCCTGGACCAGCGAGAGGCGGCCGGTCTGGCGCAGGTCCCGTAGCGAACTCAGCATCCCGGCGGACAGGTCAAGGCCGATGGCGTGGCGGCAGCGGCCTTGCGGCACGAGTTGACGGAGATCGAACCCGTTGCCGCAGCCTACGTCGGCCACGACCTGGGTTCCGTCCCACGGGATCATCGAGGTACGCCACCCCGGGTTTGCCGGTGTCTCGGCATAGGCATAGATCGCACCGCGGGAACGGATGTGCCTGTCGTCAGCGTAGGCGGAACCGGTCAGCATCCGCCGTCCGGTCACAGGGTCGTCGTCGGACACATCAGCCAGCTAACCACGCCAGCCGTGAGGATTGCATCGCTTAGAACGTGATTCTAAGATTTGCCTGTCCGCCCGTATTGTCATCCGCCCGTATTGTCACCCGCGCCAGCCTGGCCGGCGCGGTCTCAGCCCGGAGGCCGCAGTGGAACTTGACCTTGGCCCGGACATTGCCGAGTTTCGTGCGCAGACGCGGGAGTGGATCTCCGGCCACGCTCCGGCTGGCCTGGCGGAGCTGACCGACTGGAACAACGTCGTTACCACCGGAGGCTACGGCAGCGACCGCCGCGCCGAGGCGACCCGGCATCCTGCCTATGCGAAGTGGGAAGCGGAGTTGCAGCAGGCTCGGCTCATCTGCCCGCAGTGGCCGGAGGAATTCGGCGGCAAGGGCCTGGACGCGGTCCGGGTCGCGGTCTTCAACGAGGAGCTGTACCGGGCCCGGGTGCCGCGCGTCGTCCGCGGCATGGGCGAGAGCCTGGTCGGCCCGTCGGTCATCGTGCACGGCACCCCGGAGCAGCAGGCTCACTTCCTGCCCCGGATCATTACCGGCGAGGACGTCTACTGCCAGGGCTTCTCCGAGCCGGGCACCGGGTCGGACCTGGCCGGCCTGCAGACCAAGGGCGAGGTCGACGGTGACGAGATCGTCATCACCGGGCAGAAACTGTGGACGTCGGGCGCCGCGCGGGCCAACAAGATGTTCGTCCTGTGCCGCACCGACCCGACGGCCGAGAAACATGCGGGCATCTCGTTCGTCCTCATCGACTTCACCGACCCGAAGGTCAGCTACCGGCCGGTCCGGCAGATGTCCGGCGCCGCCGAGTTCTGCGAGGACTTCCTCGACGGCGTCAGGGCGCCGATGTTCAACGTGATCGGCGGGCTCAACAACGGGTGGCGGGTGGCCATGACCACGCTCGGCAACGAGCGGGGCGGGGGCGCCACCACCCAGCATCTCCGCTACGAGAAGGAGTTCTGGGACCTGGTGGACGAGACCCGCAAGCGGGGGCGGTCCACCGAAGCGTTGGTGCGACAGGATCTGGCCTGGGCCTATACCCATGTCGAGTTGATGCGCTTCCAGGGCATCCGCCTCCTGGCCACCCTGGCGGCCAAGAAGGAGCCGGGGCCCGAAGCCAGCGTGAGCAAGTTGTTCTGGTCCGAGTACCACAAGCGGCTGGGCGAGATAGCCATGGGCATCCTGGGGGCGGAGGCCATGGTGGCGAGCCAGCCGGCGGCGGAGGGCGAGTACCCCCTCGATCGGTGGCAGACCACCTTCATCTCCAGCCGGGCCGGGACGATCTTCTCCGGGACCAGCCAGATCCAGCGCAACATCATCGGCGAGCGCGCCCTGGGCCTGCCCAAGGAGCCGTCCTCCGAGCGCTGAGCGTCCCGACGGCCGGGTTCGGGGCCGGTCCCGGGCTGGATGCCGGGGCTGAATCCGGACGGCAGCGGGCGACGAATACCGGATATGGCCTTCGACATTGACGCCTACAAGCGACGCACGGACCGGTTGAGGTGGGACGACCTCGATCTCGACAGCTTCCGTCACTCACCTCTGGACCCGGGGGCGCTGCGCTGCCTCCGCTACATGCACGACGTCGAGTACCACACGGTGTGTTACCTGCGCGACCTGTTGGTCGGCCCCGCCCACGACGAGCCCGAGGTGACCGCCTTCCTATCCTTCTGGGCCTACGAGGAGTTCTGGCACGGGGAAGCGCTGGCGGCGGTCCTCGAGGCCCACGGGGAGCCGGCCGCCGAGGCCCGGGTGGCACCCATGCGCCGGCGGCTGTCGCGGCGGGAGAGACTGCGCACGTTTCTCATGCTGATCGCCTCCAGCCTGGTGGGGCGAGACTTCGTCGCCCTCCACATGGCCTGGGGAGCCGTGAACGAGTGGACCACCCAGGCCGGCTACCTCCAGTTGGCCCGCCGGGCCAAGCACCCGGTGCTGAGCGAACTCGTCTCCCGCATCGCCAAGCAGGAGGGCCGCCACATCGACTTCTACGCCACCCAGGCGGCCCAACGATTGGCCGCCAGCCGCCGGGCGCGCCGGCTCACCCGCTGGGCCCTGCGCCGGCTCTGGGCGCCGGTCGGCTCCGGGGTGATGCCCAAGGCCGAGGTGGCCCACCTGGCCGGGTATCTCTTTGCCGACGGGGAAGGCTCCGAGATGTCCAGGCGGATCGACCGGCGCATCGACCGACTGCCGGGCCTGGCCGGCCTCCGGCTGCTGGAGGAGTCGGTGACCAAGGCCGGCGCCGTTCCGTCGTCTGGAAACCTGCCCCTGGCCGCCTGAAGTGAGCCGGGTCGCTCCGGCCCGTTGGGCGCGCCGGCAGTTCAACCGGCTGGTGGTGGTGGTCGGCGCCATGATCATCCTGCCCAGCGTGGCCGGACTGGAACGGGTCCGGGCCGGGGCCGGCCGGGCCTTCGCCCGGGCGGGGATCCGACTGGTGATGGTCCTCACCGGGGTCGGGATGACGGTCCACGTCGAGGCTGCCGGGGGGGCCGGGTCCAGCCCGCCGGGGGGGCCGGGAGAGTCAAATAGGTCCAGAGGAGCCGCCGGGTCCGGCCGGACCGGAGGTCCTGGCGGGCAGCTCTCGGTGGTGGTAGCCAACCACTCCTCACTGCTGGACATAGCCGTGCTGATGCTGGCCCTGCCCGATGTTCGCTTCCTGGCCGCCGCCGATCTGTACCGCATCCCGCTCCTGGCCTCCGCTCTGCGCGCCCTGGGGTGCGTCCCCATCGACCGCCGACAGCCCCGCCGGGGCCGTGAGCAGATAGAGGCCCTGGTGGCGGCCGGTCCGACCGGCACTCTGGCGGTCTTCCCCGAAGGTGCTATCCGCGCCTCGGGTGCGCTCAAGTTCAAGACGGGGGCCTTCGAGCTGGCCAGCCGAACCGGTGCGGTCGTCTGGCCGGTAGCCATCCGGGGGGCAGCTGCCGTGCTTCCCCCCGGCTCCCGGCTGGCGGTCCGGCCCGGAAGCATCGAGGTCCATTTGCTGAAGCCGATCGGTCCGGCCGAAGCGGGCGGGCTCAGCCGACGGGAGCTAAGGGACCGGGCCGAGGCCGCTGTCCTGGCCGGGCGGGGAGAGCCGGCGCCCTGAGCGAACCCGGCCCCACCAAAGGGGAAACCGGCGACCTGGCCACATCGTGCGGAAGCGGACCCAGGCCGGAGGAGCTCAGACCGACCCGGACGCGACCGGCTCGGACGTCGGCTTGGCCGAACCACCGGCCGGTTCGACAGTGACGGCCAGAACGCTGGCCTGATCGGCCAGGCGGAACTCGGTCACCCCCGGGTGCGATCCCATCAGTCCGGCCGAAATGGCCCGACCCGAAACGATCGACCACAGCTGGTACGTGCGCCCGGCCGGAAGGGTGGGCATGGCCTCGGAAACCACGTAGCCGGTCCCGTCAGGTAGCACGGCGGCGGTGGCCTGGGTCTGCCCGCTGGGACTGGTAAGAGCTACACGCTGGGCGGCTGGGTCGAGGGCGGCGGCGGTGGCCTGGCGGAGCAAGCCCTGATCGGCCAGGGCCGACGTCAGCTGGTTGATCCGGTCATCCTGACGGCTGATCTGGAACCCGGTCCCGGCCAACATCACCACGGCGGCAGCGGCGGCCGCCCGTAGGGCCCAGGTCCGGGCCGGCCGCTTCTGACCCCCGATCATGAGGCTGAGTTTCGGAGCGGGGGTGGCCTCTCCACCGCCTATCTCCTCGGAGATCCTCTCCCAAACCCCCTCCGGGGACGGGCTGCCGGCATGGGCCAAGAGGGCCGCCGTCTGGCGGTATCCGGCCAACTCCTCACGGCACCGCGGGCATTGGCGTAGATGGTCCTCGACCCCGGCCACCTCGGAATCCTCCAAGGCGTCCAGGGCGTAGACGGCCACCAGATCCCGCATGGATTCGTGCAGATCCCGTTCGCGCTGGCTCATGAGACCTCCACCCCGGTATCGGCCAGGGCGGTCCGCAGGCGCTGCAGGCCGTTCCGGATCCTGGTCTTAACCGTGCCCTCCGGTTGCCCCAGCAACTCAGCCACCTCCCGGTAGGTATGGCCGCCGAAATAGGCCATGCCGATGGCCTGGCGCTCCCCTTCGGACAATTCTCCCAGAGCCTGACGAAGTTGATCGGCCACGGAGATGTCCCAGACCTCGCGCTCCAGATCGTAAGGAGCCTCGGCCTGGGAGGCCAGCCGTTCCTCGCGGGCCCGGCGGCGGCCGTCGGACCGGATCATGTCTATCGCTCGTCGGTGGCCCATGGTGAGCAGGAAGACCCGAAGCGAGCCCCGCTCGGGATCGAAGCGGTCCGCCGCCTCCCACAACGAGGTGAAGACGGTCTGGGTGACGTCCTCAGCCCGGGCCCGATCCCCCAGAACCCGTTGCGCCAGAGCGAACACGGCCCCGCCATGCCGGCGGTAAGCCTCGGCCAGGGCTTCGGGTCGCCATCGCCCGATGGCCACCACCAGGGCGGGGTCGCTGAGGGTCTGCAGATCTGGGCCCATACGAGTTGTATTCGCCGCCGGGGGCGGTCCTGGATTGGACTCTCCCGGGCGGGCCACCGACCATGAGTATCAGATAGCCGGCCGAGCAGGTCGCCATCAGGGACCCAGGAAGTTCCGCGGAACGGCCCCACAGCCCAGTCACCAGGTCCTCTAAGCCTTCTCTGAGGTTCCCCCCTGATCATGGGTTCTCCCGATTCATGGAGCTGATGCAATTGATCGACCCTTCCGGCTTCCGACCTGTGACCCCACGCCGACATCCGGCCCGGCGGGCGCGTCTCGCTACCGGGCTACTCAGCGCATCCGGCCTCTTGGGGCTGACCGTCGCGCTGGTCGTGACCGACGGGTTCCACAACGGAGCGGCTTCGGCCACCACGCCGGCCGGCGGTTCGTCGGTCTCCAACCCGACGGCGGGGTCGGCAGGCACCTCCTCCGGTAACACCGGCCTCATTCCGCCCAGCCAGAGTTTCGCCCCTCCTCAGGCAGCCGGATTCGCGCCGGGCGGCGGAATTCAAACCTCTAGCGGGGGGAGTTGACCTCTTCTTACCGGGGTTCGGCCCGGAAGCGCTCAAGGCAGCGTTCGGAGCAGAAGTAGTACAGGGTGCCGGCCCGGAAGACCCGAGCCGGGGCCGAAGTCCTCCACCCACCGGCGGGCCTCCTCAGTGTGGCGAGTCATCCCATCGAAGAGCACCGGGCTCCGGGCCGGGACCAGCGGGTCCAGGCGCGCCCGGTGGCATAGCTCACGGCGCTGGTCACTCCGACGAAGAAACCAGTGGGCCAGTTGGACAGATAGGACAGGGCGATGGCCGACCAAACCGTGACCAAAGCTATGGCCACGGAGAGCAGGATGGCTACCGGAGGCCGGCCGGTAAAGGCCCGGGCTGCGGCCGGTGGCCCGATCATCAGGCTGAAGATCAGCAGAGCTCCCACCACCGGCACGGTCATGGCGGTGGCCAGAGCCAGGATGACGAGAAAGGCGACGTCGAGCTGATAGGGCTGGACGCCTCTGGCCTCGCCCAGTTGGTCGGCCACCGAGGACAACAGCAGAGGACGGTAGAGCGCAGCCACGGCTCCGAGGCAGAGCAGAGCCAGACCGGCCACCGGCAGCAACTCGTTCGAACTAACTCCGAGAACCTCACCGAACAACAGCGAATAGATGGCTGGTTCATACTCCTGACTCAGCCCCAGGAACACCGCTCCGGCGGCCAGCATCATGACCAGGGCCAGGGCAGTGGCAACGTCGTGGCGGCCCCGCCGTCCGAGGGTGCCGATGCCGACGGCGGCCAGGAGCGCGCACGCGGTCAGTCCGGCCAGCGGGTTGAGGCCGAGGACGTTGGCGGCGGCCGCACCGGCGAAGGCACCGTTGGGGATGGCATGAGCCGGAAAGGCGGCGGCCCGGAGGACAACGAAGAACCCCACCACCCCGGCGATGACGGCGACCATCGTCGCCACCGTCCAGGCGTTGGCCATAAAGCTGGAGAACACGATCAGCCGCCGGGCGAAGGGTTGAGGGCGGGTCCGGGGGCGGATACCTGAGTTGGCGGGGGCTGAGCCCGACGGCCATCCGACCGGGCCCGCAGACGGGCGGCCGGGCCCGAAGCCAGATAGAAGCTGAAGATCAGGGCGACGATGAAGAAGCTGACCGGGAGGGAGCGGTGGGAGGCGTTCCAGTCGTAGCTGTCGTAAGCCAGGAGCACTCCGATCCAACAGGCCGCCAGGCCCAACCCGGACGCCAAGAGGAGGCTCCACCCGATCCGACTGGTCAGGCGCACTGCCGCCGCCGCCGGACCGATCAACAGGGCGGTGGACAGAATCGCTCCGATGGTCAGTGAGGACAGACCCACGGCCAGGGCCATGGCCACCGTGAAGAACACGCCGACCAGCCGCTCAGGTACCCCCCGGGCCACGGCCATCTCCGGGCCCACGGTGCTGAGAAGGAGGGGTCGGTAGAGGACTCCCACCAGCACCAGCGCGGCCAGTCCCAGCCCCACCACCACGGGGGCGGTGGAGGACTGGATGCTGAAAATGGACCCGAAGAGGATCTGCTGGGTCGCTCCGGTGGTGGCGCGGGAGGTCGAATCCAAATAGAGGAACAGCGCCGCCAGCCCGATGGACGCCCCCAGCACCACTCCGGTGGCCAGATCGCGTCCCCGCAGCCGTCGCACTCCAATGGCGTCCATTACCCCCGCCCCCACGATCCCCAAGCCGACGAAGCCCACTATCGGTCCGGCCCCCAGCAGGAGCGCACCCGAACCGCCGGCGGTGGAGACGTCGGTCAGGGCGTGGCCAGCGAAGGACTGACCCCTCAGGACGGTGAAGACGCCCACCACCGCCGAGACCACCGCCGAACAGCCCCCTATCACCAGGGCCACACGGACCGGTGAGCTCGACCAGAAACCGGGCTCGATCAACCAGCGCAATCCGAACCCCATCCGCTCAACCGGGGACCTCGTCGTGAGACATGGTCAGATGGTCAAGGCCTTCATGGCCGGCCACCACCAGGATCCGACCATGGACGCTGATGACATCGACGTGGTGGCCATAGAGGGCGCTCAGCACCTCGGTCTTGATGACCTCCTCGGTGGTACCGCTGGCCGCTCGGCCGTTGGCCAGGTACACGACCCGGTCCATCACCGGCAGCAGGGGGTTTATCTCATGGGCTGAGAGCAGCACCGCCACCTTCTGCTCGGTGGCTATAGCCGCCAACAGGCCCACGATCTCCTGGCCGCTATGCAGGTCCAGATTGGCCAGGGGCTCGTCCAGTAGAAGCAGGCGAGGGCGGCTGATGATGGCATGGGCGATGAGGATCCTCTGCTGTTCCCCTCCGGACAGTTGACCCACCCGGGCGTCCCCGAAGCTCTCGGCGCCCACGGCGGCCAAGCTCGCCTCCACGGCCGCGTTCCGCGACCGGGTCCGCAGTGGCACTCCCAGCCGGTGCCCATCCAGACCCAGCCCCACCAGGTCCCGCGCCCGCATCGGCATATCCGGGTCCAGATTGATCTTCTGAGGTACGTAACCGATCAGATGGTTTCGCTTCGACCGGGGACGGCCCAGGAGGTGGATAACGCCGGAGTCATGCACCTGCATGCCGAGCACAGCCCGCAGCAGGGTTGTCTTGCCCGCTCCGTTGGTGCCTATGAGGCCGGTGAATTCCCCGGTGCCGACAGAGAAGCTGACCTGGTCCAGTACCCGCCGGCCGGAGAGGGAGACAGAAAGGTTTTCGACTTCCAGTATCGGAGCCGACTCGGACGCGCTCACAGGTGCTCGGTGGAGGTGTGGTCAGAGACGGCCTTCCGGATGGCCGCCACCTCGGCCAACATCCAGCTCTGATAGGTGTATCCGGGCGTGGGCATGGTCTCATAAACAGCCACCACCGGAACGCCGTCCCTGACCGCGGTGGCCCGCATGGAGCTGGTGAGGGCATCTACGACCTGCTGGTTGTAGCAGAAGACCTTGACCTGGTGACCTCTCAGGAGATCGTTCTCCAGGGACACGTCCTGGGGAGACGGGTCCACGCCGTTCATGATGTCGGCCTGGAACCGGAACGGAGTGAGATTGTCCATGCCCATGGCCTGTAACAGGTAGTCCGCCACCGGCTCAGTGGTGGCCGCTGCCACGGCGGGATGGTCGGCACGGAAAGCGGCCATGGCCTGGTCCCAAGGCTGAAGGGAAGCGTCGAAGGCGGCCAGGTTGGCCCGGAAGTAGGCGGCGTGGCCGGGCAGGAGGGCGGAGAGGTCGTCGGCCATAGCCCGAGCGGCGGCCGGCATGGCCCTGGGGTCATACCAGAGGTGAGGATTGGGCGTGTCATCGGGCAAGCCCAGGAGTCGCTGCACCACGATGATCCGCCGGCCGGAGGAGGACGCCGACTCGATCTTGTTCATGAAACCGTCGTATCCCGCCCCGTTCTGCACGATGATCTCGGCCGAGCTCACCTCCTCGGCCACCGCCGGGCTGGACTCGAACGTGTGCGGGTCGGTGTTCGGGTTGCTCAGGATGGCTGCCGCCCGGACATAGCGGCCGCCGATCTGACTGAGGACGTTGGCGTACTGGTTCTCGGCTCCGACCGCGCTCACCACCCCCGACCGGGCGGCACCGCCGGCGGCGGCCCGGGGCGAGCCCGCACTACAGCCACCGGCCAGCAGAGCCAGGACGAGGGCCGCCCCGGCCGCGCTCAGCCGGCCCCGGAGTCGGGCCCGTCCCGGACCCCGCATGGCCCTGAGGCTGCGTCCCGTTCGGCTGCCGTTCATTGCCCGGTCCTCCTCCACTGGGACGAGATCATATAGTTGGAATGGTTCTTATTTCAATTTTATTCCCCGGGCCGCTAACGTAGGACGGGTGAGTAGTCGGCTCGACCCAACCTCCGGCGGCGGCTTGCACCCGGACGTGGCCGGCCGCCTACGGTCCATCGACCAGCGCTACACCCGGGGACGTCGCCAGCTGGTCGCAGTGCTGGCCCAGGCCGCCCGGCCCCTCACCGCCGCCGAATTGGTGACTGCCTGTCCCGACCTGCCCCAGAGCACCGCCTACCGGAATCTGGCCATCCTGACCCAGGCCGGGGTGGTGCACCGGCTGGCCGGAACCGATGACTTCGCCCGCTATGAGCTGGCCGAGGCGCTGACCGGCCGGCACCACCATCATCTGGTGTGCCGGCGTTGCGGCGCCGTGGAGGACTTTTCCGCTCCCCCAGGCCTGGAGGCCGACGTGCGGTCTCTGATCGGAAAGGTAGGGGTGGAGAGCGGCTTCCAGGCCGACACCCACCGCCTGGACCTGGTCGGGACCTGCGCCGCCTGCGCTGGTTAGCCCACCCAGGGGCGATCAATCGCCCCACCCCTTCGTAGCGCTGGCGCCGCCGAACCCGTCCTACGCTCCGGTCATGATCGATGCCAACCTTGACATCCCCACCGCCGACGGAGCGATGAACACTTTCGTCACCCATCCCGAAGAGGGTGGACCCCATCCGGTGGTCTTCTTCTTCATGGATGCGCCGGGCAAGCGGGAGGAACTACATGACATGGCCCGACGGCTCGGCACCGCCGGTTACTTCGTGGTGCTCCCCAACCTGTACTACCGCTCGACTCGGGAGTTCAACGTCTTCTCCGGGGATCCAACTCATACCCGGGAGCGGCTCATGGAACTGATGACATCCCTCGACTACGAAATGATCGCCCGCGACACCCAGGCCCTGTTCGATTACGTGGACGCCAACCCGGCGGCGGACGCCGCCCGCATCGGTTGCATGGGCTACTGCATGAGCGGGCCATTCTCTTTCGCCATGGCCGGCTACTACCCCGACCGCATCAAAGCGGCGGCCTCCCTCCACGGGGTACGACTATCCGGGCCCGGCTCGCCCGAGGCCATGGCTGAGAAGGTCAAGGGCGAGCTCTACTTCGCCTGCGCCGAACACGATGAATACGCTCCGCCCGCCATGATCGAGTCCCTCGAGGCCCACCTCCGGACGACGGGAGTCAAGGCCCGGGTCGAGTGGTACCCGGGCACTCACCACGGCTTCACCTTCCCGGAACGGGGCGCCATCTATGACAAGCCGGCGGCCGAGCGGCACTGGGAGAGGCTGCACTCCCTGTTCGCCCGCAACCTCGGACCGACCGCTTAATCGTTCCAGCTGGCCAACGCCGAAAGGGGGGGCACCACGTAGTAGGCGCCGGTCTGGGGGGTGGCGTGAAGGGTCAGGGCGTCGCGGATCCCGTCCCCGACGCCCGCCATCCGCTCCAGCATGACCTGGAGTGGACGTTCGTCCGCACAGAAACCGACGAAGAGGGTCCCGTGCTCAGTCGGGCCGCCGTAGGCGGTATTGCGCCGGTAGATCTTGAGCTCGGATCCGCCCTCCTCGACCACGGTGCGGGACACGTGGGAATCGGGCGGCATGACATCCGCGGGTAGCTCGGTGCTGTCCAGCTTGGTCCGGCCGATGACCATTTCCTGTTCTTCCTGGCCCAGGAGGGCGAAGCTCTCCCGGTGGCTCCATCTCTGCACCAGAACCACGCTCGAGCCGGCGCCGGGACCCGAGGAGGCGATGGCGACCTCGACGGCCTCCTGGGCGCAAGGATTCTCGGTGCCATCAATGAAGCCGGTGAGATCCCGGTCGTGCTGATAGACCCATCCGGTTATCTCGGAGGCCACGGTGGCCAGATCCTGCAGGCTGCGCAAGACCTGGAGCGTGTTGTCGAACACGGCGTCCCGTGACCCGCCGGCTATCCACAGCCAGGCGTCGTGCTGGGTGGCCGGCATCACCATCTCGGGACCTCTGATCTCCCGGAAGGAGCGACCGCCGCAGGCGGCATCCGGCCGCAAGGAGTCCCACAGCTCGGGGCGGAAGCCCACCACCGCCGTCACTCCGGCCAACGGCGTGTCGGGACCGCTGAGGCCCGCCAACCCGGATACCAGGCTGTGCGGCTCAGCGCCCGGGCGGAGTTCGAGCTCCACGTAGCAGTGTTCGGTCATGCCGACGGCGAAGATTCCCGGTTGGGGCTGCATGGCCGCCATTCTGATCGACCGGCCACACCCCTCTGTCCGTCGGTGCGACCCCCCGGGAGGGGGTTTCGGCCGCCCTCAGCCGGGCGTCCGGCGCCCGGACCCGGCCCGCCGGGGCAGGCGCAGGTGCCGATAGACGGGCAGGTAGAGGCTGGCCTCCCGGTGCCGCTCCTCTTCCAGCTGGCGGCGCCGGGCAGCGAGGAGTTCAAAGCTGGTGACAACACCGAGGACGACGCCGGAGTCGGACCGCTCCACCACCGGCAGGGCTCCCACCTGATGCTCAGCCATCCGGTCGGCCACCGAGCGCAGCGTCTCGTCCGGAAAGGCCACCACGGGCTGGCCGTGCATGACGGCACTGATCGCCTGACCCTGCGCCGACGGGCCCAGCAGGTCGGTCCAACCCACGACTCCCTGCATCCGAGCGGCCTCGTCCACCACGGGATACAAGCGCTGGCGGCGGATAACCGGGTCAGTCTCCAGGACCCGGCGGAACTCGTCGGCCCCCGAGTCCGGGGTTACCGAGTAGGGCTCGGCCACCATCACCTCCCGGACGAAGAGGGCCTCCAACGGGTCCACGATGTACTCACGCATGACGTGGAAGCCCCGCCGGGAGACCTTCTCGGTGAGGATCGACCGGCGCAGCACCAGGGCGCTGGTCAGATGAGCAAGGGCACAGGCGATCAGCAGCGGCAAGAGGGAACCGGTGTCATGGGTCAGCTCGAAAGCGAAGACGACCGAGGTGAACGGCGAGCGGGTGACTCCGGCCAGGGTTCCGGCCATGCCCATGAGCTCCCAGGTGGCAGCCGAGCCACCCAGGCCGTGACCCATGATCCCCCCCAGGGATGGGCAGGCGCTTGAAGGCATCCTCGGCTCCGTAGACGGCGTTGGTGAGGACCCAGGCCAGACAACCGGCGGCCAGCCCCACCGCCGCCGCCTCCGCCACTCCGACGGTGGAGAACATCCCGTGGGCCGGCTGGTGCGCCGGACGGGTGACCCAGAGGATGCCCGGGTGGTGCGAATCTCCTTGACGCCGGCCGGCCGGCGGGCACTGGAGCACCTATCCCTCTTGCATGTCGAGGAGTTGTCCCGACTCACCGCCCATCTCCAACCGCTCCTGAGGGGGCTCGACCTCGAACAGGACGATCGGGGGGGCTCCCGGGTCGTGGGTTAGGCGCCGCTCTCGGTCACGGCGGCGCCGTGGTGACCGGGCTGGCCACGCTGGCCGCCTTCGGGCTGTGGAGCCACCCGTCGGTGTCGACTGATGGCTACCCAGGCCTCCTCCAGGCCGGCGCCGCTGCCGTTGGCGTTGGCTTGACCCTGGTGCTGCAGCATCTGGTCGGGTCGCACCACGCTTTCGCCGCGGCCACTTCGCTACTCATCACCACGGGTCTGGCCCGGCCGGGAAATCCGCTCTACGGCCTGCTCATCGGCCTGACCCTGGTCATCCTGGGCGGCCCGTTGCTCGGGCGCCTCCCCTTCGGGGACGATCAGTCCGAGGCGGACGCAGGCTGAACCGACCCGAACAGCCCACCGGCCCGCAGTTCAGGGTTGCGGCCGGACACGATGGCCTCCATCCGGGCTTCCACGGCCGGGGTCATCTCCGGGTGGGTAAGCACGTAGAAGTGGTCGGCCACCACGGCAGCATGGACGGCGCCGGCCACCTGAGCCGGGTCCAGCCCGGACGCGATCACGGAGGAGAGGAGACCCTCCCCGACCGGGGCCACAGAGCCCCCCGGCCGATTACGGGAGGACTCGTGGATGCGGGTGCGCACCCAGCCGGGGCAGAGGACGGACACACCCACGGCCGTCCCGGTCATCCTCATCTCGTGATACAACGTCTCGCTGATGGCCACCACCGCGAACTTGGAGGCGTTGTAGGGCCCCATGAACGGAGTCGTTATCAGCCCCGCCACCGAGGCCGTGTTGACCACATGGGCCGGCTGCCCATGGGCCAGCATCCCCGGAAGGAACGCTCGGAGTCCGTGGATGACGCCCCACAGATTGACGCCGAGCACCCAGTCCCAATCCGCCTCGGACAGGGTGGCGATAAGGCCCCCGCCCCCCACGCCGGCGTTGTTACACAACAGGTGGACCGGACCGAACTCGGCTTCGGCCGCCTTGGCCAGGGCGTCGACGGACCCGGCCGACGACACGTCCGTCGGGACAGCCAGCACTCTTGCGCCTTCGGCCAGCAGCTCCTCAGCCATCGCCTCGAGCGGATCGGGTTCGATGTCCGCCAGCACCACGTTCATGCCGGCCTCGGCCCAACACCGGGCCAGAGCGGCCCCGATCCCACTGGCCGCTCCCGTCACCACGGCCGTACCCCCCGCCAGCTGTTCCATGGTCTCCCCAATCCCTCCCGCGGCCCGAACAGCCCACTATCTAGCGGACAAGGGCACCTCCAGGCCACTCGCCCCTCGACAGGGGGGTCCCGATAGGGGGAACGCCGTTACCATGGCGGCCGTGAGCCCTGCGAGCCCAGCTGGCCCTGTGAGCCCGGCCGGCGCGGCGAGCCGTCGTAGCTTGGCCCAGAACGGGAGCGTACCGGGCGGTGTGGTCCACCAGCTGCCGACAGACCTGCGCAAGGCGCTATTGGCCAACCCCATTGCGCTCGACGCTTGGAAGGACATAACTCCCCTGGCCCGCAACGAGTTCATCTGCTGGGTCGAGGACGCCAAGCAGGAGACCACCCGGGTCCGGCGGATCCGCCGGACCCGAGAGGAGCTCGAGGACGGCATGCGCCGGCCGTGCTGCTGGCCGGGGTGCAAGCACCGCGAGCGCAACGGCCGATAGCCAGCCTGCCTGCTTCTCCCTGTGATGCAGACCTCAGCGGCGGTCCGGACCGTGCCTCCGCAGCCGCGAAGCCGATGGACGCTTGGGGGTCTGCGTACGCACTGCATGGGCGGCTGCACACTTATGCGGCACGCCGGGCCGACCTCCGCCCGATAAAACTCATCATCGCGCCCGGATAACGACGGCGTAACCTCAACGAGGGCTATCGTCTAATGAAATTCCACCAGAAACGCGGTGGTGTCGTCACTCAGAATGCCGTGGTAGTCCAGCACTGTGTGGGACAGTTGGCGCACTGTCTCTGCCGCGTCCAGCTCGGCGCTAGATCGCTCGCTGAGTAGCTCGATTAGGCGCTCCTCACCGAAGTCCTCGCCGCCTGGGCGATGCGAGTCGACGACTCCATCGGTGATGCAGAAGAGCCTGTCCCCCGGCTCCATGACATGGTGTCCGACCAGGATTAGACCATCGCTGTTCGGGCAATGGCGGAGGCCGGCGGGCAATGTCGGCTGGCACTCCAGGAACCCGATGACCGTACCGGCGCGTACGAGGAGCGGACGCGGGTGATCGACGTTGATCCAGGTCAACGCTCCGTCGAGCAGGTTCAGTCGGCCGAGAACGCATGTGACGTATGCCTCTCCCCCATGTCTGGCGCTGATGACGGTGTCCATCGCCTCGTACGTGGCCTCGAGACCCAGGCCGGACCGCCGGCTATGGCGGTAGCTGTTCACCGCCAGGTGGGCGAGTTGGCTCGACTCGAGGCCGTGACCCATGGCGTCGAACACGGCGAAGTCGAGGGTGTCGCCGTTCACGGCGTAGTCGAAGGAGTCGCCTCCCACTTCGTAGGCGGGCTGGATCAGCCCCGCCACTGATACCCGCCCGCTGTCCAGGCTCAAGGGTGGGAGAAGGTCCCATTGCATCTCAGCCGCCAAGGTGAAGTTCTGGCTGCGTCGGATGGTGGTGTAAGCATCGGTGCACTGGCCGCGGGTGACCAACAGGGCGGCGACCACCCCGGCCAGACTGTCCGCCAGGGCCCGAGCCTCGTCGTCCGCCTCAGCGACGGTTACGCAGATGACGCCGAGGCGGGCCGCCCCGTCCACCACCACGCTCCACAGCCGAACGCCTTCGCCGGTCGGCTCTTGAACCTGGCCAGCAGTAGTGAAGCACCGCCCTCCCACCGAGACGTCGATGGCCAGCGGGGTCGTTGCTGTCGACCCCGGGATCGGAACAAGGTTGCGCTGCTCGAAGTCGCTCACATACACGGAGAGATGCCGCATCCCGAATTGAGCCACCCGGCGGCCGAGGAACGCACCCAGTTGGTCAGGAGCCTGACGTCGGGACTCATGCAACAGTGCCGCCACTTGGGCGTAGACGCCCGAGGGTCCAGTACCGGTCCTGGCCGTTGCCGAGCCGGCTTGCCTCGTCGACTCCTCGGCAGCGAAGTTGGTTTCCACGGCGGCCGCTTTCCCTCAGGCCAACGGCGCGCCACCGAGATCCGGGGCGACGTGACGGAAACGGCCACCGCGCACACCCGTGCGCTTGGCATGGATCCTACACCCCCCACGTCCCCCACGCTCGCTCAAGAGGACCCGAACCCGAATCGGTCACATGGAGCCGAGGCGGGGGGCTGGTCGCTTCCCCTCACCTCGTGCCCGCAGTGGAAGAAACGCGGCTCGGCCCCCGCCGGGTTCACTGACGGGTACAACACCCTCTCTGCCCCATATCGTCGGCCTTCGCCCGTGCCTGAAAGTGCCCGGGGATCCTCCCGATCCATGGAAGAGGTTTTCACAGAGCTGGACGCCGATGCCCTGAACACTGTTGAACTCGGGGAGGAGCGGCATCCCCGCCGGAGGCCGCCGCACGCGCCGAGGAGACCGGCACCACCATCGAGACCGTGCACGGTGATGTCTTCGGATGGCAGCCGACCAGCACCTCCTGACAGCCGTCTCCGTGGAGGTCCTCGATCAACAGCGCCGCCACCCCGACCACGCAAGGGAGCCGACCGGCGTGGCTCCCCACGTCGTCGTGCTTGCCTGGCCGACCAGGCGTGTCGGGTGACCCCCGGACAGTCGCCCAGCTGCGTGGGGTACCGCCCGGACGGTGGCGAGGACATCGCCGTCCTGGCTGACCTGCGGCGGGGCAAAGCCGTGCTCATCGATCCTTCCGCCTTGCGCCGGAGGGTCGACGGCTGGGACTACGGGCCGCGCACCCGGCAACTACTATCGGCAATCTGAGGGAGGTGAGACACCTGCCGGGTCCTGCACTCCCGGTGGAACCGTATGGTCGATGTTGAGTCGTCGCCCGAGGACGAGCAGAACCGCTTGGCCGCGGTGCATCGCTATGACATCCTCGACAGTCCCCCGGATGGGGCGTTCGATCGGGTCACCGCGGTAGCGGCCCGCCTTTTTGACGTCCCCATCTCGATCGTGAGCATCGTCGACACCGACAGGATCTGGTTCAAGTCCCACCACGGGATCGAGGTGGAAGAGGTCGGGCGCGATCCAGGCCTGTGCGCCTCGGCCATCCTCTCTGACGGCCCCTGGCTGGTACGGGACGCCAGGGCCGACCCTCGGACGCTGGCCAACCCTTTGGTGGCTGGCGAGTTCGGCTTGCGGTTCTACGCCGGGGTTCCCCTGACCACCCATGACGGCTTCAATCTCGGCACCCTGTGTGTAATAGATCGCGAGCCGCGGGAGGTTACCGAACAAGAAGTGGCGACGCTCAGCGATCTGGCCGCGGTCGTAATGGACGAACTGGAGCTGCGGATCGGGGCGCGCCGGACGGTGGCTCTGGAGGCCCAGCTGCGCCACCATGCCGAGTTGGTGGCGGCGAAGCTCCAGGAGAGCCTCATACCCCCCCAGGTCCCCGTGGTCGACGGGCTCGATGTGGCCACCCGCTACCACGTGGCTCAGCTGGACCAGGTGGGTGGCGACTTTTTCGACGTGATCTCTACCGACTGGGGTACGGCGCTGACGCTGGGCGACGCTTGCGGTAAGGGCACCATGGCCGCAGCCTCCGCCGGGACGGCCCGTTGGGCTCTCCACGCGGTCATGATCGACGAGCCCGACCCAGCCAAGGCGCTCGAGCGAGTCAACACCGTGCTCTACCGGTCGACTCCCAATGCCTCGACCTATGTGACGGCACTGGCCGTCTCACTGCGTCAACAAGTCGACGGCCTCGACATATCTGTGGCCGTCGGCGGTCATCCGCTCCCGCTCATAGTTCGCCGTGCTGGAGGGGTTGAATCGCTCGGAACCGCCAGCCCCATCGTGGGCTGGCGCTCCCAGAGCACCTACACGGTCGCCCATGCCACCTTGGCGGCTGGCGACATGGTGGTGATGTACACCGACGGACTCCTCGAGGCGATCGCCGGTCGAGGCGAACCCGACGACCAGGCCCTGCGCTCTCTTCTCGGTCCGCTCGCCGGGCAGCCAGCGGATGAGGTAGCGCAAGCACTCGACGCTGCCATCGGCAACGAGCGCCGTGACGATGTTGCCGTCATGGTCACCCGCGTCCTGTGATCTCGTCCGAATCTCTCCCCTTTTCTGTCGAGGTCCTAACCGAGGGTGACCAAACTCGCATCGTCGCCCGGGGCGAGATCGACATCGCCACCGAGCAGGCCCTTCGCGATGCCGCTGCCGCCGCCGTGGCCTCAGCCCCTAGTGGACGCATCGTGGTAGACCTGCACCAGGTCTCGTTCATGGACTCCTCCGGCCTACGGGCCCTTCTGCAGAGCAGGGACACGGCCGAAGCCGCCGGGACGGCATTTCGGATAACGGCAGTGCCGGAGGGCGCGGTACAGAGACTGTTCAGGGCGGCCGGAGTGGCGGATTGGTTCGACTATGAGTGACTCGCTGCGATTCAGCATCCGCCTGCCGGCCCATCCCCTCTCGGTGGGCGTGGCACGCGCCATCGTGCGGTCCCTCTCGCGCAGCCTTGGATCCCACCACGCCGACCGTGCGGAACTGCTGCTCAGCGAGCTGGTCACCAACTCCATCCGCCACGGTTCTCGCACCCCCGACGATCCGGTCGATGTCGAGCTGGTGCTGCAAGGCGATCATTTGAGCGGCAGTGTCTGCGATCAGGGACCGCTCTTCGACCGTCCCGCCGAGCAGCCCCGACCGGGTCAGGTCGGCGGGTTCGGCCTGCACATCGCCGCCGAGCTGGGCCAAGTGACGATCCAGCGCACCGACACAGGCAACCGCGTGATGTTCAGCCTCGCACCGGATCTCTGACCTTGTGCTTCTGAGTGCCATGGCGATGAGTACCCGGCAGCACCCCCCAGGGTCAGCCGTTGTCGGTGTCTGCATCGTCGGGGCGGAGCGAGCATGTCTGGTACTGCTCGGGTTCCAGAGGGCGTAACTGTTGTCCTGAAGCCCAGCAGTGCCAGGGCGTCGCGGGCGGAGCAGCGAGCAGCCCGTCGACGGCAGCAGCCTATGAGTCGTTGCGCCACCGCCTGGGAAGTGGAACGAGCCGGTCAGAGGATCAGAAGCTGAGCACCGTGTAGCCCTGGCGGGCGTACTCCTCCACCTCTGCTCCTGCAGCAAGGAGCTCCACGGATCGAGCGGCGATCGCCTCGCCGAGCCCGTACTGCTCGACGTTGGCCGAGCAGGCCTTGGCACCAATGCCCGCCGCATGCAGCGCGTCGAGTTGCTCGTCGGCCGCCCCACTGGCGGCCAGCTTCACGCCGGGGCCGAAGAACATGACCCGTACATCGGCGCCACGGTTCGCCTTCATCCGGGCCGCCATCACCAGACCAGGAAGGGCCCTGGCCGGGTCGTCACTCAAGATCAAGAACGCCACCTTGGCCGAGTTGGATGTCGTGGTCAAGGCACCTCTTCAATGATCGTACCAGCGCAGAACTCCTCTCCGTCGGCGCGCCTGACCAGCGGTCGTGGTCTAGTGAGGTCTTCACAATTGGGCCTGACCAGCCGGTTGTCTGACTGATCGAGGTCCTCCGCGCAGGTTAAGCCGACGCCGACCACGGGATGTCCACAACCGCTCAGCGTCTTCCGGCGGGGACCTCAGCCTGCAGCGACGCGATGGCTTCCAACCGGCCAGCAGCTGGCGGGCTCGGCGGTCGTTGTCGATCCAGGCCTGGTAGTTGGCGGCCTGCTCGGGCGAGAGCCACCGCCCCACGGTCTTGGCCGCCACCTTGCGGGTCCACTGCCAGTAGGGCCCGTGGGGGCGGGGTGGTGTCGCATCGCCGGGCTGGCCGGCATCTCCCTGTTCCTGGCCGCCGTCACCGTCGCCCGCAACCTGCGGGTGACCGACGCCTTCGAGGCCCGGGTGGCCGACGACGCACTACGGGCCGAGCAGGGCCGCCCGGCGCGCACCCGACGCCGACGGCGCAAAGCTCTATCCGCGCTTTCGGACCCCACGGCCTAACGGGCCGCACAGCACTCAGCGCCAGGACACCGTGGCCGTCGCGCTGCCGGCAGGCGGTTCGATGCGCCTCCGGCCGGCAGGTCACGACCGACCCAACCGTTGGTGCCCCCAACAGCGTTGGCTGTCACATCCAAATGTGAAGATGGGAAGAGGTCAAACGTGAAGACCTCCTTGGTGGCGGGGGCAGGATTTGAACCTGCGACCTTCGGGTTATGAGTTATCCGTGAGTCGTTCCCGCCCATGTCGCTCAGTGTCGAATCATGGCCCTGAGCAGGACTTCATCTGCCTGACCATGTCGTACCGTATCGCTTCGTTGGCGCCGGTGCGAGATGATCCGGTAGAAGATCCGGTAGAAGATCGGCGTCGCTCGCAGCGCCCTTCAACCCCGCCGGTTCCAGCGCCGGGCGGGACCCACGTCGTCACGGCCAGGCTCTCCAGCTCTCGATCTCTAGGACGATAACCGGCCCAGGGATGGCCACACGGCCGTACTGCGGGTACTTGCCCACCAGGGCGCGCCGAGCCTCATCTGCCTCTGCCCCGACCGCCTCGACGCGAGCCATCCCATCGAGGCGCACCCACCACAGCCGCGACCAGTCCTCCTCGTAGTGGTCGACGAGCAGGCAAGCTGCCGGCTGGGCAGCGACATTGGCGACACGACGCAGGGCGAGGCTCGACTTGGGATTGGCGTCGACGGCCGTGTAGACGGTGTCGGCGCGCAGGGCGAAACAGCACGGGACGAGATGCGGCCGCCCACCCGGGCTGACGGTGCCCAGCCGACCCACTGGGGCCTCCTGCACCCGTCGCCTCGCTACGGAGAGATCCATCCCCATCATCTTGGTCGTCCGGGACCGGCCTGGCAGTTCTGACTCCCCTCCCTCCAGCGAGTCCGAGCGTTCGCCGCTCTGGCAATCCATGGTGGATCGGCGGCGGACGGGAGCCCGATATACCTGCCGAATCGGCGTGCGTTCTTCGGCCGCTCCCAAGGGCCCTGGCAGCCTTGTTCTGGGGCCGTGGCTGAACATGCAGGGGCGGCATGCTTGAGAAGTCAAGTGTGAGCAGCATCTCCCAGACCGCCGCTTCCGGGACGGCCGACTCGGCTTGGGGCCCGGACGTTCTGGGATGGTCCCAGCGGTGGCCCAGAAGGATCCGAGCGGGCAAACCCCGTTAGTCCTGGGCGAGTGACTCATCGCCTCGAACCTCATGTGTCCGTCCCCCTCCGGGCGAACCATTCGAGGATCGCCGCGTAGAGGTCTTCGACGAGCGGCGGGCAGGGTGTTGCTTCGGCCAGGAGGCGCCCCGCTCTGGGCTTGCTCTTCGGAGCCTCCTCGGTAGCAGCTTCGGCTGCCGCCGCAAGTTGCGACTGCGAGTGGACGAATCCTTCGAAGGACTCCCGGTCCCCATGGGGCTCGCTCTGACGCTCCCAGCCCGGGGCCAGTGTGAAGACGCCGTGGCTTCTCCCGAAGTCCTTCATCGCATCGAACTGTGCCTGGTCCATCTCGCTTTGTGACTTCGAACCTAGGTTTTCGCTCTCGACATAGTGCCGGAGCACCGAATCATCGATACCCGCACTGACGACCTGCTCGAAGATATGCGAGCGCACATCGAACCGGAAGGCCCCGCCGTCGCAGACGACCGTCCAGGGCACGCCGAAGCGGTCGAGGTAGGCGAGGAAGGGACGGAAGGACTGATCTCCACCGACGGTGTAGAACGCCAGGTGCAGGTCGTCCGGTGAGCGGTTCCGCTCGGCTGTCTTGCTGGTAGCGAACCAGGCCGGCAGCGCGGCCAGCTCGGTCGGTCCTTCTGTCAAGATGACGCCATTGGCGAATAGGAGTCCGCGGGCGTCCGCTGACCAGTTCAGCTCCTTCACGAGCGTCCCGATCCACCGCTGGTCGGCCAAGTCGCCCGGCGATAGACGGTGGGTCCGGGTGGCCCCTTCCCGAAGGTCGAGCCGGACGATGGACGCCAGGTGGTCCCGGCCGTCCGATGGCACGAGGTAAGGCGAGTGGGTGATGAGCAGGCACTGACCCTCCCGGTTGGTCAGGTGAGAGCGGACAATCCGCTGCCACGACGGGTGCAGGTTGGTGGCGGGCTCGTCGAGCAGAAGCACCCGGTCGGGATCGCCGACCAGCGTCTCGGCGATGAGCAGCGCCTGCTGTACGCCGGTCCCGGCCAGGCGAAACGGTCGCCCGATTGCCGGCAGCGGATCGCCAGAAGCGGGAAAGATCTCGATCTGGATGGCCGGGTCGTCGCCCTCAGGCGTGCGCCGCCGCTCGGTCCTCAGCTCGAACCGCCGCCCCGGTGCCAGCTCCTCGAACCTGGCCTGGACAGCGCGGTAGCGGACCTGTTCCTGTTGGTCGCCGTTCTTGAGGTCGTGCAGCCGCTCGGCCAGCCCATCACCACCGCCACGGGGATCGTAGCCAGCAGCGACCGACTCCGCGCTGTCAGCCCTGCTTAGCAGCGCCGGATCGTTCACGCCTAGATGCCAGAGCCCGTAGTCCAGAACGTGCGAGAAGACGGATCCAAGCGTGTACGACCGCCGGAAGGGGCCGAGGGGGTCCTCGGGAGCGGACGGCAAGCCGATGGCAGCCACGAACTCGCGGTGCGGCAGCGGTGCGACGTTCGAGTTGAGCGGGTTCATGTTCAGCTGGACCAGCTCACTCTCCGAGGGCAGCAGCAGCGCCAGGGAGAACGGCAGATCGGGCGGACGCACCGGACGAGCGTCATGGACACCCTGGCCGAAGAGGCGGACCCCCAGGATGACGGTGTTGGGCAGCCCGGCCGCTTCGTCCCGGTCGGAAGGGGCAATGACGTTGCTCAGGTTCGGCAGGTCGGTGTTGATGTGCCAGGTGAGGGGAGCGTCCTCGTATTGGAACTCATAGCTCACCTGCCACTGGGCGCCGAGCACTCCGGAGTGCGAAACGACCAGCGTCCCACTGGTGAGACTGGCGAGGGCCTCCGGCATGACTTGCTCACGGATCCAGGCCTCCAGCCGGGGAAGCGAGGGTGAGTCGATTACCTGGTTGCCGAAGCTGGCTGAAAGGACCATCATCCCAACGAACGAGGTCAGCAGCTTGAGCTCGTTCGGACCCGTAAGGTCGGTCTCCAGGCGGATGACGCTGCGAGCGTTGGGTGCCATGCCCTCGTGCCGGGAGAAGCGGGCGTAGTCCTCCAGGGCAGCCCAGAGGGGTTGACGCTTGTCTTGGCCGCTGTCCTGAAACCGCAGCACCGCCTGGACCAACTTCAATGCCCGCACCAGGTTCGACTTGCCGGCGGCGTTGGGACCGACGATCACCGTGAGGTCCCGGTCGAGATCGAGCCGCAGCCGGTCTTCACCGGTACCGAATGAGAAGATGCCCTCAGCTTCCAGTGCCTTCAGCCGCATGGTCGACAAGCGTACTGACGGCCAGTGACGATCTCCCCTTGATTACCTCTCGCCTGGCTGCAGCACGCTCCGGAACTGTCGATAACCCCGTGCTCCGAGCCCGTGGGTGATCTGTTCCGCCTTCTCACGGACCTGTTCAGGACCGCTGAGTGCCGAGCGCAGGACCTCGATCACGGACTCCTCGCCGAGCACCAGCCAGTCGTCACTCTGTCCCTTCATCATCAGATCGAGGACTTCAACCACCTGCTCGGGGCGGGCGGACACCAGTTCCGCCAGACGCCGGCCCACGAGATGGCCGGACTCGACTGAGCCGGCGAGGCGCAATGCCCGGAGGATATGGATGAGTGCCCATTCGGGGTCAAAGGCCGGCGAAACAAACCACCAGCCGAACTCGACCATCTCGGGGGCGAAGGCAGACCGGTCTTCGGCGGCTTCGGCGGCGGCGATGCGGGCCTCCCAGAGGGCCATGGCCCGATCAACCGCCTCGGCGGCCATCGGCGGGTCCAGTGGCCGTGGTGCCCGATCCTCAATGGTGTACGAACTACGGCCCACAAAGCGCAGAGCGACGGAGCGAAGCTCCGCCCGGGCGGTGTTGAAGAACTCCTGAAGTAGTTCGTCGTCGATGCCCAACCGTCCGCGCAGGTAGTAGACCATCAAATGCTCGGCCAGCCTCTGCCAGGCCAGCATCGGATGCTGGCGGTCGGGACTCTGCTCCGCCAGCCGAGCGACGGCCCGCCGGTACTCCTCCTTGAGCAGGTTCAAGGCCGAGTCATAGGGCGGGCAAAAGCTGACGTATGCCTCCCAGGCGGCTTCCCAGTAGAGAAAGCGGTCCTCGTCAGCCGGGAAGATTCTCCCGACGTTCTGCGCCGCCCATGCCTCGTCGACCAGCGCGAGCCACGGGAACCACTGGCCGTAGAGCGAGTGAATGGCGTAGGACGGATCACGGTCCAGGTCGAGGTGAGCCTCCAGGACCTCTCGGACTTCGGGCATCCGGTCAAAGCCGGTCGTCCCGGCAGGAGCGCTTGCTGTTTCGAGCTGGCGGTGTACCCAGACCGCATACTTGACGACCGATCCGATGGCCTGGCCCCGGACGGTGTTGATAGCGAGCGTCGAGGGGTCCATGTTGTCCCCGCCGAATCGCTCTTCGGACTCTTGGGTCGGATCGGGGTCGTCGCTCAACGGACGCAGGATCGACCAGGCCAGCTCCCGCAGGTGAATGGGGATCTGGGCCGGCCCGTCGTTGAAGCCGACGTCCAGGAGGTGGGCAGTCGTGCTGCGTGTCCAGGACCACGGCAGGTCGAGAGCGTTCTCCGCCGAACCCGGCCTGAACTCAGCGCCTCGGTCAAGGGTCCGCTTGGCGAGACGAAGGACCGGTTCCCAGTCAAAGACCTGCCTGCTGGCGGCGGCGTTGCGAAACCCTTGGAGGACGGAGTTGATGTAGACGGGCGGTACTGCCTGGAAGATCTGAGCGATCTCGGCGTAGCGCACCGGATCGTCTTTGACGGCCGTCTCGACCAGGCGTCCCAGACCTTCCGGTGAGGGAGCGCCCCAGCCGCCTTGCGGCTGCCAGGACAGGAGGAAGTCGAGTAGCTCGTCGTGTGACATGGCGGCGAACTCTTCGTTGCTCAAGGGACTGGTCGGTCCGACGAAGCCGCCGTCCATGTAGGACAGGAACTCCGGATGCTCGATCAGCCGGTGCTCGGCGACCAGCCGGTTGAACCAGGCCCGCTCGTCCGGAGGCAGATCGTCGCTGATCGCGGCGAGCATCCGGGCTTGCCAGGTCAGGAGCCCGATCTCCCGGTTGCGGACGTCGGACTCCTCCGGCTCGGTGTAGAAGGGGGGACCGGCGCTAATGGCGTCAAGCACCTGCCGTTGTTGCCGTCCGGTCAGGCCCGTAAACCGATCGTGAAGCAGCATCCAGAACTCGTGGAGCAGATCGCCGTCGTAGAAATAGGATGTGCCGGTCAGCCGCTCCGACACCAGGGCCGACCGCCTCGGCGCCGCCACCCGGATGACGTCCAGGGCGATTCGCCGATGGATAGCCCAGGAGTAGCCCTCCAGCTGGGCGACACCCTGAGCCAGGTCGGACCGGTCGGTCCTGGCCAGACGGAGGCCGGCATCCCGGACCGCCGTGACTATTGCGCTGCGGGTGCTGGGGATGTTGTTCTGGCCGCGCGGCTCGACAGCTGGTCGCCAGACGAACGAGTAGTCGTGCCGACGCTCCTCGGGGTCACGGGCTTCGAGCGTCATGGCCCGATCGAGCAGGTCGCATAGGACGGTGAATCCCCGGAACCCGGTACCGCCGATGAAGTCCGGCAGGGATTCGCTGAGCAGACGCTCATAGTGATAGTCATCGATGACCGGTCGGACCTCGACCGGCCACTCAAGTGTCTGACCATCGTCAGTCGTTGTACGGATCGGGTTGCCGGCCCGCACGTCGAAGAGAGCGGAGGCAAGGGAGATAGCTGCATCGGCGAGCCCCGCCGCTGCCAGGCGCCGGAGGAGTTGGGCCAGCTTGTCCGGCAGCAACAGCCGGAATGTGCCGTTGAGCCAGCCGACCAGGCGGGGCACGAACTGGACGGCCATCTCCGGCGGCAGCGCCAGTACGGCCTCGGCGTAGTCATGGTGAACCCGGGCGTTATCCGTCTCGGGCATCTCGAGCAGGACCCTACGGACCTGCTCGGGGCTGCGGGACGCTACCCGGACGAGGTATCGGAGGGCCGCCCAGGGCGACAGCTGATATCCGCCGTCGACCGGTGTCGGAGTTGGCGGCGATGTGAAGAAGCCTTCGGCGGCGAGCGGCTCGATCCAGTCTGGTGAGGTTAGGTTGTCGAAGAAGTAGTTGACGTCTTCTCCGGTGATCAGGGTGTCCAACACCCGCTTGATCAGAGCGCTGTCAGGTCTTGCCATCAGGACTCGCCCTCTCTGATCAGCGCATCGATCTTGTCGGCGTTGTCAAAGGTGCGGGGCCGCACTCGGTCCAGCATGAAGTTCTCGAAGGCGTTGTACCAACGGTCGAAGTCATCGACGGAACAAGGGGAGTGATGGGCGCTCCGGACGAAGAAATCTCGGATGTCCATCCACTCCTCGGCGTGGCGCTCCTCGATCCGTTGCGGCAGGAGGCGGTTGGAGGGGTCGAACCGGGTTACGGTACGGCGGGCAACTTCCCGCCGGGCAGGGAAATTCCCGGCCTCCCAATCGAAGAACCTTTCGAGTTCACTGACGAATCGATCGCTCAAAGACTCGTTGGTCTTGTTCTTAGCCCGGGGCTCCCTCCGCCATTTCGAGGCCAGGGCCTTCACCTGGTCACTGAGTCTGTCCGGCGCCTTTAGAGATGCGTCCGCGAAGTGGCGGGGTAGTTCGTTGATGAGTTCACGGAGACTATGGCTGGCCTGATGGAGATACTCGGGATTGTCCATTGCGGCCCGCGCCTTGACGGCCCCCACGAACATCCGTCCCAGGTCTTTATCCCGCTCTACCAGAACATCGAACAGGACAAGCTGCCGGGCCGTCAGGGTGGTCAGCTCCTGAGGGGCTGCCGGTTGGCTGGTCGGCTCCGGAGCGGTGCTCATAGGCACCTCCCATTCTGAGCCCATTGACGGTGACAGAGGCGGCGACCCGGCCGAAGTCCCGACGCCGAGGGCAGCGTGGCCGACGGCCGGCTTGCGGTCGCCAGTACCAGCCCGTGTGTTAAGGCATGTAAGGCCACCAAATATCACGACTGTCCTGGCTCTTGCCCTAGTCGAACTCGGCAGGGTCAAGTCCGAGGGTGCGGGCGTTCTCGGTTACCACTCGCCGTGTGTCCTCGCTGAAATCCGGACCGTCGGCTTCGATTTCGATAGTAATCCTGAGGTTGCTCCCACGCGCCGCCGCAAGGTGCGGGATCAGTTCGGTGGCAATGCTTCCAGCGACCGCCGCTAGCCGAGCTGGGTTCTGCACTTCTATTCGTCCGAAAAAGTGGTTCAGGACTCCAGGTACTGGCTCCTGTCGCTCCGGTGGACGCTGTCCGCCAGGGCCTCCACCATGCGCGGGGCCGCCTTCGGCCGCGTCTGCTTCTTCATGTGCCTGACGTTCCGCGCGTTGCTGAGTAAGAGCGACGCCCGGCATGACTAGCACGCTGTTCCCGTCGGCGACAGGGCGGTCAACTGACCCGTTGATGACCAGCCCACGGTATCGGCCGTTCTCGGCGTCGAAGGACTCGGCGTATCCGAATCCCTCGTCCTCGACGGCGAATCCCTGAGGTCCAACAGCGACGGCGCCGAGGAAGACGGACAGGTCCTTCAAGCGGGGCAAGTAAGGGTAGCGGGCGAAGTCCTCCCACACCTGGCTCACGTCGACATGATCGCCGTCTCGCCACAGCGGGATTCGATCCAGCTCAAGGCGGAGGTTGGTTGCCCCGTAGACGGTGCTCAGATGGTCGGGCATCGCCTTACGTGCAGCCCGGGTGGCCAGCCCGCCCTGACCATTGACCCTGATTGCCTCGATGTGGAACTCGGACTCTTCGGGCGTCTGGGCTGGGACCAGGAGCCAGACGTAGGTTTCGCTCAGACGCTGTCGCACAGTGTCCTCGGCCGTGTCCCGTTTGGTCCTCGCCTGAGTGATGCCGAACTGGTCGAGGTTCATCTCCGCCTGGCGATCAAAAATGTGGGACCACGCCATCTGTTGCCGGATCGCCGTGAGTAGGTCGGGGAGCCGGTTTTGGTCGGCCGCCAGGAACACGAGCATGTTGCGGTAGGCGCGCTCTCCACCGGACCGACGGGAGACGATGTCCGTGGCCACCGCAAGCGCCTCGGACGACGCCGATCTTGGCGCATATGCGTATTCGGGCCGCAGAATCACAAGGCCTGCCGAAGCCTCGTCGGCAACGTCACCCGGGTTGTGCGGGCAGCGATGGACCCGTGCGAACTCGCCCTGGTCGGTCTGAGCCTGGATCAGGCGAGCAAGCGCCTCGTTCACTTCGTCCTCGCGGTATCCCTCAGCGAGAGCCTGGGCAGTGCTGGCGACCGAGGGGATCGTCGAGTACCAGTAGCGGGAGCCGTCCACGTAGAGGTGGGTGGCCCGGTCGGACAGCCGCCGCAGTGCGTCGCCGAACACCGCGGTGCTCTCCCCTGGGAGTACGCTCCCCAGCTTCACCCGTACGTCCTCGATGCCACGGTTCGGGTTCTGCCCGGCAGCACCGTCCTGGGTCCGCCGCTGCATCGTTGGGGCCGAGCCTATAAAGACAGTCCGGGCGACCCGTCGTGCGGCCCGGAGACGGCCGAGAGCAGGAATGTCCCGGTCGAGGACGTTCGGCACCGAGCCCCGCCCGTCGATGTCGGTGTCGACGACGGGCTTCCAGTTGTCCTCCAGGTGCCGGGTGACCTCTTCGAATACCTGCTGGTCGTCGAGGGGGATGCTGGCAGGGAGAATCAACGGATTCTGGTCGCCGTTTGCCCACAGGCTGTGGACGACGGCCGCCATTAGGCGCAGCACCCCGCGGGTCCTCTGAAAGCGCTCCAGGGCAGCCCAGTCCTGATAGAGGCGATCGAAGAACTCGGGATGGATCGGATAGGCGCGCTTGATGCGATCCTCGTAGGACGCCTCCCGACTTTCCGCCGGGAACTCGGTCTCTTGCTGGCGGTACATCTCTACGAATCGACGAGCGACTACGTCTCGCTTGGCGAAACCCTCGGCGTCAAGGGGCTTGAACAAGCGGCGTCGCACGATCTCAAACCCCTCCTCGGCCGTCGCTGGCTGCCATGGGGAGTCCATGCGATGCATGACGTTGCGCAGTCGCTTGAGCGCCTCAAGCCCGCCAACGCCGCCCACCTCAATGCCGGCCTCAATGGAGCCCTCTTCGACATCGGTGGAGGCGCTGAACCTATCCGACGCCGGGATGGAGACAAACATCATGGCGGTGGGCACGGCCTTGACCGCCTCAGCCAGCGACTGAGCGAAGCTCATCTGCGCATCGAAGCTGCCGCCGAGGAGGTCATCCTTCGCCCAAAGTTGGCGGGCATATGCCACCCACTCATCGATCAGGATAATGCAGGGCGAGCAGAGTTCGAGAAGCTCCTGCAGAGCCGCGCTGCCGGGGTCCACCCCGGCCTGGTCTTCATTAGCGACAAGGCTGTACCCTTCTGGCCCGGCGAGCTGCCACGCCATTTCGCCCCAGATCGTTCTGACCGTGGCGCCGTCGCCCTTTTCCACCAGACGATGTGGTGAAAGAGCGGTGCCGACGATGACTGCACGGGTCACACTCGATGGGATAGCGTCCACCCCTGCCTCAGCACCGATCTCCTCCATGCCGGGGAGGCTGAATGCGTCCGGCCCGACCCCGGCCAGGTGGAACACAGCGAGCAGCGAGTGAGTCTTGCCTCCGCCGAAGTTGGTCAATAGGTCGATGACTGGCTCCGCCGTCTGACCTGCGAGCCTGCGCACAGTCTGAACAAGCAGCGTCCGTAGCCCTCTGGTCAGGAAGGTCCGACGGAAGAACTCCTCAGGGTCCGTATATTCGGGAAGCCCGTTGCCCCGGTAGACCTGGGCGAGGTCGGCCGCGAACTCTGCTTGCTGGTAGCGCCCGGTTGCCACGTCCTCGTGGGGCTCGATGACCTCGCGCCAGCCTGGCAGACCAGACTCGGACGACGGGGCGACCACACCAGGCAGAGGAGCGGCAGTGGCCTTCTTAGTCATCTCCTCGAAGCGGAGGCGAAGCGCCTCCTGGCGCAGATCGTCTACCGCCGCCGTTTCCGGCGCTCCGACGGCGCTCAGGAGGAGGTACGCGGTGTCGAGAACCCGGTAAGTGGCGTCGGCAGTGAAGGACTCCTTGTGAGCCCACTTGTGTCGGGCATCACGCAGTTCGCCGATATAGCTACGTTCCTGTTGGCCCAGGACCTTGCGGAACGGATTCTGCCAGTGATTGATCGTGACCCAGAGGAGAAAGTCCGGGTCGGTGGGATTGGGTTCAGAACCCCCCTTTTCCCTCGCCCAGCCGCCCCGATCCGCCGCCTGACTGATCCAATCCTCTGGGTACATACGGGACAGTTCGGAAGCGACGAACGGACCAAACCCAACGACGACCAGGTCGAGCGCCTCGTCGATCCGCTGTCGATTACTCTTGGGCATCTGCGTCAAGCTCCTATCCGAGGCCGGGCAGCTGCCCGCTACCAAGTCGTTGCTGGGTTTGTAGCTGTTGGGCGAGTTGCGCTATTTCGGGCCAAGAGGCGACGAGGACGTTGTATGCCCCGCCTTCCTCCGCCCATCCCTTGCGTTCACAAATGGCATACAGCCGGTACGCCAGATCTCGGGCAGCCTCGCTGTTCGAAAGTCGACTGAAGAGGCTCGCTGCTTTCTCCTCGCCGCCATCCAGCAACTGCTCGACTAGATGCTGGACCGACTCCCAAACAGTTGCCCGGGCATCTTTGGCGGGGTCATAGTCCTCGGGCAGCTCGTCACGTCGAAGGAGGCGACAAGTTCCACCTCTAGTTACGATGATGCCGGCCCGTTCCAGTCCCTCGATGCTGGTTACCTTCGCCCTGGCAAGGGAATCGGCCTCGCCGGAAGGAGCCTCACCAAATTGGAACTGCTCAAACCAGGTGATTGCCCAGCGGGTGTCGGCGTCGAACTCCCCCTCCTGTTCATCCAGAACCTCGCCCAAAACAGAGTTGACGAGGAGCAGCGCCGAACGGACCGTCATCGGGGTGCCGTCCGGTTCGAGAACCGACTGGTGCCGGGTGAACACAGCCATACCTGGTCCAACTACCGCCTGTGCCAAGTCGACAGGAGCCACCGCCGCCGATTGGAGAAGCTGAATGGCCGGACCAAGCTCGGAACGCAGGGCGACCGCCAGGTCCCGACGCGAGACCCTGACCGCTTCTTGATGGCGAGGTCGGCAGACCAGCACGACGTATGACGCAAGCGTGTTCGCGCCTTGGCCCACATTCGAAATCAGACGAGCGGCTCGTGCTCCTCGAATGGGCCACGTCATGACCACCGTGAGCCCCGAGCGGATTACCGCTTCGAGAATTGCCTCCCACCCAGGTGACACCCGAGCTCCCCGCTCTGCCTCCTGTTCCTTGTGGGCGTAAACGATGAGAAGTGGAAGATCATCGCGAGCGGCATCGCAGAGCGAGGCGAAAGTCAGGGTGAATCCATCAATAAAGTACTGCTTCGCCGCCTCCTTGGAATCATGCCGGGCGGGTTCCGCAATCAGCTCGCCGCCCTTCGGGGTGGCCATGGTGGCGAGGAGTTCTGGGTAGACGTCTTTGAGCGCGAGTCGGATCCAGGGGTAAAAGTAATCGGCCAGGTTCGCATAACCGATGGCCGCGAAATATGGTGGGTCGGTAACAACTAGACACCGATTGGTGAGTTCCTCACTATGAGTTCGAGCATCTCCCTGAACCACCGTTGACGCAGGCCCATGGGGCTCAATAAATCCGTAAGCTCTGCTGGAGGTCTCGACCACTTGAATCCAGTCGCCCACCGACCCGCCGAAGGGATTGACCTCGGCGAAATCCATCAGCGGCGCAACATCATGCTGAGCAAATGCGGGTTCCGCCTTGGCCGTCGCCGTCGATCGCACGTTCCACCTGACAAGAGTCGAGGATGATTGGGCGAGCTTTCCAACACAAAGCCCAAGAGCGGTCGCAACGCTCTTAGCCTGCTGATCACTGCCCCCGTCCTCCCTGACCCATTTGGCAACATCACTAACAAGCGATGCAAAAGTGAGCAACATCTGTCGCTGTCTGTTGGTGAAGAGACTGGGCCAGTCGCGGATTCCGTATCCCCATGCTGAGAAGCTCAGTGCTTGTTCCGGTATCGCCAAGACGGGAAGGCAATCGGGTTCGCTGATCTGGGAAGCGGCCACATGTTCGGGAGAGGACGCATAGAACTTCCTCCCGTGCTGGCCGCTCGAAGCGAACGAGGTCATGACGATCCCTAGCCGACCACTCTGCCCCTGTTGCCTTACGTAGGAGAGCGGAATTGGCGCCCCAGACAGCAAGCACGTGTCGCGTCCGGGTGAGGTCGGCTGTCCTTCCATGTGAACTTCGAAGGAGATGGACTTAGCAGCTAGGTCCACAACCGGCTTGAGGTAGGCCCTGAACTTCGGCGTCTTTGACAGCCACCAGTTGCCAACCAAGGGCACGTGGGACCCCTGGAATCGAGGGTCAGGGCTCTCGACCGTTCGTGCCCACAGCCAAGCAATTACTGGATCACCATTCGGGGCGAGTGGGTAAAGGTGACCGATCTGCTGCCAGGCAGCATCCCTAACACGCTTAGCGTAATGCTCTACATCGGATAGAAACCCTGAAAGTCCCCGCACACTGGTCTCATCGAAGAGGCCGTCAGCATTTATCTGCGGGCGATCTACAACGGCTGGAGGTAGTTCAGTCAACGCCTTCGAGATAAGCACTGGCACGGGGTTCAGATCACTCCCCCGGCTGGACAGGCCGAGACGCTGAGCCTCCACGAGGGTCGAACCGCCACCACAGAACGGGTCGAATACAATCGGGGTCTGTTCCATGCTGGCGGCAATGGCCTTCTTGGCGGCATCGAGAACTTCCGCCTCGGGATTGGACGCCACAGAGGCCACCAATCCTTTGATCGTGTCAAATAGCCTGGCCCGCTCAGCATCTTCCCCTGGGTCATCCACGAGCGAAGCGAAGATGAGTGCCCGTAGCGCTGGAACAGGCATCGGGGCAAACCATTTGTGCAAGTTGCGGATCGTCCCCGTCTTTCGTTCCTTGTCCGCCTTGCATGCGGCATTGATGGCTTCGAGTGGCAGGGCCGTCTCGATAAGCTTCTTGCGGTACGGGGTATGGCTCAACGTGGTGACTCTGCTCTCTGCCAGAAGTGGTCGAACTCGTAGTTCACGCTGGCAACTCCAGTGAGTGCATCGTCTTGGCCCATGAAGGGGTCGTAGAGGTAGCGGACTTCGACTGAAAGTTGAGTCCCAGGAAGTGGTGTAAGAGCCGGTAGGGCCTGAAGGGTCCCCCAGACGCGACAGTCACCGCGTCAACCTCAAGAAGCAGTTCGACACAAACCACTTGAGGAGGAACACGATGACTGTCCCTACAACTATCGA
>DAHUYE010000010.1 GCA_027315345.1 Actinomycetota bacterium
CGTTCATCCCCCACCTCCCCAGGAGATCGGCCCTCCATCCCAGGAGGGAACGTATGTTCGCAGTATATCGGAGTGGTGTGACAGGGTGGTGCCAATTACGCCCAGAAACGGGAAGAAATCTCGGGGACGGGCAGGCCGGGCAGGAGGTGGGGGGGGCAGAAGGTAGCCGGGCAGGAGGTAGCCGGGCAGGAGGTAGCCGGGCCGGCCGGGTGAGGGTGAGGGCGAGGGCGAGGGCGCGGGCGCGGGCGTGGGCGTGGGCGCGGGCGGCGATTCGCCGCCGATCGGGCTACTTCTTCTTGTAGTCGTAGAAGCCGGCGCCGCTCTTGCGGCCCAGCTGCTCGGCGGTGACCATCCGGCGCAGGAGGGGGACGGCGGCGTAGTTGGGGTCCCGGAACTCGTTGTAGAGAGCGTCCAGGATGGCCAGGCTGGTGTCCAGGCCGACCAGGTCGAGCAGGGCCAGGGGGCCCATGGGGAAGTTGCAGCCGCCCTTCATGGCTGCGTCGATGTCATCCCGGGTGGCCACGCCGTTCTCCAGCAGCCGCACGGCGTTATTGAGGTAGGGGAAGAGGAGGTGGTTGACGATGAAGCCGGCCTGGTCCTTCACCTGCACCGGTGACTTACCGCAGGCCTCGGCGAAGGCCCGCACCTCGGCCATGGTCTCCTCCGACGCCGTCAGGGGCCTGACCAACTCGACCAGGGCCATGGCCGGGGCCGGATTGAAGAAGTGGACCCCGCAGACCCGGTCGGGCCGGCCCGTCTCCATGGCCATCTCGATCACCGGCAGGGTGGAGGTGTTGGTGGACAGGATGGCGCCGTCCTTGACGATCCGGTCCAATTCGGTGAAGAGGTGCTTCTTGGTGGCCAGGTCCTCCACCACCGACTCGATGACCAGGTCACACTCGGCCAGATCGGCCAGGTCGCTGGTGGCGGTGACCCGGGACAGCGCGGCGTCCCGGTCCTCGGCCGTCATCCGCTCCTTCTCCACCGACCGGTTCAGGGACTTCTCCATCCCGGCCACGGTGGCGTCGGCCGTGTGCTGCTGACGGGACCGGAGGATCACCTCGTAACCGCTGACGGCGGCCACCTCGGTGATCCCGGAGCCCATGATCCCGGAACCGACTATTCCCACCCGCTTGATCGACATGGCCCGGATGCTACCGACGGGTAGCCCCGCCGAGCCAGGTGAGGGACCAGGCCTGTCATCATGCGGACGTGGATCATCCCCTGTACGCCGCCGCCTACGACCGCCTGTGCGCCTCGGCCGAAGCCGCCGGCCTGGCTGAGCGGCGGGCGGCCCTGCTGGCCGACGCCACCGGGAGGGTGCTGGAGGTCGGCGGGGGCACCGGGCACAACCTCAGGTGGTACTCGGCCGCCGATTCGGTGGTGGTGCTGGAGCCGGACGCGTCCATGGTCCGCCGCCTGGAACCCAGGCTGGCCGACTGCCCGGTCCCGGCCACGCTGATCCGGGCCGGCATCGAGGAGGCCGACCTCCAGGACGGCTCCTTCGACACGGTCGTCTGCACCCTGGTGCTCTGCACCGTCCCCGATCTGGACCGGGCCGTGGCCCGCATCCGCCGCCTCCTGGCGCCGGCCGGCCGGCTGCTGTTCCTCGAGCACACCGCCGCCCCCGGAGGGTGGGGCCTGGTCCAGCGGGCCCTCGATCCCCTCTGGCACCGGGCGGTCCCCGGTTGCCACCTGCACCGGGACCCGGTCTCCGCCATCCGCCGGTCCGGACTGATGGTGGCCGGCTACGACCGGATCGATCTTCCCCTGGTGCCCGGGCTGCTGCGGGCCGGGGTGGTGGGAACGGCCTGTGAGCGCACCGCCGACCCGCCCGTGCCGGCGGGCACCTATCCCCGCCGGCGGTCCCTGGGTACCCACCTGAGCCCGTCCCGGGCGAGCACGGCGGTGCGGGGGGCCGGGGCCGGCCGATCGAGCCCCGGCGCGGATCTCAACGTGGGCGGGGTGCGGGGGGCCGGGGCCGGCCGATCGAGCCCCGGCGCCGATCTCAACGTGGGCGGGGTGGGGGCATGAGCGGGCCCCTTTTGCTGGTCGGGGGGGCGGAGTGGCAGGAGGGCTGCAGCTTCGACGCCGAGGCCTTCGAGGCCGCCGGCCGGCCCGAGGTCCTGGTTCTTCCCACCGCCGCCGCCTATGAGCATCCGGAGAGGGCGGTGGCCACGGCGACGGCGTGGTTTGCCGGATTCGGGGCCAAGGCGGTGGGGCTGGAGGTGCTCAAGCGGCCCGACGCCGAGCGGGAGGACCTGGCCGCCCAGGTGGCGGCGGCCCGGTTCGTCTACCTGGGCGGCGGCTCCCCGTTGCATCTGCGCTCGGTGCTCAAGGACTCGGCGGTGTGGCGGGCCCTGGTGTCGGCCTGGGAGGGGGGCGCCACCGTGGCCGGATCCTCGGCCGGGGCCATGGCCTTGACCGACCCGATGGTCGATCCCCGGGGCGGCGCCTTCACTCTGGGCCTGGGCCTGGTCGCCCCGCTGGCGGTGGTGCCCCATTACTCGGGATGGTCGGAGGAGAAGACCCGCCGGACCATGGAGCTGGCCCCCAAGGACGTGTCCATCCTGGCTATCGATGAGCGCACCGCCGCCATCCGGGACTCCGAGGGAAACTGGCGGGCGGCCGGTGCCGGCCGGGTCCACGTGTTCATGAACGGTCAGGAAAGGCCGCTGACGGAGGTGAAGATCGGGTGAGCGTCCCGGGCGGGGAGGATGGTGCCGAGGAGTTCTACGAGGAGGACGACGGCGCCGGCTACCGCCGGCGTTTCCCTCGTTGGGCCGTCATCGGTCTGGTGATCGTGGTGCTGGGCGGGGGCGGCCTGGGCCTGGGCCTGGGTCTGACCGGCCGGTCCACCCCCGCCCCCAGCGGGCCGGAGGGCGTGCCGGTCCAGAATGTTCCCGACCTGGCTCCGGCTTCGACTACGGCCTCGGGCGCACCGGTGGACGGCATCACCTGCCGGCCGACCATGGACCAGGCGGCGACCTTCCACATCCACGATCACGTCGACATATTCGTCAACGGCCAGCAGCGCCGTCTGCCGGCCGGGGCCGGGATAGCCGCCCCCCGACTGGCCGAACATCTCACCACCGGGCTGTTCGTGGACAACGCCCCTTCGGGTTGCCTCTATTGGCTCCACGTCCACTCCAATGACGGGATCATCCACATCGAGGCGCCGCACAAGGGGTCCTTCACCCTGGGCCAGTTCTTCGACATCTGGGGCCAACCTCTGTCATCCGACCAGGTCGGTCCCGCCCGCGGAACGGTGGTGGCCTTCCTCGACGGGCGGGCGTTCCACGGGAATCCCCGGAACATCCCGCTCCTCCCGCAGGGCGTCATCCAACTCGACGTCGGAACCCCGGTCGTCCCCTTCCAACCCATCCAGTTCAAGGTGACGGGACTATGTGGAGCCGGCACCTTGAACTGCAGCACCTCCGGCAGCTGACGCGCCGCCGGGCCGCCCGGCAGGCCAAGGCGGAGCCGGCCGGGTCAGTCGGATTCGGTGATGGTCACCGAGACCATCCCGACCTTCTCCTTGACCGAGCCGCCCGGCGTGCCGACCGCTTCGAGAGCGGCCACCACCTCTAGACCGGATACGACCTTTCCGAACAGTGAGTACTGGGGTGGGAGGCGGGCGCCGTCGGGGCCGCAGATGATGAAGAACTGGCTGCCGTTGGTGTTGGGCCCGGCGTTGGCCATGGCCAGTGAGCCGATCTCGTAGCGGTTGGGCTTGGGCAGCTCATCGGCAAACTTGTAGCCGGGGCCGCCGCGGCCGGAGCCCTCGGGGTCTCCCCCCTGCACCACGAAGCCGGGGATGATGCGATGGAAGGTGACCCCGTCGTAGTAGTGGTAGCGGGCCAGGAAGACGAAGTTGTTGACTGTCTTGGGGGCGTTGACGGGATCCAGGGCGATGGTCAGGGTGCCCTTGGTGGTCTCCATGGTGGCCGTGTAGCGCTTGGCCGGGTCGATCACCATCGGGGGCTCGGCGTCGAACTTCTGGCGCTTGGGGCTGGAGCCATCCGGGTTGGGGGCTTCGACGGTCATTGGTTGTCCCTTCGGATCAGGAGGCGGTGACGGTGATCTTGGAGATGAGCACCACCGTCTTGGGGGCGCCGCCCAGGCAGGTCTGGTCGCTGCTGGGGCAGGGCTCGTAGAGCGCGGCGATCTTCTGCAGCACGGCCAGGCTGGCCGAGTCGGTGATGTGGCCGAAGGTCACGTAGGTGCCCTGGCTGTCCAGGGCGGAGGCGGCCGAGCCGTAGACGAAGAAGTACTGGGCCGAGCCGCTGTTGGCGCCCGAGCCCCGGGCCATCACGACGTCACCGGGGCTGTACTTGTAGGGCCCGGTCAGCTGGCCCGAGGAGTTGGTGGTCATGGTCGGCTCGTCCGGGATGTTGTAGCCCGGGCCGGGATCGGAGATGGACTGGGTGTTGGGCGAGCCGGTCTGTTCGATGTCGATGCTGGTGTCGATGCGGTCGATGCTGGTGCCGTCGTAGTAGTGGTACCAGCTCAACACGGCGAAGTTGTTGGCCGTCTTGGGGGTGTTCTTGGTGTCCAGGGTGAAGGTGATGTCGCCCTGGTTGGTCGTCATGTTGACGGTGTAGGTCTTGGCCGGATCGATGCACATGGGCGGCGGGGTGGAGGGGAAGTGGGCCATGTGGGGCGAGGAGCCGTCCGGGTTGGGACAGGCCCAGGTCTTGAGCGTGCCCCCACCGGTCACCGGGGGAGCGCTGGGCGGGATCCCGGCGGCGGCGGTGGTAGTGGTGGCCGCCGTGGTGCTGGTGGTCGAGCTGGCGTTGACGTTGGTCTTCTTGGAGCCGCCCAGGCTGGTCAGGACGACCAGAACGACGATGACGGCGACGATGGCGACCGCCAAGCCGCCCTGGCGCATTCGGGTCCGGCGCTTCCGGGCGGCCTCCAGCTGGGCCCGCCGGTACTGGCGGCCTTCTCTCTGACGCTGTCGTTTGTCCGTGGGCACGGCCGATCAAGGTAGTCGGCCCGCCGGAGGCGCCGACAGCCGCCAATCCCGGCGGTGAGCCGACAGGGCGCTGGTAGTTTCGGCCTCGTGTCCCTGATCGTCCAGAAGTTCGGCGGCACCTCGGTCGGGGATGTCGACCGGATCCGGGCCGTGGCCGACCATGTGGCCCGCACCCGCCGGCAGGGTCACCAGGTGGCCCTGGTCGTCTCGGCCATGGGCAAGGAGACCGATGAGCTCCTCCACCTGGCCGAGACGGTCTCCAAGACCCGCCCGGGCCGGGAGATGGACATGCTCATCACCGCCGGGGAGCGCAAGGCGGCCGCCCTGGTCACCATGGCCCTGGCCGATCTGGGGGTGCCCGGCCTGTCCCTGACCGGGAGCCAGGCCGGCTTCATCACCGACACCACCCACCGCAACGCCAAGATCCTCGAGATCCGCACCGCCCGCATCCAAGAGGCGCTCGACGCCGGCCGGGTGCCGGTGGTGGGCGGCTCCCAGGGGATGTCCACCGAGAGCGGGGATGTGACCTTCCTGGGCCGGGGCGGCTCGGACACCACCGCCGTGGCCCTGGCCGCCGTGCTCAAGGCCGACGTCTGTGAGCTCTACACGGACGTGACCGGCATGTACACGGCCGACCCGGCCGTGGTCCACAATGCCCGGCGCCTTCTCCGCCTCTCCTTCGATGAGCTGCTGGAGATGACCGCCACCGGCTGTCCCAAGCCGGCCATGCGGGCTGTGGAAGTGGCCAGGAACAACCGTGTGAAGCTGCATGTCCGCTCCGCCTTCACCTGGGAGCCGGGCACGTGGGTCTACGAGGAGGACGAAACCATGGAGCAGGCCATCATCTCGGCGGTCACCCACGACACCTCCGAGGCCAAGGTGACCGTGACCCGGGTACCCGACCGCCCCGGCATAGCCGCCCGGCTGTTCCGGGCCCTGGCCGATAACGACGTCAACGTGGACATGATCGTCCAGAACGTCTCCATGGACGGCACCACCGACATCTCCTTCACCGTCCCCAAGGAGAGCGTGGCCCGTGCCCTCGAGGTCAGCGGCTCGTCCGACATCGGAGCCGGCGAAGTGACCGCCGATGAGACCGTCGCCCGCGTCTCCCTGGTGGGCGCCGGCATGAAGAGCAACCCCGGAGTGGCCGCCACCATGTTCGAGACCCTGGCCCGGGCCGGGGTCAACCTGGAGATGATCTCCACCTCGGCCATCCGGATCTCCTGCGTGGTCCGGGCCGCCCAGGTGGAAGAGGCGGTCCAGCTCCTCCACGACGCCTTCGAGCTCGGCGCCGCCTGAGGGGCCGCCCGGCCGCCGGCGCGATCATCGGCAGGCGCCGGCGCAAATCATCGGCAGGGCGGGGGCGCAAATCATCGGCGGCGGCCTCGGGACCGGCCCGTAGACTCGGGCTATGCGTGTAGGCATTTTCGGGGCCACCGGGCAGGTCGGGGGCGTCATGCGCTCGGTCCTGGCCGAGCGGAATTACCCGGTGGAGGAGATGCGGTACTTCGCCAGCGCCCGGTCCAAGGGCCGCCGCCTGCCCTGGAAGGACGGGGAGGTGCAGGTGGAGGACGCCGCCGCGGCCGATTTCGACGGCATCGACATCGCCCTTTTCTCCATCGGCGCCGACGCCTCCAGGGAGCTGGCCCCCCGGCTGGCCGCCGCCGGCGCCACCGTCATCGACAACTCCTCGGCCTGGCGCATGGATCCCGAGGTGCCGCTGGTGGTGCCCGAGGTCAACGCCTCCGCCTTGGACCGCCGGCCCAAGGGCATCGTGGCCAACCCGAACTGCACGACCATGGTGGCCATGGCCCCCTTGAAGGCCCTCCATGATGAAGCCGGCCTGGAGGCCATGGTCATCTCCACCTACCAGGCCGTCTCCGGCGCCGGCCTGTCCGGGGTGGATGAGCTGGCCGAACAGGTCGAGAAGGTCCTCTCCGGGGCCCGGGAGCTGACATTCGACGGCCGGGCCGTGGAGTTCCCGGCCCCGGCCCAGTTCCCCCGCCCCATCGCCTTCAACGTCATCCCCTACGCCGGCAGCGCCCGGGGGGACGAGACCAGCGAGGAGCAGAAGCTCCGGGACGAGAGCCGGAAGATCCTCGACCTGCCCGACCTGCCCGTCTCGGCCACCTGTGTCCGGGTGCCGGTCTTCACCGGTCACAGCCTGTCCATCAACGCCCGCTTCGCCCGGCCCATCAGCGTGGCCCGGGCCACCGAGATCCTCTCGGCTACCCCGTCGGTGGTTCTGAGCGAGATACCCACCCCGCTGGATGCGGCCGGGGTGGATCCGACCTATGTGGGGCGGCTTCGCCGGGACGAGACGGTCGAGAACGGCCTGGCCCTGTTCCTGAGCGGGGACAACCTCCGTAAGGGGGCCGCCCTCAACGCCGTCCAGATAGCTGAGGAGTTGCTGGCCCGGCGGGGCTGACCCAACAGAACGGGGCTGACCCAACAGAACGGGCCTGACCCCGGGGTGCTGAGACTCAGCAGGCGTAGTCGCTGTCAGCCGGGGTGCTCGTCCACTGCGTGACGGTGACCGCCCCACCGGTGAAGGAGGGTTGGGCGGCGCAGTTGGCCTGCGCCTGAGTCCCGGTGGTGGCGCCCGGGAGCCAGACCGGGATCCGGTACAGGGAGCCGGATGCAGCCGTCGTGCCCCCGGTCACCTGGTCCCACTGCTGGGAGGTCGAATAGGCGCCGATGCCGCTCACCCCGGCCGCCTGCAACCCGGCCATCATGCCCTGCAGGTCGGCCACGTTCATGGCCTGCCCACTCGTCCCGCTCTGCCACGTGCTCACCGTCTCGACGTCGAGCCACCACTGGTAGGAACCCGGATCGGGAGCCACCGTCACCGGCGGGGACTGGGAATTGATGGCGTTGGCGGCAGCCGTCAGCCAGCTGGCGTCCTGGGCGGCCTTGTTGTATCCGTACTGCCAGGCGCAGGCCGTCGAGTTCGCCCCCGCCGTGGCCGGGCCCGAGGTGGTCGCCACGGTTGTGGTGGTGCAGGAGCCGTAAGGATCGGCAGAGGACGAGGACGTCGGCCAGTCGGAGATCTGGGTACCGGCGTAGACGTTGCCCGGGTCGGCCGTGTTGAGGTACAGGGATGACTTGGGCTGGCTGCTCTGGCCGGTGGAGGACGCCACCGACCAGTACAGCTCGCTCTGCGTGTACGACGGATAGGCAGAGGACGGCCCCAGGCAGGGATTGAGGTTGTTGGCCAGCCCGTCGTTGAGCCCGACGATGCCGAAGGCGCCCCCGCTGGGCAGGGAGCTGCCGCACTGGGGATAGGAGACGTCATAGCCGGGGGCCACCGGAGCCGTGGCGGAGCCGACGGCCGCCATACCCACGATCGGGGCGTTGAGCGGCTTGGCCCCCATGGACCCGGCGAAGTGGGCGTCACCGAAGGCGAAGATGCCGCCGTCTCTGGCCACCATCCAGTACCCGCCCCCGTCCGGCGTGGAGGCCATGCCCACTATCGGGGCGTTGAGGGTCTTGCCCCCCATGGACCCGTCGAAGGGGGCGTTGAAGGCGAAGATCCCCCCGTCGGCGGCCACCATCCAGTACCCGCCGGTGGCGGTTGACGCCTGTGCTCGGGGCGCCGCCACGGCCAGGACGAGTGACCCGAGCAGGGAAAGGACGAGGGCCACGGCGGCGGCGGCCGCCTGGTGCCGACGCGGGTCCCGGGAGGAAAACTGCACTGATCGCACGGCCGCGAACTTATCTTGAGGTCCCGAGGTCGCCAGGTCGGCCCCGGAACGCCTGATTCAGCAGGAGCAGGGGATGTTTCCGCACTTGGGGCAGCCGGCGGCGTACAGCCCGCCCGCATCCTCGAGGGACAGGCCGAGCTGTTCGGCCAGGGAGGCCAGCCAGGCCAGGACGTCCCCCAGTTCGTGCAGCTGGTCGGCGGGGCTGCCCTTGCGCACGGCCTGAGCCAGCTCGCCCACCTCCTCGGTCAGCCAGGCCACCGAGGCGGCCAGGCCCCGGGAGCGGTCCCGTTCCCCGTAGGTACGCCGCATCAGGTCCTGCAGTTCCGACAGCTCCATGCGCCCATCCTGTCGGGCGGGGCGAGCTCCGGGCGATGACCGGACCGTAGGAGGGCATCGGTAGCCTGGGCGGGCTGTGAATGACCGAGAGCGCCGGCCCGACCCCGGGGCCGGGACCCACGGACCTCCCAGGCCTCTCCCGGGCCGCCGGCTCAGCCGTCGTGCCTTCATGAACGGGGCGGCGGGCGTGGCCGGGGCCGGTCTGGCCGGCCTGCTGGCCACCGCCGGGGCCGCCCCGACGCGCGCCGGATCGGACGACGCCCGGGGTGCCTCCCGCACTACCCGTCTCGGGCGCCGTAGCGCTACCACCACGGCCGGCACCGATCCAACGACCACCACCCTGGCCCCGGGCCAGGTGGAGCTGGCCACGGCCGGGTGGGTCATGGCCGAGAACGCCCGGCCCGGCACCACCAACTGGGTGGTCACCGGGGTCCCGGTCCCCCACGCCATGGAGGGCTACGCCGACCACGTCAGCGCCCAGGCCGGTGACAGCGTGACCCTTTTCGTCAACACCGTCGCTTCCACCTTTCACGTGGAGGCCTACCGGATGGGCTGGTACCAGGGCCTGGGCGGCCGGCTCATCTGGCAGTCGGCCGAGGTGCCGGGCCGGCGCCAGCCCCCGGCCCAGTTCACTCCCGGCATCAACCTGGTCCAGTGCGCCTGGGCCCCGTCGCTGTCCTTCGGCGTGGACAGGACATGGCCCCCCGGCAACTACCTGCTCAAGCTGGTCGGCTCCGACGGCCAGCAGCAGTTCGTCCCCCTGACGGTGCGGGACGACGCCAGCACGGCCGCCTTCGTCATCCAGAACTCGGTGACCACCTGGCAGGCCTACAACCTGTGGGGCGGATACAGCCTCTACTACGGGCGCCAGGGCAACGGCCAGACCTACGCCAACCGGTCCCGCGTGGTCTCCTTCGACCGCCCCTACGCCCTGGCCCAGGTGGACTGGGCCAATGGGGCCTCCGACTGGCTCGGCAACGAGTTCCCCTTCGTGATGCTGGCCGAGCGGTTGGGGTTGGACATGACGTACTGGACGGACGTGGACGTGGCCGTCAATCCCTCCCTGCTGACCAGGCACAAGGCCCTCATCAGCCTGGGCCATGACGAGTACTGGTCGGCTTCCATGCTGGACGGGGCGCTGGCCGCCCGTGACGCCGGGGTCAACTTCGCCTTCCTGGGCGCCAACGCCTGTTTCCGCCACATCCGCCTGGCCGCCAGCCCGACCGGACCGGACCGGCAGGTCATCTGCTACAAGGTCGCCGCCGAGGATCCGCTCTACGGCGTCGACAACGCCGACGTCACGGCCAACTGGCCGGACGGGCCGGTGCCGCGTCCCGAGTCGATCCTCATCGGGGACATGTACCAGTCCAACCCGGTGGACGCGGCCATGGTCGCCTCGAACCCGACGGCATGGGGGCTGGCCGGGGCCGGCCTCTTCTCTGGGGACACCATGGCCCACGTGGTCGGCTCGGAGTACGACGCCTACCAGCCCGGGCTGGCCGGCCCCACCAACGTCGAGATCTGGGCCCACAGCCCCCTGGTCTGTCGGGGCCAACCCGGGTATTCGGATGTGACCTGGTACACCCAGGCCGGAGGCGGAGGGGTGTTCGCCACCGGCACCAACTGGTGGGTCAGCAAGCTGGCCGATAACCGGGGCCTGTTCCCCAAGCCGCTGGTCCCCCAGGCCATCCCCGGGGTTACCGGGCCGCTCACGACCATCACCCAGAACGTGCTGAGCGTCATCGGCACCGGTCCGGCCGACGCCCTGCGGCCGTCGGTGGCCAACTGGCAGACTTTCTATCCGCCTGGCGCCAACTCCGGTCCTCCCGGCGGGATCCAGGGCGCCTGAGGAGCGCCCGGGGCGGTAGGTCGAGGGATGGCGTCGGCCGGCCGGGAATGGCGCCGAGGGGGCGTCTGGTACACTGCTCGCTTCATCCGGTCATCCGGATGACGTCGGCCCTGGGCCGCCGGGCCGTAGGTTCAGAGTTCCTTTTCCATCGGCCAATCTCCCGCTGCCAGCGACGCAGCTGTGGCTCCGGCCACGCGGGAGTGCCGATCGGGTCAGTCGCATCCCGCCGCGCCGCCCGGCGCGAGCAACGCAATAGGAGCCTGTTCCAGTGTCAAACGCCTTCACCGATCTCGGTGTCTCCGCGCCCATCGCCAGTGTGCTGACCGCACGCGGCATCACCTCCCCCTTCCCCATCCAGAGCCTGGCCCTGCCGCCTGCCCTGGCCGGCCGTGACATCTGCGGCCGGGCCCCCACCGGATCGGGCAAGACCATCGCCTTCGGCATCCCCCTGGCCCAGCGGGTCGGACGGGGCAAGCCGGCTGCGCCCCGCGGCCTGGTCCTCGCCCCCACCCGGGAGCTGGCCGCCCAGATCCAGAACGAGCTGCGGCCGCTGCTCTCACCGGTGAAGCGCAAGGTGGCCTCCTTCTATGGCGGCGTGGGCTTCGGGCCCCAGCTCAAGGCGCTGCGCAGCGGCGTGGACGTGGTGGTGGGCTGCCCGGGCCGCATAGCCGACCTGGTCCGCCGGGGGGATCTGGTCCTGGACCTGGTCGATGTGGTCGTCATCGATGAAGCCGACCGCATGGCCGACATGGGCTTCCTGCCCGAGGTCAAGCGGCTGTTGGACCTGGTCCAGCCCGACCGCCAGACCATGCTCTTCTCCGCCTCTCTGGACGGGGCCGTGGATGTGCTCATCAAGCGCTACCAGAGCGACCCCGTCCGCTGCGAAGTTGCCGCCACCACCGAAGAGGTCGACCTCACCTCCCACCGTTTCGTGCGGGCCCGGGCCGAGGAGCGCCTGGCCCTGACCGCCGGCCTGGTGGTCGAGCACGGTTCGACGGTGATCTTCTGTCGCACCAAGCACGGCGCCGACCGGGTGGCCGGCCAGCTGCAGCGGGCGGGCGTGGACGCCGTCCCCATCCACGGCGGGCGGTCCCAGGCCCAGCGCGACCGCGCTCTCAAGGCGTTCTCCACCGGTTCGGCCCAGGCCCTGGTGGCCACCGATGTGGCCGCCCGCGGCATTCACGTCGATGACGTGTCCTGCGTTGTCCACTACGACTTCCCCGCCGACCACAAGGACTACCTCCACCGTTCCGGCCGCACCGGTCGGGCCGGAGCATCCGGCACGGTGGTCTCCCTCATCATGGATGGCGACTTCGACAGCGTCCGCAGCGTGCAGCGGGCGCTCGACCTGCCGGCCGAGGCCACCGCCGATCTCGGTATGCCCGCCTCCCCCAGTCGTTCCAGCGCGCCCTCCCGCCGCTCCGGTCGCCCCTCCGGCGGCGGCGGCAATGGAGGCGGCAACGCCGGCGGACGCCAGTCGGGTTCGGCCAACGGCCGTCCGTCCGGCGCCCCCGGACGCCAGTTCAGCGGTGAGGGCCGGCCGTCGGCGGGCCGCCCTTCCGGGGGCAGCGGCCGACCTTCGGGCCGGCGCTACGAAGGCAACGGTCAGGGCCAGTCGTCCCGTTCGGCGGCCCAGGCCCCCCGTCCCGGGCAGGGACCTCGGGCCGGGCAGCCCCGGCGCTCGGGCCAGCCCGACGGAGGTCCGTCCCGGTCCGGTGGGCCGGGCAAAGGCCGCCGCCCCGGACGCTAAGGCGTGGCGGCTCCGACTATCGGGGCCGCCAGGGTGATCTCGCTGCCGGCCGGGGAACCGTCGATCACGGCGGTCCCGTAGCCGTAGACGATCCCGACCGAATCGGCCAGGTAGTAGCCGCCCCCTCCGGGGGCGTCGGCGAAGGCATGTATCGAACGGTCCTCGGAACTGGCCGCCGAGCCGTAGAAGTGGGCGTCCCCGTAGGTGAAGATCCCGCCGTCGGCGGCGGCCAGGGTGTAGCCCCCACCGTCGGGGGTGGCGGTGATCCCGATGACCGGGGACACGATGTGGTCGGCTCCGGCCGATCCGAAGAAGGCGGCGTCCCCGAAGGAGAAGACGCCCCCGTCGGCAGCCGCCAGCCAGTAGCCGCCACCATCGGCGGTCGAGGCCATGCCCACGATCGGAGCGGCCAGTCGTTCCGCCCCGGTGGAGCCGAAGAAGCGGGCGTCCCCGAAGCTGAAGACTCCGCCGTCGGAGGCGACCAGCCAGTACCCCTTACCGTCCGGCGTCACCGCCATGCCCACGATCGGGGCGGCCAGCCGTTCCGCCCCGGTGGAGCCGTAGAAGTTGGCGTCCCCGAAGCTGAAGACGCCGCCGTCGGAGGCCACCAGCCAGTAGCCCTTACCGTCCACCGTTGAAGCCATGCCGACTACCGGTCTGGCCAGCCGTTCGGCTCCAGTGGACCCGTAGTAGCCGGCGTTCCCGTAGCTGAAGACGCCGCCGTCGGAGGCGACCAGCCAGTAGCCGACGCTGCTCGAACTGGGAACCTGGTTGACCAGGGAGAAAGAGGCCGGCGGGTTGAGGTTCGGAACCGAGGCGGAAACCAGATAGCCGCCCGGATCCGAGTTGGCCGTGAAAGTCGGGGCCACGGCCACGCCGTTGCTGTCGGTCGTGACGGTGACGGTCGTGCTGCTACCGGCGAAGGTGCCGCCGGCCCCACTGGCCGGCGCCGTGAAGGTGACGGCCACACCCGGGTCCGGGTTCTTGTTGGCATCGGTGACGGTCACGGCCAGAGGAACGGAAAAGGCGGTGTTGACCGGCGTTGACTGGGACGCGCCGGACCCGGTGGTGATGTAGGCCGGCGGTCCGGCCTCATTGGTCAGGCTGAACTGAGCCGAACCATTGAAACCCGTCGTGGTGGCGTTGACCACGAAGGCTCCGGCGGAGTTGTTGGCGTTGATGAGGGGGCTGGTGGCCACCCCGGATGAGTTGGTCGGCTCGGTGGCCGAGGATCCCCCACTGGCGAAGGTCCCGCTGGCCCCGGTGGAGCCCGGAGCCATGGTGAAGGTGACGCTGGCGTTGACCACCGGGTTTCCGTTTCCATCCATGACCTGAGCCGTCAACGGGGAGCCGTACTGGCCCCCGACCGGGGAAGACTGGCCACTGCCGCTCGCAGCGGTGATCCCGGCGGCCACACCGGCCACGGTATTGGTCAGGTAGAACGAGCCGGTCTGGGTGCCGGCGTTGCCAGCCGTAGCCGTCGCATTGACGTAGTACGAACCCGCCGTGCTGTCGGCGGTGAAGGTCCCGGCGGTGGCCACCCCAGACGAGTTGGTCCCCACCGTGATGGTGTAGGTGCCCGAGGAGCCGAACGTGCCCGAAGCGCCCGAGGACGGTGCGCTGAAGGTGACGCTGGCGTTGGGCACCGGGTCGTCGTTGGAGTCGCACACGGTGACCGACAGCGGTGTGGGGAAAGCCGTATTCACCTTGGTCGTCTGAGGAGAGCCTCCCGCAGGCGTGACGCCAGTGGGTCCGCAGTTCCCGGTCGTGGCGGCGGCGGCGGCGGGTAGGGCGCCACCGGCCAGCAGGCCGGCGCCGGCCGTGACGATGGCGACCATGCCAAGGGCGACACGCATGAGGGAGTTCTTCACTGGGTTCCTGATTCTCCGAGGGGGGACGGGTTGCTACCGGCGTTGAAGGCGCTCACCCTCCGGCTCCGCCGCCGCCACCGAAGCCGCCGCCGCCGAAGAAGCCACGACGGCCCCCGAAGCCGGCGGCGGTGCTGCAGCTGCCGTTGACCGGGGGCCGGATGGTGAGGCGGGTGGCGGTCACGGCGCCGGTGTTATTGGAAGGCCCGAAGGCGGTCACGCACTGGTTCACGGCCAGGGAAGAGGCCGTGGCCGGCTTGGTCACGGTGAAGGTGGTGCTCGAGGTGAAGGTGAACGAACCGGTCGGGGTGACGCGGGGCAGAGGGTTGTTGGACGTCTTGGGCCCGCCGGTCGTGGTGGTGGTCGACGGGGGCGTCGGAACCTGGACGTCAACGGTGTTCCCGCTGATGGTGGTGACCTTGCCGACGGCTATGCCGAGGTTGGCCAGGCGGGCCCGCTGGGCCGCCGACAGTGTCGAGCGGGTGGTGCTACGCGCCGCGGTGCCCTCGCCACCACCGGCCCCGCCGCGGAAGCCTCCCCCCCGGCCGCCGCCGCCGAAGCCACCTGAGCAGCTGCCACTGGACGAGGTGATCTCGTTGATGCTCACGGCCGTGGCGGCCACCACGTCGGTGCCGGACTTGGTGCCGCTGGCCGCGACGCACTGGCCGACGGCCAGATCAGCCGAAGTAGCCGCCACCGTCTGGGTGATAACGGTGGAAGGAGTCACGTTCACGGTCACCTGCCCGCCGGCCCCCTGGACCTCGAGAGAGGTTCCGTTGACGGCCGCCACGGTGCCCGACACGCCCGGAGGGGCGGTACCGGTGCCGCCCCCCGAAGCCGCCGGGGCGGTGGTGGCGCTGCTGGCGGCGGTCGTGGTCGTACCTCCGCCGCAGGCGGCGGCCAGAACGGCCAGAGCCAGCACCGGTACCGGCGCCACCCGCTTCAAGTTGGATAGGGACAGGTTCATTGGTTCACTCGCTCCTGAGTGCATCGATGGGGGCCATACGGGCCGCCCGGCTGGCTGGGTAGACGCCGAATCCGAGACCGATAGCCAGAGACACGACTATGGCGGCCACGGCTGCGGACGGGGATATGACGATGGGGTTGGAGATCAGATGGGGCAGGCCGATGGCGCCGCCAATGCCCAACAGGACGCCGATCAGACCTCCGGCCAGGCCGAGAACGGACGCCTCCACCATGAACTGACGGCGGATGACGCTGGGAGTGGCGCCCAGGGCCTTGCGCAGGCCGATCTCCCGGATGCGCTCGGTGACCGACACCAACATGATGTTCATCACTCCGATCCCTCCGACCAGCAGGGAGATGGCGGCTATGCCGGCCAGCAGGATGGTGAGGGTGTGGTCCACCGAGGTGGCCGTGGTGAGGGCCTGGGTCTGGGTGGTGATGGTGAAGTCGGCAGCCAAGGGAGTGGCGGCGCCCTGGAGGGCGAGCAGTTCGTCGTTGATCTCCTGGTAGGCGGCCGACAGCGTGTTCTTGGAGGTGGCCTCCACCACGATCGATGAGACCGAGGTGCGGTTCAGGCCGAAGGCCAGGTGCTGCTGATAGGTGGTGATGGGGATCACGGCCAGGTCGTCCTGGCTGGTCCCGCTGGCGGAGGATGAGCCCACCACGTTGAGGACCCCCTCGACGGTGTAGGTCTCGGTCCCGATGGAGACCGATTGGCCCACCGGATCCCGGGCTCCGAACAGCTCCTGGGCGGTGGTGGCCCCCAGCACCATGACCGGATTGGCCTTGACGATGTCGTCCTGGGTGAAGAAGTTGCCCTCGAGCAGGCTGCGGCTGTGCACGCTCAGCCATCCCGGGGTGGATCCGGACACGGTGGTGGTCCAGTTGGTGCTGCCCGCCACCAGTACGGTCGAGCGGGAGCTGACCGGGGCCACCGCGGCCACATCCGGGCAGTCCTTCTTATTGGCCAGGGCGGTGGCATCGGCGGCGGTCAGCGACGTGGCCGATCCGAGCCCGCCCCGGACCCCGCCGGTGGTGGTGGACCCGGGCGTGACGGTGAGGAGGTTGGTACCGAGGGACTGGATCTCGTTGCTGACCTGGGCCGAGGCGCCTTCGCCGAGACCGACGGTCAGAATCACGGCGGCGATGCCGATGAGAATCCCGAGCATGGTCAGGCCCGACCGCAGTCGGTGGCTCATGATGGCCTGGGCGCCGGTCCTGAACGTCTCCAGCCAGCTCAAGCCCGGCTCAACTCCCGGGGAGGCGCCTCGGTGACCTGACCGTCCCGGACCCGGATGATCCGGCTGGCCACGGCGGCCACCTCCGGCTCATGGGTGATGAGCACCACGGTGCGGCCGGCTCGATGGAGATCGGAGAACAACCCGAGGATTTCCTCGGTGGAAGTCGTGTCGAGATTGCCGGTGGGCTCATCGGCCAGGACCACATCCGGATCGGTGACCAGGGCCCGGGCCACCGCCACCCGCTGCTGCTGTCCTCCGGACAACTCCCCGGGGCGGTGCTCGACCCGCTCGCCCAGGCCGACCCGGCGCAGGGCGGCTATGGCCCGCTCCCGGCGTTCCGCCCTGGGCACGGCGGCATAGGCGAGGGGCAGTTCGACATTGCGCCAGGCCGACATGGTCGAGAGCAGATGGAAACCCTGGAACACGAAGCCGATGCGCTGATTGCGGATGTGGGCCAGTTCGGTCTCGCTCATGTGGCTGACGTCCTCACCGGAGAGGTGGAAGCTCCCACTGCTGGGCGTGTCCAGGCAGCCGAGGATGTGCATGAGGGTGGACTTGCCCGACCCGGACGGCCCGATGATGGCGACGAACTCTCCTTCATCGATGCTCAGCGTCACCCCCCGCAGGGCCTCCACCGAGAGAGAGCCGGCTGAGTAGACCTTGCGGACATCGGCCAGCTCGATGATCGGGCGTCCCCGTCCCCCGGTGCCGCCCGGGACGCTGTCGGGAGTCCGGCTGTGCTCGAACACCTCGTCCAGGCTCGGAGAGGCCGGCGACGACTCATGGGGCAGGACCGGGAAGACGTGGGTGGGGGGTTCAGCCTCCGGCACCGAAGCCCCCTCCGCCGCCGCGGAACCCGCCACCGCCACCGCCGAAGCCACCACCGCCGCCGAAGCCACCACCGCCGCCACCGAGCCCTCCGGTCCGGGCGCCGGTCGAGGCCCCGGGCAGGGTGGCGCTCAGGGTGGCCAGGACCACTTCCGTCCCGGCCGTCAGACCGGAGGTGATCTGGGTCTCGGCCGCCCCGGCGGCGCCCACGGTCACGGGGTGGGCGACCTCCTTACCGTTGGCCAGCTCGTAGACGATGTAACGGGAGCCGATGCGGTGCAGGGCGCTGGTGGGAACGGTCAGGACATCGGTCTGTTGCATGATGATGATGGCCACGGTGGCGCTGGCGCCGCTGAACAAACCGCTGGGGCTGCCGGTAACGGCCACCACCACCGGGTAGGTGGCGGTGCTGGACGAGCTGGCCGGGAGCAGGCCGACCGAGCTGACCGTGCCGTAGACCGGGGTGGTCGAACCGTCCGGGGTGATGACGGCCTGGTCCCCGACCTTGACTTCACCCACCTCGGTGTCGCTGACCCCGGTGCTGACGTCATAGGCACCCGGGCTGACCACCACGATGTCGGCGGTGGTGCTGCTGCTGCTGGAGGAACTGCTGGACGAGGAGCCCGCAGACAGCAGGGCGGCCAGGGCGCCGGCGGCCGTACTGCCCGAACCGGTCGAGCTGGCCCCGGCGCTGCTGCTGGTCCCGGTGGTGGTGCTGCTGCCCCCGCTGGCGATCTGGCCTACGGCGATGTTGACCGCCGCCACCGTCCCGCTGATGGGGCTGATGAGAGTGGCCTGATCGAGGTTGTCCTGCGCCGAGATCAGGTTGGCCCCCGCTGAGGCCACCGAGGCCTGGTCGGCTTCGATCTGGGCCGGGGTGATGGTCGCCTCCAGCGCACTGAGGGACGACTCGGCGTTGGCCACTGCCTGGTTGGCGTTGGTCAGGGCGTCCTGGGCCGACTGCAGGCTCTGGGCGTTCTTGAGCTGGGTGGAGGTGAGCGACTGCTGGGCGCTGAGTACGGCGGCCTGGTCCTTGCTCACCGTCGAGTTGTCGGAGTTGACCTTGGACTGCTGGGCGGCGGTGGCGCTCTGGTCGGCGCTGCACTGGGAGGACGAGGAGGCGGAAGCGTCCCCCTGGCAGTCGCTGGCCTCCTTCTGCTGGTCGGCGCTGAGGGTGGACTCGTCCTGGGACTGTGTCTCTTGGTCCTGGGACAGCTGGGTCTGGGCCGCCTGCACCGCCTGCTGGGCCTGGGCCAGGGACTGGGCGTTGGAGGCCTGGGTGTTGGCCAGGCTCTGCTGGGCCTGGGTCAGCGAGGACTTGGCCGAGGTGATCTGGGACTGGGCGCTGTTCATCTGGGAGGCGGACGGCCCGGCCTGGTCCTGGGTCAACTTGGACTGGGCGGTGGCCAGATTGGCCTGGGCCTGGTCCACGGAGGCCTGCAGGCTGGTGGTGTCCTGCTGGGCCAGCACCTGGCCGGCCTTGACCGTCTGGCCGACGGTGACGTTGAGGGCGGTCACCCGGCCCGAGGCACCGAAGTCGAGGTTGGCCTGGTTGACATCGGCGATGGTCCCGGTGGCCGAGACCGACTGGGACACCGTCCCGTAGGCGGCGGCCACGGTGCGGTAGGTGGGGGCGCCGGACCCACTGGTCAGGCGGTATACGCCGAAGCCGGCCGCGGCCAGAACGATCACCCCTATCAGCGATATGACCTTGCGGGTTCGCAGCCAGGCGAAGGCGCCGGTGGGGCCGCGGAACAACAAGGTCCAGGGCCGCGGGGCTGAGGTTGTGGCCAATCTTCCTCCGTGTTCGACTGATCGGTCCGGCTCCCGCCGGGGTCGGCCGACCATCCCGGGGTGCCCGGCGACCTCACGTTGGTCGGGTTGAGTGGGCGCCGGCTGGGTGCTGTCTGGGTGGTACCTGTGAATATGGACCAAACTGGGGGACTCACAGCTATTCCCCAGGTTGCAATCAGAAGATGCCTTCCATGTCCCTCTCCTCCGCCGCTCCGGTCCGTAATTCAGACACCCCGTCCCGCGTCCTGGTGGTGGACGATGAGCAGTACATAAGGGACCTGGTCGGCACCGCCCTGCGCTACGAGGGCTTCGAGGTGACCGAGGCCGCCACCGGCCGGGCCGCCCTCAGCGCCGTGACCACGGCCCGGCCCGACCTGGTGGTGCTGGACGTCATGCTGCCCGACCTCGACGGCCTGGAGGTGACCCGGCGGCTGCGCTCCGAAGGGGTCAGGGTCCCGGTCGTCTTTCTCACCGCTCGGGACGCCACCGAGGACAAGGTGGTGGGCCTGACCGTCGGGGGCGACGACTACCTGACCAAGCCCTTCAGCCTGGAGGAGCTGGTGGCCCGGGTCCGGGCCGTCCTGCGCCGGACCCAGCCGGTGACGGCCGAATCCCAGCTGCGCTTCGCCGACCTGGTGCTGGACGAGGACACCCACGAGGTCTGGCGGGGAGAGACACCGGTCCACCTGACCGCCACCGAGTTCAACCTCCTGCGCTATCTCCTGCTCAACCCCCGTCGGGTGCTGTCCAAGGTGCAGATCCTCGAACACGTCTGGCAGTACGACTTCGACGGGGACCCCAACGTGCTCGAGACCTACATCTCCTACTTGCGCAAGAAGCTCGACCCCCTCGGGCCCCCGCTCATCCACACCGTGCGCCGGGTCGGCTACAGCCTGCGAATGGCCGAAGCCCGGCCGTGAGCTGGGAGCCGAGCCCGCTGCCGCGGGCCGGGTGGTGGGGACGGTTCGGACTCTCAGCCGGCGTCGCCCGGCTGAGCCGGCCCTGGACCCTGCGCTGGCGGCTCCTGGCCCTCCTTGGCGTCCTTCTCCTGGCCGGTCTGGGGGTCTCGGGGATCGTCACCTACCGGGCCCTCAACTCCTATCTGGTCCAGCGGGAGGACCTTCAGCTCAATTCCTACGCCCGGGCCGCCGCCCGGGAGTTGATCGAGACCGGCGCCTTCGGCGCCTACGGGCCCCGGGTCGGTTTCGGAACGGGCGGCGGGGAGCCCTTCGTGGAGGCGCTCAACCAGTCCGGGACGGTGGCCGCCTCCAGCCCGGCCAGCACCGGAGCCACCGTTCTCCCCGGCCCCAAGTTGCCGGCCCGCCTGCCGGGCTGGCCCTCCACCAACGCCGCCACCGATCCGGTCAGCGACGCCTCCTACCTGACCGTTCCTTCCTCCGGGCCGGGCCAGGCCCCCTACCGCGTCCGGATCAGCCCTCTGTCCTCCGGGCCTCTGGAGGTCCCCGGGGAGACGCTGATCGTGGCCACTCCCCTCACCGACGTGGAGGCGACCCTCCACGCCATGGTCTGGACCGAGCTGGGTGTGACCGCCGGCGTCCTCGTCCTGGCCCTCCTGGCCGGTCTGTGGCTGGTGCGCCGCAGCCTCCGGCCCCTGGACCAGATGGCCGACACCGCCGGTGAGATTGCCGCCGGTCACCTGGACCGCCGCGTCCCCGTGGAGGGGGACAACACCGAGGTGGGCCGGCTGGGCCTGGCCCTGAACGGGATGCTGGCGCGCATCGAGGGGGCGTTCGCAGAGAAGGAGGCCAGTGAAGGGAGACTGCGCCGGTTCGTGGGGGACGCCTCCCATGAGCTGCGCACGCCGCTGACCTCCATCCGCGGTTATGCCGAGCTGTTCCGGCGGGGCGCCGACCGCCGGCCCGAGGACCTGGCCAAGGTCATGCGCCGCATCGAGGACGAGGCCACCCGCATGGGCCTTCTGGTCGATGATCTGCTCCTGCTGGCCCGGCTCGATCAGGGCCGGCCCCTCGAAGACGGCGAAGTCGACCTCTCTGCCGTGGCCGCCGACGCCCTCGACGCCGCCCGGGTGGTGGAACCGGATCGGACCATCTCCGCCGATCTGGGCGCAGTGGTCACGGTCCGGGGGGACCGGAACCGTCTGCGCCAGGTCATCGACAATCTGCTCGGCAACGTGCGTATGCACACTCCGCCCGGAGCCCCGGCCCGGGTCCGCCTGTACGCCGAGGTCGGCTCAGCCGTGCTGGAAGTGGAGGACAGCGGACCGGGACTCAGTCCGGATGCGGCCGAGAAGGTCTTCGAGCGCTTCTACCGGGTCGATGAGGCCCGCACGCACGAGAGCGGTGGGGCCGGACTGGGCTTATCCATCGTCGATGCCATCGTGGCCGCCCACCACGGATCGGTGACGGCCGCCAACCGGCCCGAAGGCGGCGCCGTGTTCCGGGTCGTGCTCCCGCTGGCGGCGGCGTCCGGGGACGGCCCCGATGTGGAGACGCCGGTCGACCACTCTGCCTTCCGGCCGGCCGAGCCGGAAAAGTCCCAGGAACATCCCAGCCTCCGCCCAGGGATACCCCAGCCCAGCGGTTGAAGATACGGGCATGGTCTACCCGCCCCCCGGTATCACCTTCGCCCGGCTGGTTTCCCAGCGCCGCCGGGCGAGGAGGGGAGCGGATCATCCGTCCCCGGGAGGCCGGCCGGTGTCTGCCCCGCCCGCCGCCCCTCCCGGGGACGAGACCATGTTCATTCCCGGCGGGTCCCCTACACCCCGCCTCCTCCGCCCGACGGGGACCCCAGCCCCGTCGGCGGCCGTTCGTCCCATTCCCCCGGCGGGCCTGCGGCCCGCCTGTTCCGCACGACGGGGACCCCAGCCCCGTCGGCGGCGCCTGAGCCGGGCGGAACCCCGCACCGCCCGGCTCTAGAACCCGTTGAGTGGCCCGCCGGCGTTATTCGCCGAGCGCCGGTGGGCTCTCCGGGCTGTTCCGCCTAAGCCGTCCCCTCGGCCGGTTCCTCCCGAGGTTCGAGCGGCTCCCGCTCCTGTTCTTCCTTGAGCACCCCCTTGCCCACCTGCAGGAGCCGCAGCAGGGTGACCAGGCCGAGACCGCCGGCCATGTTCCCGATCAGGGCCAGGCCCACCCAGCCCAGCCAGGCCACATAGGGATAGGCGACGCCGGCGTGGAAGGCGCCGAACATCTCCACCGACACCACGATGACGTGGCCCATCGGCCCGGCGGCCAGCACGAAGGCGGCGGCCACGGCGGCCACGATCTTGGCCGGCACCGACTCGGTGCTGCGTTCCATCCAGGTCATGAGGGTGATGATCGCCCCGGCCAGGACCATGTTGGCCAGGGTCCGGTCGTTGAGGGGCTGGTGGGCGGCGTGGGCCGCCACCTGGATGGCCACCGGCTTGAGATCGGAGAACCCGGCCATCACCAATCCGGTCACCACCCACGCTCCGGCCAGATTGGCGGCGAAGGTCCCCAGCCACAGTTTGATCAGCTTGCCCACCGAGGCGTTCCGGGCCACCACGGCGGCCACGGGGACGAGGAAGTTTTCCGTGAAGAGCTCGCTGTTGGCCAGGGTCAGGGCGATGAAGCCGATGGAGAAGGCCAGGGCGGCCAGGTCGGCGTTGCCGGTGTCCCGGCGCACCAGGTACATGGCGAAGACGCCCAGGCTGACGTCGGCGCCTCCGACCACGCCGGTGGCCAGGAGGGACGGCCAGGTCCGGGTCAGGCGCACCGTGCCCTCATCGACGGTGCGCTGGAAGGCGTCGATGAGGTCGGGGGCGGGGCGGTCCAGCCGGGCCCGGGTGGCGGCGGAATCGGTCGTCGGGGCCGGAGCCGGGCGCGCCGAGACGCACGGCGAAGCTGGTCTCGCTCGCTCATAGCCCTTCCATACCCATCCAGGCGGCCACAATGCCGGGGTGAGGCTCGCCTACGTCGTCCCCCGCTACGGGCCGGAAGTGGTGGGCGGCGCCGAGACGGCGGCCCGGAACCTGGCCGAGCGGCTGGTGGCGGCCCGGGGCTGGGAGGTGGAGGTCCTGACCACCTGCGCGGCGGACGCCATGACCTGGGCCAATGAGTACGCACCGGGCGAGGTGGAGATCAACGGGGTGCGGGTCCACCGGTTCCGGTCCGAGGCGGGCCGGGACCCCGAGTTCCACCCGTACTCGGGGGCTCTGCTGGCGGCCGGCCCGGCCAACGCCTCGACGGAGGAGGCCGAGCGCTGGATCGACCTCCAGGGCCCGGTCTGCTCCCAGCTCATCGGCGCCATCCGGGACAGCCCCGCCGACCTGGTCGTCTTCTATCCCTACCTGTACCACCCGACCGTGAGGGGCCTGCCTCTCGTGGCCGACCGCTCCGTCTTCCATCCCGCCACCCATGACGAGCCGCCCCTGCGCCTGCCCGTGTTCGGGCCCGTCTTCGGGGCCGCCTCGGCCCTGGTGTTCCAGACCTACGGGGAGCGCCGCCTGGCCCACCGTCTCTTCCCGGTGGCGGCCACCCCCCAGATCGTCCTGGGCCTGGGCGTGGACGAGGAGGTGGGCTCCCCTGAGGGCCTGCCGGCTGAGCCCGGCGGGCCGGGAGCCGGGGCGCCGGCGGGCGACGGGGCGGCGCTCTCGGCGGGGGCGTCGGTCCGGGCCCGGTTCGGGCTGGGGGAGCGGCCGTTCCTGGTCTCGGTGGCCCGGTACCTCGACGATCACAAGGGCACCGACCTGTTATGGAGCTACTTCCGGGAGTACAAGTCCCGCCGGCCCGGCCCGCTGGCCCTGGTCCTGGTGGGCCAGGTGGTCAAGGAACCCGAGCCGGATCCCGATGTCATCAGTGCCGGGATGGCCGATGACCGGACCAAGTGGGCCCTGCTGCGGGAGTCGGCCGCCCTGGTGTCGGCCTCGGCCTTCGAGGCCTTCTCCCTGGCGGTGGTGGAGGGTTGGACGGCGGGCAGCGCCGTGATCGTGAACGGGCGCTGCGAGGCCACCCTGGAACATGCCCAGCGCTCGGGCGGGGGCCTGTGGTACGAGGACTATGCGAGCTTCGAGGCCGCCCTGGACCGCCTCCTCCACGAGCCCGGCCTCCGGGACGAGCTGGTGTCCCGGGGCGGGCGCTACGTGGATGAAAACTTCCGCTGGGAGCGGATCATCGAGAGGTACGGGGACTTCCTGGAGAAGGTGCACCTTCGCCGGGGACAGGGGCCCGCCCAAGGGCCCGGGGTGTAGGTCCGGTCCCGGGCGCCCTACGCTCCGGGGCAAATGATGACCGACCCGGCCCAGGAGATCCCCGAGTCCCTCGGCTACCGCCTCAAACGCGTCCTCCTCGGGCCCCCGTTGGTCACCGAGAACCTCCGTAACGAGCGACTGACCAACACCGTGGCCCTGGGTGTGCTCAGCCCGGACTGCATCTCCTCCTCGGCCTACGGCAGCGAGCTGATGCTGCGGGAGATGGTGCCGATCATCGGGCTGGCCGCCTTCTCCCTTCTGATCCCGGTGACGGTGGCCATCCTCATCGTCCTGTTCCTGGTCACGCTCTCCTACCGGGAGGTCGTGATGGTCTACACCAAGGCCGGCGGCTCCTACGTGGTGGCCCGGGACAACTTCGGCAGCAACATCGCCCAGATCGCGGCGGTGGCCCTGCTCATCGACTACACGGTCACCGTGGCCGTCCAGACGGCGGCCGGCACCGATGCTCTCACCTCGGCGGTGCCGTCCCTCACCCCCTACACGGTGCCCATCACGGTGGGGGTGGTGATCATCCTCCTGTACGGGAACCTGCGCGGCATCCGGGAGGCGGGCAAGGCCTTCGCCCTGCCCACCTACTTCTTCATCGGCACCATGCTGGTGGTCATAGCCGTGGGCTTCTGGAAGGCGGCCACCGGGCGGCTGGCCCAGTTGAGCGTCCATCACGCCGGGCTGGTGCAACTGGGCCGTCCCGGCAGCGGGCTGTTGATGGGCCTCGGCGTCTTCTACCTGCTCAGGGCCTTCGCCAACGGCGGTTCTTCCCTGACCGGTCTGGAGGCCATTTCCAATGGTGTGTCGGCCTTCAAGCCGCCGGAGGGCACCAACGCCCGCCGGACGCTGGTGGCCATGAGCATGACCCTGGGCACCCTCGTGCTGGGTGTCTCCCTGCTGGCCCGCTTCACCCATGCCCTTCCCTATGTGATCGGCACGCCCACGGTCATCTCCCAGGAAGCCAAGGTCGTCTTCGGGTCCCACGGCTTCGGAGCGGTGCTGTACTTCGTCGTTCAGCTTTCGACCCTGCTGATCCTCTACACCGGGGCCAACACCAGTTTCAACGGGTTCCCGTTCCTGGCCAGCTTCGTGGCCGAGGACTCCTTCCTGCCCCGACAGCTGATGCGCCGGGGCCACCGCCTGGCCTTCTCCAACGGCATCGTCGTCCTGGCCGTGGTGTCCATCGCCCTGCTCATCGCCAGTGGGGCCCAGGTCAATTCGCTGGTGGCCATCTACGCCATCGGAGTGTTCACCGGCTTCACCATGGCCGGAGCCGGGATGGTCAAACATCACCTGACCAACCGGGAGCGCGGCTTCCGCCGGAAACTGGCCATCAACGGCAGTGCGGCGGTGCTGTCCGGCCTGGTGGTGTTGATCTTCGCCATCACCAAGTTCACCGAGGGGGCCTGGGCCGTGGTCGTGCTCTTCCCCGTCATGTGGTACGGGCTCATCCGGCTCAACCGGCAGTACCGCCTGGAGGCGGCCGTGCTGGGCGAAGGAGTGGCGGCCCGGGCCGCCGAGGCCCGCATCCTGCGCGACCACGTGGTCATGGTCCTGGTTGATCGCCTGGACCTGGCCACGGCCCGGGCCATCCAGTACGCCCGCAGCCTCAACCCCACAGAGGTGCGGGCCATCCACTTCTCCCTCGACACCGCTCGGGCCGATCTGCTGGCCGAACGCTGGGGGCGCCTCGGGCTGCGGGCCATCTCCCTGGAGCTGATCGAGTGCCCCGACCGCCGGCTGGCCCGGGCGGCGGTGGAGACGGTGGCCGAGGCCGCCGCCGGAGGCCAGACCGAGGTCAGCGTCCTGCTGCCCCGCCGGGCCTACAGTCGGGTGTGGAGTCGCTTCCTCCACGACCAGACCGCCGACCGCATCGTCCTGGCCCTGGGCCGGCTCGACAACGTCACCGCCACCATCGTCCCCTTCGACGTCGGCCGGGAGCTGGCCCGCATCAGCGGGGAACGCAGCGCCGGCGGCCTGGGCCGGCTCAGCCGGGCCGCCCGGGAAGGACTTCCCTCCCTGGAGGGTCGCGACGGGGGCGTCAGCGACGAGGAGCGTCGGGCCCAGGAGCGCGAGGCGTGGGAGAAGCTGGTGGGCGAACGCCGCCCCGGGGAGCGGCCCGGCCCGCGCCCGCCCGAACGCCAGGTGGACGAGGTGCTGGCCGCCTTGCAGATCCCCGGCCTGACGGCCATAGGCGACATCCAGGAGCGATTGCCGGCCAAGGTGGCCGGCCGGGTGCGCTCGGTCAAGGTGCAGCCGTGGGCCGGCGCCCCCAGCCTGGAGTGCGTCCTGGCCGACTCCACCGGCCGTCTGACGGTCACTTTCATGGGCCGCCGCCAGGTCCCCGGCATCGAGCCCGGCTCCCGGCTGGTGGCCGAGGGCGTGGTCATCAACCGCCGGGGCCAGCCCACCATCCTCAACCCGATCTACCGGATCATCGCCCCCACCGAAGAGGACTGACCGTGATCGCTCTGGTGACCGGGGCCAGCGCCGGCTTCGGGGCCGCCATCACCCGGGTCCTGGCCGATGACGGGATGAAGGTGGTGGCCACCGCCCGCCGGGCTGACCGATTGTCGGCGCTGGCCACCGATCTGGGGCCGGCCGTGCTGGCCCTGGAGTTGGACGTGACCGATGCCGCCGCGGTCGGACGGCTGGCCGGGTCGTTGCCAGAAGGGTGGGCCGAGGTCGACGTGCTGGTCAACAACGCCGGCCTGGCCCTGGGCCTGGAGCCGGCGGCCGAGGCCGACCTGGGCGACTGGGAGCAGATGATCCAGACCAACTGCGCCGGGCTGGCTCGGGTCACCCGGGCCCTGTTGCCCGGGATGGTCCGGCGGGGTAGAGGCCATGTCGTGAACATCGGCTCCACGGCCGGGACCTATCCGTATCCGGGCGGGAACGTCTACGGGGCCACCAAGGCTTTCGTCCACCAGTTCAGCCTGAACCTGCGGGCCGACCTGGCCGGCACCGGGGTGCGGGTGACCTGCATCGAGCCGGGCATGGCCGGGGGATCGGAGTTCTCCCAGGTCCGCTTCCACGGGGACGAGGACAAGGCGGCCGCCGTCTACGCCGGCACCGACCCCCTCACCTCGGAGGACGTGGCCGAGGCGGTGCGGTGGGTCGTGTCGCGCCCGGCCCACGTCAACATCAACGTGGTGGAGATGATGCCGACGGCCCAGAGCCCGGGACCGCTGGCGGTGCACCGCCGCCTCGGGCCGTGAGCACGGCGGCCCGTCCGGCCGGCGGGACCGCCGCCGACCGCTACGACGTGGTCATCCTCGGCGCCGGGTCGGGGGGTGAACGCCTGGCCGGACTGCTGGCCGAGGCGGGCCGGTCGGTGGCCGTCATCGAGGAGGCCCGGGTGGGTGGCGAGTGCCCTTACGTGGCCTGCATGCCCAGCAAGGCAATGCTGCGCGGCGCCCACCTGCGTGCCGACCTGGCCAACCACGGTCTCCGGGTGGGCGCCGTGGGCGCCGCCCATGACGGCGGCTCGGACGCCCGGGCCTGGGCGGCGGCGGTGGCCTGGCGGGACCAGGTGGCCGAGAACCGGGACGACTCCTCGGCCGCCGCTTCCCTGGTCGAGGCCGGCATCACCCTGGTGCGAGGCCACGGCCGGGTGGAAGGACCGGGCCGGGTCAAGGTCGGCTCCCGCATGCTGAGCGCCGATCACCTCGTCCTGGCCACCGGCAGCGAGGCGGTCATCCCTCCGATCGAGGGCCTGGCCGACTCGGACTTCTGGACCAGCGAGACCGCCCTCAGCTCCGCCGAGCTGCCCGAGTCCCTGGTCGTGCTGGGGGGCGGGCCCATCGGCTGTGAACTGGCCCAGCTCTACGCCCGCTACGGCGCCCGGGTGACCTTGGTCGAGTCATCGGATCGGCTGGTGGCCAAGGAGGAGCCGGCCGTGTCCGGGGCCCTGGCCGGCGCCCTGGCCGCCGATGGGGTCGAACTGCGTCTGGGCCACCAGGCCCGTTCCGTGAAGGCTTGGGGAGAGGGCCATCAAGTGTCGCTCGACCGCGGTCCGGCCGTACGGGGCGCCCGGGTGCTGGTGGCGACAGGCATGAGGCCCCGCACGGCCGGCATCGGCCTGGACACCCTCGGTCTGGTCGACGGGGAGCCATTGGAGACCGACGACCGGTGCCGGGTCGGCGGCCGGTCCGACCTCTGGGCGGTGGGTGACGTGACCGGGGTGGCCCCGTATACCCATACGGCCAACTACCAGGCCAAGGTGGTGGCGGCCAACATTGCCGGGGCCGGGGCCGGGGCCGGGGCCGGGGCCGGGGCCGGGGCCGGGGCCGGGGCCGGGGCCGGGGCGGCCGCCGACTACCGGGCCATCCCCCGCTGCGTGTTCACCGACCCGCCCCTGGCCTCGGTGGGCCTGTCCGCCCAGGCGGCCCGGGCCGCCGGCGTCCGGATCCGGGTCGAGACCATGGACGTGGGGGAGACGGCCCGAGCTTCGAGCGAGGGACGGCGGACCGGCGTGCTCGTCCTGGTGGCCGATGCCGACCGGGGCGTGCTGGTCGGGGCGTCGGCCATCGGGCCCTCGGCGGACGAGTGGATCGGGGAGGCGGTGGTGGCCATCCGGGCCGAGGTCCCCCTCTCGGTCCTGTCCGACGTGGTCCATCCCTTCCCCACCTTCAGCGAGGCCTACGAGCCTGCCTTGGCTCGCCTGGCGTCAAGTCGGTCCGGCTGACCCGGCCCGCCTCAGTACCGCCCAGGTCCCCCAGCCGGCCTCCGAGGCCACGCCCTCCCAGTCCCCCGGCAGGGCGGCCAGAACATCGTCGGCCGGCAGGTGGATCGGGGTGCGGTCGCCCAGGGTGTTCACCCAGATCACCGCACCGGTCGGCCCGAGCACCCGGTTGACCTCTCCAGGAAAGAGGAAAGCGTTGACCAGCGCCACGGCGTCAGCGCCGCCGTTGCGCACCGGGAGGTTGGCGCCGTCGGCCTGCAGGCGCCCAGACGGGGCCCCGCTCGCCCGGACCAGCATCTCGTAGGAGAGGTCAAGACCGACCACGCCGGCGAAGCGTGGCACCAGCTGGCCGGTAGCCGACCCAGTCCCGCACCCGACCTCGAGGCACAAGCCCGGCCGTATGGGCCCGGCCCGGTCCAGCGCGTCCCCGAGCACGAGACGAAGGGCGTCGCCTCTCCCGCCGCCGTCGCGTTGGTCCCAGGTCGGGGCCAGGGAGTCGAAGAGCTCGAGGACCTTGGCGGCCCGCTCAGGTGTCCAGCCGTCGGGGTCGAAGGCGATCTGGCGGGTGACCTTGCGCATGGGGTGGTCCTCGCCGGCCAGCTCGGGGCGACCGGGGGCTTCGGGGATCACTCGGGGCAGGACTCGTAGCATGCCGACCCAGATCTAGACGGCCGGGGCCCGGCCCGCAAGGAGCCCGGTGACCCAAGCCGGGACCTCAGCGGGGCCGAGCACTCGAGGAGAGACCCGGGTGGGTGAGCAGGCGGTCGGACCGGTTCGACTCAACCGCCGCGGTCATATTCAGTCTGCGCAGAGCGAATGGGACGCAGGCCACCACGAACACGGCTCCGGGCACGGCCAGGACCACGCCGGGTGCAACCAGGGCGGCGAGGACCCCCCAGCCGATGCTGGCCAATCCCATGGCGCCCGTGGTGAGCGACAACTGGACACTGGCGACGCGACCGCGCATGGCATCGACCGAGGCGCCCTGGTTGGCCGAGTAGATGGCGGCCATGAACACGGCCTGGGCTGCCCCGGCCATGGCCGAGGAGGCGAGGTCGACGCCCATCTGGTGGACCAGACCCAGGCTGACCAGGGGTAGTCCACTCAGGACTCCTGAGACGATCAGTGTCCGCACCACTGATGTCCTGCCGCTGAGCCACATCATGAACAGTGGCCCGAGCACGGAGCCGAAGCCGAAGGCCACGAGTAGGAGCCCATAGGCTCCGGCATTCCCCCGGAGGTCGGCGGTCGCCAGGGCCGGGAGGATCCCGATGCTCGCCATGGTCAAGCTGCAATGCAGGCCGACCCAGATGAGAAGGGCCCCGATGGGGGCCTGAGCGCGGATGTATGAAAATCCGTCCCCGATCGGGGCCAGGATGCCCGGCCGCTCGGCGGTGCGAACGGGCGTGTGCACCCAGGGGCGGACCCGCCAGAACATCGCCAACCCGACGGCATAGAACGCCGCACAGAGCAGGAACGTCGCTCCCGGTCCGGCGGTTGTGAGCACGGCGGTCCCGATGGCGGGCCCGGTGAGCTCGGCTCCTTGCTGGGCGATACGGGCCGTCATGCTGGCGTTGAGGAGTCGTTCCGAGCCGACGATCTCAGGGATCATCGCCTGCCAGGCCGGGCCCTGGATCGAGTTCCCGATGCCGATCACGGCGGTGGCCACCAGCAGATCCGTCAGGTTGAGATGTCCGGCCGCGGTCAAGGCGGCCCCGACACAGCACGCCAGCAGGTTGATGAGTTGACCCGTCATCGCCATCGACGCCCGATTGTGACGGTCAGCGACGCTCCCCGAGAACAGACCGAAGAACATCGACGGTACGAGCAGGAGCATGCTCACCAGGCTCGGCCAGACAGAGGAATGGTGCCCCAGCCGGTAAGCCTCCCAACCGGCCACCAGGATCACGGCAAAGCGGCCCGAATTGCCACTCAGGGCGCCGGCCCAAACCCAGCGGAAGGGGACGATCTCAAGCGCGGCGAACATCCCCCGGCCCGGGTGCGACTCTTGATCCGCTTCTCTCGTCATCTCCGGTGCTCCGTACGGCCCTGGCGGTTCATGCGTCGGGGGCTGCCCCGATGACCGGGGCCTGGAGCGGACGGCCACCCATCGACCCTAAGTAGCCGGCGTCCCCGAAGCTGAACACGCCGCCCTGTTCGCTGAACTCCCAGTAGCCGCCGCCGTCGGGGGTGGCGGCTATTCCGACTATCGCCGCCTTCAGCGCCCGGCCACCCATCGACCCGTGGAAGGCGGCGTCCCCGAAGCTGAACACGCCGCCGTCGGACGCGATGAGCCAGTAGCCACCCCCGTCGGGGGTGGCGGCCATCCCGACTATCGGCGCGGCCGGATGTCCGCCAACCATCGACCCGTGGAAGGCGGCGTCACCGAAGCTGAACACGCCGCCGTCGGACGCGATGAGCCAGTAGCCCCAGCCGTGCGGCGCCGAAACGATCCCGACCATCGGCGCGGCCAGAGGCTTGCCCCCCATCGACCCGAAGAAGGTGGCGTCACCGAAGTTGAAGACCTGGCCGTCGGAGGCGACCAGCCAGTAACCGCCGCCGTCGGGGGTGGCGGCCATCCCGACTATCGGCGCGGTCGGAGGCTTGTCACCCAACGACCCGAAGAAACGGGCGTCCCCGAAGCTGAACACCCCGCCGTCGGAAGCCACCAACCAGTAACCGCCGCCGTCGGGGGTGGCGGCCATCCCGACCATCGGGGCGTTGAGCGCCCGGCCGGCCATCGATCCGTAGAAGCCGGACGATCCGAAGGAGAAGACGCCGCCGCTCGACGCCGTCTCCCAGTAGCCCTGGGGAATGGGGAGAGGCGCCAGAGAGTTGCCGGCCGCTACCGATGAGCAGCCGTTCTGGAACGGCGCGCCGGCGAAGCGCTGCTGGAGGAACGCCATGGCGGCCGGCTCGAAATGGACGGCGGCCTGGGTGTGGTCGGAGCCCTGATAGACCGACAGCTGCAGCGGGACCCCCTGCTGGCAGTACTGGTGGGCGAGGCCTTCGACGTCGGCGGTGACCATGATGCCGTCGCCGGTACCGTCGGAGTCACCGACTCCCATGAACAACGGTCCAACCGGATGGCCGGGGACGCTGCCCATTATGAGGTCATCGACGATCTTGGCGAAGACGGGGACGGCTAGGAAGTTCTGATACTGAGGTTTGAGCAGCTTCTGGACGGTCAGGCCGGGTACCCCGCTCAGCGAGCCGATGCAGGCATGGGCGTCCTGGGTCGTGAGCTGCACCCCATACGGTGAGAGGTAGGGGGTCAGGTCGACGCCATAGGCCAGCGACAACGCCACCAGCACGGCCGGGATGATGCTCGACCAGCTGCTGGTGGCTCCGTTGATGTAGGCGAGGTTGTGGGCGTAGTCGACGGGGATGCCACCTTCGGCCACCCCGACGATGTCGAGCTGGGGGGCGTAACGCGGGGCGACCTCGCTGGCCCACTCCGCCGCTATCGATCCACCCGAGTACCCGGTGAGTCCGGCCTTGGTGGAGGCCGGAAGCCTGAGGTAGGACTCAGTGGCCCGGATGGCGTCGAGGGAGGCGTATCCGGCCAGGTATCCGGCGGTCCACTCGAGGTTGGGTCCTTCGAAGTCGGGGACGGTGACGATGAAGTTGTTGGCCAGGTAGCCGGCGATGATCGCCTCCTCCGCCTGGGCCTGCTGCTCATTGCCGGCGCCGGGGTTGCCGCCCTGCAGCGTGTAGCTCGGGTCGCACTGGGCGCCGAGGGCGTCATAGAAGCTGAGGTAGCCGACCAGGTCGGGGACGGTGGTGCCGCCGGCGTTCATCAGCACGGTGGTGACCGTGGCGATGGGCTGGCCGAGCTCACCGGTGGTGCGGTAGAGCAGCTGTTCGGCGGTGACCGGGGTGGCGGTGGCGCCCAGAGCCACCTGCACCGACCGTTGCTTGAGCACCGTGCCCGGGGCGATGTCGGCCAGCGGGGTCGACCCGGAGTAGCCGTAGAAGGGATCCTGATTTGGAGGGAGCGGGGTGGAGACTGCGGCCGCCTGGGTGCTGCCGGACGCCGAGGCGACCCCCACCGATCCGGTCAGTACCAGCACCATGGCGACGCCGAGTTGGATCGCCTTCCGCGGTGCCCACAGTGTCATGACTCTCCTTCGCCAGGTTCCGCCCGGTTCGGACCCGCCACCGCAAGCCCTGGGTGCGAGCCCCGGGGCGGCCGGGTTCCTTCGGAGGCTACCGGGGCTTGGCCCGCAAGACCTCAGGCGTGCGGGACACGACGAAACGGAATCCTGTGACCCGCCTGGGATTCCGACGTCCGCAAGAAGCGGATTCATCCCTCCGACCCGGCGGAGGCCTTAACCTCCGCCGTCAGGGGGATCTCCGACAGAACGGACGGGAGTCATGCTTCAAAAGAGTCAACCCGACAAGGCTGGAATGGTGAGCGTCGTCTTCTCGCTGCCCCCCGAGGTCGGCGGCCGTCAGGCTGCGGTGATCGGGGAGTTCAACAACTGGTCTCATTTCGAGCACCCGATGATCCGAGGGTCGAAGGGCTTCACCGTCACCATCTCCCTACCGGCCGGTGCCACCTACCGGTTCCGCTACCTGATCGACGGCGCCCGCTGGGAGAACGACTGGGACGCTGACGCCTACCTGCCCAATGTCCACGGGCAGGACGACTCGGTGGTGGACCTCACCTCTCCGGTGGTGGGAGCACCGGCCGCCCCGCCACCGCCCGCCACCGCTACCAAGACGGCGGCCAAGACCACGGGCGCGACCAAGAAGGCCCAGACCTCAGCCAAGAAGGCCAAGACCCCAGTCAAGAAGGCCACTCCGGCCGCCGGGCCCGACGCACCCCCGTCCTAGTCGTTTGGCCAGCCGACGCCCTCAGCGGTGGCGCCGGCGGCTCAGCTTGGCGCCGGCGATGATGGGGCGCTGGTAGGCGGCGGCAGGGAGGCGGGAGATCAGATCGATGACCTTGGCGTCCGGTCCTACCAGGACCCGCCGTCGGTCCCGCTCCACGGCCGAGAGAATCTGACGGGCCGCCTTTTCCGGGGTGGTCCTGGCCAGCTGGTCGAACTCGGAGCCGAGGTCGGTCTCATCGGATGTCGATTGGCGGGTTAGGGCGGCCATGCTGTCATCGGCCCGGGCGCGGCGGGCGATGTTGGTCTTGATACCGCCGGGGTGGACGGTGGTGGCCGAGACGTTGGCGCCCTCGATCTCCAATTCGATGCGCAGGGAGTCGGTGAAGCCTCTCACCGCGAACTTGGCGGCGTTGTAGGCCGACTGACCCGGGATGCCGATGAGGCCGAAGACGCTGGAGACGTTGACGATGTGGCCCTCGCCCGAGGCCTTGAGGTGGGGGAGGAAGGCCTTGGTCCCGTGCACCACGCCCCAGAAGTTGATGCTCATCAGCCATTCGAAGTCCTGGTAGGAAACGGCTTCGACGGTGGAGACGACGGCTACGCCGGCGTTGTTGAAGATGAGATTGACCCGTCCGTGGTCGGCCACCACCTCATCGGCCCAGGCGAAGACGGCGGGCCGGTCGGCCACGTCCACCCGCTGGGAGGTGACCTTGACGCCGCGGCCCTCGCAGACCGCCACCGTTTCGGCCAAGCCGTCGGCGTCGATGTCGGACAGGGCCAGGTGGGAGCCTCGGCCGGCCAGGTCGATGGCCAACGCCCGTCCGATGCCCGAACCCGCTCCGGTTATGGCACTGACCTTTTCATTGAAGCTCTTCATGGTTCTCCGTTGGGGAAAAGGAAGGCGGCCGGCTCAGGCGGCGGAGGTGACCAACTTGTCAATGAGCGTGCCCTCGGGACCGAACAACTCCGTGCGCCATTGCTCCACCAGAGCGGTGGTGTCCCGGTCCTCGGGGTGGAAGTTGGTCCGGTCGTAGTCCTTGAGCCGGCGGTAGAGGTCCCGGCTGACCAGGGGGGACCGGGCCATACGCCGCAAGCTGGGCAGCAAACGGCCCGGTCGGTAGGTGGCCGGATCGGTCAGCACCGAGACGCTCACCCAGGCGAACACGCCGGCTATGAAGCCGAAGCGGAGAAACTTCATGGTGACGACGCGGGTGCGCTCGGTTCCACCCACCGCCTTGTAGACGTCGAAGGCAACCGCCTTGTGCTCGGACTCCTCCAGGGCGTGCCAGACGAACAGGTCCCGAACGGCCGGATCGCCCATGTGGACCCGCACGCTCTCGTCCGTCAGGACCAGTTCGGCCAGGGTGGCGGTGAAGTGCTCCAGGGCGGCGGTGGCAGCCAGGTTGGACTTGTCCGAGAGCAGTCGCTCCCGGACGGCCAGGCCCTTCTTGGTGGCCTTCTCCACCAGGCGAACGGGGTAACCCAATTCGGCCAGACGGTCGTTGAAGGCGCGGTGCTCCCGCCCGTGCATGGCCTCTTGACCGATGAAGCCGTTGACCTGCTTTTTGAGGACCGGGTCGGTCACCTGGTCCCGGAAGCGGCGGACGGAGCGGACGAAGAAGTCCTCCCCGCCGGGGAACAGCCCGGATAGGGCCGCCAGGAGGTGGCTGCCGACGAGGTCACCGCCGTCGGCGTAGTGCCTCGGTAGGCCGGCCAACGACTCCTCGAAGGAGATCCGCCGGGTGGGTACCTGTCGCTCGTTCCGGGCCTGGCTCATTTCCATATAATAAATGAACTGAGAAAATCTTTCAATTAGTCAGTTCGTGGGTTTCGCCGACGCCGGTCAGGGCGGCTGCCCTCCTCGGGTGGCACCTCCCCATGGCCGACCTGAAGACAAGGCCGCACGAAGCCGGGCAAGAAGTCACAGGATCAGAGGTACGCCTCGGCCGCTCGATAGCGATGGAGCGAGCGACCCATCCAGACGCTGCACAGGGCGACGGGAACGAGCAGGCTCAGCATCATCATCCGGTAACCGGACGTCGTGACCAGTGCGCCCAGCAACGACGGACCGACCACGGCCACCCCGTTGCTGAGGGACAGCATGACGGCATTGGCCCCCGGCAGCTGATCGGGGTGCACCGACCGTGCCACCAAGCTCAGAGCAAGGGGGAAGGTGAGCCCGTGGGCGAGACCCAGGATGGTTGCTCCGGTCAGGAACATCCCCTGGCCCCGGCCGCCGGCCAGCAGGATCACCCCGACGGCTGTCAACGGTGCGCAGAGCGCTATCACCAGACCTTCCCGGGCGTCGGCCGGCCGCCAAACCAGCGACAGGCGGGCTGCGATGGAGGAGGCGAAGAAGACGGTGAAGCCCCATTGCACATCCACTGCCGTCTCGTGATACGCGCTCCGCGCCAGCAGGCCGCCGAAGCCAGTGAAGGCCAGGAAGGGGAGCACGTAGAGAATCTGGATGGAAGCGGCCAGGGACCAGCCGGGCAGGGCGAGGAGCCGGCCCAGGCGCAGAGGACGGCCTGCAGTACTCGTCCCCCGAGCAGCCACCTCGTGACCGGGGGAGGGGTCCAACCCCGGCCCACCCGGCCGCCGGCGGGCGGACAGGCCCGGCCGCAGTCGCCTTGACCAAGGAGCCGGACGACCATGACCCCCCACCACCGCCACCACCGCCAGCGCCGCCAGGCCGGCGAAGATACGGAAGGGTGCTCGGAGGGATCCTTGGGCGGCCCGTAGCACGGCTGATTCGATCAGGGGGCCGAGGGCCAGACTGGCGCTGAGGACAACGCTGTAGGCGGCCAGGCGGCGGGAACGATGGGGACCCGGAGCACCGGCGGCAGTGGCCAGGCTGGGAAGGGCCAGGCCTCCGCCCGCCCCCAACAGGAGATTGGCGGCGGCAAAGCCCGCCGTCGTGCCGGCCTCGGCAAAAGCCAGAAGGCTGAGCGCCAGTAGCACCGCTCCCGCAGTTGCCCCTGATCTCACCAGGGGACGGGGCAACCGGCGGGCCACCAAGATCGTCATGGCAGCCGACGCCGCGGTGGACAGGCTGAGATAGCCACCGATGGCCGCCGGGGACAGATGCAAGCTTTGGCGTCCGAGTAGCCCCTCGGTCGTCTGGGCCGCGTTCTGTGACGCCCGGAACAGAGCCGCTCCCAGCATGACCGAGACGATGCCCGATCGGGCCGTCGCCAGCCGGCGATGAGCGGTCATGGCCGGAGCGTAGGCAGGTCTTGGGGGCCGACCCGCGCTCAGCCAATGCTCTGAGACCCAAGTTCGGCCGCCACTTTCATGAAGTTCGCCTCACCCCCTCCTCACAAACGGGGGCCGGCCTCGCCTTCTGAGGACATCAATGCCCGGAACCGGGCCAGGCGGGCGAACATGGAGGGTCCGCGCAGCCCGATCAGCATCTGCTCTATGTAGGAGAGATCGATGTCCTGGAGGGTCCGGATCATCGCCTTGAGATCGATCCAGTCCTTGTCCCGATCGAAGGACAGCTTGAATACGGCCAGGTTCTCGGCGGAGAGAAATGGAAGCCGTGGCCCGCCGTCCCGTCCGAAGGGAAACCTGCGGACCCGAGCGGGCGATGCGCTCGTAGGAGTCATCCAGGGAGAAGAACAGATCGACCTTGGCCAGCTCCCCGGGTCGGCCCAGCCGGACCCCCGCGGACGGCAGCCAGGTGGCCGGGTCTCCCTCGGCCGTTAGATCACGCCGCCCGAAGGCCTGCAGCACCTCGGCGGCGCCGGCAAAGGGAATGAAGAGGTCCACATCCACAGTGGCCCGGGGCTCGGCGTAGGAGGCCAGGGCCAGGGCTCCCCCGAAGGCGTATTCGGCTCCGAGCTGCTCGAGGGTGGCGTGCATCTCGGGCACCTCGGGGATGCTCACCGATCCACCGGCCGGAGGGCTTCGGCCAGCTCCAGCAGCTCGTACAGGGCCCGGCGCCGGACCTCCGGTGAGGCATCGCGAGGAACGCTGGGGACCTCGTCCGGGGGATCCCCCGGCAGGGCGCCGGCTCCCGGCCACCCGTCAGGCGGATCAGGCAGGGGGCAGGGGATGATCCGGTCTTAGTCGGTGGCCGCCAGCTGGTAGCCGCAGGCCATGACCAGCCGGTTGAGCGTCTCCGCCGATGGGCAGCGCCGGTCCCGCTCGTAGGCGGACAGGTTGGGCTGGGGGATGCCAGCCAGCTCGGCCAGAGCGGACTGGCTCAGGCCCCTTCCCGGAGTCGGCGGAGGAACGATCCGAACACGCCGGAAGCTCATATCGAAGGCGATATGTGCCCTGTCGCGACTGCGTGACTCGGACGCACCCAACACGGGTCCGAGCTCCCGAACCCAAGGATCGGACCGGCTCGGTCCCAGCTTGAGGGGCACCACAATCACGATCTCGTCGGGCTCGACGCGGTCCGCGCGAAGCGGCGATACACGGCCAGGCCGTCGTCAGTGTCGGCGGCGGCGCAGCGGCCCCGGAGGACGAAGCCGTCGAAGAGGAGGTGACTGGTGAACAAGCAGCGCCCAACCTGAAACCCCGTCGAGCTCCGATAGCTGTCCTCCATCAGGCGGTAGGCCACTCGAAGATCGGCCGGCCCGGAACCGACCTTTCGATTGGGATCCCTAACCGACATCGTCCAGCGCCGTCGTCACGTTGCCTGACGGGAGACGAAATCAGCCATGCCGGGGACCGTGAAGGCGATCAGACCGTGCTCCGGAGCGTAGACGAGGCCCTTATGAATGAGGTTGGCCCGGACCGGGCCCACCTGCTGGATGCTGCTCTTGCCCAACCGACGAGCAATCTCGCCGCTCGACGACGGACCGTCCCCATCTGGCGCCATTGCACGCAGATAGTCACGTTCAGCTGGAGTCGCCCGGTTCCACCGACTCCGATAGAACCCTGCGTCGAGCTTGGCTCGTCCAGCCGCTATCCCAACCGCGGCCGCCTCTTCGTCAATTGCGGGTCCGGGGGCATAATCCCAAGCTGCCTTGGCGAACTCCTGGAGGAAGTACGGATACCCTGACGAGGTGCTCACCACCTCCTCGACCGCCTCGGGGCTCCAGACGACGCCTTGCGACTCTGCTGGTAGGACGACCGCCGATCCAGCGGCTCCCCGATCGAGCGGCCCGATTGGGCGATACGCAAAAAGCCGTTCGGCATATGAGCGCGCCTCCGCCAACGCCCCCGGCAGGCTGGGCAGCCCGGCGCCCACCACGTAGAACGGCATCGACCGCTGACCGGTCTCATGGACCGCTGTGCACAGCGCCGCCAACTCCTCTTCGGCCAGATCTTGCATCTCATCCACCAATACGAGGACCCCGACGCCGAGGTCTCGGGCCGATCCCGCCAGGTCAAAGGCCAGTTCAGAGAAGTCCAGGTCCAAAGAGCCGGTGTCCGCTCGGCCTCGCTGAGGGTCGACTTCGATGCCCAGTGCCAATCCCCCAGTCGGATCCGTCTTGATGGAAAACGACTTGAAGGTAGCCAGAGCCCCGCGCAGCTTTCCGGCCAGGCCCCATCGGCCCGTGACCTGCCGGAGTGACTGGTTCAGGCTTCGAGAGACCGTGGCGCGGAAGCTCGCGGCGGTTCGGTCGGCCTCAGCGCGGGCTTCGACCTGGGCGACGATCCACCCCGGGCGGCGTGCCCGCTCAGCCAGGTCATTCAGAAGCACGGTCTTGCCGACGCCCCGCAGACCCGTCAGGACAATGCTCTGGCTGGCCCGTCCAGTGGCCGCACGAGCCACAACCGCCTCGAAGGCCCCGATGTCTTCGTCCCGGCCCGCCAACTCTGGCGGACGGAGGCCAGCACCCGGCGAGTAGGGATTGGTGACAGGGTCCACGTCTCAGAGTATACCAAAGGATAGGCATGATTACGTTTTGAACATATACTAGGTTATATATCGATAATCCTGTCTCCCGGCAAGTATCGGCTGGACCCTGCCCCGAGCGGGATCCGCCGGGATCCCCAAGCTCTCACCGACTGTCCGCCCGGGAAGTACTTGGGAGGGGTGTTCCACCGCCTCCCTGATCTGATCGAGCATCCGGTCCAGCTCAGGATGCCCGGAGGTGATGTGGGCCCAGGTTGTCTCACTGAGGGTCACCCCGCGGTGGTCGGGGTCGGTACAGGTGAGCGGTGGCGAGGGCTGGCCGCCGGCCTCCGAGGTCACTTCCGGCCCGCCTCAGGCCGCCATGGACGAGCGCGTAACCAGGTTGTTGCTCACCCCCGAGGAGGCCGCCGGTGCCCTGGCGATCGGGCGGACCAAGGTCCATGAGCTGATGGGGTCGGGCCAGCTCCGCTCGGTCCGGGTCGGAACGTGCCGGAGGGTCCCGGAGGTGAGGCGGGGTGGCTTCCCGGTGGCAGACCGGGTTCACGGGCTCGGGCGAATGTCGCAGGTCGTGGTTACCGTCCCGGCCGCGCCCAGGGCGCATCTGAGCGGGGAGGGGGCCGCCTCCTGGCTGGGCGACCGCGCTCTGGGTTCGATCGTCCCCCTCGACGTGCAGGTGCTGGTCGCCTCCTGGGATGGCCAGGCGCCCCGTCCCATCCGCCGGGAGCACGGCGTCCTGACCGCGATCCTCAACTACGCCGTCGCCTCCGACCTGCCGGAAGATCGGGTTGGCGGACCTCGGCTACCACGACCTGCGCCGCGCCAACGCCACCGTGCTGGTGAGATCCGGTGTCGACGTCAAGACGACCCAGACCCGCCTCAGCCACTCCGATCCGAAGCTCACGCTGGGCATCTACGCCCAGGCCAGCACCAGCGCGGACCGGGGCGCAGCCGGCCGGCTGGCGGCCGAGCTGATGTCGAGCGCCTCAGAGCCAGACTCAAACGCTGCCCAGCACTGGCCGTGACCGTGTCGCCAAGATGTCGTGGTCAGCCGAGAAAAACTCTAACACAACAAAACTCAGTTTGTTGTGTTAGGCTTAAATCAGGTGAAAGACAACATTTCCAAGCGGGGCCGGCTACCCCGCCAGCTCGTCTACCAGCGCCTGAAGGAGGCGATCTCCGAGCTGCGTGAGAGCATGGGTGGCCTTCCATCGCCCACCGAGGCCGAGGGTATCTGGACGGCCATCTGGCACCAAGAGGCCCATCACTCCACTGCCTTGGAGGGCAACACCTTGGTCCTATCCCAGGTCGAGGCCCTCCTGGCCGAAGGACGGGCGGTGGGCAACAAGGAGCTCCGCGAGTACATGGAGGTCCGGGGCTACGCCGCCGCCGCACAGTGGGTCTATAGCCAGGCCCTCGACCCGGGGGACTGGACCACGGGCGACCTCCTCAACCTGACCGAAGTCCGCCGAGCCCACCAACTGGCCCTCGGGCCGGTGTGGGAAGTGGCTCCCCATCCCAATGCCACCGAGGCGGAGGTGCCCGGCAGCTTCCGCGAACACGACATCGAGCCCTTCCCGTCCGGGATGGTCCCCCCCTCCTGGGTTGAGGTCCTCGCCCACATCACGGACTGGCTGGGGGATGTGTCGGTGATCAGATCAGCAGACAACCCGATCGAGGCTCTGGCTGCCGCCCACGCCGGCTTCGAGCGGATCCATCCTTTCCTCGATGGCAACGGCCGCACGGGGCGGCTCCTGTTGAACCTTGTCCTGGTGCGCCTCGGCTACCCGCCGGCGGTCATCTACACCCGGGACCGAACCCGATACCTCAGGGCCCTTCGGGCCGCCGACAACGGGGATCCCGGTCGGCTGGGTGAACTGTTGGCCCGGGCGGTCACCGACAACCTCTACCGCTTCGTCCTGCCCGCTGTCGCCGGTCCCCATCGACTCGTTCCCCTCGTGGCCCTGGCCACGCCGGCCCAGAGCGTTTTTTCCCTGCGCGCCGCGATCGAGCGGGGTCGGCTGCGGGCCCAGAAGGGCCCCGACGGGCAGTGGCGCTGCACCCGTGCCTGGGTGGACGAGTACCTGGCGAGCAGGTACCGGCGCCAATGAGCACAGGCGCCCGTCCAGCTGTCCCTCCAGCCCAGCACGGGATGAACGCGGGATGGTTCGGCGCTCCCAGCCGGCCGGGCGAAACGCGCCGATCTCCTGACCAGGACCTCCGGTGAGTGAGTGGTCACGGCATATGCGCGACCGACGGCGAACAGACCCGGATTGCGGCGGACGCGGGCTAAACGCGGGACGGTTTGGCCCACTTGAGAAGGCGACAGTTCTCCCAGTGAGGCCAGCCTCGGACCGCCCAGGGCAACCAGTCGGTGAGTGATCTACCTTTTGCGCGCCGGACCTGAGTCCGAGGCTGTCCTCACGCAGGGGGTGGTGGCTGTGGCCGATGTGGTGAACGTGAATGATCTCC
>DAHUYE010000022.1 GCA_027315345.1 Actinomycetota bacterium
TCCCGGGCGCTATCGACCCTCCGACGCGCTCATGGCCTTCCTGGAGACGCTGTGATTATGCCGAACCGCCTCAAATAGATTTGCCTTCAGCACAGCCGCTGTTCTCGCCTACTCGGCATAATCGCCTACTCGGCATAATCCCCCAAATCGGTGTCGGTGGTCTGGGGCCTGGGCGACGAGGCGACGGCTGCCGCCGTGGTGGCCGCCCATGAGGCGGCGGTGGACTCGGCCCTGGGTTACCTGGGGGCCCAGGCCTGTCACGTCCGCCGGGGCCATGGGGGAGTCGATGTCATCTCGGCCAACGGCTTCGTGGCCGCTGCCTTCCGCCACCGGACTTCCCGGGCCGGGGATCCCACCCTTCACTCCCACGTGCTGGTGTCCAACATGGCCCAGGGCTCCGATGGGCGCTGGACGGCGCTGGACACCCGGGACCTCTACACCCATGGCCGTACCGCCGGGTTCGTCTACCAGGCCGTGCTGCGCCATGAGCTGGCCCAGAGTCTCGGGCTGCTCTTCGAGGAGATGGAGCGGGGCTACGCCGATGTGGCCGGAGTCCCCAAAGAGCTGCGGGTCGCCTTCTCCACCCGGCGGGGCCAGATCCTCGCCGCCATGGAGGCCCACGGCGCCACCAGCGCCAAGGCGGCCTCGGCCGCGGCCCTATCCACCCGGGCGCCCAAGACCGAGCACGTCACCGAGGCCGAGCTCCGCCGGCCCTGGGTGGAGGCGGCCCGGCCCTTCGGCTGGAGCCCGGCCGACCTCACCCGCTTCGTGCGCACCCCGGGACTGGTCATCGAGGACGAAGACATCCCCGGGCGCCTGACCGAGTCCGACGCCACCTTCACCCGGCGCGACGTGGTGCGCGCCGTGGCCCAGGCGGCCACCCAGGGGGCCAGCCTGGGCGACATCGAGGAGCGTACCGACGCCTTCCTCAGAGCCGAGCTGGCCATCGAGCTGTCCCCCGGCCGGTGGACCACCCCGGAGATTCTCGAGCTGGAGCGCTCCGCCGTCGCTCGGGCCGAGGCCGGGCGCTCCCGGGGCGCCGGGCTGGCCAGCGCGGAGTCCCTGGCCCGGGCCTTCCACGCCCGGCCGTCCATGGGGACCGACCAGGCCGGAGCGGTCGAGGCATTGTGCACATCCGGCCATGGGGTCCAGATCCTGATCGGTCCGGCAGGCACCGGCAAGACATTCAGCCTCGACGCCGCCCGGGCCGCCTGGGAGGCTTCGGGCTACCGGGTCACCGGCACCGCCCTGGCGGCCCGGGCCGCCGCCGAACTGGCCGCCGAGGCCGGCATCGCCTCGGTTACCGCCGACCGTCTCCTGGCCGGTCTGGCCTCGGGCCGGGCCCGCCTGGACGAGGCCAGCGTCTTGGTCATCGACGAGGCCGGGATGCTGGGCGCCCGCCGGCTGGCCGCCCTGGTGGGCGAGGCCACCCAAGCCGGGGCCAAGGTCGTTCTCTGCGGGGACCCCAAGCAACTTCCCGAGGTCGACGCCAGTGGGCTCTTCGCCGCCCTGGCCGATCGCCTGGGTTATGTCACCCTCACCGAGAACCACCGCCAGCGCGATCCCCAAGAGCGCGCCGCGCTGGCCGACCTGCGGGCCGGGCGGGCCGCCCTGGCCGTCGAGGCCCTGGAGCGCCACGGCCGGGTGGTCACCACCGACAACGCCGTGCAACTCCGGGAGGCCATGGTGGCGGACTGGTACTCATCGCGGAGGGCCGGTGACGAGGCGCTGATGCTGGCCTCGCGCCGCTCGGTGGTGGCCGACCTCAACCAGGCGGCCCGGGACCTGCTCCTGGCCGAGGGTGCCCTCGGTCCGGAGGTACTGACTGTGGGGGAGTTGTCCTTCGCCGTGGGCGACGAGGTCATGGCCCACCACAACGACTACCGCCTGGGTCTGCTCAATTCCGACACGGGCGCGGTCATCGGCGGGGGCCAGGCCGGACTGAGCGTCCGTGTGGGCGGGGCCCGGGTGGTCGAGATCCCGCTCGACTACATCGAGGCAGGCCATCTCAGCCATGGGTACGCCACCACGATCCACAAGGCCCAGGGCCGAAGCGTCGATCGGGTCTTCGTGCTCGGTGATGACAGCTTCTCCACCGAGTCGGGCTACACCGCCCTGACCCGGGGGCGGCACGCCAACGCCGTCTACCTGGTGTCCGCGCACCGAGACGACGGGCACGGTTTGGCCCCTGAGCTCGATCCCGTCGTTGCCTTCGCCCGGGCCCTCGGTCGTTCCTCGGCCAAGACCGCCGCCATCGACCACCTGGGTCCGCAGGCCCCCATCCCCGCCCGACCGGGTCCGGCCCGGGAGGCCCCTGTCCTGGAGGTAGGACCATGAACCAGAAGGCGAACGGTCTCGACCCGATCGATGTCCTCATCGCCGTGGTGATCGGCGTCGTCGTAGGACTCGGCGCCATGGCCTGGGGCGGAGGGGAGCTGGCCCGCCTGGCCGCCGCCAAGGACCTGCGGGCTTTGCTCATCCGCCGACCCGAGGCAGACCGGTTGGTGCTGGGACGCTTCGGGCGTTGGCTGGTGGCCACCGAGGCCTCGCCCTCGTCCCGGGTCTCGGCGCGCGGGGCGGTGGCCCTGGTCGGGCCCACCCGGTCGGGCAAGACCACGACTCTCACCGGAGCGATCCTGGACTGGGAGGGACCGGCGGTCCTGGTCTCGGTCAAGACCGACCTCCTGGTCGATACCCATTTCGCCCGGGCCCGCCGCGGCCCCACTCATGTCTTCGATCCGGCCGGGGTGACCGGTCGGGTTGATGCCTGCTGGAGCCCCCTGGCCGCGGCCAAGACCACCGCGGGGGCGATCAAAGCCGCCGCCTGCCTGGTCGAAGCGGCTCCCCGGACCGGGCGGGTGGAGGGTTCGGAGTTCTGGATGCAGATGGCCGAAAGCCTCATGGCCGCGCTGCTGCTCGTGGCGGCCAATGCCGACCAGCCGTTCTCCGAGGTGGTGGGTTGGGTGGTCTCACTGGACATGCCCAGCGAGGCCAGCCCGGGCAAGGTGGCGCCGCTGTACCGGGCGCTGCGGGAAGACGCCGATCCGCTCCGGCGGGCGGCGGGGGTCTTCGCCGCCGATGTGCTGGAGGGCCTCTGGCGCAATGACCACCGCACCATCTCCTCGGTCTATGCCACCGCCCGCACCCTGGTCTGGCCCTGGGCGGATCCCATCGTGGCCGCCTCGGCCAAGGACAAGCCCTTCGACCCGGCCGATCTGGTCGATGAGAGCGCGACGCTGTATGTCCGTGTCCCCCAGTCCGATCAGAACCGGCTACGTCCCGTGCTGGGTGGGGTGCTCAACTACGTCGTGGCCGGCGCCTATGCCCGCTACCTGCGCACCGGCCGACCCCTCGATCCGCCTCTGCTGCTGGTCATCGACGAGGCTGCCACCCTGCGCCCCGATCAGCTTCCCTCCTGGGCCTCGACCCTGGCCGGCATCGGCGTGCAGCTGGTCACCGCCTGGCAGTCGGTCTCCCAGATCGACGCCGCCTACGCCCGCGACGCCCAGGCCATCCTCACCAACCACCTCACCAAGCTGTTCTTCCCGGGCATGAATGACGGGTCCGGCCTGGACTACGTCTCTCGCCTGGTCGGAGACGAGCACGTCCCCGCCCGCCTGTCCCGGGACGAGC
>DAHUYE010000053.1 GCA_027315345.1 Actinomycetota bacterium
GACGACGAGGCCGTGGCCAGGGTGCAGCGGGTGGCCGAACTGGGCGCCCAGGTCCTCATCGGGCAGAAGTCGGAGATCCTGCCGGTGGCCTACGCCCGCCAGCTGGAGCCGTACATGACCGAGGCCGAGTTCAAGGCGGCCAGTGACGCCTCTCCGGTGGCGGCCAACATGCTGCGTCAGCTCAAGAAGCTGCTGGACGAGTTCGAGTCGCTGCGGGTGGTGAGTTCCCGGGCCATGGCGGCCTGGAGCGCCACCGGCTGTTTCGACTGACGTGGGCGGGGACGCCCGGCCGGCTGCCTCGGCCCTGGTCCTGGACGAGCCCCGCCGCCTGAGCACCCGGCGTTTTCCTCTGCCCGACATCGGAGAGGACGACGGCCTGGTCCGGGTGGAGGCGTGCGGGCTGTGCGGCACCGACCACGAGCAGTACACCGGGGTTCTGCCCCTGGGCCGGCCCTTCGTCCCCGGCCACGAGACGGTCGGGATCATCGAAGCCATCGGGCCGGTGGCATCACAACGCTGGGGGGTGGACGTGGGGGACCGGGTGGCGGTGGAGGTATTCCAGTCCTGCCGGACCTGTGACCCCTGCCGGACCGGTGAGTACCGGCGCTGTGCGGCTCACGGCCTGGGGGACATGTACGGGTTCATCCCGGTGGACAAGGCCCCCGGGCTCTGGGGCGGCTACGCCACCCACCAGTACCTCTCCCCCGACAGCCTGGTCCTGCCCGTCCCGGCCGGCATGGACCCGGTCATCGCCACCCTGTTCAACCCGCTCGGCGCCGGCATCCGCTGGGGGGTGACCGTGCCCGGCACTTCGGCCGGGGACGTGGTGGCCGTGCTGGGGTGTGGCATCCGGGGCCTGGCGGCGGCGGTGGCGGCCAAACAGGCCGGGGCCGCCTTCGTCATGGTCACGGGCTCCGGGCCCCGCGACACCGAACGACTGGCCACCGCCGCCCGCTTCGGGGCCGACCTGATCGTGGACGTGGCCGTCGAGGATCCGGTCCGGGCCCTGCGCTCGGTCACGGGAGGAGGTGCCGACGTGGTGGTGGACGTCACGGCCAAGGCGCCGGCGGCCTTCGCCCAGGCCGTCGCCCTGGCCCGGACGGGGGGAACGCTGGTGGTGGCCGGGACCAGAGGCCGGGCCGACACGCCCGGGTTCAACCCCGATCATGTGGTGTACAAGGAGCTGCGCATCCAGGGCACCCTGGGGGTCGACACGGCCGCCTACCGGTCCGCCCTGGATCTGCTCGCCTCCGCCCAGTATCCGTGGGAGGACATCCCGCGCCGGGTGGTGGGCCTGGACGGCCTCGAGTCCCTGCTCGGTGATCTCTCCGGTGAGGGCGGGGGAGAAGCGCCCATGCACGGAGTCCTGGTCCCCTGAGCGGCTCATCCCCTCCGCCTGGTGGGGCCGAACCAGCCTTGCACCGTACCGGATCGTCAGGCTCCGGATCGGCGCGCCGATCCGCGCCGTCCGAGACCTGGACGGAGCCGGCCCGGGGCCTGGCGGTGGTGGGCCGGCCCGACGTGCTGGTGGTGGGAGCGGGGGCGGCCGGTCTGGCGGCGGCGGTGGCGGCGGCCCGGGCCGGGGCCGACACCCTCCTCATCGAAGCCTCGGTCCGGGTGGGGGGTCTGGCCACCGTCGGACTCATCAACCTGCTCCTGACCCTGGACGACGGCGCCGGCCATCAGGTGGTCGGTGGCCTGTGCCAGTCCTTCATCGAGGACCTGGTGGCCGCGGGACGGGCCGTCCATCCCCCGGCGGAGCAGTGGAACTCGGAGGATCCGGTCCTGGTGGGGTTCTGGCGCCGGCTCGGGCTCATCTGGGGATCACCCGAATCGGTGCGCTACTCGGTGGCCTTCGACCCCGAGGCCTTCATCGACGTGGGGCTGGAACGCCTGGCCGGGACCGGGGCCAGGCTGCAGATGGCCACCTGGATGGCCGGGGTGGCCACCCGGGATGGGCGCATCGAGGCCGTCTACATCGAGTCCAAGCGGGGCCGGGAGGTGCTCTGTCCGAAAGTGGTGATCGACACCAGCGGGGACGCCGATGTAGCCGTGGCCGCCGGGGCCGAACACGAGTCGATCGACATCCCTCCCCACCTCTGGTTCAGGGTGGGCGGGGCGCCGGGAGGCTCGGGTCCCTTCGCCTTCGAGACCTTGGACCGCGACCGTCTGCTCATCCCCTGGGGACCGCTCGGGCGCCGGGTGGACCCTCTCGATCCGGCCGACATGACCGCGGCCCTGCTGGAGTGCCGAGCCGGGGCCCGCCAGGCCTTCGCGGCCATGAGGAAGTCGACCCCGGGCTGGGGCGAGGCCTGGCTGGACGACTACGCCGCCGTGCTGGGCATCACCGAGAGCCGCCGCCTGGTCGGTGACTACGTCCTGGCCAAGGAGGACGCCGATCGGCCCTTCGAGGACGCCGTCGCCCGGACCGGGCACTGGACCCGCCGGGACGTCGTCTTCGACATCCCCTACCGCTGCCTTACCACCCCGGCCGCCACCAACCTGCTGGTGGCCGGCCGATGCATCTCCACCACCCGCTATGTCCACCAGGCCACCAAGGAGATACCTGCCGCCATGGCCACCGGGGAGGCGGCCGGGGAGGCGGGCGCCCTGGCCGCGGCCGGGGACGGGGATGTCCGGGCCGTGGACGTGGGGGTGCTGCGCCGGAGGCTGTCGGAGGCCGGCGCCTTCCTCTGAGCGGCCGCAGTTGGGGCCGGGAGCGACTCGTTCGGCGGTATTCACCGGATGTTCACGGTCCTGTGGAACTAACGACGGTTATGATTGCTGTGTACAAGTCGGGCCGGTCTCTCTCCGGCTCCGACCGGTGGCCCCGGGCGGGCCGGACGGGAGACCCATGAGTTCTGCGGCGCTGTTCATTGCCGTGTTCCTGGCCTGCGCGGTCGAGGCGGTGGAAGCGACCACCATCGTGCTGGCGGCGGGGACGGCCCGGGACTGGCGTTCGGCCCTGACCGGGGTGGCGGCCGGACTGGTGCTCCTGGCCGTCATAGTGGCCGCTTTGGGCCCGGCCCTGACCGCCATTCCGCTGCAGACCCTGCGCCTGGTGGTGGGGGGCCTGCTCCTGGTCTTCGGGCTGCAGTGGCTGCGCAAGGCCATCCTGCGGGCCAGCGGTCACAAGGCCCTGCATGACGAGGAGAAGATCTTCGCCACCGAGTTGTCGGCGGCCCAGAAGGCCGAGCGGCGCCGGGTTGGGGCCGTGAGCGACTGGTACAGCTTCACCCTCTCCTTCAAGGGCGTTGTCCTCGAGGGCCTGGAGGTGGCCTTCATCGCCCTCACCTTCGGCAGCAATCAGAAGAACATCCCCCTGGCCGCCATCGCCGCCGTCTCGGCGGTGGTGGTCGTGGCCGCCGGCGGGGTGGCAGTGCGGGCACCCCTGGCCCGGGTCCCGGAGAACAGTATGAAGTTCGTGGTCGGGGTCATGCTCACCAGCTTCGGCACCTTCTGGGGCGCGGAGGGAGCCGGGGCCCACTGGCCCGGATCGGACGCCGCCCTCCTGGCCCTGGTCCCGCTCTATGCCCTCTTCGGCGTGTTGCTGTCGGTGGCCCTCCGGCCCCGGCCCGGCGCCAAGCTGGCCTACTCGGCGGAGGCCTGACCGTGCTCTCGAAGCTCAAGGCCTTCTACGACTTCTGGTACGACTTCATCGTCGGGGACGACTGGCGGGTGGCCCTCGGGGTGGTGGCGGCCCTGGCCATCACCTGGGCCATCAGCGGTTCGAGTTTCCCGGCCTGGTGGCTGGTCCCGGCCGCCGTGGCCGTGCTGCTGCCCTACAGCCTGTGGAGGGCGGTCCGCACCGCCTGAGCGGGATGTCCGGCGTCCGATGACGCCCCGGCGCCGGAGCCGGAGGGGCCGGGCCGGCTCAGTGGCCCTCGGACTCCTCCTGGTAGACCCGCCCGGCGTAGTCCTCCAGCACCCGGGCGCATTCGGCCAGGACTGATTCAGTGGCGGCCCGGTTGGGAGCGCCGAACACGTCGCGCTCGCTCACCTTTTCGAACCAGCGCTGCAGCTTGACCAGATCGACCTCGTTCTCCTCCAACTCGGCAAAGGTGAAGTGTTCGGCCACATGCTCCTTGGCCACCTGGGCCAGGAAGTCCTGGCACCGGTCGATGATCTCCTCGTACTCGTCATCCCTGGCCGCCTGGTAGGTGGCCATGAGGTCGGTCTCACCCACCAGGGCGCTGGCGCTCAGCAACAGGGCGGTGCCGGACATCTCCACGATGTCGTGGCGCAGCTTGCGCAGGGCCCGCTCCGTCTGGGGCGTGGCCGGCAGGGCCGCCACCGAGTTCTGCAGGTAGACGGCCCCGAGACCCTTGAGCCGCCGCCAGGCCGCCGCCCGCAGCCGGGTCGGCTCGGACGGGATCCGGTAGACGAGGACGAGCCACTGGGTCACCAGGCGTCGATCCAGGGGATCCGCTTGCCCGCCGGGGCCGCGGGAGGAGGCAGGGACCGCAGGGCGGCGCCGATCCAGCGCCGGGTGTCGGCCGGGTCGATGACGTCGTCCAGGGCGGGACCGGTGGCCCGGGCCACCGCCTTTCCGGAGGCGTAGGCGGCGGCCACCATGCGATCGAAGGCGGCCCGGCGCTCGGCGGGGTCATCGATGGCGGCCAGTTCGGCCCGGTAGCCGAGCTTGACCGCTCCCTCCAGCCCCATGCCGCCGAACTCCCCGGTGGGCCAGGACACGGCCAGCATGGAGGCCTGGTAGCTGCCCCCGGTCATGGCGATGGCGCCCAGGCCGTAGCTCTTGCGCAGGATGACCGACAGGATGGGCACGGTCAGGTTGGCGCCGATGACGAAGAGGCGGGAGCAGTGCCGGATGAGCCCGGTCTTCTCCGCCTCCGGGCCGACCATGTTGCCCGGGGTGTCCGACAGCGACAGGACCGGCAGCCCGAACGCCTCACAGATCTGCAGGAAACGGGCGGCCTTGTCCGAGGCGTCGGAGTCGATGGCCCCGCCCAGATGCAGAGGGTTGTTGGCGATGAGACCGACCGGCCGGCCCTCGATGCGGACCAGTGCTGTCACCATGGCCCGGCCGAATTGGGGCCGCAACTCCAGCACCGAACCGGTGTCGGCCAGCAGCTCGATGACCTGGCGGATGTCGTAGGTCCTCACCCGGTTCTCGGGGATGACGCCGCGCAGGCGTCGCTGGTCGGCGCAGGACCACTCCTCTACCGGTCCCTGGAAGTAGCTCAGATAGCGCCGAGCGGCTGCCACCGCCTCGGCCTCATCGGCCACCAGCACGTCGATGACTCCGTTGGCCTGCATGACGTCGATGGGGCCGATCTCCTCGGGATGGAAGATGCCCAGGCCGCCGCCTTCGATCATGGCCGGCCCGCCCATGCCCAGGGCCGAGTCCTCAGTGGCGATGATCACGTCACAGCACCCGAGGATGGCGGCATTCCCGGCAAAGCATCGTCCCGATGTCACTCCCACCAGTGGCACCAGTCCGCTCAGCTGGGCCCACAGTTCAAAACCGCGCACGAAGCCGTTACCGCCCTCGGTGTCTCCGGGCCGGCCGCCTCCGCCCTCGGTGAAGAACACCGTGGGCAGCTTCCAGCGCTGCGCCAACTCGGCCATGCGGTCCAACTTGACGTGGTTGTGGGCTCCCTGGGTCCCGGCCAGGACGGTGTAGTCATAAGCCATCACCGCCGCCCGGCTCCGTTCCGGGCCGAATAGATCTGCGTTGATGGTGGCCAGGCCCATGATCAGCCCGTCGGCCGGGGTCTGGGCGATCAGCTCTTCCAGACTGTTGCGCTTCCGACGGGCCGCCACCGTGAGCGGGCTGTACTCCACGAAGCTGTCGGGGTCGCAGAGGTCCTCCACGTTCTCCCGGGCCGTGCGCTTGTTGAGCCGCCGGCGGCGCTCCACCGCCTCCGGCCGGGCCGCATCGGTGACCAGCCGGTGGCGTTCGAGTAC
>DAHUYE010000059.1 GCA_027315345.1 Actinomycetota bacterium
GTTGTCCCCCGGGTTGTTGAAGTGAGGCGGTGGTCCCCCGCCTGAGACCTTGCTTTTGGCAGGGTGTCGGGCGTCCTACCAAGACAACCCAACAGGAGGAGGACCACCGTGAAGAAGAAGGTACCTGTCGTGAGCGTCGCCGAGGTGGAGACGGCCAATCTGGCCGGTCTGCCGCTGGAAGCGACCGTGGCGCTGGCCGATCTGGCCGGCGCGGTGAAGGAAGGACTGCTCGGCTTTTGTGCCGATGTCGGTCTGATGGTGATGGCCCAGATGCTCGACGCCGAGATGACCGCCCGGGTAGGGCCCAAGCACGCCAAGATCCCTGGACGCCAGGCGAACTGGCATGGAAGCACTGATGGCCCGGTCGTGCTGGGCGGCCGGGAGCTGACCGTGGCCCGGCCCCGAGGCCGGACCGTCGAGGGCAAGGAGATCGAGCTGGACGCCTGGGAGGCGTTCTCGTCTCGGGATCTGCTCGACCGCCTCACCGTGGAGCGGATGCTGGCCGGGGTGGCCACCCGCCGGCATGTGGACGTGGCCGAACCGCTGGGCGCTGAGGTGGAGACCAAGGCGAAGGCGACCGGGCGGTCCTCGGTCAGCCGCCGGTTCAAGCGGGCCACCGAGGCCGCCCTGGCCGAGTTGATGGCCCGGGATCTATCCGGCCTGGACGTGGCCGTGATCATGATCGACGGGCTCGATGTGGCCGGCCAGTGCGTCGTGGTGGCCTTGGCAATACTGACCGATGGGACCAAGGTGCCGGTCGGGCTGTGGCTGGGCGACACCGAGAACAAGACCGTGGTGACCGCGCTCTTGGCCGATCTGGTCGCCCGCGGCCTGTCCGGCGATGGCGGTCTCCTGGCCGTGCTGGACGGGGCCAAGGCGCTCGCCGCTGGGGTCAAGAAGGTCTTCGGTGAGCGGGCCCAGATCCAACGGTGCACTTTGCACAAGCGCCGGAACGTCAAGGGGCATTTGCCCAAAGAGCTGGGATCGAAGATCGACTGGCGCCTGGCCCGAGCCTTCGCCGATCCGAACCCGGCCAAGGGTCTCGAGGCGGCCAAGCGGGTCGCCGGCGAGCTCAAGGCCGATCATCCCGACGCCGCGGCCAGCCTGCTCGAAGGGCTCGAGGAGATGTTCACCGTCCGCCGGCTCGGTGTCAGCGGTCGCCTGGCTGCCACCCTGACCAACACCAACTGCATCGAGTCGATGATCTCGGTGGCCCGCACCACTATGGGCAACGTCAAGAGCTGGAAGGACGGGTCGATGAAGAAGCGTTGGGTGGCCGCCGGAATGCTCGAAGCCGAACGCAACTTCCGCCGTGTCCGTGGCTGCAAGGAGATGCCCACCCTCGTCGCTGCTCTGCGCCGCCACTCCGCCGGCGAGACCGTCACACCGACCAACTACGATCAGGCTGCTGCCTGATCAACGCAGTGGCCACCGCCGAACTTCAACAGAAGGCGGGACATCCTCGCCAGGAAGGGTCCGGTCGGTAGCGACACGGCCAGCAGCACCCGGGCGCCGGCCTCGGCTATCAGGCCGGCGCCCCACGCCGCCGTAATGAGGCGGAAGGTGCGGGGAGCGGTCGGCATCTCCCACAGTTCGTCATAGGCAGCCGTCTTGGCCGGGTCATCACCGGCGGACAGGGCCCGCCCGATGAAGAACATCAGCGGACGCCGGGCCCACAGGGAACTCAGGCAGATCAGCCCGAACATGGCCGTGAAGGCGGAATCCCTGACCTTGAGCACGAAGGCGCTGCCCCCCAACAGGAGAGATGCGATGATCCCGGCCACGAACCCGAACAGCACGATGCAGCCGATCGGGTCGATGCGCCGCCGCCGCAGCCACTCGAAGGCCACCCAGGCCGCCGCCGGCGCCCCGGCGATCATCAGAGCCGGGGCGTCCCCATTCACATGAGGCCGCACCAGGTAATAGACGGCCAGGGGTACCACCGCACCACCGATGGCCCCCGGTCCCATGGCCCGCAGGGACGGTGCCCCCGGCTCCCAGGTGCCGGTCATCAGGAGGCGGTGCTCGGCTCGGCCGAGGTCGAGGCGGGCGTCTCCGCCCACAGGCCCAGCGCCCGCCAGAGCCGGCGGTAAGCCGGGCCGGCCAGGCCGAGCTCGGTCCACAGGCGGCGGATCTTGGCCATGGAGGCCAGCGACTCGGCGTGGTGCTGGGGGTTATCGGTGAAGGCCTGCTGGATGACCTCCTTCGGAATCGAATAGCGCCGGACCAGCTGGCGAGAGGGCCGCAGCATCATCTGGGCCATGGTGGCCAGGATGAAAGGCGCCCCGATGGCCAACTCGGCCCGGCGGACGAAGCCCAGGGTGGGGACGGTGCGCTTCAGATAGTGCCGGGCGAAGGAGAGGTGCCTGGCTTCCTCGGTGACGTGGATGCGCATGATGCGCTCGAGGAGCGGGTGGATGTCCCGTCCACTGCGCAATTCCCGGCGCTGTACGTAGTCGATCGGATCCTCTCCACCCAGGACGAAGGCGAAGAACAGGGGCGGGAACCGCCGGCCCAGGCTGACGATGAAGCGAGCGGCGGCCTGATCGGCCCGGCCGAGTCCGCGGGCGTCGAAGCCGCTGCGGTTGACGAACTCCTGGAACATCAGGGAGTGCTGGGCCTCCTCGATCACCTCGTGGTAGGCATAGCGGAACTCGCCTGACCCGTTCGGCAGCCGGGTGGCGAACTCGAGCAGGCCCCGCTTGAGCACGCTTTCGAACTCGAGGCCGATCTTCATCTTCGAGGCCACGGTCTCCAGGCCGAGGCGGGCCCGCTCCGGCTGGGGGAGGTTCCGATACCAGTCGGTCGCGCCCAGCGGATCATCGGAGTCGAGTTCCCAGCGGGGGTCGGCCGGATCGATCCGGTGTTCAGGGTCGTCCCAGGCCACGTCGGCGTAGGCGTCGAAGTGCTTGGTCACCGACTGCCGGCTCAGCCGGGCCACCAGGGCCTCGAACTCCCCGGGTCGCTCGGACTCCTCCCCCGGGACGTCGGCGGACATGAGGTCGAACGTGCTGGTCATCTGGCTTTCCCCCAGGAGAAGGTGACTTAGCGGTCACCGCATAGTGACCCATCGGTCACCATCAGGTCAAGCGTTGATACTGTGACCTCCACCACATGGAGGTGTTCCGGGCCGTTGGCCAATGCGAGGCTGAGTCGGGAGGAGCGGCGTAGCCATATCCTGGCGGCGGCCTCCAACGTCTTCGGGCGCCTGGGCTTCGAATCCGCCCGCATGGACGACGTGGCCAAGGAAGCCGGCATCGCCAAGGGCCTGCTGTACAAGCACTTCGCCTCCAAGGACGCCCTGTTCCGAGCCCTGGTCGACCGGCAGGGCAACTCCTACGCCGCCGACCTGCGTTCGGCCCTGGCCGATCCCGGGCTTTCGGCTGACCCCTCCGAGGTCCTGCGGGCCGGTCTGGCCTTCTGGCTGCGGATGGTCAACGACAAAGAAGCCAGCTTCAACCTCACCGACCCCGGAGTACACGACGCCTACGAGGGGCTCCGGGAGTCCCTGCGATCCGTGATCGCCGACGCCGTCCGGGCCGCCGAGCCGGACGTGCCCGAGCCGTTCCCCCGTTACGTTGCTGCCCTGATCCAGGGGGCGGCGGAAAACCTGGGGCTGGTTTGGCGGGACGACCCGGCCGGAGTGGGCGAGGAGGACGCCTTGGCCATGTTGACCGCCTTCTGTTGGGGCGGCCTCAGCCAGTTGGGCGCTTCTCGTCCCCCGGCCGGCTGAGCCGACCGGGCCGGATGGGCTGAACCAGCCTCAGAGAAGGCCAGCGGTCTTCCGTCGGGCGAAGAGCATTGCTGCAGCCCAGGCGTCGGGTTCTGCCAACCGCGGCGACGGCGCTCAGATCCGCTCGGGCAGGGCCGAATCCCCGATGAAGGCGCCGAAGCCTCCCGAGGCGCTCACCCTTCCGTCGGAGGTGACCACCAGGCCCTCGGCCCCGGTGCCCCGCAGGACCGTCAGAGGCTCGGGCGACCGGTTCAGCATGACCGCCTTGGTCAGCACCTCGGCCAGCCAGGCCTCGCTGGCGACCACGGTGGCGAACTCCACGGGCCCGGCTGACGGCACGCCCGTGACCGGGTCGATGAGGTGGTGCATCTGCTCCCCGTCCAGCGACCACCGGCGCAGCAGGGTGGTGGAGGTGGCCATCCCCCCGTCGGCCAGTCCCACCAGGGTGAGGGGCGAGCTCAGCCGGGGATGATCGACGGCCGCCGTCCAGCCGCCCCCTGCCGGTCCGGCTCCGGAGACCCGGATGTCCCCGCCCAGATTGATGCAGGCCCCCGTCGCCCCGGCTCGCAGGGCCTGGAGAGCGACCAGATCGGCGGCCAGGCCTTTGCCGAGGCCCCCGGAGTCGAAGCCGGTCCCGGCCGGAAGGCGGACGGCGCCCTCCCGGATGACGATCCCGCCACAGCCGGCGCCAAGGTCGCTCCGGCCCCGGGCCGGGCCGGCCGCCACCGCATCGAAGTCCCGGTCGTAGCCGGCCCGGATCAGCGGTCCCAACAGGGTGGGGTCGAAGACGCCGCCGGTCTGCTTCCAGCCCTGGATGCCGCGCCGGATCAGGGTCAGGGTGTCCTGGGACACCTCCATGAACTCCTCGGGCGACGCGTTCAGCCGGCTCAACTCGCTGTCGGGGCGGAAGCGGCTCCACCGCCAGTCGAGCTCATCGACCCGTTGCCGCAAGGTGTCGAGCAGCCCCTCCGGGCCACCGGTGACGATGAGGTGGCAGGCCGTCCCCATGGCCCGGAATCTGACCTCGGCGAAGCGACCCTCGGATTCAGGAGTTCCGGTGCTCACCGCGACCGCTACTGCTACTGCTACTGCTACTGCACATCGGCCAGGCGCAGGGCCAGCGCGGGGCAGTTGGCCACTGCCCACTTGGCCTGGTCCAGGAGGTGAGCCGGGATGACCTCGGGGCGGACGATGGGATAGCCCCAGTCATCCAGGCGGATCCATTCGTGGAACAACTCGGCGCAGATGCCGTGTCCGACGCAGGCGATGGGGTCGACCCGCAGGATGTTGACGCTCATGTTCCTCACCGCCATGTCTTGCCGGGCGGCGGGACGCGCAGGACGGGCCGGCCGTTGCCCCTGCACTCGCCCGTGCTCATGTGCCGGGTCAACTCATCGGAAAATACGGTGAGGGCGCTGCGGACCAGCCGTGCCGCCCCGTCCGGGTGCTTGCAGGCTCCCCGGCCCTCGATCTCCCCGGCCCAGCGCCGGACCGTCTCCAGGTCGTCCCGGTTGGCCCGGGCCGCCGCCACCTGGGCGAACAGTTCGGACAGGTCGGCCAACCCGAAGATGCACGGACCGCACTGGCCGGCGCTCTCCCCGGCGTACCAGGAGACCACCCGGGCCGTCTCGGCCAGGCCGCACGCCGAGGCCGGCAGGGCCAGGACCACTCCGGCCCCGGGGCTGGCCCCGAGGGGGAGCAGGCCGGCCCGGCTGTAGGGGGTGTCCAGGGCGTCAACCGGAAGCCAGGTCCCGTAGAAGCCGCCGACCATGACCGCCGACAGTTCCGCCGCCGGCCCGCCCACGGCGTCGATGAGGGCGCCTATGGGTGTACCGATGGGCGCCTCGACCACCGCCGGCTGGCCCACGGCGCCGCTGACGGTCACGAGTCGCCCCCCGGGCTCGTCCGGGGTGCCCAGTTGGCGGAACCACTCCGGCCCGTGCCGGGCGATCAGGGCCATGGTGGCCAGGGTCTCCACGTTCTGGACCAGGGTGGGCCGCCCGGCCACCCCCTTCTCGAAGGGCCGGGGCGGAACGCTGGTCGGCATGGCCGGCCCGCCGTTCATCCACTGGACCAGGCCGGTCTCCTCCCCGGCCACGTAGCGCGACGGCGTGCCGGCCAGCCGCAGGTCCACGCCCAGTCCTTCGGTCGAGGTGCGCTCGGCCAGCGCCGCCCGCATGGCCTCCAGGGCCCGGCGGTGGGCCCGGTCCACCCCGATGAGGACCTGGCTGGCCCCCACGGCGGCGGCGGCCAGCACGGCCCCGTCGATGACCAGATGGGGATTGTGGGTCATGAGCGTCTGGTCCTTGGCACTGGGGGGTTCACCCTCGGTGCCGTTGGCCACCACCACCCGGGGCCCGGGCCCGTCGGCCACCGCCTTGAGCTTCCTGGCGGTGGGGAAGCCGGCGCCGCCTCGGCCCAGCAGTCCGGCCGCGCCCATGAGGTCTATGAGGCTGTACCTGGGCTGGGCGGACGGAGGCGGGGGCAGGGTGTAGGTCTTCCGGTGGGTGGCCAGACCGATGTAAGAGTCGGGACTGGCGCCGGCCAGGAGCCGGGAGGGGGGCAGGGGGCGGGTCTTGCGGGCCGGGGCCGTCCGCCCGGTGGCGATGGTCATCGGCTCACCGGCCTGGAGGCGTTGACCCGGCGGTGGGCCGGGCGCCGGTCGGGGGTGCGGACCGGCGCCGCCATGACGTCGTGGCTCTCCGATTTGGCGATGCGTACCGCCGCCAGGGCGATGGCCACCGTCAGCACCCCGAGCATCCCGTAGCGCAGAACGACGGTGTGCCGGTCGGTTCCGGCCGTGAGGGCATGCAGCGTTCCGAGGGCGAGTAGGGGGAAGGCGGCGTAGTGGGTCGCCCTCCACAACTGGGGCGACAGCCGGGTGCGCAGCAGGCTGGTCAACTCCACCGCCACCATCAGGTACATGGCCACGATGCCCCAGGCCACCGCGACCGGATGCCATGAACCGGTGAGGGGGATCAACAGGCTCACCGGACCGAAGTGGACGTAGGTGTCCAGGGAGATCGAGGTTATGTGGATGCCGAGGAAGACCAGGGCGGCCCCACCCAGGAACCGGTGGAGGTCGAGGATCCACGCCGGCCGGGGCCGGCGCCCGAAGGCCCGGGTGGTCAGAGCCAGGCCCCAGATGACGCTGGCGGCCAGGAGGGCCCAGGTCACAATCCCGCTGGAACGGGCCATGTACCAGATCAACTTCGACGTCACGGTCTGCTCGTCATCGGGTTCTGCATCTGCCCTCCGGGCTGTCCTGCCCGCGCTCGGGTCCGGTCACCATCTTCGAGGCTGAGGCTCCGAGCGGTCTGAGAGGTTCCTGGGAAACCCATGGGACATCCCTATACGGGCGCAGCGTACGATGCCGTGTGGCCGGAGCCGGGGGGACGGGGCAGGTGCCGGCGTGACCCGGATCACCGCCATGGACGTCTTCGACGTCCGGTTTCCGACTTCCTTGAGCTCGGCCGGGTCCGACGCCATGAACCTGGATCCGGACTACTCGGCCGCCTACGTGGTGCTGCGCACCGACGGCGCCGGCCCCGGTGACGGCTCCGGAGACGGCCCGGGCCGCGCCCTGGAGGGCCACGGGCTCACCTTCACCATCGGGCGGGGCACGGAGTTGTGCGTGGCCGCCGCCAGGGTGTTGGAGCGCTTCGTGGTCGGTATGGACGCCGAGGAACTCTTCGGGGACATGGGTGGCTTCTGGCGGCGGATCACCGGGGACAGCCAATTGCGCTGGATCGGACCGGAGAAGGGTGTGATCCACCTGGCCACGGCGGCGGTGGTCAACGCCGTCTGGGACCTCTACGCCAAGGCCCGGGGCGTGCCGCTGTGGGCTCTGCTGGCCGGGATGAGCCCGCGCCGGCTGGTGGAGCTGGTGGACTTCAGGTACCTGCGCGACGCTCTGGACGAGGACGAAGCCGCCGACCGCCTGGCCGCCATGGCCCCGGGCCGGGCCGAGCGCATCCGGCACCTGGAGGCCGAGGGTTACCCGGCCTACGTCACCTCGGTGGGCTGGATGGGATATGACGAGACCCGGGTCAGGAGGCTGTGCGAGACGGCCCTGGCCGAGGGATGGACGGCCCTCAAGATGAAGGTGGGCCGGGCCGCCGAGGATGACGCCAGGCGGGCCGGCCTGATCCGGTCCGTGATCGGTCCCGAGGTGCGCCTGATGATGGATGCCAACCAGGTCTGGGACGTCCCCGAGGCCATCGCCCGCACCCTGGACCTGGCCCGCTTCGATCCCTATTGGATGGAGGAGCCGACCTCTCCGGACGACATCCTCGGCCACGCCGCCATCGCCCGGGCCGTGGCTCCCATCCGGGTGGCCTCCGGTGAGCACGCTCACAACCGGGTGATGTTCAAACAGCTGATGGCGGCCGGTGCCATCTCGGTATGTCAGCTGGATGCCTGCCGGTTGGCCGGGGTCAACGAGGTGGTGGCGGTGCTGTTGCTGGCCGACAAGTTCGGGGTACCGGTGTGCCCCCATGCCGGCGGTGTCGGATTGTGCGAGTACGTGCAGCACCTGTCCGCCTTCGATTACATAGCCGTGTCCGGTTCGCTGGAGGGACGGATGACGGAGTACTCCGAGCATCTGCATGAGCACTTCGTCGACCCGGTGCGGGTGGCGGGGGGTCGTTATCAGCTGCCGTCGGTCCCGGGTTACAGCGCCGAGTTGCTGGGCCCGTCGCGCTCCGACCACCTCTTCCCCACCGGGCGGATCTGGGCCGGGTCATGACCCTGCGCCTGGCCCTGGTGGGCGGACCCATGTACGACGGGCTCTACGAGGCCCTGGCCGGATGCGATGTCGAGGTCATCGTGCACGCCGACCACCCCAGCCTCAACCGGGAGGTGGCCGGCCGGCTGGGAGCGGGTGAGCGGTTGGACGTGATCTCGACCCACTCCAAGTACGCCCCGTCCCAGGCCGGATGGCTTCGGCCCCTGGATGAACTGGTCTCCACCGGGACGGTGGCGGCCCTGGCCCCGGCGGCGGTGGAACTGTGCCGCTTCGGCGGCCGCCTCATGAGCCTTCCCCGCAACATCGACGTCCGGGTGCTGTGGTGGCGGACCGATCGTATGGATGCCCCGCCGTCGAGTTGGGCCGAGCTGGCCGATAAGGACTGCGGCTTCGGCTTTCCCGGCCGGGAGTCGGGCCTGTTCGGCACCTTCTTCGAACTGGTGGCGGGTAACGGCGGGCGGCTGTTCAGCCCCGAAGGAGCGCCGGCGGTGGCTTCCGATCTGGCCGTGGAGGCGGTGGAGACGCTCTGCCGGCTGGCCGCCCGGGCCCCCTCGGACCTGCCCGGCTGGCATTACGACCAGGTCGATCAGGCGCTGTTGGAGGGGAGGATCTGGGCGGCGGCGGCCTGGCCCGGCGCCTACGGATCCATCCGCTCCAGCCCGTTGGGGTCGCTCCTGGCCCCGGCCCGCTATCCGGCCGGGCGGGAGCGGTGGGTGTCCTACTCGGGCTGTCACTCCTGGGCCATCCCGGCCACGTGCGGAGACCTGGACGGGGCTCTGGCCCTGCTGGAGAGGTTGGCCTCGGAGCCCACCGCCCGCCTGGACGCCGAGGGCGGGTCGGTCCCCGCCCACACCCGGGTGTTGAAGAGCCTCCCGGCCGCCGACGATGTCGACGCCCACCGGTTGGCCCTGACCCGCACCACCATCGAGGAAGCCATGATCACCTACCCCGCCCTGCCCGCCTTCCCCTCCATCGAGGAGGCCGGGTGGCGGGCCATCAACGCCGCCCTGACCGGCCACTGCTCAGCCGAGGAAGCCGTGGCCCGCATCCAGCAAGCCGCCCAGGAGGCCCTGTCGTGAAGGGGATGTCATGAGATTGGAAGGCCTGCGGGCCGCCGTAACCGGGGCCGGCTCGGGCATCGGCCTGGCCACGGTGGAACTCATGGTGGCCGAGGGGGCCCAGGTGGCGGCCCTCGACCTGAAGCCGCCCCCGGGGTCGGACCGGGTCGTGCCGGTGGAGGCGGATGTGACCGACTCGGCCTCCATGGAGGCCGCCGCCAGCCGGGTGGCCGAGAGCCTGGGCGGCGTCGACCTGCTGGTTTGCAACGCCGGCATCGGCTCGGTGGGAACGGTGGAGGACAACCCCGATGAGGAGTGGCACCGGGTCTACGACGTCAACGTCGTCGGCATCGTGCGCACGGCCCGGGCCTTCCTGCCCCTGCTGCGCCGGTCCCGGCACGGCGCCATCGTCAACACCGCCTCGGTGGTGGCCACCACCGGGCTGCCCCGCCGGGCCTGTTACGGAGCCAGCAAGGGGGCCGTGCTCGCCCTGACCATGGCCATGGCCGCCGATCACGTCAGTGAAGGCATCCGGGTCAACTGCGTCTGCCCCGGCACCGTCGACACCCCCTGGGTCGGCCGGCTGCTGGGAGCGGCCGATGACCCGGACCGGGCCCGGCGGGACCTGGTGGCCCGCCAGCCCATCGGGCGGCTGGGGACGGCGGCCGAGGTGGCCGAAGCCATCGTCTATCTGGCCTCTCCCGGGGCCGGCTACACCACCGGCACGGCCCTGGCCATCGACGGCGGCATCACCGGGTTCTCCGTCCCGAGGGGATGAGCCCCCGTCTGGGGCTGGGGGCGGCTCCCCTCGGCAACCTGTACGAGCCGGTCGGGGAGGAGGACGCCCGGGCCACGGTGGATGCCGCCTGGGACGCCGGCATCCGGGACTTCGACGTCGCCCCCCTCTACGGCCACGGGCTGGCCGAGCGCCGGCTCGGTGACGCCCTCCGGGGCCGGCCCCGGGATCAGTACCGCCTGTCCACCAAGGTGGGCCGCCTCCTGGTGGAGGGCCGGGATGAGGCCAGCATCTTCGTAGGCGCCCCGGCTCTGCGGCCGGTCTTCGACTTCAGCTACGACGGGGTCATGCGGTCCCTGGAGGCCAGCCTGGAACGGATGGGGCTGGACCGGGTCGACACCCTCTTGGTCCATGACCCGGATGACCATGCCGAGGAGGCCCTGACCGGGGCCTTCCCGGCCCTGCGCCGGCTGCGGGAGGAAAAGGTCGTCTCCGCCATCGGGGCCGGCATGAACCAGGCCCCCATGCTGTGCCGCTTCGTGCGTGAGGCCGACATCGACTGCGTACTGGTGGCGGGCCGGTGGACCCTGCTCGACCGCCGGGCCGGGGAGGAACTGCTTCCGCTCTGCCAGGAGCGCGGCGTTGAGGTAACCGTCGGCGGGGTCTTCAACAGCGGCCTGTTGGCCCGGCCCACGGACCAGGCCAGCTTCGACTACGCCGCCGCCCCGCCGGCCCTGGTCGAGTCGGCCCGCCGTCTGGAGGCGGCCTGCCGGGCCGAAGGGGTGGACCTGGTCACGGCGGCGGTGAACTTCCCCGCCCGCCACCCGGCGGTCGGCACCGTCCTGGTCGGGGCCCGTTCGCCCGCCGAGGTGAGTGAAAACGCCACCGCCTTCGGCGCCGTCGTTCCCGAGGGACTGTGGGCGCGTCTGGAACGGGAGGCGGCGCGCCACTGGCGCCGTTAGTCCGACAGGCTGAGAGCCGTCGCCCACAGTTCGGCCAGGAGCCGGCCGGTCTCGGCCGGGTCGGGCGGCCCGCCGGCGGGGGGGTCGAAGACGTAGGAGACGTAGCAGTAGCGGTCGGTCATGGCGCACAGGGCCCGGGACGTCTCCACCGGGTCCAGGCCCCGGCGGATGCGGCCGGCCCGCTGGCCGGTCCGGATGGCTTTCTCCACCGACGCCTCGAACAGATGGCTCAGGGTCCGGCGCAGTTCGGCCATCTCCTCGTCGGTGTGGCTGACCTCCTCCCACACCCTGACTACGTCGGGGGCTTCGGCAAAGCCCACCGCGTAGTTGGTCAGGATCCGCTCCAGCCCGGCCATCCCCTCGGCGGGCCGCCAGGTGGTGTCGGTCCGGGTCAGCAACTGGTGCAGGGCCTGCTGGATGATGGCAACGACCAGGTCGGAGCGGTCCCGGAAGTACTGGTACACCGTCCCCTGGCTGACCCCGGCGGCCAGGGCCACGTCGACCATGCTGGTGCGCTGGTAGCCCTGGCGGTCGAACTGGGTCCGGGCCGCCGCCAATATCAGCTGGCGGGTGCGCCTGGCCTTGGGCCCGGCCGGGCGGTCCTCACCGGACTCTCTGCGCACCACCCGGCCGGCGAAGATGGCGTCCAGGCTCCCCGGCTCCCTCTCCACCTCCGGGCCGGGTCGGCGGGCGCTCATGTCAGGCTCGGCAGAGGTTCGGGATGGAGCAGACCGGTGGTCTGCTGGTAGTTGATGATGGCGGTCAGCACCGCCTCGGGGTCGACCCGCTGGTCATCCAGCTGCAGGACCTCGAAGACCTCCCGGCCGAACCACACGTACAGGGTCCGCTCCGGCGCCGAGGCCACCGCCACGCCGACGCCGGACACGTGGATGGAGACCGGGACGGCGCCGACCATGGCGCCGTTGAGGATCTGGCTGCGGTCCCCACTGCTGGCCAGGGTGACGTCGTTGGTGACGGTGGCGATCTCGAGCGTGCCCACCAGAAGGTGTCCGAGGTGGATCTCCCAGAGCCGGCCGTCGGCCACCAGCGAGTCCCGGCCCGCCTGGGCGAAGGCCTTGCGGTCCCCGCTGTACTCGGACAGGGTGAGGCCGCCGGTGATCCCGGCCGGGGCCAGGGTGACCGGGACCCGGGCCGGGGCGGCCAGGCGGGCCGGACCTGAACAGGCTGTCACGGCCAGGGCCAGGACCAGGCCGAGGCCGGCGCCCCGGACGCCGGCGCCCCGAAGGGCGCTTCTGACGCAGCCCCGGCGCCGGATCACTCGGGATGCACCGAGTTGAGGGTGGAGGTGTAGTTGAGGTCGACCACGGTGGCGCTGCCGCTCGAGGTGTAGGTGGTGGTGGTGTCGATGTGCTGACGCACCATGATCCCCCCGAACTGGGGGGCGATCTCATAGACGTTGGGATCCGAGGTGTTGGTGGCCGAGGTGAACCCCGACTGGGTATTGCTGATCTTTTCGTTGGACACCACCCGGTAGGCCTCCACCACCCGCCCGCAGACGTCGACGTTGTCGATGGCCTTGATGGAGCCCTGCACGGTCATGATGGTCCCGGTATTGGTGTCCACCCCGACCGAGTTCCAGGAGTCGCCCACCCCCTTGTTGAAGGCGACCATCTCCACCGGGGAGCTGGGTTGAAAGGTGCTGGTGCCCTGGGAGTTCTGGACCACCTGTTTGACCAGGTCGAGCTCACCGGTGGTGCCCGGCCCGGTCCCCGCCTCCAGTTGGGCCTTGTTGACGGCGCTGCCCTGCACGATGTGGTCCCGGTAGGTGGTGGTGGTCTCGCTGCCGTCCACCCCGACCTCCACCAGGTCGTAGTAGAAGTCGGTGACCGTGCCGTTGGGCCCGGCCTCGCCCTGGACCGGCGTCGAGTCGGTGGAGCTGTCCGTCTTTTCGTTCTGGATGGTGTATTCGCCCTGGGCCGGGTACTGACCGGACAGGGAGAGTCCGTCTTCGACCAGGGTGAACCGGCCCGTGTTGTGCTCGGTGTACAGACCCGGGGCCGGCGGCTCGGTCACCAGTACCTTGATCGGCTGGTCCGGCCGGGCCCCGGGCCCGGCGGTGGGACAGGTGGGGTGCGGCCGCAGCGGGGACAGTCCCGGGGGCTGGGCGCCGTTGACGGTCTGGACGTTGTCCAGGTTGGAGATCTGAGCGAGGAAGGCTCCGTAGCCGGCCACCGGCTCGGGCAGCAGGTGCACGACCCGGGTGGTGAGCAGAGATCCGTTGGCAAAGGCCAGGTTGACCCCGACCTGTTTCACGCCGACTTGGAAACCCCGGCCGGCGTTGAGGCCACAGCCGGTCAGGACCAGTCCGGCCGCGGCCACCAGCGCGGCGGTGCGGACCGAGCCGTCCCGGCCGTGCGCGGAGAGGGGAAGGAGGTGTCTCATGATCGGCTCCCGCTGAGGAGGGGCAGGCGCAGCCGCCGCCTGGTGGTCTTGACCGGCCGCCCCCCGCCCGTAAGCCGACCCCGGCCCGAGGCCCGGTGCAGCCGCCGGGACAGGGGATGGGAGGGCAACTCCCGGTTGTAGGGATCGCGCAGGGAGTTGCGGGACAGGAAGGCCAGCACCCTGGACTGGACGGGCTGGGCCCCGGCCAGCCGGCGGCGCAGCGAGCGGGAGTAGGCCCGGGCCACCTCCAGGTCCTCCGGCCCGGCCGTCCCCGCCATGTCCCCGTACAGGCTGCGGGTGACCAGCCAGGCCAGTTCCTGGTGCTCATCGTCCTCGGCCAGGTGGTCGAGGAACTCGATGGGGGTGGCGTAGGGATCGCCCAGGCCGAGGTCGCAGGCTGCGTCCCGCAACTCGCAGTATTCGGCCAGGATGGCCGTCTCGGTGGAGCGGGCCGCCGCCCAGCGCCGCCGCCGCCGGCGGCGCAGGGTACGCAACAGGCTGGGCTCGACCAAATACAGCGCCACCAGCCCGCCGATGATGGGGGACAGGCCCAGCAGCACGTCGCGCACCTGTTGGTACAGGGCGGTCAGGTTCTGGATCTTGACCGGTACGTAGATGGACACGGCCACGTCGGTGCCGGGCTGGATGAGCGGGTTGAACTTGACGTTCTTGTTGTTGTCCAGGCTGGCCTTGGCCCGGGGTGGAGTGGTGACGATGGGGATCCAGCCGTGACCGGGGAAGTAGACCTCCAGCCACTGGGCCGCGTCCCGGGGCCGGACCGTGTCCAGCCCGTTGACCTGCTCCACGCCATCGAAGCCGAAGCCGATGCGGGCCGGCACCCCCGCCCACCGGGCCAGGAGGGCCTCGGTCGCCACCAGTTCGAAGGGGCTGCCCTGGTGGTTACCGGCCAGGATGCGCTGAACCGTCGATGGCGGCACCGGCACCGGGGAGCCTCCGCCCACGGCCACCTCCACCGCGCTCTCCTTGCTCAAAAGAAAGCTCAGTCGCTGCCACGGGTTGTCGGGGGCCTGCAGCAGCAGGGCCCGCACCGCCCGAGGGGCCTTGGGCACATACAGGTAGGTACGGTCGAAGTTGCGGGGCAGCGGCCCGGCGCTCTCGAGCGAAGTCGGTGACGGGTAGGTGGGAAGGGTGACGGTGTAGGTCAGCCCGGCCGGGACCCGGCCGGTGGCCTCCCGGAAGGTGCCGTCCCGGCGGTCGTAGATGAGCTTCTGGCCGGCCACGGCTATCGAGGTGGCCCCGACCACGCTGGGCAGGACCGGGGTGGTGCCCAGATCCCGGACCGTGAAGGTGACGGTGGTGGCCGGCTTCGGGGTGCTGCCGACCCGCCCGTTGGCGGGGAGTGCCTCGATGTCCTTGTTCAGATACGGGGGCAAAAGCCAGTTGGAGCCGTCGTAGGTGTCGAGGTCCCCGGTCTTCCACGGTCCGGTGATGGTGCTCTTGACCTCGAAGAGGTCGGCGTCGGTGATGGCCGACAGCGGCACGGCCTGAGGCTTCTGGGGCTTGGACTGGGGGTTGTAGGTCGGCTTGGGGAAGAGGAAGGAGGTCTGGTTGAGGGCGATGATGGCGGCCACCGCCGGCACCATCAGGGCGCCGCCCCGGAGGGCCCGGCGCAGCTCGAAGGACCGGGTCAGGTTGGCGGCGCTGCGGCCGTCGCCCCCGAAGGTGACGGCCAGGGCCCCGACCAGGGGCACGAAGGCCAGGATGCCGGCCAGCAGTTGCTGGTTGCTGGGTTGGGATATGGCCGCCAGTAGCAGCAGCGGGATGGGGATGACCAGGGCCAGCTGCATCCGGCCCAGGGCGGCCCCCACCCAGGCGGTGGCGAAGCCGAGCAGCAGGAAAATGAGAACGAGCAGGGGCCGCCAGCCCGGATCGAAGGGAACCGGCGGCCGGAGCAGGCGCCCGGCCCGGACGGCTGCCTGCATGAGGGACAGCGGCCCGCCGCTGGTGTTGCCGCCGCCGATGACCAGGCTGGCGGCGGCCAGGACCAGGGCCAGGGGAACCATCCCGATCTGCACCAGAGCGCGCCGTTGGGGCCGGCGCACGCCCAGGCCGGCCCAGGCCACCCCGACGCCTACGGCCACCACACCCAGCAGCCGGGCCGGCCAGGACCCGAAGATGCCCCCGGTGGTGAGAGCAGCCGCCGCCGCCGACAGGAACGCCACCGCCAGGGGCCGCAGCCCCCCCACCGGTTCGCCAAGCCCGGCTGGCGCTCCGGGCCCGGACGGGGCGGCGGTGGTGGGATGGGCGGCCCCGGCGTCCGGGCCCCCGGATCCGGTCGGGCCCGGTCCGGCGGCGCCCCGGCCGGCATCATCGGGGCCGGCCCCCAGCAGGTTGGGGGCCACCACCACATCGCCGTCGGCCGGCGCCCCGGTCGGCTCGAGGACCTGGGTCATCGCATCATTCCCGCCCCCACCTGGTGGCGGAAGGCGATGGACAAGGGAACCCGGGGCCGGACCTCGACCACGGAGGCGCCCAGGGCGGAGGCGCGGGCGAGGGAGTCGAAGGATTCTTCGCCGTAGAGGAGGGCCACCACCAGGACGGACAGGCCGCGCTGGAGGAGCAGGTCGAGAGCGGCGGCGGCCTTGGGGTCGAGGCGGGGCGTGATGAGCACCAGGTGCTGGTTCCGGGCCACCCGGGCGGCGGTGCGCTGGATGGCCTCGTGCAGGGGGGCGTTGCGCACCCGCTCGACCCGGGCCAGGGCGTCGAGGTACTCGACCCGGGCGCTGGAACTGCGCAGCGGCGCCAGCAGAGGCGCCTGGCTGCCCTCCAAAGTGATGGAGAAGCCGTCGCGAAGATGGCGCACCCCTACCGAGGCGGCCGCTTTCACCCCGGCCTCGAAGGAGGCACTCGGGTTTCCACTGGTGTGGTTGGCGGCGTCCTGGTCGAGGAGCACGGTCACCCGGTCGGTGATGCCCTGCTCGGCTTCGCGCACCAGCAGCTGTCCGGTGCGCGCATAGGCCCGCCACACGATGCGGCGGATGTCGTCTCCGGGCGAGTAGCGGCGCATGCCGTAGAACTCGAGGCCCTGGGGCCAGGGCCGGGAGATGGGCGGGCGGACCGGCGGGTCCTCGAACATGCGGGTGAGGGGGCGGTCCTCGGCCATCTCCACACCGGGATGCACGAGCAGCTCGACCGTGTCGGCCAACACCGCCTCCCGGCGGGTGAGGCCGAAGGGGTCGCCCCAGCGCACCACCAGGGGGCCGAGTTCATAGGAGCCCCGGCGCCGGGCCGTCAGGGGATAGGTGAAGGCGACGGGCGCGCCGGCTTCGGCCACCGGCACCGGCACCCGGACGGTGTCGCCCAGGGCGGCCGGCATGCGCTCCTCCAGGATGAAGGTGCTGAGGCGGCGGCCGGCGTGGAGGACAACGGTCATCTCCACCGTCTCCCCCTCGGACAGACGGGGCCGGGCCGCCGAGCGCTCGCCCTCCAGGGCCAGCGGGCGCCGACCGGCCACGAAGGAGAAGATCAGTACGGCCAGCAGGCCATAGGAGATGAGGTAGAGGGGACGGCCCCCGACCACCCGGCCCAGTAGCCAGCACAGGACCATCACCACCACCAGGGCCAAGCCGGACCAGGTCAGCCCGGTCCGGCGCTCGATGGTCCGGCGGGCCCGGGCCAGGGCGCCGCTGGCGGCGGCCGAACGGGCCACGGCCAGGGCGACCGGCTCGGCCGCCACCGCCTGGCCGGCGGCCGTCTCCCCCGTCTCCGCCACCGCCTCGGCGGCGCGGGTGCCGGACGTGGCGCCGGTGCCCGTGGTCGTCCCGATCGGGTCGACCAGGGTCATCGCGTCCCTGCGGCCGCCGGCCGGCGGCGGGGGGCGGCCCGGCGGGGAGCGGCGGCCGCGCTCCCGTTGGCGCCGCCGCCATCGGGGCCGGCGCCGAGCCCGGAGGCCGAGCCGGTGCCCGCCGCCATGGGAGGCTTGATCCGGCCCACCACCCGCTCGAGGATGTCGGTCACGGTGTCGCCCCGCAGCACGGCGTCGGGGGTGAGCATGACCCGGTGGCCGATGACCGGGGTCAACAGGGCCTTGACGTCCTCCGGGTAGACCTGGGAACGGCCGTCGGCGGCGGCCATGACCCGCGACGCCTTGGCCAGGGCGATGGAGGCGCGGGGCCCGGCGCCGAGCAGCAGGGCCGGCTCGTTCCGGGAGGCCTGGGCGATCTCGAGGATGTAGGTCTCCACCGCCGAGGACAACTTGACCTCGGCGGACAGGGCCATCATCTCCAGCACCTCCTTGGCCGTCATGACCGGCTCCAGGCCCTCCACCTCCAGGGAGGAGACGTTGCCCCGGATGACGGCCCGCTCCGCCTCCAGGTCGGGATAGCCCATGGTCAACTTGAAGAGGAACCGGTCCAGCTGGGCCTCGGGCAGGGGGAAGGTGCCGGCCAGCTCCACCGGGTTCTGGGTGGCCAGTACCAGGAAGGGCCGGGGCAGGGCATAGGTGGTCCCGTCCACGGTGACGTTGCGCTCGGCCATGGCCTCCAGCAGGGCCGACTGCGTCTTGGGCGTGGCCCGGTTGATCTCATCCACCAGGACCACGTTGGCGAAGACGGGACCCGGACGGAAGACGAACTTCATCGACTTGGTGTCGATGATGGAGGAGCCGGTGATGTCCCCCGGCAGCATGTCCGGCGTGCACTGCACCCGCGACATGTCCGAGCGCATGGACGCGCCGATGGCGCGGGCCAGCATCGACTTGCCCACGCCGGGGACGTCCTCGAAGAGGATGTGGCCTCCGGCCACCACCGCCACCAGGGAGAGCCGGACGACGTCGTCCTTACCGTGGATGACGGAGTTGACGTTGTCCACGAAGGCTTCGAAGAGGGTGTGGAATCGCTTGATGTCCATTAGCGGGTTGTTCCTTTCGGGTCTGACGTCACCGGACGGCTCCGACAGAACGGTTGATGGCTTCTTCGCTGGTTCCGAGGTAGGAGGCGACCACCCGGGGGTGCTCGAGCACCTCCTGGGCGGGCCCGCTGGCGATCACGGCCCCTTGTTCGAGGGCGATCAACTGCGGCGCCACCGAGAGCAGGAGGGGCATGTCGTGTTCGATGACCAGCATCGAGCAGCCCGCCTCCTGGCCGATGCGGCGCAGCAGAGGGCCGAGCTCCTCGGCCTCGCGTTGGGCTATGCCCGAGGACGGCTCGTCCAGCAGCAGCACCTTGGGCTCGGCCGCCAGGACGCAGGCCATGTCCACCAGCCGGCGCTGGCCGGTGGACAGCTCCCGGACGAACTTGTCCCGCAGCCCGCCCAGGGCGAAGGTCTCGATGAGGCGGTCCACCCGGCGCTGCACGCGGGCCTCGCCCCGGCTGACGTTGGGCAGGTGGAGGGCGGCCATGGCGGCGCTGCGGGTGGGCAGCTGGCGGTCGAGGGCGACGGCCAGATTTTCGGCCACGGTGAGAGCGGGGAAGAGCCGGGCGTCCTGGAATGACCGCAGCAGGCCCAGGGCGGCCCGCTGGTCGGGGCCGAGGTCGGTGACGTCCTGGCCGAAGAGGACCACCCGACCGGCGTCGGGCCGGGTGAAACCGCTGACCAGGTCGAACAGGCTGGTCTTACCGGCCCCGTTGGGCCCGATGAGGCCGAGGACGGCGCCGGGCTCCAGGGTGAGACTGACGTCGTTGACGGCGGTGACCCCGCCGAAGGACTTGCGCAGGCCGGCCAGTTCCAGGGCCGGACCGGCTTCCTCATCCCCGCTGTCGGTGAAGGAAGCTCCGGCCGTCAGGCTGCGGGCCCGGCCGGTCCCTTTCAGGTAGACGGAGCGGAGGATGTCGCTGCGCTCCATCAACTCGGCGGTGGGCCCGCTGAAGCGGATCTCCCCCTTCTCCATGAACACGGCCCGGTGGGCCATGGTCAGGGCCACGTTCACCGACTGCTCCACCAGGATGACGGTCGTTCCCTGGGCGTGGATGGCCTTGATGACCTCGATGAGCCGGCCCACCACCGCTGGGGCCAGGCCGAGCGACAGCTCGTCGATCATGAGGAGGCGGGGCCGGGACAGGAGGGCCTGGCCCAGGCCGACCATCTGCTGCTCCCCGCCCGAGAGGCTCCCGGCCGCCAGGTTCAGATAGGCGCGCAGCTCGGGGAAGATCTCCAGGACCTCCTCCTGGCCGGTGGACCCCTCCGATCCGTCCAGCTGGGCCAGGCGAAGGTTCTCGGCCACGGTCAGGGAGGGGAAGGTGGCCTTGCCTCCGGGCATGGTGACGATGCCTCGCACGGCGTGCTCGTGGGCGGGCAGGTGGGTGACGTCCTCCCCGTCGAAGAAGACGGCGCCGTTGGCCGGGGAGCTGAGCCCGCCGATGGCCCGCAGGAGAGTGGACTTTCCGGCCCCGTTGGTGCCGAGCAGGGCGACCACCTCGCCCTCGGCCACGTCGAAGTCCACGTTGAAGAGCACCTGGAGCGGTCCGTAGCTCACGTCCAGGTCGGTGACCACCAGCAGCTTGGCCCTGCCCTCGGCCTTGGCCTCCCGGGAGATCTGGGCGGCCAGGGCGGCGGCGGTGGCGGAACGGATGTCGGCGGCCACGCTGGTGGCGGCCGTTCCCACGATGACGGCGCCCAGGGCCAGCACGGGGGTAAGCACCGCCATGCCGGCCCGGATGCCGGCGTGGTCGCCGATCACGCTGGCCAGGAAGAAGAAGGCGTAACCGGGGATGACAGCCAGGGCGCCCAGGGACAGGGCCAGGCCCCGGGCCCGGGGCGGTATGACCAGAGAGAGCACAGCCAGGCTGGCCGGGCCCAGGATGGTGATGGCAAAGGCCAGGGCGCAGCTGAGGGCCACCGCCACCGCCAGGTCGGGAGCCAGGGCCATGCCCAGCACCATCACGGCGGCCACCACTCCCATGACCCCGGTGTAGGCGATGACCCGGGCCGGCCGCTCCTGCAGGAACCGGTTGGCGGCTATCCCGCCGACTATCAGACCGGCAAAGGCGAAGGGTTGGGGCAGGGCCAGGAGCACGCCCCGCAGACCGGGGCCGACGTTGAAGACCTGGTCGTAGTACACCGACGACAGCGTGGCCAGGCCCACGCCGGCGCCGGCCAGGAACGGCAGGGCGTAGATGATCCGGCGCAGGGTCCGCACGCTCCAGGCGATGCGCACCGACTCGCCGAAGGAGGGGGGCCTCTCCTCCTCCATGACCTTGTCCTCGGCCAGGCCCTGGGCCCGGCGCTCCTGTTCGCCCCGGGCCGGCTCCCGCAGCCGGACGAAGGCCACCGCGGCCAGCACGCCCATCGGGATGGCCTCGATCACGAAGGTGAACTGCCACAAGGTGATGGCGGCGATGGCTCCGGAGAGGATCGGCCCCAGGGCACTCCCGGCCTCGATGGCCATCTGGCGGAAGGCGAAGACGCCCGGGCGCACCGCCGGCGGGTACCAGTCCGAGATCAGGGAGTAGTGGGCGGCGTCGGTGGACTTGTTGAGGCTGGTGCCGGCCCGGGCGATGGCGAAGAGGAGGATGCTCGGCACCACCCCGCTCATGCCGGCAAAGACGGCCAGGCTCAGGGCCCCGGCACCCGCGATCCAGGTCCGACGGCGCCGGTCGGACAGGTAGCCCACCGGGACGGTGAGCAGCAGGGTGACCAGGGAGGCCAGGACCACCAGGAGGCTGACCTCGGTCAGGTCGATTCCGAAGTAGTCCTGGATCTCGGGGGTGAGGGTGGCCAGGGCGCCCTTGTCGAACTGGTCGAGGAAGGTGATGCCGGCCAGGACCATGAGGGGAAGGCCGGGGGCGCCCCCGGTCACGACCGACGGGCGCAGGTTGTTGATGAGCCGCCGAGCCGGGCTGCTGGCGGGGTCGGCGGCGGCGGGAACGGGAACGGTCAAAACGTCGCTCAGAACGTCCACCCCCTCGTCTTCTGGCTGCCGCCCGCCACCCGCACCCGGGAGGGCAGCCGGTAACGGAAGGGCACCTCGGCCGGCTCAGCGGCGGCGGCGGTGCGGGGCAGGAGCGGGGCCCGGTCGGTCCCGCCCCCCAGCAGCATGCGTTCGGGCAGCAGGCTCGGCACCCAGATGCGCCGGCGGATGGCGATGCGGCGCAGCACGGCGTCGCGGCCCGAGTAGGCCAGTGAGCCCAGGCCGCCCGGCAGGAACAGCAGGACCAGGAGGACCCCGACCGAACTGGCCAGGAGCTGGCCCACCGCTCCCGGGATCACGAAGTCGACCACGGCGAAATACAGCGCCCCCAGCAACGCCCCCTGGATCGATCCCAGTCCGCCTATGACGGCGGCTATGAAGATCTGGATGCTCTGGTCGGCGCCGAAGCCGTAGGGGCTGACACCTCGCTCGTCCACGGCCAGCAGCACCCCGGCGAAGGCGGCCATGAACCCGGACAGGGCGAAGGTGGCCAGGCGGGTGCGGACCAGGTTGACCCCGAGGGCCTGGGCGCCCCGCTCGTTCTCCCGCATGGCGATGAGCACCCGGCCGGTGCGGCTGCGGCGCAGCCCGATGGCCGCCCACCACATGGCGATGAGCGCGGCCAGGCAGACGTAGTAGAAGACCCGGTCGTCATTGGTGCGGATGGAGAAGAGCGACGGGCGGTTGATGTTGGGGGCGATGAGCCCGCCCAGGTACTTGCTCTTGAGGCCCTCGTTGGACATGACCACGGCAAAGGCCAGGGTGGTCACCGCCAGGTAGACGCCCCGCACCCGCAGAGCGGTGAAGCCCAGGATGACGGCCACGACCGAGCCGGCCAGGGAGCCGATCAGGAGGGCGAGGAGGAACGGCATGTGGGTCTCGGCGTAGAGGCCCCCGCCGATCACGGCCCCCACGGCCACGAAGGCCCACTGGCCCAGGCTGACCTGGCCACCCCAGCCGGTCAGCACCACCAGGGAGATGACGACTATGCCGTCGATCAGGAAGCTGGAGCCGAGGCCGGTCTGGCTGGTGGACATGACGAAGGGGAAGCCGAGGACGACCAACCCGAGGGCGACGGCCAGACGGCGCACGCCGGTGCGGACGACGGGCAGGGAGGCCAGCTCGGCCGGGATGGGCCGGACCTCCTCGGTGGCGGCCCAGGAACTGGTGGAGGCCTCGTCCACCCGGCTCAGGCTCCTGCGCTTGAGCAGGAGGGTGACCACGATGGCCAGCAGCACGAAGACGTCGACGGCGTCGGTGTTGTGGAAGATGAAGAAGACGACCTGCTGGAAGACGGCTATGGCCACCGAGGCCACCACCGCCGTGGGCAGGTCGTCCATGCCCGCCACCACCGCCGCCAGCAGGGCCAGAAGGAGCGCCCCGGTGCCCACGCTGGCCCCGGCCGTCACGCTGCTGTAGCCCACGATGGGCACCTGCAGGACGGCCCCCAGGCCGGCCAGGGCGCCGGAGAGGGCCCACACCAGGGTGGAGAGCGACCGGGTGTTGACCCCGAGCAGGGAGGCCCGGTCGGCGTTCTCGGCGGCCCCCCGCACCGCCACGCCCTTGCGGCTGGTGCGGAAGAAGACGGCCAGGCCGGTGAAGGCCGCCAGCGACGCCGCCACCAACAGGAGGTCGTCCCCGCTGAACACGACCGGAAAGGCCTGCCAGTGGAAGTGGGTGAGCGGCGTGGTGGGCTGGCCGGGCTGGAAGTTGGAGTCCCCCAGCAGGGCGGGAACGCCCCCGGCCAGTCCGGACAGCAGCTGGCCGATGCCGATGGTGACCACCGTGACCACCAGGCGGGGAGCGGTGAAGAAGCGCCGGATCAACAGCAGCTCGGCCAGCATGGCCAGGACGGCGGCGGCGGCGATGGCGGCCGGCAGAGCCACCCAGTATGGGAAGCCGACGTAGCTGACCAACTCGTAGAACAGGGCCGCCGCCACCACCCCGAAGGCGGCGTGGGCGAAGTTGATGACCCGGCTGGCCCGGTAGATGAGCACGATGCCGACGGCAAAGAGGGCATCGGCCAGACCGAAGACCGTGGCGTAACCGAGCACGGGGATGTCGCTGCGGCCGGTGCCGATCCGCAGGGCGAGGGCCCCGGCTCCGTAGATGACGACGATGGCCAGACCGAACCAGGCCAGGCGCCGCAGTCGGGCGCGGGCCGCGCTGGCCTTGACGGCTCGACCCTTCAGGGCGCCGGCGGTCAAGGGGCCACCTCATGGATCAGGTCGCCCAGAGACGACACGGTCACGACCTGTTGGGGGCCGGGGGCGGGGGGAGGGACGGAAGCGGCGCCGGCGGAGGACCCGATGACCAGGCTGACGATGAGCAGGGCCTGGGTGTCCGGGTCGAGGCGCTGGGTCATGACCACCGACAGGCCCCCCAGGGTCCCGCCCGGTCCGAGCCAGACCGCCCCGGGGAAGACCGGGGTGCTGCCGGGCACGGCGTTGGCCGTCATGATCTTGGCCACCGCCTGCTTCTGGGCGTCGGTCAGGCCCTTCTCCGCCTTGTCCAGGCCGAAGTTGGCCCGGTAGGCGGTGGTGCCCGGGGGGACCAGGGCCCGCAGGGCCCGGCCGGAGGCGCCGGCCGAGCGGTCCGAGCTGATCGGCTCCACGCTGCCGGTCAGCACGCCGCTGGCCAGGCGCAGGACCAGGGTGGGGCTGATGGCCAGGCTGCCGGCTTCACCGGTGCGGTTGCGGGAGGACAGGGCCCCGTAGTCCAGGGCCAGCCAGGGCCGGGACTGGACCGAGACGGCCTGATAGCCGGTGGGCGCCGTCGGAGCCGAGCCGGCCCCGCCGGCGCCGGCACCCGGACCGGCCGGGACGGCGGCCGCCTTCAGCAGGGGGATATTGCTGGGGGCCGCCCCGGTGGAGGCGAGCAGGGCCGCCGCTCCGGCCGAGGGGTTGGCCGGGCGCCGCTCGTACATCCAGTTGCCGCTGAAGATCAACTGGGCCGGGCCGCCGGGTGTCCCCGAAACCGCCGATCGCCCGCTGCTCAGATCGATGGTGAACGGGAGGGGCCCGGCCTGGGCCGCGGCGATACGTCCGGGTCCCGGAGGCGCCGGGCGCCGGGGCGGGAGTGGCACAACGGCCGTGTACAACACGCCGCTGACTTGCCCGGTGGCGGTGGTGCGCGCCAGGGCGGCGCTGATGACATCGGCCCGGGCCTGGCGGGCCGCCAGCCCGCAGCCGCTCATGGCCACGCCGGCGGCGCCGGCCACGGCCAGGGCCTTGACCAGTTGGGGGCGAGCTGAGGTGGTCATGTGCCGGGCTGCAGCGCGATGCCGCTCTGGAACAGGCCGGGGGTGGGGCCGGAGGGCCACTGGCCGAAGGTGTAACGCCGGCCGTTGTCCATGAACCGGTAGGTGCCGACCTGGCCATCCGAGCCGGTGGCGTTGGGGTCCCACCAGATCTCCGCCGCGTACTGGGGGAAGGTGTGCTGGGACGGGCTGTAGCTGCCGGCCATGTGCCAGGGCGGGTCGGGCGGGAGCGGCGCCTGGTTGAACAGGGCCTGCTTGAAGCTCTGCACGGTCAGGTGCGGGCCGGCTTCCTGGAACCCGCCGAAGAGCTGCACCATGTCGCCCCACATGTAGGTGCACATGCCGCTGTCGGGGTCATCGTTGGGGTCGACGGAGTGGAAGGCCTGGTAGCACTCCGTCTCCTCGTCCGGGGCGGGGATCTCGTAGAAGGAGAAGCCGAAGGCGTGGGCCCACTCATAACCGTTGTAATCCCGCCCGATGTGGCCGGTGTCCACCCCGCCGAAGCCGGGGATGTACCACTCCGGGAAGTAGTTGTTGGAGTAGGCGGCCTCGGTGAAGACGGCCGCGCTGAGGAGGTCGCCCAGATAGAACACGGTGGTGACGCCGGCGGCCCGCAGCGCCACCATGTCCGAGGCCAGGCCCGAGCTACCCGAGGCAGTGCTGCCCAGGTCGTACTGGACGACGGCCGCCGGCTTCACCCCGCACTCGGACTCCAGCAGATTGGAGGCCAGTCCGGCCATGTTCCCGTACTGGGGGGTGTCGAGGACGATGAGACCGACCTTCCGGGGCGCCTTGTAGTTGAAGGTCTTGTCGTTGGTGTAGATGGGGGGGCGACCGGCCAGCTTCTTGCAGTAGTACTCGACGCCCATGTTGATGGCGTTGGTGGCCGAGGGGGTGAAGCTCCAGATGTAGGGGTCCTTGGACTGGAAGTAGGACTCGGGTAGCTGGGCCAGGGTGTAGGTCAGTACCTGGTCGCGGGCCAGCTCATCGAGTTCGTCCGGGTTGGTCTCCTGGATGGCGGCGAAGCAGTGGTCGGTCTGCTTGGCCTTGTCCGCCCGGGCGTAGGCCTCGGCCGTGGTGGACTCGCTGTTGCCCGCCGAGACGTAATAGAAGCGGAGCTGGCGGCCGTAGAGCTGGTAGCGGGAGTTGAAGTACTGCTCCAGCACGGTATAGGTGCGGGCCACACTGCTCTCCCCGGGCTGGACGGTCTGGGGCTGCTCCCCATCCGTGCCCGAGGCCCCGGTCAGCTGCATGAGGAAGCAGATGTTGATGGTGTTGGCGGTGACGCCGTAGGCCGTGGCGCCGCCGTTGTTGCCCGTGAAGGCCGGGGCGCAGGCAGGGGCGTAGACCGAGGCGATCTGGCGGGGCGGGTTGCCCACTCCGTAGGGACAGGCGCTGGCCTCCAGTTGGGGCACGCCCGGCGGGACGGTGGTGGTGGGGGCCACGGTGGTCCCGGTGGCCGAGACCGCCGACACCCCGGCAAAGGCGCCGCTGGTGGCGGCGTGGGCGCCGGCGTAGATGGTCTGGTTCCGGTTGTTGGGAGCGTTGGGGGAGAAGGCGCCGCTCTGGTCGGGTTGTTGCAGGGGTGGCCGCAGGGCGCTGGGCAGCAGGACGACGGCCAGGGCCAGGGCCGCGCCGAGGTAGAAGACCGGCGTGAACTGATCGAGCCGTCCCCTCCCGGCCCGGCGGGCCATCAGCCGGCGGCTCGGACCAGGCGGCCGGGCCTGGCCCCGGTGGCCCGGCCCTTCTCGAAGGTGACCTGGCCGGCCACGATGGTCAGGTCGTAGCCGTCCACGTCCTGGACCAGGCGGCGGCCCCCGGCGGGCAGGTCGAAGGCCATGCGGGGGGCGTGCAGGCGCATGCCGTCGAGGTCGATCAGGTTGAGGTCGGCCCGCTTACCGGGGGCGATGACGCCGCGGTCGTCCAGCCCGTAAACCGAGGCGGTGCGCCCGGTCTGGAGGTGCACGGCTGTCTCCAGGGCCAGCTTCGGGCCCCGGGTCCGGTCCCGGACCCAGTGGGTGAGCAGGTAGGTGGGCATGGAGGCGTCGCAGATGAGCCCGCAGTGGGCCCCCCCGTCGGACAGGCCGAGCACGGTGCGGGGGTGGCTGATCATCTCCCGGATGGCCTCGAAGTCCCCGTCGGCGTAGGACGCCAGGGGTGCGAAGAGCAGGGCCTGGCCCTCCCGTTCCAGCAGCCATTCCAGGGCCACCTGGCGGGGGTCCCGGCCCTGGCGGGCCGCCACCGCCGCCACGCTGGAGGAGGGCTCGGGCTCGTAGTCGGGCGGGTCGCCCAGGGGGAAGATCTGCTCCCAGCGGGACATGAGGAACCGGGCGATGGGGTTGTGGGTGGCGGGCTCCTCGGTGACCAGCCGAGCCGCCACCTCGGGCCGGCTGAGCTGGGCTGCCCGTTCGGCCAGGGGCAGATGGGCCAGGGCCTGGTAGGTCGGATGGGTGATGAACGGGTGCAGGGAGGACTGCAGCCCGAACAGCATCCCGGTGGGCCGGCAGGAGACCTGGGGGACTACGTCGATCCCCTCGGCCGAGAGGCGCTCGGCGTCCTCCAGGGAGGCCCGGTAGGCGGTCGGATCCCCCGGCCCCTGGGCCAGGGCGTAGGTGACCTTCACGCCCGTTTGGGCGGCCAGTTCGATCATCCACTCCCGCTCCGTGGGCGTGCTGGCGTGGTCGGAGACCATCTCGAAGATGCCGTGGCCGGCCCGGGCCATGGCCCGACCGATGCTGCGCAACTCGTCCGCCGGCGCCGCCGTGCCGGGTACCAGGCCGTGCTTGGAGTTGTGCAGGATGGTGCGGGAGGTGGTGAAGCCGACGGCGCCGGCCCGGAGGGCCTCCTCCACCAGGCCGGCCATCTCCTCCACCTCCTCGGTGGTGGCATCGTCGTGGGCCCGCTCGCCCATGACGTAGGCCCGCAGGGCGGCATGGGGGATCTGGGCGGCCACATCCAGAACCCGCGGCATGGCCTCCAGGGCGTCGAGGTATTCGGGGAAGGACTCCCACTGCCAGTCGATCCCCTCGTGCAGGGCCGTGCCGGGGATGTCCTCCACCCCTTCCATCAACTCGATGAGGAAGTCCTCCGAGCCCTTGCGCACCGGGGCGAAGCCCACCCCGCAGTTGCCCATGACCACGGTGGTGATTCCGTGCCAGCTGGACGGGGAGACCTCCGGGTCCCAGGTGACCTGGCCGTCGTAGTGGGTGTGGATGTCTACCCACCCCGGGAGCAGGTGGCGCCCGTCGGCGTCGATCTGGCGGTGGCCGGGGCCGACTTCACCGATCTCGGTCACCAGGCCGTTGTCGACGGCCACATCACCGGCCCGGGGCGGGGCCCCGGTTCCGTCCACGATCACCGCGTCCTTGATCACCAGTTCGTGCATGAGTCCTCCTGGTCGTCCGGTTGGTCCGCTACTCGATGCCGACGACGGGCTTGGCCTGGTCGTCGAGTTGGTGCAGGTATTCGCTGATGCCGTAGCCCTGGCGGCCCTCGTAGGTCCAGGCGGCCAGGCCCTCGTTGACGATGGTGGTGTTGGGGCGCAGGCCGGCCGGGCCGGGCTCGACCCGCAGCATCCGGCCCTCAAGGCGGTGGGTTCCCCCCGCCTTGTCCGTCACCACCAGCCTGGTCACGGCGTGGGTGACCCCGTCGTCCTCCAACTGACTGGAGACGTCCCAGCGCTCGACCGAGGCCAGGGCGCCGTCCCGCCAGACCCAGCCCCGGTGCAGGTCACCGGCGTCGGTGCCGATGCGGATGCCCCCGAAGTGGGTGCCGGGATCGATGTTGATGGAGAACCATCTCCACATCCGGGGTCCGCCCCAGCGCCTCGGCCCCCAGGACTTGTCCCGGTTGCCCATGGTGTCGGGGCCCAGTTCCACCCGGGTTCCGTCCATCTCGATCCAGCCCGACCACCGGCCGGCCTGCTCCAGGTGACCTTTGCCCACGATGGAGCGGGTCTGGGCCGAGGCGCCCTCACCGGCGGAGTCCTGTCCGTCGGCCCCGATCAGGGGGGTCAGGGCCTCGAAGGTCACCTCCATGGCCAGGTTCTGGGCCGAGCCGTCGGCGGTGAGCAGCCAGCGCCGGCCCGGCTCCAACATCCGGTAGCGCACCGGACCGACCTCGAGGTCGGCGTCGATCATCTCGGTCTGGGGCCGGACGTGGCCGACCCGGGTCAGGCCCCCGCCCGGCTTCCACACCGACAGGCCGACGTCGATGGTGCCGTCGTTGGGCCGCACCCCGATCCGGGTGAAGAACCCGCAGTCCCCCTTCGGGTCGTAGCAGTTGAAGTAATAGGACTCCGACCAGGCCCCGTCCGATTCCACCGGGTGGGCGTAGTCGTGCTTGTGGTCAAGAACCGGGCTCATGGGCGCTCCGATGCGTTGGCGGGGTTGGCGGTGGACGGGGCGACAGGCAGGCCGAGCAGGGCGGCGGCGTTGTCTCCGAGCACGGCCCGGCGCCGGGCCGGGGTGAGATCGGCCAGGCCGGCCCGGATCAGGCGGGGGGCGTCCAGGGTGGAGTCGATGTGGGGATAGTCCGAGCCCCAGAGGATGCGGTCCTCACCGACCAACTCGAGCATGGCCCCGATGGTCCGCTCCTCCGGCTCGGCCACGTACCAGACGTTGCGGGCCAGGTAGTGGCTGGGCTTCTCGGCCAGCGGGGCGGGGGAGAGGGCGCCCAGCACCGACCACTTCTCGTCCAGGCGGTCCATGAGGTGGGCGGCCCAGCCGCAGCCGGCCTCGACGCAGAGGACCTTGAGATCGGGCACACGCTCGAAGACGCCGTCGAGGACCAGGGTGGACAGGGCCGGGAGGATCTGGCCCGGGGCGCCCAGGGCGAATCCGAAGGTCATGCCGGCCCCGGATAGGTGCCAGGCGGCGTAGGGCACGGCCGCCCCCCCGAAGCGCACCACCACGTGCAGGCAGACAGGCAGGCCGGCCTCGGCGCAGCGGCGCCACAGGGGGTCGAAGTGGGCGTCGCCCGGGCGGCGGGCCCCGATCGGCTCGGGAGGCAGGAAGACGGCTTTGAAGCCGGCGTCGATGCACCACTCCAACTCGGTGATGGCCTCGCCCAGGTCGGCCAGGTTGAGGTGGGCCACCGCCATGGCCCGGCCGCCGGTGGCGGCGGAGAAGTCGGCCTGCCAGCGGTTGTAGGCCCGGCAGTAGGCCGAGACCAGCTCCTGGTCCTGGGCCGGGAAGGGCAGGATCCCAATGGTCGGAAAGACCAGCCCGGCGTCCACCCCCCACTCCTCGTAGAGGGCCACCCGGGCGGCCGGGTCGTAGCTGGCGGGGGGGCAGCCGTCCTGATAACGCAGCCCCCCGGTGAACATGCTGGTCCGGTCGAGGTGGACCCCGCCCAGGCCGACCAGGTTGCCCGCCATGACCACTTCCCCGCCCATGATCAGTTGCTCGACGCCGTCGGTCTCCACGATGCGGATGGCCCGGTCCCGGTAGCGGGGCTCCAGATATCTCTCCCACAGGTCGGCCGGCTCCAGCACGTGGGAGTCGGCGTCGATCACCGGGCTCATCCGGCCTCCCGGGGTGGGGCCGCAGGGTGGAACTCGACGGCCACGACTGTGGCGTCACCATCGAGGAGATCCTCGGGAACCTTGATGGTGAGGGTCCCGAGCGGATCGGGCAGGACGGCGCCGAGGATGCCGGTGTGGGTGCGGAAGGACAGCTCCCGGCCGCTGGCCAGCTCCCGCACCGAGCGGACCCGGCGGATGTAGACGTCTCGCACGTCGATCGTGTCGTAGGGCCGCATGAGCAGGTGCAGGTAGGTGGTATCCCCGGCCCGGGTGCTGGGCCCGTAGAACTGGGCCGCCTCCAGCCCCGCTCGTGTCCCGCGGATCGAATCACCGTTGGCGGCCATCCAGCGGCCGATGGCGCCCAGGCGCTCCACCTGCTCATCCGGCAGGCTGCCGTCACCCTTGGGGCTGACGTTGAGCAGCAGGTTCCCACCTTTCCCGGCCACCTCACAGAGGGTGTGGACGAGTGAGCGGGCCGACTTGTAGGCGGTGTCGCCCGGGTTCCAGCCCCAGCTCCGGTTCATGGTCAGGCACGTCTCCCAGCGCCCGGCCGGGGCCTGGGCCGGGACGAACTGCTCCGGGGTGGTGTAGTCCCCGACTCCGGGCAGCCGGTCGTTGAGGATGATGTCCGGCGCCAGGGACCGGATGTGGGCCTCCAGCCCGGCCGCTCCCCAGTCCGGTCTCTCCCAGCCGCCGTCGAACCACATCAGGTCGATGGGGCCGTAGTCGGTCAGCAACTCGGTGATCTGGCCCCGCATGTACTCGAGGTAGCGGGCCCAGGTCTCATCGTCGGGCCGGGGCGGGGAGGAACCGAACATGTAGGGCTTGTGGGCCTCGGTGAAGGCCGGGTAGTCCGGGTGGTGCCAGTCGGACAGGGAGAAATACAGCCCCACCTGCAGGCCCTCGGAGCGCATGGCCTCCACGAACTCACCGACCAGGTCGCCCCCGTAGGGAGACCGGGCGATGGACCAGTCCGACAGCCGGGTGGGCCACATGGCGTAGCCGGAGTGGTGCTTGGCCGTGAGAACGGCGTAACCCATGCCGGCCTCCCGGGCCGTGCGGGCCAGGGCTTTGGGGTCCCAGGCCCTCGGGTCGAAAGTGGCGGCCGAGGAGTGGTACTGCTCCACCGACACCGGCTGGGCCGCCGGCAGGGCGAACACGCCCCCGACCAGGGGCCAGGAGGTCTCCAGGCCCTGCTGGCTGGCGTGGTCCCAGTGGATGAACATCCCCAGGCGGGCCTGATCGAACCAGGCCCAGGGCGAAGCCCCGGTGTCCTCGCCCTGTCGCGTTTCGGATCCGGCCATGAACCCCCCAGGCTCCCCCGACCGGTCCGGGCGCCTCAGGCGGTCCAGTTCGGTCTACCGAGGCAAATCTGACATCACTCTCAGGTTTTGTCAATCCGCCTCGGGCGCCCCCCTGACCGAGCGGAGGGGCCCGACGGCGGGCTCAAAGGGAGGTGACGGCCTGGCGGAAGCGCTCCACGTTGGCCAACTTGATCTCCTCGTAGCCGCGCACCATGTCGGGCAGGCCGGCCCGGCGCACCGCCTCGGCGAAGTTGGCCTCACTCAACTCGGCCGTCGCCTTCCCCATCATCTGGCGGTATTCACGGATGAGGGACCGCTCCGTGCGTCTCACCTGGGTGTGCCCAAAGGGATCCAGGGCATGGCCCCGCACCGGGCGCAGGGCGTAGAGGGCCTTGAACACGTAGCGGAACCAGGGCCCGACGCTGATCTTCTCGTCCCGGCCCAGGGCCTTCATCAAGGGAGGATGGAGCCGGTAGTGCATGCGGACACCGTCGGGGAACTGCCGGGCCAGGGACTCATCGAACCGGCGGTCCAGGTAGAGACGGGCCACCTCGTACTCGTCCTTGTAGGCCATCAGCTTGAACAGGCCCCGGGCCACGGCCAGCGTCAGCTCGGTGCTGGCCGGGCGCACCCGCTGCTCGGCCTCCAGCACCCCGGCCAGCTCATCGGCATAGGAGCGGCCCAGGGCGTGGTTCTGGTAGCGGATGAGCTCGGCCACCCGTTCCTCGACCGGCGTCCCCAGGATGCGCAGTCCCCGGGCCGCCACGATGGCGGCGGCTTCGGCGGCGGCGGCGTCGGCCTGTCGGGCCTTGGGAGCGGTCTGCTCGAAGCGCGCCCGGCGGGCGGCGTCGACCCGCTCCGGGTCGGACACCAGCAGCCGGCCCCAGCGGAAGGCGGCCCGGTTGAGCTCCACGGCCACGCCATTGACCTCGATGGCCTTTTCGATGGCTTCGGCGCTGATGGGGACCACCCCGGACTGATAGGCGGCCCCGAGCAGCAGGATGTTGGCCCCGACCTCATCTCCGACCAGGTCCCCGGCCAGGGCGGCGGCGTCGATGAACACGTTGCGCCCGGGGGAGGTGGCGGCATCGACCACCGCGCCGATCCGCTCCAGGTCCGGCGCCGGAACCGACACGTCGCTGACCATGGGTCCGGTCGGGGAGGGGGTGGTGGACACCACCGCCACCGTCCGGTCCGGGCGGACCATGCCCAGGTGGGCGGGGTCGGCCGCCACCAGCAGGTCGAAAGCGAGCAGGCAGTCGACGTGGCCGGCCGACAGGCGCCGGGAACCGGATTGGACGGCGTGGGACAGCTTGAGATGGGAGACGACCGGGCCGGCCTTCTGGCTCAGGCCGGTCTGGTCCAGGCCGGTGACCTCCAGCCCGTCCATGCCGGCGGCCACGGCCATGATCTGGTTGACGGTTACGACACCGGTGCCGCCGATGCCGGTCAGGTAGAAGCCGTATTCCTCGTCCTCGATGGTCCGCCGTCCGGCCGGCTCGGCCAGCGTCTCCTGCAGGAGGGCGCGGTCGGGGGGGGCCAGGGACACCGTGATCGGGGAGGCCGAGGACGCCGCCTTGCCCCGGCGCCGGCGCCGCCAGCGGGGCTCGACGGTGATGAAGGACGGGCAGTTCCCGTCGATGCAGGTGTAGTCCTCGTTGCAGGAGGCCTGGTGCACCTGGGTCTTGCGGCCGTACTCGGTTTCGACCGGATGCAGGGAAAGACAGTGGCTCTTGGCCCCGCAGTCCCCACAGCCCTCGCACACCGACTCGTTGATGAAGACGCGCATGGTGCGGGCCGGCTGCAGGCCCCGCTTGCGCTTGCGCCTGGCCTCGGCCGCGCACTGCTGGTCGTAGATGAGGACGGTCACGCCCCTCACCTTGGCCAGTTCCTCCTGAGCCTCCTCCAGGCGGTCCCGGGGCCATACGACCGTGCCCTCGGCCCAGGTGGAGTCGGAGGGGAAGCGGTCGGGCTCCTCGGCGCAGACGATGATCCGGCTGACCCCTTCGGCGGCCAGGAGCCGGGTCACGTCGGGGACGTCCTTGCCCCCGGTCGGATCCTGCCCGCCGGTCATGGCCACGGCTCGGTTGAACAACAGCTTGTAGGTGATGTCAACGCCGGCGGCCACGCAGGCCCGGATGGCCAGGGTGCCGGAGTGGAAGAAGGTGCCGTCCCCGAGGTTCTGGAAGGAGTGAGTGGCGGAGCTGAAGGGCTCCTGGCCGATCCACTGGGCGCCCTCCCCGCCCATCTGGGTCAGGGCCAGTCCCCGGCGCCGGGGCTCGGTGGAGAGCTGGACCATGGTGTGGCAACCGATGCCCGAACCGATGATGGATCCATCCGGGGCCAACGTGGAGCGGTTGTGCGGGCAGCCGCTGCAGAAGAACGGGACCCGGTGGGTTATCTCGACGCCGGCCGGCGTGGCGGCCGGAAGGGCGGCGGCCTGGGGCAGACCTTCGATCCGGCGGGAGAGGATGCGGCGCAGGAGCGGCCGGAGGCGGTCGGCGGTCAATTCCCCATCCGGGGGGATGAGCGGGCTGCCCTCGGTATCGCGCTTGCCCATCACCGTGGGCCGTCGGGCCAGGTCGTACAGGCAGTCCCGTACGGCCGTCTCCAGGAAGGGCCGCTTCTCCTCCACCACGAGGATCGATTCCAGCCCGTCGGCGAATCGGCGCACCGCCCCCGCCTCCAGCGGATACAGCATGCCGACCTTGAACAACCGGATGCCGCGCCGGGCCAGATCGGCCGGAGGGATCCCCAGGTCGGCCAGAGCCTGGCAGACGGATTGATAAGAGGTGCCGGCCGCCGCTATCCCGAGCCACGCCCCGTCCCCGGCGCCGCCGATCCGGTTGATGTCGTTGGCGGCGCTGTAGGCCTCGGCCGCCGCCAGCCGCTGGTTGAGCAGCTCCCGCTCGGAATCGAGGCTGTCCGGGGGCAGGGTCACCAGTCGCTGCCGGGGCCGCCAGGGTCGGCCGTCGATCTCCAGCACCGGGTCGGTGATCTGGGGCTGGTCGTTGGCCAGGTCCACGGCCCCGATCCCGTCGGCCACGTCGGTGATGATCTTGAGCCCGACCCAGAGGCCCGACCACCGCGACAACGCCACGGAGTGCCGGGTCAGGTCCACCAGGTCCCGACTGCTCCCCGGGAAGATCACCGGCATGCACAACTCGGCCAGGGTCATCTCGCTGGCGCTGGGCAGGGTGGAGGACTTGGCCGCCGGATCGTCCCCGGTCAGAGCCACGGCTCCGCCGTTGGGCGCCGTCCCGACGAAGTTGGCGTGTCGCAGCGCATCCCCCGCCCGGTCCAGACCGGGGGCCTTTCCGTACCAGAAGCCGACCACCCCGTCGTAGCGGCCGTCGGGGCGGGGGATGGTCTGGCTCCCCCACACGCTGGTGGCGGCCAGTTCCTCGTTGACCCCGGGGACATGCACGATGTCGGCGCCGGCCCGCACCCGGCGGTGGCGGGCCAGGGCGGTGTCGAGACCGCCCAGGGGCGAGCCCTCGTAACCGGATATGAACACGGCCGTGTGCAGGCCCCGGACGGCGTCGAAGTCGGGCTGACCCGTGATGAGCTCGGTCAGCAGGGAGATGCCCGAGTAGACCTCAACCGATCCGGTTCGTTCCGTCGTGAGCCCCAGACTACGTCCGTCTATGGCCCGTCCGGTGCACTCAGAGGCGGCGCTGGCGGCGGGCCCGGGTGTTGACGTGGCGGTCGGCGGCCAGGATGGAGACGATGAGGGCCAGGCCCCCGACGGCGGCGGCGATGAAGCAGGCCAGGGCCACGCTGGGATAGGAGCGGCTGATGATGGCCGCCCCCAGGACCAGGGCGGCTATGACCAGGCCCATGGTCACCCGGTTGGCCACTTTCTGGATGCCCCGTAGCAGCTCGGCTTCATCGAAGGCGTCCACCTTGACGGTCAGTTCCCCATCCACCAGGGCGTCCATGAGCCGGCCCACCCGGCCGGGCAGGGCCTCGGCGAAGTCCCGGGCATCCACCACCGCCGAGAGCAGACCGGAACGGGAGCTCTGCATCTGGGCACTGGCCAGGCGGGGCCCGTTCTCCCGGATGGTCTGGCCCGGATCGAAATCCGGGGCCAGGGCCTTGGCCACGGCGTCGAGGCTCATGAGGGCGCGGGCCAGCATGGACAGCTCGGGGGGCGGCCGCAGGCCGCACTCCCCGCACAGGCGGGCCAGGTCGGCCATGAGGGTGCCCACCCTGACCTCGCCCAGGGTGGATCCGGCCGTCCGGCTGACCACGGTCGCCACCTCCCGCAGCAGGCGCTCCTGGTCGAAGTCCTCCAGGTGCCGGCCCAGGTCGGCCAGGATCCGCCCGGCCGCCTCGCCCCGGCCCTCATCGGCGGCCAACAGCAGCTTGATCAGCTGGGTACGCAGCTCGGGCCGGACGTGGCCGACCATCCCCAGGTCGATGAGTCCCATCCGCCCGTCCGGGGTGATCAGCACATTGCCGGGGTGGGGGTCGGCGTGGAAGAAGCCGTCGATGAAGATCTGGTCCAGGTAGGCCTTGACCATGGCCTCGGCCAGAGCCGATCCGTCCAGCTCCAACCGGGCCAGGGGGCCCAGGTCGGTGACCTTCCGGCCCGGGATCTCGTCCATGGTGATGACCCGGCGGGTGGTGAAGCTCATGACCGGGCGGGGGACGACCATCAGCTCGTGATCGGACAGGGTCTCGGCCAGGCGCTCGAGGTTGGCCGCCTCGCGGGTGTAGTCGAGCTCGTCGTTGAGGGACTGCTCGAACTGGTGGAGCAGATCCTGGAACCCGTAGCGCCGGCCGGCGTCGGTGTGGGTGTCGATGGCCTTGCTGATCTCTCCCAGGGCGGCCAGGTCGTCAGCGATCTGGTCCTCGATGCCGGGGCGCTGGATCTTCACCACTACCGACCTCCCGTCCCGCATCCGGGCCCGGTGGACCTGGCCCAGGGAGGCGGCGGCCAGCGGTTTCATGTCGAAGGAGGAGAAGACGTCGGTGACCCCGGCGCCGACTTCGGCCTCGAAGATGGCGGCCGCCTCCTCGGCCGGGAAGGGTTCGACGTCGTCCTGCAGGCGGGCCAGGGCCTCCAGGTGGGCGGGGGGCATCAGGTCGGGCCGGGTGGAGAGCAGCTGGCCCAGCTTGATGAAGGTGGGGCCCATCGACTCCAGGTCCTCGGCCAGTGACTCGGCGTCCTTGGCCACGTCGGCGTCGCTGCGCCCGCCGGCGCCGGGTCCGTCCCGCAGGGTCGGCCCGTGCCTGACGATCAGCTTGGCCAGCGCCGCGTACCGGCCCGCCTGGGAGACTTTTAGTGCCACGCCGCCTCTTTACCCCTGGTGCGGATGCCCAACCGGAGCTACCTTCGCCGTTCTGGGCACTGGGGCGTGGGGCCGGCCCGGCGGGAGGCAGAGAATATGGACACAGGCAACGTGGTGGCCGGCGCGGCCGGACCGGGGCCGGCGCCGGCCGGAGGCGTGATCCAGGTCCGGGCCGAGGAACTGTCGACCGGGACGGCCCGGCTCCGGAACGCCGCCGGAGCGGCCGATGGGCTGGCCGCCGCCAGCCGGGACGCTGCCGCCCTGGCGGCGTCAGCCGGGTGCCCTCCGGCCGCCTCGGCCATCGAGTCTTTCCTGCAGCGGTGGTCCTACGGGCTCGGGCACATGAGCGGTGATCTGCGCAGCCTGGCGTCTCTGTTGTCCCGCGCCCTGCGGTCCTACCAGGACGTCGACCGGGCGGTGGGCGAGGGTCCTTGATTCGCGCCGCCGAGGCGGTCAGGCTGGCACGGATGTCCCTTTCTGAGCGTGAACGCGCCATTCTCGACTGCGAGCGCTCCTGGTGGCAGCAGACCGGTTCCAAAGAGGCCGTCATCCGTGAACAGCTGGGCCTGTCACCCACCGGCTACTACCGGATCCTGGGCACCCTGGTGGACTCACCCGAGGCGTGGGCCTATGACCCCCTGGTCGTCCTGCGCCTACGCCGGGACCGGGCCCGCCGCCGCCGGGAGCGCTTCCAGGGCGCCTCGTCCGACGGTCCCCGCTCGAGGTGACCGAGCCCGAGGTGTCAGGACAGGGACCGAGGGGCCCGGTCCTACGGGGCGTTCTCCTGACGGCGCTGGCCGTGGCGGTGGGCATCGGGGTGCTGTCCTCCATCAGCCGGATCCACACCACCAACCCGGTAGCGGCGGTCAGCGCCACCAGCACGACCACCACCGCCGCGCCGGCCTCCACCACGACCACCACCCTGGCCACCCACCCGCCTGCCTCGGTGCGGGTGCTGGTGGCCAACGGGACCTCCACCCCGGGGGCAGCCGGAAAGCTGGCATCCAAGCTGAACGGCGACGGCTACGACACCCTGGCCCCCACCGACACGACCAGCAAAGCCAGCGCCTCGGCCGTGTACTACGCCCCCGGCTATCAGGGTGACGCCGATGCCATCGCCTCCGCCTCGGGCCTGACCGCTTCGGCCGTCCAACCCCTCTCCTCCTCCGTTCCGGTGACGGTGGGCAGCGCCGAAGTCGTGGTCATCATCGGGCCCGACATAGCCGCCAGCGTCTGAGCTCCGCCCCTCCCGCCGATCGCGACCAGCTGGTCGCCCTGCTCCGGGCCGAGCCGGCCTCCAGCTGCATCATCACCGACTTCGACGGCACCTTGGCCCCGGTTGTCCCCGACCCGGCCAGGGCCCGCCCCCTGCCCGGCGCCGCCGAGGTGCTGGCCGCCCTCGCCCGGCGCTACGGCCGGGTGGCGGTGGTGTCGGGCCGGCCGGCCGCCTTTCTGGCCGAACACCTCGGGCCGGCCGGCGAGGCCGGTGCGGGCGGCGGAGGACCTTCGGCTCTGCGCCTGGTCGGCCTGTACGGGCTGGAGTCGGTCGGGACCGACGGCAGGGTCGTGGCGGTGGGAGAAGCCGAGCTTTGGCGCCCAGTGTTGGCCGAGGCCGCCCAACGGGCCGAGGCGTCGGCGCCGACCGGAGCCCGGGTGGAGCGCAAGGGCCTGGCCGTCACTCTCCACTGGAGGGACAGGCCCGAGCACGAGGGGTGGGGCACCGCCGAAGCCGGCCGGCTGGCGGCCGAACTGGGCCTGGTGGCCCACCCGGCCAAGATGTCCTTCGAGCTGCGCCCGCCACTGGAGATGGATAAGGGCAAGGTCGTGGCCGAACTGGCCGCCGGCTTCGCCACCGTGGCCTTCCTGGGCGATGACGTGGGCGACCTGCCGGCCTTCGCCGCCCTCGACGCTCTGGCCGGCGCCGGCGTCAGGACGGCCAAGGTGGCCGTTTCGAGCCCGGAGGCGCCGCCCGATCTCCTGGCCTCCGCCGACGTAGTGCTGGACGGGCCGGAGGCGGCCCTGGCGCTACTGGCCGACCTGGCCCCCTGAGCCAGCGTCCACATCACTCCGCCACCGAGCGGAACAACGACGGCCGGGAGGTCGGCGGGGCGGTGCCCTTCTGCGGCCGGCTGCCTAGGCGGTCATATATGCTGTGTGCATATGTCAACAGGACTCGGAGGATTGATCCGCCGGACGCGGCTCGAGGCCAATCTGACGCAGACGGAGTTGGCCACCCGCCTCGGCATCGCCCAGCCCAATCTGTCCGCCATCGAAACCGGGCGACGGAAGCCCAGGGCCGATCTCGTGGCGAGGGTCCTGTCCGAAACCGGATTCGAACTCGACGCCGTTCGTCTCGGGGAGGAGGCCCGTCCCCGCTACCTTTATCCGACCCTGGCCGAGACGGCGGCCGAACTGGCCGAGTGCCCCAGCGGGCCGACGCCGGACGGCCGCAGCCGATACCTGCTGGTATCGCTGTTCCTAGAGGGCTATCAGCGTTGTGAACGGGCCGGCCGCCCCGGGCTGATCGCCGCCGAGCCCGGTCCCACTGGCCACGCCGGCTGGGATGCCTTCATGGGCGGCCTGGCCGAACACGTCGCCTACCACGACGGACTCCAGTGCCCCCGATGGGTCAACGGGCCCGGACGGTTCTCTCCCTGCTTCTTCTTCCCGCTGGATACCCCCTCGGTTCGGGCCGCTGCCCTGAGCGAGTCGCCACCCGCCTTCGCCCGACGGTCAGTGTTCATCGCCGCCGGCGCATTGGGGCGGGCATGAGCCCCAAGCTGTTGTCAAGGGAAACTCTGGCCGAGGCCTTTGGCTGGATGGACCGCCTCCTGGCGGCGCGCGGGGTGCGGGGCGAGATCTATATGTTCGGCGGTTCGGCCATCGTCTTCTCCTACCGGGGCCGACCCGCCACTCTGGATCTTGACGGCCGTTTCGAGCCCCAGTCCGCCGTGCACGCCGTGGCCGTCGAGGTGGCCGACCGCCTGGGCATCGACCGGGGTTGGCTCAACGACCAGGCGACCAGCTATCTCACGACCTCACTGGAGTCCGACAGCGCCCGCATAGTCGACCTGCCCAACCTGACCGTGGCGTCCATCTCCCCCGACCGACTCCTGGTCATGAAAGTGGGGGCGGCCCGACCCTGGGCCGACTACGACGACATCGACATCCTGCTCACCTACCTGGGGTTGACATCTGCCCGGGAGGTTCTTGCCCTGTGCGAGGAACTCAACCCCGGCCAGGCCCTTCCGGAAGGTCGCGACCGGCTCCTCGCTGAGGCCCTGACCCGCCTCGAGGGCCCGGGAGCCCGAGCCAGCCGGGCTCAGATCGCGGCGCGCCTTTCAGCTTCCCTGGGCAGCCATGACGGCAGGTACCGCTGCCAAGCCATAACAGCCAACAACTCACAGTGCAGCATCGAGATCGACCCGGGCCAACGCTGTCCGGTTCACAACTGGATTGCGCCCCGGCTGTGATGGTGAGGCCCTGGCTCAGAGCGACTCGCCCACCGCCGCCAGCTGATCGTCCAGCCAGGTGTGCAGTGACCGGGCCGTGGAGGCGGAGCGGGCCGCCGCCGACAGGCGCCGGCGCTCCTCGGATCCCATGGTCAGGGCCAGTTCCAGGGCGTCGGCAGTGGCCTTCACGTCGAAGGGGTTGACGCCGATGCTGGCCTCGGAGAGTTCGTCCCACGCCCCGGCCTGGCGGGAGAGGACAACTACTCCGTCCCTCTGGTTGAGGGCGGCTCCCTCCTTGGCCACCAGGTTCATGCCGTCGCGCACCGGGTTCACCAGGAGGGCGTCGTATCGGACCAGAGCGGCCACCGAGCGGGCGAAGTTGTCATCGGTGTGCAGAACCACCGGGGACCATTGGACCGTCCCCCAGCGATCGTTCACGGCGGCCGCCGCCGCCTCCACGTCGGCGTTGTAGGCGACGTACTCGGACAGGGCCTCCCGGGAGGGATAGCAGAAGGCCATGAAGACGACCTGGCCCCGCAACTCGGGCCGGCGGTAGAGCAACTCGTCGTAGGCCTGGAAGCCCCGGACGATGTTCTTGGACGGTTCCATGCGATCGACCCGGACGATGAGGCGCCGGCCGCCCACCGCGGCGTCGATGCGGCTGCCTTCGGTCCCGCAGGCTTCGGAAGCGGCCATTGCATCCAGATCGTCCACCGCCGGCGGCAGGCCGGACACGAAGGTCGGCGGGGCGTGGCCGAGGACCTCCTCGCAACAGGACCGGAAGGAACGGGCCCAGCGGACCGAGTGGAAGCCGCAGGCGTGGAAGGCGGCCAGACCCTCCAGCAGCTGGCGGGCCCACTCATCGGGCAGCACCGACAGCCATTCCGGCTCGGCGAAGGGCGTGTGGTGGAAGTGCACCAGCTTCAGATCCGGACGCTTGGCGGCCAACTCGGAAGCCAGGAGGCTGAGGTGGTAGTCCTGCACCAGGACCACGGCGCCGTCGGGCGCCTCATCGGCCACCGCTTGTCCGAAGATCTGGTTGTAGGCCCGGTATCCCTCCCAGGCCTCGTACCACCCGCGGTCGATGACCGGCCGGCGGGGCAGGTCGAAGAGGTGGTGGTGAACGAACCACAGCGCCGAGTTGGCGATGACGTCGTAGGCCATCCGGTAGGTGTCGGCGTCGATGTCCAGGCAGCGGTAGCGCAGCCCCGAGGTCTCCACCACGCCGCCGGCCGTCGCCTCCCGGTCGGCGTCGCTCATGGCCGCCCCCACCCAGGTGGCCCCGGTTCCCTCCACCAGCGGCGCCATCGAGGCCACCAGACCACCCCCGCCCCGCTTGGTCACCAGCGCCCCGGACGAGTCCCGGGTGAAGGAGACGGGGCCGCGGTTGGCGGCTATTACCAGGCGGGAACCATCCATGACCGGGCGAACTTACCCAGTCCCCGCCGCCCAGCCGACACACTGGATCCGATGCCCCATCTCCTGGCCGCCCCCGACAAGTTCAAGGGAACGGCCGGCGCCGCCGAGGTGGCGGCGGCCATCTGCGCCGCGGCCGAGTCCGCCGGCTGGTCCTCGGAGGCGGTCCCGCTGGCCGACGGCGGCGAAGGGACTCTCGACATCCTGGGCGGCCCCAACCGCCGCAGCCGGGTCACGGGACCCCTGGGCGAGCCGGTGGAGGCGGAGTGGCGCCTGGACGGCAACGGCGCCGTCATCGAGATGGCCCGGGCCTCCGGCCTGGGCCTGGTGGGCGGGGCGGAAGGCAACCGGCCCCTGGAGGCGAGCACCCGGGGCACCGGGGAGCTGATCCTGGCTGCCGTCGGGGGCGGGGCCCGCCGCATCACCGTCTGCGTAGGGGGCTCGGCCACCACCGACGGGGGTTGGGGGGCGGTGGAGGTCCTCGACGGCCGGCTGTCCGGGGTCGATCTGGTGGTGGCCTGTGACGTGCGCACCGAGTTCCGGCGGGCGGCGGTGGACTTTGCCGCTCAGAAGGGGGCGTCGGACTCGGAGGTGACCATGCTGGAGCGCCGCCTCGACCGGCTGGCCCAGGTCTACCGGGACCGCTACAGCGTGGACGTGACCGCCCTGCCGGGGGCCGGGGCCGCCGGCGGGCTGGCCGGCGGGCTGGCGGCCCTGGGGGCCCGACTGGTCCCGGGCTTCGACCTGGTGGCCGACGCCGTCGAATTGGACGAGCGGGTGACCCGGGCCGACCTGGTCGTGACTGGGGAGGGCTTCCTCGATGAGCAGTCCTTCGAGGGCAAGGTGGTGGGGGGAGTGGCCGAGCTGTGTGGGGAAGCGGGCGTGCCTCTACTGGTGGTGGTGGGGGAGGTCTATTCCGAGCTGAGCGGCCGGGGTGGCTCGGTGACGGTCGTTTCTCTAAGCGACAGTTTCGGTGCGGACCGGTCCATTTCGGACCCGGCCGGCTGCGTCGAGCGGGCCGTGTCCGCCCATCTGTCGGGAGTCCGGAGCCGGCCGACCCGATAGTTGTCGGAATGTTGTTGGGCCGTCGCGTGCGCGCCGGCCGGGTCAGCGGGCCTTGACCGAGACGGCGTTGGAGGTGGCCCTGCCGGCCGAGTTGGAGGCCACCACCTCATACCAGTAGGTCTTCCCGCTGCTGGTGCTGGTGTCCCTGGCGGTGCAGCCGGTGGAGCTGCATTGGATGTTGAGACCGCCGGGCTTCTGGGGATTTTTGTTCAGGCCGGACTGAGTGGTCGACCGCAGGACCAGGTAGCCGCTGGTGGCCGTGCCTGATGACAGGGTCCAGCTGAGGTCCACCCCCTTGGTCGGGTCGGTGGTGGCCTTGAGGGTGAAGGGGCCCGGAGGGCTCACCGTGCCGCCCGTGCCGGTCCCGCCTGAGCCTCCGCCCGTGCTCCCGCCGCTGTTGGAGCCGATGAAGGCGGCCGTCCCCAGGGGCGTCCCCAGCCCGGTGGGGCCGTCGTAGCCGGTCACGGCCGTGCAGAGGTAGGTCCCCCCGCAGCTGCCATTCGACCCGGAGACGATGTCGGTGAGGGAGCCCGCCGGGGCGGCGTAGGGCCAGGCCTCGGTGGGGTTGGTGGCCGTGGCCGTACCGGCGCTACCGCCGAGGGCGAAGAAGGAGGCGATGATGGGCGAGGCCACGCTGGTCCCGCCGAAGATCATCCACGGCCCGGAACCGCCGTAGGTGTCGTAGACCCAGACGCCGGTGTTGGGATCGGCGTCGGCGGACAGGTCGGCCACGGTGCGCCGGGCACAGCCGGCGTCGTGCTGCCAGGCCGGCTTGGGATCATAGGCGCTGCAGCCGCTGCCGGCCCCGCTCCAGGCCGTCTCGGTGGCGTTGCGGGTCCCGGTGTTGCCGGTCTGGATCAGGGAGGTGCCTCCGGCCGCCGTCACGTACTCCGAGGCGGCCGGGAACTCCACCCCGTAGCCGCTGTCGCCCGAGCTGGCCACCACGGCCACGCCAGGATGGTCGTAATAGCTGGTCGAGTAGGTGTCCTCGGAGCCGAATTCGGCCCCGCCGTAGCTGTTGCTGACCACCTTGGCCCCCAGGCTTACCGCCGTGTTGACGGCCTTGCCCAGATCGACATAAATTTAGGACGCGCTGCTGGCCTCCACCAGCAGAATGCTGCAGCGCGGGCAGATGGCCGAGACCATGTCCAGGTCCAGGGAGATCTCCTGGGCCCAGCCCGAATCGGGGGCCGGCAGGGCCGAGCCGCCCGTCTCGTTCACCTTGCGGAAGCAGCTCCCGGTGCAGGCCGGCAGTCCGAAGCCGGAGCGGTAGGCGGTCAGGTCGGAGGCGGCGTTGGGATCGTCATAGGCGTCGACGATGGCCACCGTCTGGCCCGCCCCTCCGGCTGCATTGAAGACCCCGTAGGCGGACTGGAGGTAGGACGGGTCATAGGCGCCGTTGTTGCCCAGGGTGGCGGCCGCCCCGGCCGTGGTGGCGGCCATGCCGGGCGAGGTATCGGTGGCCGGCGCCTCGGACCGGGCGGCGGCGTCGGTTCGCCGCCAGGACAGGCACCGGGCGAAGCCGGGGGCGGTGGATCCGCAGACCTGGGAGGCCGTCTCCTGGCTGGCCGAATTGGTGCTGCCCTGACTGCCGGCCCCGGCCTGGCTTCCGGAATGGGCGCTGCCGGAGGGCGAGGGTGCCGCCAGCGCCGGCACGGCCGCCGCCGTCAGGGTGCCCAGGCACAGCAGGACCGGTCAAGGCCAAGCGGGACGCGCCGAAAGGAGCCGGGTTCATGGGACCTCGAATCGGCAGCTCCCGGGCTCATCTGAGGAAGCGACGTGAGTACACCGGGTCCTTTTAGGCCGATCCGACCGCCGGAGGGAGGCGGCCCCTGACTGCATCCAGAGAGGGTCCGGTCGAACCCGGAGTCCTTGGGGGCCGCCGGCCGTCGATCGGCCGGTCAGGCCGGGGGGGTGGTCCAGGCCTCGGGGTCGAGCTGATTGTCCAGGGCTGCCTGGGCCACGTCGGTGAGACGCAGATTGTGGCGCCGGGCGTAGGAGCGGAGCCGGGAGAAGGCCTCGGCCAAGCTGATGCCGCCGCGCTCGGAGATCACCCCTTTGGCCTGTTCGATCATGACCCGGCTGGTCAAAGCGGTGGACAGCTGCTCATTCAGGCGCTGGGCGTCGATGGAGGCCCGGTGCTGGAGGATGGAAAGAGTGGCCAGGTCGGCGAAGGCCTTGGCCACCACCAGGTCGTCCTCGCCCATCGGGGTGGTGGTGGCGCCGAGCAGATTGAGGGCGCCCACCGTCTTGTCCCGCAGGCGCAGGGGCAGCGCCGACGCCGAGACGAAACCTGACTCCAAGGAGGCGGTTGCGAACCGGGGCCAGCGTCCCGCCCCGGCCGTCAGGTTCTCGTGCTCCACCGGCTGGCCGGAGTGGAAGGCGTCCAGGCAGGGTCCCTCACTGGCTTCCAGCTCGAAGAGCTCCAACAGGCGCATGGCCTCGCTGGAGGAGGCCACCAGGCGCAGCTCCCCGCTGGGCCCGGCCAGCATCACTCCGGCGGCGGTGATGCCGAGCAGGGCCACGCAGCGGTCGGTGAGAACGGTGAGCAACTCGATGACGTCGTAGTCCTCGACCAGGGTGTCGGCCATCTCCACCAGCGACCGGACCACGTCTGCTTCCCTGCTCATCACGTCACCCTCCTCGCCCCGGGATCGCTCCTTGACCAGCGCGACCGAACCGGGACTGGATGGGCCCAGCCTAAATGCTTCGAACTTGTGGTTCTACTGTCGCGGTCCGTGGGCGGCTTCGTGATCAAGGGGGGCCGCATTCTCGAGACCCTCTTCCCCGTCCTGGAGGAGGTCCTGGGCCTGGACTGCCCGGACCAGGGCACCGGTTAGGGCCGGCCCCCGGTCGGTTCGCGCTCGGCCGGCTCGCGTCGGCTCAGCCCAGGTTCAAGCCGTCTGTTCGGCCGCCTGGGCTGCTCTCACCTCGGCCAGCGGCGGGTGCAGGCCGGTCCGGACCACCACCAACTCCCCGGAGGGGCGCTCCAGCACGGCGTGGTCCCCGGCGGCGGTGGCGCCGACCCGGTCCAGGGCGGCCCGCAGCACGGCGGTGGCCTGGGCCGACAGTTCCGACAGAGGCCGGTTGCGGTGGGTGCGCACCCCCAGGTCGACCTGGGCCAGGACATCGGTGCCGAAGGCCTCGGCCAGGTCCACCAGCAGGCCCAGCTCGACCCCGTAGCCGTGGGTGAAGGGAAGCTGTTCGAGCACCTCCCGGCGGGCGGCGCACTCCCCGGCCAGGGGCTGGACGACGCCGGCCAGTTGCGGGAACAGGGTCGAGAGCAACGGGCGGGCCAGCAGTTCGGTGACCCGGCCCCCCTCCCCGGCCTGGCCGCCGAGCGGACGGTCGTAGAAGGCCTTGACGAAACCGATATCCGGGTCAGTCAGCAGCGGGCCCAGCAGCCCGACGGCGAAGTGACCCCCGAAGTTGCACACGTCGGCGTCCAGATAGACCAGCACGTCCCCGGAAGCGGCAAACAGGCCCTCCCACATGGCCCGCCCCTTCCCCGCCCCCCAGCCCCGGTCCTCCAGCAGTGATCCGGCCCTGAGCACCCTGGCCCCGGCGGCCCGGGCCACCCGGGCGGTGCCGTCCGAGGACCCGTCATCGATGACCAGCACCTCATCCACCAGCCCGGCCGGGACCAGCTCATCGACCAGGGTGGCCACGATGGCCCCGATGGTCGCCTCCTCGTCCCGGGCCGGCAGGCACACGGACACGACCGTGTCCGCCTTGGCCTCCAGCAGCTCGGCCAGGGTGAAGTCGGAGTAGTGGTATCGCCGCGGGCCGCTCACCCCGAGAGTCTTACCCGTCCCGGCCCTATCCGGAGCCGCCGATATACCGCTTTGACGGTCGGGCCGGCCTGGGGCACCATTGATGCAGTCATCCAGAGCGGTCGAGGGACGGGCCCTGCGAAGCCGCGGCAACCAGTGGTACCCCAGATAGGGGGCCGCCAGGTGCCAATGCCCGGTCGATGAGGAGGAAGCTGTGGCTTTTGTCGAAGGACTCCGGTGCCGCGAATGCGGGCACCAGTACCCGGCCCAGGCGCTGCACGTCTGCGATTTCTGTTTCGGGCCCCTGGAGGTGGCCTACGACTACGACGCCATCGCCAAGGTCATCAGCCCGGAGCGGATCGCGGCCGGGCCCCAGTCCATCTGGCGCTATGCCGATCTCCTGCCGGTGGACGCCACCGCCCCGGTCGACCTGGGGGCCGGCTTCACCCCCCTGGTCCGGGCCGACCGCCTGGCCGCCGAGTTGGGCCTGGGCGAGCTGTGGATCAAGAACGACACCGTCAACCCGACCGGTTCGTTCAAGGACCGGGTCACCTCGGTGGCCCTGACCAAGGCCCGGGAGCTCGGCTTCAAGGTGGCCGCCTGCGCCTCCACCGGGAACCTGGCCTCCTCGGTGGCCGCCCACGCCGCCCGGGCCGGGATGCAGTCGGTCGTTTTCATCCCCCATGACCTGGAGGCGGCCAAGATCCTCATGGCCGCCGTCTATGGCGGCCAGGTCGTGGCCGTGGAGGGCAACTACGACGACGTCAACCGCCTCTGCGCCGAGCTGACCTCCGAATACCCCGACTTCGCCTTCGTCAACGTCAACGTCCGCACCTATTACGCCGAGGGCTCCAAGACCCTGGCTTTTGAAGTGGCCGAGCAGCTGGGCTGGACCGTGCCCGACCACGTGGTGGTCCCGGTCGGTTCGGGCAGCCAGCTGACCAAGATTCACAAGGGCTTTCACGAGCTGGCCAAAGTGGGCCTCATACATGGCGATCCCTCCGAGATACGCGTATCCGGCGCCCAGGCCACCGGCTGCTCACCCGTCGCTACGGCTTTTGCCGAGGGCAGCGACGCCATCCGGCCCCAGAAGCCCTCCACCATCGCCAAGTCGGTGGCCATCGGAAACCCGGCCGACGGCTGGTACGCCCTGGACGTCGTGCGCCAGACCGGCGGCGGCTTCGGGTCGGTGTCCGATGACGAGATCGTGGAGGGCATCCGGCTGCTGGCCCGGACCGAGGGCATCTTCGCCGAGACGGCCGGCGGCGTAACCATCGCCACCCTGGCCCAGCTGGCCCGCTCCGGGGTGGTCCGCCCCGATGAGAAGGTGGTGGCCTACGTGACCGGCAACGGTCTCAAGACCACCGACGCCGTGGCTCCCCACGTGGGGCCCACCGCTACCATCCAGCCCACCATCGAGTCGTTCGAACGAGAAGTCAGCCTGGAGGACCGGGGCCGTTGAGCATCAAAATCCGCATCCCCACCCAGCTCCGCCAGCTCACCGGCGGCTCCGGCGAAGTCACCGTCGACGGCTCCACCGTCGGTGAGGCCCTCAAGGCCCTCGATGCCCAGTTCAACGGCCTGGGCGAGCGCCTCTTCGACGACGCCGGCCAGCTCCGCCGCTTCGTCAACGTCTTCCTGGCCGATGAGGACGTCCGCTTCCTGGACGGCCTCAACACCCCCGTCACCGACGGCCAGACCCTCTCCATCGTCCCCGCCGTAGCCGGGGGTTAGCACTCTCGCCCCCCGAGCGCTTGCGCCGGGGCCGCCGACGTGGAACACTTAGCAGTCGAAGTCCGAGAGTGCTAATGGCCCAGGCAGGGCCAACCACGGAGGTAAACCAATGCCCAAGTTGATCGCTTTTGACGAGGTGGCCCGCCGGTCCCTCGAGAGCGGGATGAACCAGCTGGCCGACGCCGTCCGGGTCACGCTCGGCCCCAAGGGCCGCAACGTGGTGCTGGAGAAGAAGTGGGGCGCCCCCACCATCACCAACGACGGCGTGTCCATCGCCAAGGAGATCGAGCTCGAGGACCCCTACGAGCGCATCGGGGCCGAGCTGGTCAAGGAGGTGGCCAAGAAGACCGATGACGTAGCCGGTGACGGCACCACCACCGCCACCGTCCTGGCCTGGGCCATGATCCACGAGGGCCTGCGCAACGTGGCCGCCGGCGCCAACCCCATGTCGCTCAAGCGGGGCATCGAGGCCGCCGTCGAGGCCGCCATCGGCTCGCTCAAGGCCATCTCCAAGGAGATCGAGTCCAAGGGCCAGATCGCCCAGGTGGCCTCCATCTCCGCCGCCGACACCGAGATCGGGGAGATGATCTCCGAGGCCATCGACAAGGTGGGCAAGGACGGCGTCATCACCGTCGAGGAGTCCCAGACCTTCGGCATGGAGATGGACCTCGTGGAAGGCATGCGCTTCGACAAGGGCTACATCTCGCCGTACTTCGTGACCGACCCCGAGCGCATGGAGGCCGTCCTCGAGGACGCCTACGTGCTCCTCGTCGGCTCGAAGATCTCCGCGGTGCGGGACCTGCTCCCGATCCTGGAGAAGGTCATGCAGAGCGGCAAGCCGCTCGCCATCGTGGCCGAGGACGTCGAGGGCGAGGCGCTGGCCACCCTCGTGGTCAACAAGATCCGCGGCACCTTCAAGAGCGTCGCCGTGAAGGCCCCCGGGTTTGGCGAGCGCCGCAAGGCGATGCTGCAGGACATGGCGATCCTCACCGGCGGCCAGGTGGTCACCGAAGAGGTCGGCCTGAAGCTCGAGAACGTCGGGCTCGACCTGCTCGGCCGG
>DAHUYE010000063.1 GCA_027315345.1 Actinomycetota bacterium
GGAGACCTGGGCCGACTACATGGGCGCGGCGCTCAAGGGCGTGCCTCCCACCGACTTCGCCCAGCCCCCGGTGGCCCTGCCTCCTCCGAGTGTCTTCGTCCAGCGCAGCTCCATAGCCGCCGGCTATCCGGACTCGCCCACCCCGTTGGGATCGGGCCAGAGCTACGTCTACCAGCCCCCCGCGCCGTATGCCAGCCCCCCGACCACCACCACGAGCACATCCACGACCTCGACCACCGTCCCGGGGTCATCACCGACCTCCTCGACGCTGGTTCCGCCCGGCCCGGCGCCCTGACCCGCGGCGCCGGTTGGCGGACCGCCGCGGCGCGCCGGGGTCGATCGGCCCCCTTCGGGATTTGGTGGCCGGGCCGTTCTTTGCCAGCCTGTAGGGCCATGCGACGGACCCCGTTATTTCTCATCGGCGCCGGCGCCCTGGTGCTGGCCGCCTGCGGTGGAAGCTCCAAGCCCACCGCCCACACGTCCAGCGGCGCCACCTCGGCCGGGACACCGGCGGCCAAGGCGGCGGGGGTGGCCCCCACCGGCGCCGCTCCGACCTGTAGCGCCACCGCGCGCGTCTCCGGCTCCCACCTGATCGTCACGGTCACGACCGACGGGGAGTCGGTGATCTACGCCGATGACGCCCACGCCAACCCCTCGACGGTTACCTACACCCTGACCCATGCTCCCTGGGTGGCGACTCTGAGTCTCAACGACCCGGCCGGGTCCCCGGTGACGGTGCACGTCTTCGGAAACCGCCAGGAGTCTTCCTGCTCGGCCAAGAGCACCTGACGCCCCTGCGGGTCCTGCATCTCACCTCCTCCTTCCCCCGGTGGGAGGGCGACCATCAGGCCCCGTACCTGGCCGATCTGGTCCGGGCCCAGACCGAGGCCGGGATCGAGGCCCTGGTCCTCGCCCCCCACGGCCCCGGCCTCCAGCGTAGGGACAGGGTGGGCGATTCGGCGGTGTTCCGCTTCCGCTACGGCCCGGCCCGGGCCGAGGTGCTGGCCTACCGGGGCGGGCTCACCTCCAGCGTCCGGCGTCCGCCGGGGGCGGCCGCCCTGGCCCCGTTCCTCACCAGCTTTGCGCTCCGGGCGGCGGCGCTGGCCCGGGCCGAGCGGGTCGACGTGATCCACGCCCACTGGTGGCTGCCGGCCGGGCTGGTGGGAGTGCCGGCCGGGCTGGCCTCGGGGGCACCCCTGGTCATCACCTGCCACGGCTCCGACGTGGAGCTGATGCGCCGGCCGGCGCTGGGGCGCCTGGCCCGGGGGGTCCTGGGCCGGGCCGCGGTGGTGGCGGCGGTGTCGTCCCCACTGGCCCGCACGGTCCAGGAGCTGACCGGCACCGAGACCCGCGTACTGCGCATGCCCCTCATCCTCCCGGCCGATGCGCCCCGGTTCCCCCGCCCGGCCGCCTCTTCGCCCCTGCGCCTGGTGGCCGTGGGCCGTCTGTCCCCCGAGAAGGGCCTCGACGTCGCCATCGACGCCCTCTCCCGCCTGGCCGCTCAGGGGGTCGAGGCCGGCCTGCGCATTGTCGGCGACGGTCCGGACCGCCAGGCTCTGGAACGACGGGCCCGGGGCCTGGCCGTCGTCTTCGATGGCCCGATGCCGAGATCCCGGCTGGCCGAGGCCATCCGCTCCAGCCACGCCGTCCTGGTCCCGAGCCGCCACGAGGGCCTCGGCCTGGTGGCGCTGGAGGCGCTGGCCCTGGGTGTCCCCGTGATCGCCTCCTCGGTGGGCGGGCTGGTCGAGGTGGTCCACCCCCCCGATGACGGGATCCTGGTGCCGGCCGAGGACCCCGACGCCCTGGCCGCCGCCATCCGGAGGCTGCCCCTGCCCACCCCGACGGCCAGGGCCGTCGAAGCCCACCGCCCGGGCGCAGTGGCCGCCGAGCACCTCCGGGCCTACCAGGACGCCATGGCCCCACGACCGGCCAGCCCCCGGTGACCGAGCCCGGGACGGCGCCGGACCCGGACGCCGAGCCGTCCGAGCCCTCCCGTTGGGCCCGCCTGCGTCGCCCGCCGCGCCTGATGGTGCTGGGCGCCCGGGTGGGCCTGGTGGCGGCGGTGGCCGCCGTGGTGGTCAAGGTCGGCATCGATAACGCCTCCTCCCTGCGCCACATCCACCTGCGGGTGGCCCCGGCCTGGTTCGCCCCGGCGGCGGCGGCCAGCCTGGTAGCCGGGCTGTGCATGCCGCTCGGCTGGCGCCTGCTCATCACCGCCTACGGCCCCCGGGTGGCCCGCCGGGCCACCCTGCGGATCTGGTGGACGGCCCAGATCACCCGCTACGTGCCCACCGGGGCGGCTGCCCTGGCCACCCGGGTGGTCCTGGCCGCCCGGGAGGGGGTGCCCCGGATGCTGGCCGGCGCCTCCCTACCCATCGAGGTGGCCATCGTGGTCGGCTGGGGCACCGTCCTCACCGGCGCCCTGCTGCCCGACTCGGTCCTGGCCCTGCCCGCCCGCCTGGGGGTGACGGCCCTGGGAGCCATCGGGCTGGCCGGCCTGCCGGTGCTCCTGCGCCGGGCCGGGCGCTGGGTCCCCCGGATGCCCTCACCCCGGCCGGGGCGGGAGGGGACCATGCCCCTCTACGCCGCCGAGAGCTGGTACGGGGTCAACTCCTTGCTACGCACCGGGGCCTTCCTGTTCCTGGCCGCCGCCCTGTTGCCGGTGCGATGGGGGGACCTGGCCCTCCTGGCCGGAGCTTTCAACGCCGGGGCCGTGGGCGGGCTGGTGAGCATCGCCCCGGGAGGCCTGGGGGTGAGGGAGGGGATCCTGACCCTGGTGCTCAAGGGCCGCTACGGCTTCGGGGACGCCGCCGCCCTGTCCGTGGCCCTGCGGGGCTGGGACCTGGTCATCGACGTGGTCTGGCTGACGGCGGCCCGGGTGGCCGGCCGGCGACCAAGAACCTGAGGAGTCCGACGTAAGCCGGGGGTCTGGCTCTCACGGCCTCCAGCGCCGGTGTCCGGCCAGTGGGGGCCTGGGTCAGCCCGGTCGCCACAGGTGGCACATGGGAAGGGCAGTCAGGCGGTCGGCGAAGGGCAAGACCTTGTCGCCCAAATAGATCACGACGCCCATGACGAAAGGTTGGCCGACGTTGTCGATGCGATCACGCAGAAGCCTCAGGTGCTTGAAATCGGCCTGGCCTACGTTGCTCGATGCCTTCACCTCCAGACCGACCACCCGGCCATCGGGTGCCTCGGCCACCACGTCCACTTCCGGTCCGTCGGGAGATCGGAAGTGATACAGCGTCGCCCGTGGTCCGGGTACGAACGAGAGTTGGCGCACGAGCTCGTCGACGACGAAGGTCTCGACCAATGGCCCGAGAGCAGGAGCGTTCGGCAGGGCCAGACCGTCGGGGTCCACTCCGAGGAGACTTGAGGCAAGCCCGCTGTCGGTGATGTAGGTCTTGGGGTGCTTCACCTCCCGAGCCGTCAGGTTCCGCGACCACGACGGGAGCTGGCGCACCAGGTAGGTGTTCTCCAGCAACGGCAGATAGCTCCTCGACAGCGACGTGCGGTCGATGCCGGTGGCGGCAGCCACCGAGACGACGTTCAACTCTTGCGAGGTCCGGGCCGCGACAACCCGCAGCAGGCGAGACAGCTCGCCCAGATGCCGGCCGCGGGCTATGAGGGGCACGTCGCGCTGGACGATGGTGGTGACGTAGGCGTCGAACCAGATCGGCCGGGCGCCGGCGGGCAGCTCGTGGACCTCGGGGAACCCGCCTCGGCACACCCGCTGGAGGTACTCGGAGCGGGAGGGGTACGGATCGGCCAACTGCGTCAGCTTGTTGGTCGGGTCGAATAGGCGCCCGAGCAACGAGTCCGAGGTGGGGCCGAGTTGATCGGCCTCACCCTGCGTGTATGGCCAAAGGTCGATGATCACGGCGCGGCCTGCCAACGACTCTGAGAGACCGGCCATGGTCAGGAAACGCGACGACCCGGTCAAGAGGAACTGGCCCGGCGTCCGGTTGGTGTCGACCGCGGCCTTGACGGCGCGCACGAGAGGGTCCCCCGCCCGCTGGAACTCATCGATGAACAGCGGGCGGGGATAGGCGTCCAGGAAGGCCACCGGATCGGCCGCGCACGCTTCGTAGACCCCGGCATTGTCGAAGGAGACGACCGTGGCGCGGCGCGATCGGGCGAGCTCGCCCGCCAGAGTGGTCTTGCCCGCCTGCCGGGGCCCGTTGACCACGACGGCCCGGAACGAGTCCAGGGCGGCCTCCGCCACCCGGTGGGCCTGGCGGGCCCTGGTCGGATAGGTCTCGCTCATTTGGAGCCAGTCTAATGTGCACTTGGTGTCGCTGAAATGTGCATTCAGAGCCCGATTCTCGGGCATCTGGAGCCGGCGACGGTGCGCCAGGCTTCAGATGTGGTCGAGGTCGCCCCAGGCCAGTGACCAGGGCCGGCGGGTGAGCTCGGGCAGGCTGGCGAGGTTGTCCACCACCCCCACGTGCATGGGTGCCGGCTCGGCCCGGCGGGGCAGGGGCCACAGGCCCGCCGCCCGGGCCGACCTATATATAGGAGTGCCGGGCAGGGCGGTGGTGGCGATGCCGACCGCTCCCAGCGGCCCGGCGGCGGTGGAGGCCAGCCGGCCGACCAGGTCCCGGGCGGCCCGGTCGTCCTCGGCGGCCAGCTCCAGCACGCAGAGCATGGGCCCGCCCAGGTCGGTCCGAAGCCGGGCCACGGCCGCCCCGGTCAGACGCCCGGCCCGGCGGGCCTCGACGAAGATGTAGCCGGCATCGCCCGGGCGGCGGACGTAGCGCCACTCCCACCAGGGGCCATCCCGCCTCACCCCGTTCCCGTAGGCGGGGGCCAGGCGGGCCCACAGGTCATCGAGGTCAGCGGGCGGCTCGGCCACCAGGCCGGCCCCGCCGCCCCGGCCCAGGCGGAAGGGGGCCCGGGCCAGCCGGCCCAGCGGGGTGGGCAGATGGAGGCGCCGGCCCAGCCAGGCGCCGTCCAGGGGGGCCACCAGGGCCCGGGCCCGGCCCAGGTCCTGCCCGCCGGCCTTCTGGAACCCCCGGAGGGAGTTGGGGTTGGGCAGGCAGTAGGTGACCGGCATCCCGGCCGTCCCGGCGTCGGCGTAGACGGCCCGGGCCAGGGCCTCGAACAGGCCCAGGCCCCGGAAGGCCGGATCGGTGGCGGCGTCGATGCCGAGAGCCAGGGTGGCCGGGGCCCCTCCGATGACCCCGGGCAGGGCGATCCCGGCGTAGTGGGCCACCACCCGGCCCTCGGCTTCGGCCACCCAGGAGCGGGCCGGGCCGAAGGGGTTGTCCCAGTACTGCCAGGCCATGACGGCCGGATCGGTCTTGGGGTTTCCGCCGAAGGAACCCCCCAGCACGGTCCGGATCTGTGCGGCGTCATCGGCCGAAGCCGCCCTGATCCGCACCTCCGGACCGCCCATCGGCTCAGTCTGGCAGGCGGGCCGATATGGGTATCCGGTGACAGGGGCGGGCGAAGTCGGTATAACTGATCAGGTGGGGACGATCACAACGGCGGCGCTCCCCGCGTCCGTCAGGTACCGGTGAGGCAGTTGAGCATCGACCCCTCCCGACCTGTCGAATCTGTGACGGCGCCGGCGCCATTGCGTCCTCCAAAACGGACGGAAAGCCCGCCACCCCTTGACGACAGGGTCGTCGAGGCCACCAAGAAAGGAGAGCGCTGGGCGTGGGAAGCGGCATATCTCGCCTACGCCAGGGCTCTGACGGGTTTCTTGATGGTGCGCCTCGGTGACCGTGAGGACATGGCCGAAGCCGTGTCGGAGACCTTCCTGCGCGCCCTGGACCACTGCGGCAGCTTCCGCGGCAACGCCGAGGGCTTCCGGGCCTGGTTGTTCCGCATCGCCCGGAATGTGGCCAACGACCGCCTCCGGGCCCGGTCCCGGACGCCCCGGGGGGATCACGACGTCGACCCCATCGACCTCTCGGCGGGTGCGCCGGATGAGTCCCTCATCGCCCACGAGGACCAGGCCGCCGTCCGGTTGGCCATGTCCGGCCTGGATCCCGATGACCGGGAGATCCTCTGGCTGCGCATCTGCGCCCGGTTGTCCTCGGCCGAGGTGGGCGAGATCGTGGGCAAGAAGGCCGGGGCGGTGAGGATGCAGCAGCAGCGCGCCCTCCAGCTCCTGGCCCGGCGGATGGGTGGCGAGCTTCCGCCCCCGGAGGCCAGATCATGAGGGTCATCCGACTGGCCGAACGGCGCCGGGCCCGCCAGCACCGGGCCGACACCCTGGACGGAGCTCTCGACAGCGCCCTGACCCAGGTCGACTCAGCCGAGGACTTCGGCCGTGAACTGGAAGCGGCCCGCTGGCTGGCGGCGGCCCATCTTCCGGCCCGGGCCCCGGCCGAGGGCCTGGTGGCCCTGCGGGCCGCCCTGGCCGCCCGCCGCCACACCGCCGTGCGTCAAGGCCGTTCCCGCTGGGTCATCCAGGGCGTGCCCGGTGCGGTGGCCGCCGCCGGGGTGGGCCTGGCCGTCTTCTTCGGCCTGCACTCCATCGGAGCCCAGAACAACCTGGCCGGGGCCCAGAGCGCGGTCCGGGCCCTGCAGCAGATCACGGCCCGGATGGCGGTGGTGAACCAGGTGGCCAGTTCGAACAACCTGCCCGGGGTAGTCCAGGCGGCCCAGTCGGCCCGCCAGAGCCTGGTCGAGGCCCAGCAGGTGGCCGCCCCGCTTCCGGCCACCGACCCCTTCAGGAACCTGTTGTTACAGACGGCGGAGGCCAAGATCGCCGAGTTGGAGGCCCTCCTGGCCCAGCTCAAGCTGCCCCCCGTCCCCAGCCTGCCCTCGGTGCCCAGCTCCAGTTCAGCCAACAACAGCCCCCAGGCGGCCGGCTCCGGTTCGACGGCCAGCCCCAACCAGGCCCATACCTCCACCTCGAGTTCGACCACCACGTCATCGACCACCACATCAACGACCACGGCCCCGTCGACGACCACTTCGACCACCAGTACGACCTCAACGTCCTCGGCGGCCGGAACGCCTCAGTCGACCACCACGACCACTTCAGACAAGACCCAGCCCGGTGGCCAGGGATCGACTACCACCACGTCCACCAGCACGACGACCACCTCGACCACGCCGGTTCCTCCCCCCCCGAGCACCACTACCACCACCGCCCCCGCTCCACCGCCGGGGGGATAAAAGGTGACGGTGCGTGAGAACTGACCACGCTCCGCTGTTTTGACCGGTCCGGCCCTGCGGTTTGTGACACACACACAGGACCGGCGTCTTTACTGGCGCTGACCTAACTAGGACACGTAGGGGAAGGTCGTTCCGGAGAATCCTTTCGGGACTGACCTGATCGGGCTAGTCTGCCCGGTGCCTGCGGTCGTAGGGCCGTCGGTGTGCTCGGCCTCCTGAAGGGGGACGGGAACAAACTGCAGTTCCGGCTTAGCGATGAAGCAAGTCAGACATCAGCTACCAATGCCTTCAGGAGGCTAATTTGCAACGAAATAATCGGTGGCTCCGAAGGGCGGTGACCGGCGTAATCGCTGGTACCACCGCTTTCGGCGGCCTAGCAGGGTTGGCCGCATCGGCCGCCCATGCGACATCCACATTCACGGCTACGACCGTGTACGGCACAGACCGTTACCAGTCAGCCGGAATCTCTAACGGTAAGGCGTTCCCGAACGGTGTCAGCGAGGTAGTCCTGGCTGACGGCTTGCCGGGACACCAGGGCGACGCCTTGGCCGCCTCCGGCTACGCCGGTGTCAACGGCTACGGCGTTCTCCTCACGGACAACACCAACACCGTCCCGGCCAACACCATGACCGCCCTCAAGAACCTGGGCGTCAAGACCATCCAGCCCGTCGGCGGCACCGCCGCCATCAGCGCCGCCCAGCTGGCTCAGCTGAGCGCGGCCGGCTACACGGTCAAGCCCTCCCTGGCCGGTACCACCAGCCTGGGCACCATGCAGGCCATCAACGACACGATCCCGGCCTCCTCGGTGGGAACGTCCGGCTCGCCTGCGGTCCCGACGGCCTTCCTGGCCTCGGTTGACGCCAACCACCTGGTTGACGCCCTCTCGGCCGGCGGCGCCGCCTATGGACTGCACTTCCCGGTCATCACGACTGAGACCACGTCCTCGACCTTGTCGCCCCAAGCCCAGCAGGTCATCACTGCTCTGGGCATCAAGAAGCTGATCGTGCTCGGTGGCACGGCGTCGATCCCGGCGTCGCAGTACACCCCGATGCCGACCGGCGTGACCGCCGAGGACACCAGCGCCCAGGGCGTCGACAGGTCCACGACCTCGACCGACCTGGCCACTGACCTGTCCAAGAACTACGGCTTCGATTCCCCGCTGACCAACATGCTGCTGGCTGCCGGCGCCACCTTCGTGGGCAACACCACGGCGGTGCAGAACGACGGCGCTGACGCCCTGTCCTCCGCTCCTCTGGGTGGAATCACCAAGTCCGTGACCGTCGTGACCAACGGACCGACCGACATCGGCCAGGCCGGGAACTTCGCCACCGCGAACGCCTCCACCCTGGATCCGCTGTACGTCATGACCGGCACGGCCAACCTGCCCCAGTCCCAGGTCAACACCGTCGTGACCGACGGCGG
>DAHUYE010000070.1 GCA_027315345.1 Actinomycetota bacterium
GTGGGGTTGGTTGTCCAGGTTTTGGCGTTGATCAGTTCCTCGCCGACCTGCTTGCCGACTCCGAGCGGGTCCCTGGCGACGGCGCCGGCTAGGGCTACGGCCCCGGTGAAGTCGGCCTTGACTGATCGGCGCCAGCCCGCCGGGTCCGCCTCGAGGCGGCCGGGAGACAGGGACCAGGCGGCGTGGGCAGCCTGGGCGGCCGTCTTGGCCAGGCTGGTGATGCCGATGACGATTCCGAGGCTGAAGTCCTCGTCGGCTCGAAAATCGAAGTTCACCGCGCCGATCAGGCGATCCCAGATTCCGGGCCGAGTGGGCGCCGCTTCCTCGGCGGCAGCCAGACGCCCCGCCAATCGTCTGGCCGCTGCGTCCAAATCCGCCCTGGCCGCCTCGAGCATGGCCAGCGCCGCGGCCTGTTCCTGTTCTCCGGGATCAGGACCGGCCGCCACAACGCCGTGCGGGTTGGCAGCCCGGGCGGCGGCCAACGACGCGGCCCAGGCCTCCGACTCCGCCACGCCCTGCTCGTAGAGGGCTCGGGCCTGGGCCGCTCGGTCCTGAGCGGCGGACAGATCCCGGGCGTAATCGGCTACGGCAGTCGAGGCGACCGTGAAGGACTCGGCTGCCACTTTCCACTTCGGCCGCTGGGCCAAGTCCATCCGTTCGTATCCCGCCGCGCCCTGGCCGATCCAGGTGCCCAACCCGGCCCTCGCCCCCTCAACCTGCGCGGCGCAGTCCTCCAAGGTCTGGACGAGACGTTCGAGTCGGGCGCCCAGTTCGGCCATAGCGGACGGGTCACCGGGAAGGGTCCAGCCCGTCTCGGCGGCGACCGGGTCGCGCTCGAACAAGACAGCAGTCATCGCTCCCTCCGAACCTCGCCGCGGCTCCCCAGCCCCGGAGTCTGACGTCGGGCTCAACCCGACGCCTCAACCTAACCAGGCACTCAGCGGCGCGCAAGAGGTCAGATCTAGAACATTCGACGGCCTGAGTGCCCGTTGAAGCGGCCTGATCTCACTGCAGGTGCTCTTGGTCACTGGGGGTGGGCAATCTGGGCAGAACACTATTGAAGGGAGGCCCGATCTATATTTCAAAAGTATTAAGAAACGAATATTTATTCGCCACCAGACGACAAAGTTGAAAATCCGGTTCCGTGTCGTCAAGTTGCATGTCCCGGCCCGCAGGCCGGGCGGCCGCCGCGGAGAGGACCCGCAGAGGCCATGGCATCAAACTGCTACTCGCGCCACTCCGGAGCGGTCACGAAGGTCCGGTAGGCCTGACGGGCGATGAGCAGGCCGCCGACCAGGATCACCCAGGCCGGCCAGAAGCCGCCGCCACCACTTACCGCCCAGATGACCACGCAGACCACCATGAGGGACCCCGTCCGCTGAGCTCGGGAGACGAAATGGCGCAAGCTCGGGGACTGATGCTCCAGGCTCAACTGCTCTCCAATCGGCAAAATGAGCTCCCCGACCGAGGGTCTGGTCCGGTGCTGACACCATTCTGCGGCCGAAGCCAGCCTGGGGCAAGGGAGGGAACCGGGCCAGAGACAAGGCCCGGGGGGCTCCGGCGGCCGGCTTGGACCTGTGGGACACTCTCAGCGTGGGTAGGGCGGACTCCGAGACCGGGCTCTGCGACCTCCCGGACGGCCCTGCCCTGACCAAGTCGGCCGAGGCGCAACTTGCCCAGCTGGAGCCCGAGGAGCGCGAGCAGCTGGAGATGGTCCTGCGCGCCCTGCGGTCGGTGGAGGACGTGCAGCGCTACGGGTGGCCGGTCAGCGACAGCCCGGCCGGTGAGGTGTGGCGGGTGCGGGCCGGCCGGGTCGGGTTGTTCGTGGCCATCGATGAGGACAGCCTGCTGGTGGTGGGTCTGGCCGTCCGCCGGCCGGGTTCGGGCGAGTTCTACGGAGGCTGGGACTGACTCGAGGGTCGCGTCGAGGGAAGAGGAGCAGACGAGGGTAAAGGAGGATGGTCGCTCTCCTCGAGGATGGCCGGTCGGGAGGAGGCAGGACCAGGACGGTCGGGTTGAGAAGCCGGGTGGCGGGGCCGAGACTCACCCGAGGCGCCGAGGGCCGGGGCAGCGCTTCCAGACGCGACACCGTTTCGGCGTCGGGCCAGACGGCCACGAAGAGACTCATGCCTCCAAGAGGCGGCGGCGCAGTGCGTCCATCAGGGAGATGGTGCAGAACTGGCGCACCCGGTCGCGGTCCCCGGGGAGGTGCAACTCGAGAGCATCGGCGGGTTGGCCGGGCAGGGCCAGGCCGATGAACGCCGTCCCCGGGGCCACCTCCTCCTGAGGGTCCGGGCCAGCCACTCCGGTGGTGGAGATGCCGATGTCGGACCCGGTCAGGCGGCGCACCCCCTCGGCCATCTCCTTGGCGCAGTCCAGGGTCACAACCGGGCCCCGGGTCACACCCAGCACGTTGAACTTCACCTCGGAGTCGTAGGCCACCACGCCGCCCTTGAACCAGTTGCCGGCGCCGGGGACGTTGACCAGGCGGGATGCCACCAGTCCGCCGGTGAGCGACTCGGCCACGGCCAGGGTCAGGTCCCGCTCGATCAGGGCAGCGCCGACGGCGTGTTCCATGGACTCGTCATCCACGCCGAAGACACGGTCACCGAGCAGACGGCGCAACTCCGCCTCCTCGGCGGCGATGGCCGCATCGGCAGTCTCCTCATCGGCCGCCTTGGCAGTGACGCGTACCTTGATTCCCTCGATACCACTGGCCAGAAAGGCAATGGTGGGGCGGGGGGCAGAGAGGGTCGCTTTTTCGTCGGGGCGGTCAAGAAGTTCGAGCCGGGGGGCCACCAGTTCGGCCACCGCCGATTCGGCCAGGCCCCAGGTGCGCAGGGTCCGGGAGCGGATGACCGCCTTCTCCCCGGAGCGGGACTGCAGGTCGGGCACGACGGCCCGGTCCATCATGTCCATCATCTCGTAGGGGACACCGGGCATGGCATAGATGACCTTGTCCCCCACCGGGCAGATGAGACCGGGAGCGGTGCCGCGGGTCTGGGGTATCACCCGGGCGCCCTCGGGGACCTCGGCCTGACGGAGGTTGTTCTCGGACATGGTCCGGCCCCGTTGGGCGAACATGGACCGGATGCGACCGGCCACCGCCTCATCGGGGACGAGCTTGGCGCCCATCACCTCGGCGATGGCCTCGCGGGTGATGTCGTCCTGGGTCGGCCCGAGGCCGCCGCACACCAGCACGGCGTCGCTGCGGTCGAGGGCGAGGCGCAGGGCCGAGACGATCCGGGCCAGGTTGTCGCCCACCTTGGTCTGATAGTGCGAGTCGATGCCGGCCTGAGCCAAGCGCTGACCCATCCAGGCGGAGTTGCTGTCGACGATCTGACCGAGCAGCAACTCGGTCCCGACCGCCACGACCTCTACCTTCAACTAGCGGGTTCCGGCGTTACTCGGGAGCGGCGGTAGGCCATCACGTACTGCCCGCCGGTCCACAGAGAGAGCACCACGGCCACCCACAGGAAGGTACGGGCCACGACCAGGTGACGCGGGGCCAGTAAAGGCAGTACGGAAAACCCGACGGCGCAGTCCTGGGCCAGGGTCTTGAGCTTGGCCAGTCCGGTGGCGGGAACGCTGATTCCCCGCCGGCCCAGCTGGCTGCGCATGATGCTGATACCGAGTTCGCGCAGGGCGATGAGGGCCACCGGCAGCCACCACTGCTCATGCTTGTCCACCAGAACCAGCAGTGAGCCGATCACCAGGATCTTGTCGGCCAGCGGGTCGAGGAAGGCGCCGGAACGGGTTGTGCCCATCCGCCGGGCGATCCAGCCGTCGAGGATGTCGGTGGCCACCAACGGCAGACCCACCGCCACCGCCGGCCAGCAGGGACCCCGGGCCGCCACGATGATGATGAAGACCGGAGTGGCCAGGAACCGGGCCAGGGTCAGGGCGTTGGCCGGCGTGGCCAGGGCCGACGGACCGAAACCGCCCCGGGATCCACCGCTGGACCCGGCGGTACCGGCCCCAGCCGCCAGGGTGCTCATGCCGTCACCGTAGCCAGCCCGGCGGGCGCGGCGCCTACGCGGAGAGGAACGGCCTCCAGGTCGGGCCCGCCGGCGCCGGTCACCATGTAGGTACCGATGGAGCCAACCGGCATGTCGGCCGGCACTTCGATGATGCCGTCGATCTCGGGAGCCTCCCGGTGGCTACGGCCCTGACCGGGGGTGTCGACCATCACTTCGATCTCGGTCCCGATGAGGCGGCGACGTCGCTCATGGGTGATGCGGTCCTGCAACTCGGCCAGCTCGGCCATCCGCTCTCCGACCAGCCCGTCGGGGACAGCCAGGTCGAGACCGGCGGCGTAGGTGCCCTCCTCGGCCGAATAGGCGAAGAAGCCGGCCCAGTCCAGCTGGTTTTCCTCCAGGAAGGCCAACAGGGCGTCGTGATCCTCCTCCGTCTCGCCCGGATAGCCGACGATGAACGAGGAGCGCAGGGCGGCGTCGGGGTATTGGGCCCGGATGGCGGCTATGCGTTCGGTGAAGCGGGAGCCGTCGCCCCAACGCTTCATTCGGCGTAGGAGGGGACGGGAGACGTGCTGGAGGGACAGGTCGAAGTAGGGCACGCCGGTCCGGCCGATGGTGTCGACCAGCCGGACGGTCAACTCGGAGGGATACAGGTAGAGGAGGCGAACCCGGTCTACCCGCTCGGCCACGAGATCCACCAGCGGGTGGATGTCACCGGGGCGGCCCTCGTCCCGCCCGTAGGAGGCCAGGTCCTGGGCCACCAGGACGATCTCCCGGGCCCCGAGGGCTTCGACCTCGGTCAGGATCGAGGCGATGGACCTCGAGCGCTGCTTGCCCCGGAAGGAGGGGATGGCGCAGAAGCCACAGGCCCGGTCACAGCCCTCGGCCACCTTCACATAGGCCCAGGGGGCGGTGGCGGCGGGGCGGGGCAGTTCCAGGAGATCGATGCGGGCCCGGTCCCGCTCCCGAGCCTCGGACCGGAGCCGGGGCCGGGCCGACAGCGTGACGGGTACGGAGGCCGCCGGCGCGGCCGGCGCTGAGGCCGAGGCGACCGCGCCGGCAGGGGACGCGCCGACGGACGGCTCGGAGGAGGGCGCCGGGGCCAGCAGGGAGGCGCCGAAGGGGGCGACGAGATCGACCTCGGGAAGGGCGGCGGCCAGGTCGGCCCCGTAGCGCTCGGCCATGCAGCCGGTCACGACCAGACGGGAGCCGACGGGCCGTTCATCATCGAGGGCCAGGATGGTGTCGATGGACTCGCGCCGGGCCGGCTCGATGAAGGCGCAGGTGTTGACCACCACCAGGTCGGCGTCACCGGGCCCGTCGGCGGGGACCATGCCCTCGGCGGCCAGTACGCCGGCCAGCTTGTCCGAGTCGACCTGGTTCTTGGGACAGCCGAGAGTTTCCAACCAGTAGCGCTCGGCCATAACGAAATTCTACCGGGCGGGCCCTCCGGCTCCGCCCGCCCGGTGGCTAGGCGCCGTCGATCACCAGACCGGCCCGGTCCGCCTCCAGCACCAGACAGCGCCCCGGAAGGGAGAGTTCGCCGAGCAGTTCCTCGCCCCTCCGGCGCAGGGCCGGGCCGGCTCCGGCCGGGACCATCCCGAGGATGGTCGGCCCGGCCCCGGACCAGCAGGCGGCCAGGGCCCCCGACGCCACCAGCCCGGCCATGAGGGCAGCCGCCTCCGGAAAAAGCGCCTCCCGATAGGACTGGTGGAGCCGGTCCTCGGCCGCCTCCGGCCGCAGGCGGCGGTGATCGGCCAGCCCGGTCAGCAGTAGCGGCAGCCGGCCGAGGTTGAAGCGGGCATCGGCGTGGGAGACGGTGGCGGGCAGAGCCCGGCGGGCCTCCTCGGTGGCCAGGTGACGGTCCGGGACGATGACCACGAAGGCCAGATCAGGGTCGAGGGCCAGGCTCTCCACCACCGGTCCCGATCCGAGGACGGTGGCAGCCACCAGCCCGCCGTATACGGAGGCGGCGGCATTCTCGGGATGTCCGTCGAAGCGGGAGGCCACGGCGTGGGCGGTAGGACGGTCGGCGCCGGCGGCGCCCGCGGCGGCGGCGGCCAGGGCGGCCGAGGAGCCCAGGCCCCGGCCCACCGGGATGTCGGAGTGGACCCGGATGGAGACCCGGTCATGGCCGAGAACATCCCGGGCCACCCGGGCGGCCAGGTGGGAGCCGTCGGCGGGAAGATCGGCGCCCTGACCCGACGCCGTTATGACCAGGGCGGCGGCGGGCTCCATCTCCACCTCGACCCAGAGGGAGAGGGCCAGAGCGAGGGTGTCGAAGCCCGGGCCCAGGTTGGCCGAGGAGGCGGGGGCGCGGGCGCGCATGTCGTCCTGGAAGCTACCGGCGGGCTGGAAAGGGGCCGGCCGTGGCCCTCAGCGAGATTCCAGTTCATCGACGGTCATGAGAACGGCCCGGGCCTTGGAGCCCTCGGACGGACCGACCACGCCCCTCTGTTCGAGCAGATCCATGAGCCGGCCGGCCCGGGCGAATCCGACCCTCAGCTTGCGCTGCAACATCGAGGTCGATCCCAGCTGGGAACGGACGACCAGTTCCATGGCGGCATCGAGAAGGTCATCGTCGTCGTCTTCGCCGGGAGAGCCGCTGCCGCGGCCGGCGCCGTCGGCATCCTCACCGCCCTCCACCCCTTCGACGTAATTGGGCTGGGACTGGCGGCGCCAGTGGGCGACCACGGCCCGGACCTCGGCCTCGCTGACCCAGGGGGCCTGGATTCGGCGCGGCACCGAGGAGGACGCCGTCAGCAGAAGGAGGTCGCCCTTACCGATGAGGCGCTCGGCGCCGGGCTGGTCGAGGATGACCCGGCTGTCGGCCAGGGACGAGACCGAGAAGGCCAAGCGGGACGGCACGTTGGCCTTGATGACGCCGGTGATGACGTCAACGGACGGTCGCTGGGTGGCGATGACCAGATGGATACCGACGGCGCGGGCCATCTGGGCGATGCGGCAGATGGAATCCTCGACATCCCGGGCGGCCACCATCATCAGGTCGTTGAGCTCGTCCACCACGATGAGGATGAACGGCAGGCGCTGCCACTGGCGCTCCTCCCCCGGGGCGCTGCGCAGCTCGTTGCGGTCGAAGGCCTGGTTGTAGCCGGTGATGTCGCGCACCCCGGCCTCGGCTAACAGGTCGTAGCGGCGCTCCATCTCGTGCACGGCCCAGGACAGGGCGTTGGCGGCCCGCTTCGGGTTGACCACCACCTGGGTCAGCAGATGCGGCAGACCGTTGTACTGGCCCAGCTCCACCCGCTTGGGGTCGACCAGGATCATCCGGACCTGGTCGGGCGTGGCCCGCATCAGGATGGACGTGATCATGGAGTTGATGCAGGAGGACTTGCCCGCCCCGGTCGCCCCGGCGATGAGTATGTGGGGCATGGCGGCCATGTTCTCCATCACGGCCCGCCCGGCGATGTCACGGCCCATGGCCACGTCCAGTGGATGGGTGGCCCGCCTGGCCTCCTCGGTGCCGAGGATGTCGGCCAGCGCCACCAGCTGGCGCTGACGGTTGGGCACCTCCACCCCGATGGCGGAACGGCCCGGGATGGGGGCCAGGATGCGCACATCATGGGAGGCCATGGCGTAGGCGATGTCGCGGTTGAGGCTGGTGACCCGGGCCACCTTGACCCCGGGGCCGAGCTCGAGCTCGTACCGGGTGACGGTGGGACCGATGGTCATGCCGACCACCTTGGTCTCGACGCCGTGGCCGGCCAGAGCAGCCTCCAGGGCCTGGCCCCCGGCCTCGATCAGCCGGCGGTCATGGACCTGGGCCCGGGACGGTTTGAGAACGTTGGCGGGGGGCAGCTTCCAGACCGGGGGCTCGGCCGCCGGTCCCAGGTCGATGGCCAGCTGTACGGCCGGCCCGGCTCCCGCCTGGCCAAATTGATCGTCCTGCTCCCCCACTCCGTGGTCACCCGAGGCGGCGGCGGCATGGGCGTCGAGTCCGTCGGGGTGCTCGGCCTCGGCTGCCTGGGCCGGGTCGAGGGACCCGGCCATCCCGTCCGGGCCGTGCGGGTCGGGGAACCCGGCCGAGCCCGGCCCCGCCGCAGCCGGATCGCCAGAGTCCTCCGCCGGCTCATCGGCGCCGGCCTCCCCGGCCCCCCGGGAGCCGACCACAGCGGCCAGGCTGGCCCCGGTCCAGCGGGCCGCCCGCCAGCCCAGCGCCCCGGCAGCGGCGCCGGCCCGGAACAGGGCCTGCACCGAAGTGGAGGTGAGCACCATCCCGCCGATGGTCCCGACCAGCACCAGGACGACGGCCGCCCCCCAGGACGCGACCACGGTCCGCAGCCCGCCCCCGAACAGGGCGCCCAGCCAGCCCCCGGCGTGGCGGAGCACCTGAGTGGGCCCGGCCAGGGTGGCCGGTCCGTTGGCGAGGTGGGCCAGGCCGGCCAGGCTCAGGAGGGGCAGGGCGGTTCCCACCACGGAGCGGACCACCGAACTGCGCGGGCTGTCCGGGCGCAGGAGGACCCAGCCGACCCAGGCCAGGGCCGGGGGCATGAGCAGGCGGGCCACGCCCACCAGATCACCGAAGCCGAGGTTGAAGGCCCGGCCCACCGGTCCGGACAGATTCAGGTAGATCCCCAGCCCGCTGAGCAGGGCTCCCAGCAGGAAGCCGATGCCCAGGGCGGCCCGGCCATGGCGCTCCAGATGCGGAGCGAGGGCGGCGGCCAGCCGCTCGGAAAGACCCGGCCCGGGAGCCGAACGGTTCGGACGCCGGCGGGCCGGCGGACGGCCCTTCCCGGCCGGCCGGCGGGTGCGGCCGGCCCCGGATCCACCCCGGCCTTTACCCGGGGCTGGGCGGCCCCCGGAACGGGTCGGGGCCCGGCGCGCCGGACTACGGGTGGAGGTCACAACAGCCACAACCGTAACAGCAGCAACAGCGCCGACCCCGGCATTGCCGACCCGGGACGAGCCGGCCGCGGGTGCCCGGCCGCCGGAGGGACGGGCGGCGGAAGCCGGCCTCAGGCCTCCATGACCACGGGCACGATCATGGGCCGGCGCCGGGTCCTCTCCTGGACCAGGCGGCCGATGGCGGAGCGCACCCGGCGCTTGACCGCCTCGGGGTCATCGGCGGCGCCGTCCCGGAACGTCTCAGCCACGGCGGTGCGAACCACGGCCCGGGCCTCATCCAGCAGGGGCTCGGCTTCGGTGGCGTGGACCCAGCCACGGGTGATGACCTCCGGGCCGGTGAGGATCTCCCCGCTGCTCACATCGATGCCGACGATGACCACTATGACGCCCTCCTCGGCCAGGACCCGGCGGTCCCGCAGGACGCCGTGGCCCACGTCGCCCACGATCCCGTCCACGTACAGATAGCCGGCCGGCACCTCACCGCTGAAATCGATGCCGCTGTCGCTGATGGTGATCACGTCACCGTCCTCGCACAGGAGGATCCGGTCCGGGTCAAGCCCCATGTCCTGGGCCAGTCGGGCGTGGTGGTGGAGGTGGCGATATTCCCCGTGGACGGGCACGAACCACTGGGGCCGGGCCACGTTCTGGAGGATCTGCAACTCCCTGCGCATGGCATGGCCACTGACGTGGACATCGGCCAGGCCGGAGTGGACGACCTCGGCTCCCCGCCGGTGGAGCCCGTCGATGACCCGGCTCACGGCCGACTCGTTACCGGGGATGGCGTGGGCGCTGATGATCACCACGTCATCGGGACCGACCTTCACCCACTTGTTCTCCCCGGCCGCCATGAGGGCGAGGGCCGACATGGGCTCGCCCTGGGAGCCGGTGGAGATGACGCACACGTCAGACGGCGGCCGGTCCCCCACCGCCTCGATGTCGATGAGGGCGGACTCGGGGATGTGCAACAGGCCAAGTTGGCGGGCCAGGGCCACGTTCTTGCCCATGGAGCGGCCCAGGGTGGCGATGACCCGACCGGTGGACACGGCGGCGTCGGCCAGCTGCTGGATGCGGTGGATGTGGCTGGCGAAGCAGGCCGTGACGATGCGCTTGCCCTCGTACCGGTGGAACAGGCCCAGCAGAACGGCGCCGACCTCGGTCTCGCTGCGAGTGTGTCCGGCCTCCTCGGCGTTGGTGGAGTCGGCCAGCAACAGGCGCACTCCTTCGGTGCCGGCCAAGGCGCCGATGCGGGAGAGGTCGGTCAGCCGGCCGTCCACCGGGTTCATGTCCAGCTTGAAGTCACCGGAGTGCAGCACCACCCCCTGGGCGGTGTGGAAGGCCAGGGCGAAACCGTTGGGCACGGAGTGGGTGACCGGGATGAACTCAACTTCGAAGGGACCGATGGCGCGCCGCTCCCCGTCGGCCACCGCGATCAGCTCGGTGCGATTGAGGACGCCGGCTTCCTCGATGCGGCTGCGGGCCAAGCCGAGGGTCAGGGGCGATCCGTAGAGGGGAAATGACAGTTCGCGCAGCAGGAACGAGAGACCGCCGGTGTGATCCTCGTGGCCGTGGGTGAGAACGCAGGCCTCCACCCGGGCAGCGTTGTCCCGCAGCCAGGTGAAGTCGGGCAGGACCAGGTCGATTCCGGGCATGGTGAGGTCATCGGGGAACATGATCCCGCAGTCGATGAGGACGATGCGGCCGTTCTGCTCTACCGCCGCGCAGTTGCGACCGATCTCCCCCAGGCCGCCCAGGAAGGTGATCTTGACCGGATCAGCCATGCGGTCCGTCCGAACCCAGGTCCGCCAGCAGACGCCGGGCCCTGTCCTCCAGGCCGGCGGGTGGGGGTCCGACTGGCAACCGGCACTGCCCGACCCGGAGGCCCAACAGATTCATCATCACCTTGGCCGGGATGGGATTGGGAGCCTCATCACCGGTCTGGAAGTGGTGCGAGTCGATGAGCAGGGCGTCGAGGCGGCGGGCCTCGTCCACCCGGCCCTCCTGCTGGGCGGTGATCATACGTCCCACCACCGTCCCGGCCCAGTGCGACTCCACGCTGATGGCGCCCACCGCTCCTACCGACAAAAGCGGCAGCGTGACCCGGTCCTCCCCGCTGTAGATCTCGAAGCCGTCGGGCACATCCCGGGCCAGCCGGGCGGTGGCGTATGGATCCGAACAGGCGTCCTTGACCCCGACGATGTTGTCCACCTCGTGGGCCAACTCGACCATGGTCTCATGGGCGATCTTGCGCCCGCTGCGGATGGGAATGTCGTAGAGATAGACCGGCAGGGATGTCGCCTCGGCCACGGCCCGGAAGTGCAGGGCGATGCCACTCTGAGGGGGCCGGCTGTAATAGGGCGTCACCACCAGCAGCGAGGCGGCCCCGGCGGCTTCGGCCGCCTCGGCCAGACGCACGCTGTGACGGGTGTCGGCCGTGCCCACCCCGGCCATGACCGGGGCGCCGCTCTCGGATGCCACGGCGCGCCAGAGCTCGATCTTCTCCTCATCGTCCAGGCTGGTGCCTTCACCGGTGCTGCCAGCCAGGACGAGGGTGTCGGTGCCGTGAGCCACCAGCCACCGGGCCAGGTCGATGGCCGCCTTGACATCCAGCCCACCGGAATCATCGAAGGGGGTGACCATGGCGGTGGCCACCCGGCCCAACCCGCCCGGGGAGACCGATCGGCCCGCCGGCGCCACGCTCGTACTCACCGGGCCGCCTCCTTGGACCGCTCGATGCCCAGACTGGAGAGCAGATCCTCGTGGAGTTCGAACCAGACGGTGTGATACGAGTCGATGACGGGCCGGGTGAACCAGTCGTCCTGGCCGTCCATGACCCGGTCCAGGGCCACCTGCAGTCGGGGCCCATAGGAGGCGAACCGGTCCATGGTGTCGGCCAGGTCGGCGCAGATGGGCCAGGCCATCTGGTGGATGGCGGCCAGGCTGGCCCGGACTTCATCGTCATATTCGGAGTCGGCGTGGTCGTTGATGATCCGCAGATCCCCGGCCGTCTTCAGCTGCCAGGCCGTGCACGTGTCGAGCAGGTCGGCGTTGATGTCCATGAAACGCCGGTAGGCGTCATCGATGTCAGAGCGGCGGTTGGAGTCGTCCACGTCGGCCAACACCAGCCGCTCGTGCTCAGCCCGCCCCTCCGGGGTCAGCGTCCAACCCGCCACCCGGCCTTCGCGCCGGGCCACCAGGCCCTCGGTGGCCAGCTCGGTGAGGAGGCGATCCATCCCGGATGGGGGCTGACCGCTCCATGTACTGAGGGTGGAAGCCTCGGCAAAGCCCTTGAGCTTCAGGGCGTGCAGCGCCAGCAGCCGGGGTTGCGAGGGATGCGCCACCCGTTAGACGCTACTTGGCACCCGGCCCCCTACGGCAGCTGATAACCGGCGAAGCGTTCCCGGAGATCCTTCTTGGAGAACTTGCCGACCGAGGTCTTGGGGACCTCCTCGATGAAGACCACGTCGTCGGGCAGCCACCATTTGGCCACTCGGGGCTCCAGAAAGGCCAGGACCTCCTCCTTGGTCAGCTGCTCCCCGGGGCGGACCACCACGCAGGCCAGGGGCCGCTCCACCCAGCGCTCATGGGGGATGGCGATGACAGCTGCTTCGGCCACCTTGGGATGGGCCATGATCTCGTTCTCGAGTTCGACCGAGGAGATCCACTCTCCCCCCGACTTGACCAGGTCCTTGGTCCGGTCCACCAGGTGGATGTAGGCGTCGGGGCTGATGGTGGCGACGTCCCCGGTGCGCAGCCAGCCGTCCGGGGTGAAGGACTCCGGAGCCCGGTCATCGTTGTAGTAGGTCCGGGCGATCCAAGGACCGGCCACCTGGAGCTCACCCGAGGCCTTTCCGTCCCAGGGCAGCTCCTCCAGGGTGTCCGGGTCCACTATGCGGGCCTCCACGCCGGGGGCGGGCTGGCCCTGGGTGGCCCGGATGTCGGCCAGCTCGTCCTCGGGCCGGCCGGCCAGGGTGCTCACGATCTGGCAGACCGACGCCAGCGGGCTGGTCTCGGTCATGCCCCACGCCTGCAGGATGGGCAGGCCGATCTTCTCCCGGTAGGCCTCGGACAGGACCTTGGGCACCGCCGAGCCGCCGCAGACGATGGCCCGCAGCGAGAGGTCCTGGCCCTCCAGCAGGGGAAGGGTGCCCATCCAGATGGTGGGCACACCGGCGGCCAGGGTCACCTTCTCCTTGACGATGAGATCGGTGACGGCGCCGGGCGAGAGGTCCCGGCCGGGGAAGATCAGGTCGGAGCCGGCCATGGCTGCCGCCTGGCACAGACCCCAGGCGTTGGCATGGAACATGGGCACCACCGGCAGGATGCGGTCGGCCTCGTTGACGCCGAGCGTTCCGGTGAACATGGCCGCCATCGAGTGCAGGACCACCGAGCGGTGGGAGTACACCACGCCCTTGGGGTTGCCCGTGGTGCCCGACGTGTAACACATCGAGGAGGCCCGGTCCTCATCCGTGACCCGGAACTCGGCCGGACTGGCGGCGGCCAGCAGCTCCTCGTAGTCGAGGATGCGGGGATCATCGGGGATGTCGCCCGTGCCGTCGTCCATGACGACCACGTGCTTGACCCCGGAGAGTTCGGGCATCAGCGGCCACAGCAGGCCGAGCAGGCTGCGATCGGCGAAGATGACCTCGTCCTCGGCATGGTTGACGATGTAGGTCAGCTGCTCGGCGAAGAGCCGGATGTTGAGGGTGTGCAGGATCCGGCCCGAGCCCGGGGCGGCAAAATAGAGCTCCAGGTGCCGCCCGCTGTTCCAGGCGAAGGTGGCCACCCGGCCGTCGGTGGAAATGCCCAGATCGTCCAGCACTCCGCCCAGCCGACGGGTCCGCTCGGCCCAGGCGCCGTAGCTCGTCCGCCTGACCTCCCCACCGGGGACGGCGTCGACGATGGTCTTGTTCGGGTACATGCGCTCGACCCTCCGGAAGATTCCGTCGATGGTGAGCGGATAGTCCTGCATGAGACCCTGCATGGTCCCCCCTTCCTGACGGCCTAGATAATGCCCGTTCAGATGCCGAGGACGCGCTCCAGGCCCACGGTGGCGCCCTCCAGGCCGGGAATCGCCTTCACCGCCATCACCACTCCGGGCATGTAGGACTGCCGGTCGTAGGAGTCCTGCCGGATGGTCAGGGTCTGGCCGGTCGCCCCCAGGATGATCTCCTCGTGGGCGACCATGCCGTTCATGCGCACCGAGTGGATCCGCACCCCCGAGGCGTGGATGGCCCCCCTGGCCCCGGCCAGAACCTCGTCGGTGGTCGGATCGTGGGCCCAGGGCGTGTCACCCCGGGCCTTTCCCATGCGCTCGGCGGTGGAGATGGCCGTTCCCGACGGGGCGTCGACCTTGGCGTTGTGGTGCAATTCGATGACCTCGGCGGTGTCGAACCAGGGCGCGGCCAGTTCCGCGAAGCGCACGGCCAGCACGGCGCTCAGGGCGAAGTTGGGAACGATGATGCAGTTGGGCCGGCCCGGGCCGCCGGGGAAGAGCTCACCGGCCCGGGCCACCCGGTCGGGACCGAACCCGCTGGTGCCCATGACCAGGTGCATCCCGGCGCCGGCGCAGTACTCCAGGGTGTCCATGGCCGCCCCGATGTGGGAGAAGTCCACCACCACCTCGGCTCCGGCCTCCGACAGGGCGGCCCGCTCCGGGGTGATGGCCATACGGCCGGCGGCGGGGGCGGCTTGGCCGCCGGCTGGATCGACGGCGGCCACCAGGTCCAGGCCGGGATCGGCCTCGACTGCTACGCAGACCTGGGATCCCATCCTCCCGGCCGCTCCCACCACGCCCACCCGGAGCACGGTCAGGCCACCCGGGGGGCGGCGAAGGTGTCCGGGCCGAAGGGCCCGACCACGGCCAGTACCGGGGTCTGGGTGAGAGTGGCCTTGGCCACCCGGGCCACGTCCTCCAGGCTGACCGCCTCCACCCTGGCCACCACGTCCTCCACCTCCAGGACCTCACCGTGGAGCAGCTGGCTGCGGGCCACTCGGCTCATGCGGGCCGCCGAGTCCTCCAGGGACAGAGCCGTCTCCCCCCGCATGTGGCCCTTGGCCACGGCCAGCTCCCGCTCGGTGGCCCCGGACTCGGCCATCTTCTCCAGTTCGCCCATCATCCGGTCCAGGACCTCTCGGGCCCGGCCCGGTGCGGTGCCGGCGTAGAAGGCCAAAAGCCCGGTGTCCTCGAAGGTGGAGCGGTAGGAGTACACCGAATAGGCCAGCCCCCGGCGCTCGCGTATCTCCTGGAACAACCGGCTGGACAGACCCCCGCCCAGGACATGGTCCAGGACCGACAGGGCGAAACGGTCCGGGTCATGGCGCCCGGGGGTGGGAAAGCCGACCACCACGTGGGCCTGCTCGGTGGGCCGGTTGGTGACCGAGACCGGCAGAGCCGCTTCGGTGGGTGCGACCCGGGCCGGGGCGGCGCCACCAGGGCGGCCGGTGAAGCCGGCGTCGATCATCTCGAGGGCCCGCTCGTGCTCGACGGCCCCGGCCATGGCGACCACGATGTTGGCGGGCCGGTAGTGGTGGGCGTGGAAGCCGCCGATGGCGCCGGCGTCCATGGCCTCGATCGACTCCTCGTCCCCGAGGACGTCACGGCCCAGGGGGTGGCCCGAGTACATGGCTTCCAGCAGCCGGTCGTGCACCAGGTCGGACGGTTCGTCCGAGTGCATGAGGATCTCCTCCAGGATGACCTGGCGCTCGGCCTCCACCTCCTCGGGCCGGAAGGCGGGGTTCCACATGACGTCGGAGAGGATGTCGAGGCCCAACTCGAGGCTCTCGCCCAGGACGCGCACGTAGAAGGCGGTGAGTTCCTTGGTGGTGAAGGCGTTCATATCCCCGCCCACGGCGTCGACCGCCTCGGCTATCTCCTCGGCGGTGCGGGTGGGGCTGCCCTTGAAGAGCAGGTGCTCCAGGAAGTGCGAGGCCCCGGCCAGGGCCGGCTCCTCGTCCCGGGATCCGGTTCCCACCCAGAAACCGGCGGTGACCGAGGCGACGTGGGGCATCGTCTCGGTCACCACCGTTATCCCGTTATCGAGACGGGTGGTCCGGATCAAGAAGCGGGCCTGGTCAAGGGCTAGGAGCGGCCGCCGCCACGCCGGGGATTCCGGCGGGGGCCGCGGTCACCGCCCGGGCGGCGTCCGCCCGATCCGGTGGGAGCCGTGCCCGGGCCGAGGTTGCCGAACTCCGCTTCCAGCTCCTTTTCGAAGCTGTCCTCGAAGGAGACGACCTCACCCTCGGCGGCGGAGTCGCCCCCATTGGACTCTCCGTTGGATTCGGCCCGCGGCGCCCGGGGGGCGCGGGGCGGACGGGACTCGCCCCGGTCCTCGGAACCGCCACCGTTACCGCCTTCGTCCTCCCCGCCCACCAGGGAAAGGGAGACCTTGCCCTGGGGGTCGACGTCATCGACCCGGACGGTGATCTCGTCACCGAGGTCGACCACGTCCTCGACCCGCTCGACCCGCTTGCCGCGTCCGAGCTTGGAGATGTGGACCAGGCCATCGCGGCCCGGGAGGATGTTGACGAAGGCGCCGAACTTGGTCACGTTGACGACCCGTCCGGTGTAGGTGGCGCCCACTTCGGCCTTGGGCGGATCGAGGATCAACTCGATGCGGCGCTTGGCCTCTTCGACCGCCTCCCCGTCCTTGGCCCCGATGGTCACGGTGCCGATCACGCCATCGTCATCGACGTTGACGTCGGCGCCGGTCTCCTGCTGGATGGTGTTGATGACCTTGCCCTTGGGACCGATCACCTCACCGATCTTGTCCATGGGGATCTCGAAGCTGACGATCTTGGGTGCGGTCTTGCTCACCGCCGGGCGGGCCTCGGCAATGGTGTCGTGCATGACGGCCAGGATGATCTCCCGGGCCTCCTTGGCCTGGGTCAGAGCCTGGGCCAGGACCTCGGCCGGCAGGCCCTCGATCTTGGTGTCGAGCTGCAGAGCGGTGACGAACTCGGAGGTGCCGGCCACCTTGAAGTCCATGTCCCCGAAGGCATCCTCGGAACCGAGGATGTCGGTGAGGGCGGTGTACTTGCCCTCGGCGTAGACCAGGCCCATGGCGATGCCGGCCACCGGGGCCTTGATGGGCACACCGGCGTCCATCAGGGAAAGGCTGGAGGCGCACACCGAGGCCATGGAGGTGGAGCCGTTGGAGGCCAGGACCTCGGACACCAGCCGCAGGGCGTAGGGGAACTCGTCCTCGGGCGGGATGACCGGGATGAGGGCCCGCTCGGCCAACAGGCCGTGGCCGATCTCCCGGCGCTTGGTCCCGCCGACCCGACCCGTCTCGCCATTGGCGAAGGGCGGCATGTTGTAGTGGTGCATGTAGCGCTTGCGGTCATCGATGGTGAGGCTGTCCCGGAGCAGGATGTCCATGGCCATGCGGGGCATGCCCAGAGTCGTCACGTTGAGGACCTGGGTCTCGCCCCGCTGGAAGATGGCCGAGCCGTGGGCGGTGGGCAGGATGCCGACCTGGGCGGAGAGAGCCCGGATGTCGGAGGGGCCGCGACCGTCCATGCGGATGCCCTCGTTGACGATCCGGCTGCGCACCAGCTTCTTGGTGACGCTGCGGACGGCCGCCTTGACCTGGGCGTCCTGGCCGGGGAACTCCTCGGCCAGCTTGGCCCGGATGTCGGCGCTGGCGGCGTCGTTGGCGGCGTTGCGCTCGGCCTTATCGGCAATGGTGTTGGCGGCCGACAGTGCTTCCAGGCCTAGGGCTTCGACCCGGGCGTAGATCTCCGGGGAGTAGTCGGACTGGGGCTCGAAGGGGATGGGGGCATGCACGCCCGCCTTGGCCACCAGCTCGTTCTGCAGGTCGATGGACTCCCGGATCCAGGTCTTGGACTGCTCCAGCCCGTCGGCGATGACCTGCTCGGTCACATGAGGGGTGCCCGACTGGTACAGCTCCCAGGCCGCCTCGGTGCCGCCGGCCTCGACCATCATGATGGCCACGTCGGAGCCGTCCTCGGTCAGCCGTCCGGCCACGACCAGCTCGAAGGCGGAGTCATCCCCCTCCTTGAAGGTGGGGTGCGGGGCCCACCTGCCATCGGCCGTCCAGGCGATGCGTACGGCCCCGATGGGGCCCTGGAAGGGGATGCCCGAGAGCATCAGGGCGGCGCTGGCGGCGTTGATGCACAGCACGTCGTGAGGGTTGTCCATGTCGGCGCCGAGGATGGTGCCGATCACCTGGGTCTCGTTCCGGTACCCGTCGGCGAAGCTGGGCCGCAGCGGGCGGTCGATCAGCCGGCAGGTGAGGATGGCCTCATCGGAGGGCCGGCCCTCCCGGCGGAACACGGAGCCGGGGATGATGCCCGCCGCGTAGCGCCGCTCCTCGATGTCGACGGTGAGGGGGAAGAAATCGATTCCCTCCCGCACCCCCTTATCGGCGTTGGCGGTCATGAGCACGGTTGTCTCACCGATGCGGCCGACCACGGCGCCTTGGGATTGAGGGGCCAGCAGGCCCGTCTCGAATGAAAGTGTCTTCTCGGTGCCACTGATGGGGCCCGAGACGGTGATGGCCTCTGCCATTACCTCTCCTTCCCGCCCCGGTCGGGGCGAGCTCGGGGCGGCCCGGCCAGTTCCCAGTCGGCTAACACCCCGGCCACCCGGCCCGGGTATACGTCGACTGGCAGCTGACCTCCGGCCGCCGGTACTACCTGCGGATCCCGAGCCGGGCGATGAGAGCGCGGTAGCGCTCCACATCGTTGTCCCGTACGTAGTCGAGGAGGCGGCGGCGGCGGCCGATGAGCTTCATGAGGCCCCGCCGAGTGTGATGGTCTCCCTTGTGGACCCGAAGATGCTCGGTCAGATGCGAGATCCGCTCGGAGAGAATGGCCACCTGGACCTCCGGCGAACCGGTGTCGGTCGGGTGGAGTCGGTACTCCTCGATAGTGGCCGTCTTGTCGGGCATGCGCGCAGGGATTCCTTCGTAAGTACAGGGACTCGGTGTCCGGTACCGTTCCGCCGCTCCTCTCCTGGTTGACCAGGAGCCGGGCAGGTGACCCCGGTCGTCCGGGATCCCGGAAATATTAGCAGGCGGGGCTACCTTGGCCCGGTGGCCGACCCGGCGCCGCCCTCGGAGGACGTGCTGGTGGTCAGCCGGGGCTGCCGGATACCGCTGTCCGAACTTACCTGGCGGTTCACCACCAGTGGGGGGCCGGGGGGCCAGCACGCCAACCGCTCCCACACCGCCGCCGAGGTCCTCTTCGACGTGGAGGCCTCCGGGGCCCTCGGGCCCAGGCAGCGCAGCCGGCTGCTGGACAAGCTCGGGCCGGTGGTCCGGGCCTCGGCCTCCGAGGAGCGGTCCCAGGTCCGGAACCGGGCCCTGGCCCAGGAGCGGCTCCGCTCCCGCCTGGCCGCCGCCCTGGCCGTGGAGAAGCCCCGGGTGGCCACCCGCCCCAGCCGGGGGGCGAAGCAGCGCCGGCTGGATGACAAGCACCGCACCGCCGAGCGCAAGCGGGAGCGCCGCCTGCCCCCGGAGTAGCCGGCCCTGGGTGGGGCCGCGGTGGGGCCGCGGTGGGGCCTCGGCGGAGCCCCGGTGGCCTCAGTGGGTCAGGCGGGCCCGAACCTGGGCCACGTCCCTGCCCATCTGGGCCACCAGCTCCTCGGCCGAGTCGAAGCGCAGCTCGTCCCGCAGCCGCCCCACGAAGCGGACCCGGGCCTCCTCCCCGTACAGGTCCCCGTGGAAGTCGAGGAGGTGGGCCTCCAGCAGCAGGGGCGCCCCCTCCGGATAGAAGGTGGGCCGGCGGCCGAGGGACAGGGCGGCGGTGATGGAGCTGCCGTCCGGTCGCTGGTAGCGCCCGGCGTAGATGCCGTCGGCGGGCAGGAGGATGTCACCCGGCACGGCCACGTTGGCGGTGGGAAAGCCCAGTTCGGCCCCGGCCCGACCGTCCCCGTGGACGACCTGGCCCCGGACCTCATGGGGCCGGCCCAGGAGCGGGATCACCGATTCCACCGACCCCTCCGACAGCAGCCGGCGGATGCGGGTGGAGGAGACCGCCTCGGTGCCGGCGTCTTCTCCCACCAGGCGCATCCCCAGGACGTCGAAACCGAGCTGATTGCCCATCTCGGACAGGAGGGCGACGTTGCCCCGCCGGCCCTGCCCGAAGTGGAAGTCGTGGCCGACCACGACGCTGCGGACCCGGAGGCGGCTCACCAGCATCTCGGAGACGAAGTCCTCGGCCGACTCCTCGGAGCGGGCCTGGTCGAAGCGGACCACCAGGGTCCGGTCGACCCCGGTGTCGGCCAGCAATTCGAGTTTCTGGGCCAGGTCGGTCAGCAGGGGCGGGGCCGACTCGGGCCTGACCACGCTGGCCGGGTGACGGTCGAAGGTGACCACGATGCTCTCGGCCTGCTGGGCCGCCGCCCGCATCCGGACCTCGGCTATCACCGCCCGGTGCCCGACATGAACGCCGTCGTAGGCGCCGATGGTTATCACCGACCCCCGGCGGGGAGGCTCGAAATCCTCGGTGTCGTGGATCACCTGCACTGGGATCGAGACTAACGGCGGGGCCGGGGCGCTCCCTACCCGCCCGGGCCGGCGGCGTTGGCGGGCTGCAGGATCACCGCCGCCCGGAGCAGGGACTCCCCCGCCGCCTCGTACACCCCGACCAGGTCCCCGGCCCCGTCCAGGGCGGCCCAGGGCCCGGGTCCGCTCACGCCCAGCCGCTCCCGGGCCAGGGGCCTTCCCTGGGCGGCATCGGCCCGGGCGCCGGCGTCGAGGCGGACCGGATCGAGGAACGAAACGGCCCGGGCCGGGGCCATGACCCTCGATGGCTCGACCTGGTCCAGGGGGATGGCCCCGTCCACATCAAACGGGCCCACGGCGGTACGCCGGAGCCGGCTCAGGTGGGCTCCCCCGCCCAGGGCCCGGCCCAGATCATCGACCAGGCTGCGGACATAGGTGCCCGAGGAGCACTCGACCCGGAACCGGTAGCGGGGGCCGGCGCCCGGCTCAGCGGCGGCGGCCGGGTCGGCGGGGCCGACCGGCTCGACCTCGAAGGCCCACACCGTCACCGGCCGGGGCCGGCGCTCCACCTCCAGCCCCTCCCGGGCCAGCTGGTGCAGCCGCCTCCCGCCGACCTGGACGGCCGAGACCATGGGCGGCACCTGCTGGAGCTCACCGGTCAGAGCGGTGGCGGCCGCCCGCACCTGCTCGGCCGTCACCACCGACATGTCCCACGTCCCGGTCACCTGGCCGGAGGCGTCCAAAGTGTCGGTGGCGGTCCCCAGGACCATCTCCCCGGTGTAGGTCTTGGCCAGCGGGGTCAGGAACCGGAGCAGGCGGGTGACCCGGCCCACCCCCAGCAGGAGCACCCCGGTGGCGTCGGGATCCAGGGTCCCGCCGTGGCCGACCTTCTTTTCCGACAGGGCCCGGCGGCAGCGGGCCACCACGTCATGGGAGGTGCACCCGGCCGGCTTGTCCACCACCAGGAGGCCATCGAGGCCCACGGGCTCAGACGCCGCCCGCTTGGAGGGCTCGGCGCACGGGCTCAGACGCCGCCCGCTTGGAGGGCTCGGCGCACGGCGGCCAGGGCTTCTCCGATCCCGAGGGTGGTGACGAAGCCGGAGGCGTACCGGTGTCCCCCTCCGCCCAAGGTCTGGGCCACCCGGCCGACGTCGGGGCCCTCCACCGAGCGCAACGACACCCGGGTACCCTCCGGCGCCTCCTTGGCCACCACCACCACGGTCGCCTCCGCCGTGCGGCGCACCAGGTCGATGAGGCCCTCGGTCTCATCCAGGTCGACCCCGTGACGGGACAGGTCAGCGGCGGTGACCCAGGCCGTCACCATGCCCATCGACTCGTCCAGCTCGGCCCGGGCCAGGACATCGGCCACCAGCTTCAGATAGACGAAGCGGCTCTTTTCGAACAGCTCCCGGGTCATCGATGCGATGGGCAGATCGAAGCCGGCCAGCTCTTCGGCCAAAGCGAAGACCTCCGGGGTGGTGTTGGAGTACTGGAACCGGCCGGTGTCGGTGACCAGGCCGGTGTATATGCACTCGGCCGAGTCCCGGTCCAGTGCCCAGCCCAGCCGGGCGGCCAGGCGGCGCACCAGCACGGCGGTGGCGGCAGCGTCGGGATCGATCAGGTTGATGCTGCCGTAGCGGTCGTTGCTGGCGTGGTGGTCTATGACCACCAGCTGGCCGGCCCGGCGGGCGGCCTGGCCCAGCGAACCCAGACGGGCCATCGAGCCGCAGTCGAAGGTGACCATGACCTCGGGCTCAGTCGGGAAGTCGGACACCTTGGTCACGGTGTCCAGTCCGGGCAGGAAGGAGTAGTGGGGAGCGACGTGATCGGGCTCGGGCCAGGCTGCCACCGAGGCCTTTCCGTTGCTCCGGCACAACCCGTGCAGAGCCAGCATGGAACCCAGGGCGTCCCCGTCGGGCTGCACGTGGCAGGCCAAGGCCACCACCGAGGCGCTGCCTATGGCCGCGGCGGCCTGGTCCAGGGCAATCTCGACGTTCACGGGGCCGGCTCCGGACCCTGATCGGCGGCGCCGGCCCCGGGTTCCTGGCGGATGCGCCGGATGGCGTCCTCGATGGCCGAACCGGCCACCACGGCCGGATCGATCTTGAAGGTGAGCCGGGGCGTCCGCTTGAGACGGGTCTGGCGGGCCACCGCCGCCTGCAGGGCGATCCGGTCCGCCTCCAGCTTCTCGGCCGCCTCCTCAGGCAGGGAGGCCAGCCACACGGTGGCGTTGCGCAGGTCCGGCTCGACCGTCACCCCGGTGACGGTGAGGAACTGGTCGTCCCGCTCGGCCATGCGCTCCAGTTCCTCGGCCAGCACCTCCCGGAGCACCTGGTTGAGCCGGTAGGTGCGGGGATAGCGGGGGCTGTTGCGGTCGGGGCGGGGCGGGGGCATCAGGCGTCCTCCCTCTCCAGCCAGCGTCGCTCCACCTCGAGGACCTCCACATCGGGATGGGACCACACGAAGCGCTCGACCTCATCGAGGATCTCCTCGGCGTGGGAGACCGTCGAGGACACCACCGCCATCCCGAGGCTGGCCCGTTGCCACTGGTCCTGGTGGTCCACCTCGGCCGCGGCGACATGGAAGCGACGCCGTGTGCCCTCCAGAATGGGTTTGACCACGGCCCGCTTCGACTTGAGCGAACGGCTCTCGGGGATGTGGAGCTCGACCCGCAGCGCAGCTACGTGCGTGGGATCTCCCTTTCCTCGAAGGTCTCGATCACATCCCCGGAGTGAAGGTCCTGGAAGTCGGACAGGCCGATGCCGCACTCGAAGCCGGACTGAACTTCGCGGACGTCGTCCTTGAACCGGCGCAGGGAGTTGACCGTCCCCCGCCAGATGATGGTGCCCTCCCGGAGGAAGCGCACCTTCGATCCGCGGGTGATGACGCCGTTGGTGACGTAGCAGCCGGCGATGGCTCCGATCCGGGGGACCCGGAAGATCTCCCTGACCTCGGCGTCCCCGGTGACAACCTCCTCGAACTCCGGCGCCAGCATGCCGAGCATGGCGGCCTGGATCTCCTCGATGACCTTGTAGATGATCTCGTAGGTCCGGATCTCCACGTCGGCGGCCTCGGCCAGTTCCCTGACCTTGCGGTCCGGGCGGACGTTGAAGCCGATGATGGTGGCGTTGGAGGCGGCGGCCAGGTCCACGTCGTACTGGCTGATACCGCCCACGGCCCGGTGGACGAAGGAGAGCTTGACGTCCTCCCGCTCCAGCTTGCGCAGCGACTCGGTCAAGGCTTCCAGAGAGCCCTGGACGTCGGCTTTGACGATGAGGTTGAGAACGGCCGCCTCGCCCCGCTGGATCTGCTCGAAGATGTCCTCGAGCTTCGCTCCGGGCGTGGCCGACGGCGTCGGGTTGTAGCCCTGGGTCCGGTAACGCTGTTCGCGCGTCTCACCGATGGTGCGGGCGGTCGACAGGTCGCTGGTGACCCGGAACTCGTCACCGGCCCGCGGCACGTCCGACAGACCGAGGACCTGAACAGGCATGGACGGGGGCGCTTCTTTGATGTTGTCGCCCAGATCGTCGATGAGGGCCCGGACCCGACCCCAGGCCGCCCCGGCCACCAGGTGGTCCCCCACCCGCAGGGTGCCGGCCTCGACCAGCACGGTGGCCACCGGGCCGCGCCCGATGTCCAGGTTGGCCTCGAGCACGGCGCCGCGAGCCCGGCCCTCCGGGTTGGCGGTCAGCTCCTCGACGTCGGCTACCAGGATGAGCTGCTCCAGCAGATCGTCCACGCCCAGGTTCTGTAGAGCCGACATCTCGACCATGATCGTGTCCCCGCCCCACTCCTCGGGGACCAGGCCCAGTTCGGACAGCTGCTGCCTGACCCGGTTGGGGTCGGCATTCTCACGGTCCACCTTGTTGATGGCCACCACGATGGGCACGTCGGCGGCCTTGGCGTGGTTGAGGGCCTCGACCGTCTGGGGCATGACGCCGTCATCGGCGGCCACCACCAGCACGGCTATGTCGGTCACCTCGGCGCCTCGGGCCCGCATGGCCGTGAAGGCTTCGTGGCCCGGGGTGTCGATGAAGGTGATGGTGCGGCCTTCCTTCTCGACCTGGTAGGCGCCGATGTGCTGGGTGATGCCGCCGGCCTCCCCGGCCACCACATTGGTCTCCCGGATGCGGTCGAGGAGCAGCGTCTTACCGTGGTCGACGTGGCCCATCACGGTCACGATCGGGGGACGGGGCCGCTGCAGCGACTCGTCCTCATCGCTCTCGTCCTCGAAGTAGCGGGCGTGGAGCTCGGCTTCCTTCTCCTCGCCCGGGTCCACCAGGCGGACCTGGGCCCCGACCTCGGCCGCGAACAGCTCGATCATGTCATCGGTCAGTGACTGGGTGGCCGTGACCATCTCCCCCTGCAGGAGCAGGAAGCGCACCACGTCCCCCGCCGAACGGAAGAGCTTGGGCCCGATGTCCTGCGCCGTCGATCCCCGCTCGATGATGACTTCATCGGTGGGCACCGGGGCGTTGGACGGTACGTATGCGGTCGGGAGCGTCGGCTCCAGTTCCTCCAGGTTCCGCCGGCGCCGGCGGGACCGGCGCTGGGGCGGGCGACCGCCGCGTCCGGGGGGTCCGCCCCGGCCGCCGCCAGGGGGGCCGCCGAAGCCGCCGCCACCACCGGGTCCTCCCGGACCGCCCGGGCCTCCGCCGGGGCGGCCGCCGAAGCCGCCGCCACCTCCTCCTCCACCACCGGGGCGGGGGGCGAAGCCTCCGGGCCGGGGGCCGCCGGGTCCTCCGCCGGGTCGGGGCGTGAAGCCGCCGGGACGCTGCATGGGCTGACCCACGCCGCCGGGGCTGCGCCCTGGCATGGGACCGCGGCCACCCTGTCCAGGGGGCGGGGGAATCGGCTTACCGGTGAGAGACGTCGGGGGCCGCCGGGCGCCGGGAGGCGGCGGGATGGGCTTACCGCTGAGCGACGTCGGGGGCCGGGGGGCGCCGGGGGGCGGGGGCACGGGCCGGCTGCCCACGCTTGGGCCCCCAGCGGCCGGGGCCGCAGGACCGGAGGCGGCCGGAGGGGCCGACGCGGGCCCAGCGGCCGAGGCGGCGGCGGGGCGCTCGGACACGGGCCGGTCGCTGCCGGGGGCCCCCTACCACGTCAGCGACCCCGAGAAGACCATCCTCGTCCGTGCCTACC
>DAHUYE010000050.1 GCA_027315345.1 Actinomycetota bacterium
TCCGCCCAGCGCCGTTGATTATGCCGAGTCCGAATGAGGCCTCACCTCGCTGGCCAGGGCCAACCCGGCAGACGCCGGCCTACTCGGCATAATCCGCTACTCGGCATAAGCCCATTTATCCCGAATTCGGAATAAAGGGGATTTCAAGGTCACGTCCATGCCGGGCAGAGAGGCCCGGGTGGCCCGGAGCTGATCGCCGTTGGCGTCCCGACCGGAGAGCACGGAGCGCAGCTGGGGGGCTTCGACCGGACCGGAGAGACCCAACCTCCGGGCGCCGCGGCCCACCCAGCGTCCGGGCGCCTCACCTGCGTTCAAGTAGTAGTCCTCGGCTCCGTCGAGGACCTCGGAGAGGTAATAGGCCTCCTGGCCGAGCGACAGTTTTCCCAGGCTCAGCACCGCTTCGCCACCACCGGGGGAAGGCCCGCACCGCTGGTGCAAGTCTGTGGACTGGTCTTTCTGGTCCAGGCGGACAGGGTGGACGAAGCCACATGGCTTTCCGCTGAGGGGTTGGTAGCGGCCGACAGGCCGCTACTCCCTCTCAATGAACGCGCCGTCTGTGTGGTGAGGACCGGCGTGGGATGAGCGACGTCGTCACCAGTGGCCTTCTTGGCGGTTGCGGACTCGGAGTTGTTCATACCTGGCTCCCTGTGCTGCTGGCATCGAAGAGCGAGCCCTGTCCCCCGGGGTCTGTTAGGCGAGACGCCGCCCTTCGGCTGTGACGGGTCCCAACTGGGGACCGCTGGTCGAGCTGGAGGGCTTCGGTCGGACAGTCGGCCAGGCTCGCTGGACCGGGGTGGGCATCCATGCCCGACGCAGCCGCACAGGACGGTGACGACGGCCAGCCTCGGGCGGTGTCCCCGTTACCCGGACGCCGGGCGGTGTCCCCGTTACCCGGACAGGACAGCTCGACGCCGACGGGCACCACCAGGCGGTAGCGAGCGGGGACCGACGAGCTGGCGCCGACCGCGACTTCACGCCTGAGTAGCCCGGCGGACTCGAGCGCGACCAGCGCTCTGCCGGCCGTGTCCTTGTTCACCCCGACGCCTTGGGCCAGCTCCCTGACGCTGACGACACAGAACCACCCGTGCTCGCTGGCTTCGGCCCGACCCGCCAGCTCCTCGAAAACGGCCCACGCCATCGCCCCCAGGTTTCGGCGAACCGCTGCCGCCCCCGGACCCAGCACCACCGTTGTCTCCCTCACTTCGGAGCCGAGCCGTCTCAGGCGGCGTCGGGCCCGGGCGAGCCGGTGGCCAACAGAGCCTCGATGACGGCTCTGGGCACCCGGATGGAGCGCCCCAGGCGGATTACCGGTAGGCCCGTGGCACCGTTGGTGGCCAGGTAGACGTTGGCCTGCTCGTAGGCCGCCGAGCGGGAGATGCGCAAGATGCGCGCCGCCTCCTCGACCTTCAAAAACGACACCGCTATCTCTGACATTTGGCCTCCTTTTGTCCTAACTAGGCCCGTCTGGGACTATAGATCTTTCACACATGTTCTAGGGTGTATGTTCACAATCTGTCCGTTGTGGTCCGCCGTCGTCCGTCGTCGTCCGGAATTGCGCCGAGATGCGCCCAAGGAAGGGAGCCGTTGATGCCCACAGGTCGAGCCAGGAAGGCGCCAGGGGGGATCGAGCCCGAGGGCATCGACGCCAACCAGGTCGTCTCCTACAACTTCCGCCGGGCTCGGGAGCTTCGGGGCTGGACCCAGGAACAGACCGCCCTGCGACTGGAGGCCTTCCTGGGCACCCGGCTGCCCCAGGCCGCCATCTCCTCCATCGAGCGCTGCTACGAGGGCGTCTCCCGCCGGGAGTTCGACGCCCAGGAGCTGGTCGTCTTCGCCCTGGCCTTCGACGTGCCCATCCTGTGGTTCTTCCTGCCCCCGCCCGGGGACCGCCGCCGCCTGCGCCAGACCTCCAAGGACGTCGACGAGCTGTTCACCTACGCCCTGGGCACCGCCACCCAAGTCGGGGTGCTCCATGAGCGCCTGGCCGAGCTCGGCATGCCCGAGCCCGACGAGGACGACGCCAAGTGGGAGGCCCTGACCGGAGCGCCTACCCCCGCCTCCCGGGACAGCTACGACCGTCGGCGCAAGGAGGCCATCCTGGCCATGCTGGACTCCAGAACCGACCGGCTGGACCGGGCCGCCGATGAGCTCGGGAAGTTCTTCGACCACCTGCGCCAGGTCGGCATCCGGGGTCTCGTGTTCGAGCACACCGGCGACCGGGACTACTCCACCGGGTCCGAGAAGCGCCGGAAGCCCAAGACCTGAGGCGTCCCCGGTCGTGGCCAGGGAGGGCGTCATGGCGTCGCTCTTGTAGTCATGCCACGTCCCGCCGGCGAAGATGGTCTCGATAGCCAACATCACCCAGATACCTGGGCTGGCTGAGGGCCCAGATTGAAAAAGAATCCGATGACCTGGGACTGTCCGCCCCGTGAGGTCCTTGATGGTGGCGTTCAGGCCAGCCGCCAAGCTCCGGCGGGGCCCATGGGGCTCCTCGCACCCAGTAGTGGCCTCGTAGCGGCGGGCCAGCGCGCAGGTCGTCCGATGCGCAGGAGGGCGGCCGCCTCCTCGACGCTCAGCACCGACAGGCAGGTCGTGCGCCTCGACTCTCCGCTCAGGAAGGCGCATCACCATGGCCGTTGTCCTCCTTTCAGGCCCAGCCCGGGCACGCTTCGGCCGGGCGACCGGGATGACCGCCCACCCATAGGCGCCCACGGCGCCAGCTACGTATGACCCACTAGGCCGGCTGGGAGGCCCGGACCTCGCGTGTCGGCTCAGAAAATGCCGCAGCGGCCTTGACGCGAACCTCGACCTGAACCTCGACGGGGCCTTGACGGTGTTGCGCCGCTACGCCCAGGGCCTTGCCGGGGGGACCCAAGTCGGATTGACCCGCGCCGGATGGGAGGGACACTAACGGAAACTAAAGAAACTAAAGGATACTAAAGCCCACGCTGTAGCCTGGGGCGTGGCCAAGAACCCCTTTCACCCCACCTTCGGCGTCAGCCCCCCGCTCCTGGTCGGCCGGGACAGCCTGATCGAGGCGGTGGCCGAGGCGATCGAGGACGGCCCAGGCGCGCCTGCCCGGGCGACTCTATACACAGGTCCGAGGGGATCGGGTAAGACCGTCCTCCTCAACGCCGTCGAGGACCAAGCCCGGACCCAGGGGTGGGCCGTCATCAGCGAGACGGCGGACCCCGGCTTCATCGAGCGGATGACCCACCAGCATCTTCCACTCCTGCTCCGTGGCCTCGACCCTGCGGCCGTTCGCAAGCGGCTCTCCGGGCTCAACATCCCTCTGGGGCCCCTCGGTTCGGCCGGTGCCGACTGGAACACGGTCGAGACCCATGTGGTCCAGGCCGGTCTCCGGAGCCAGATCGAGCTGCTGACGGACCTCCTCGCCGCCGATGGGCTCGGCCTGCTCATCACGCTTGACGAGGTCCACCACCAGCAGATCGCCGAGTTGCGCCAGTTCGGTACCACCGTCCAGCACGCCTTCCGGGAGGAGCGCGAGCTGGTGTTCGTCGGCGCCGGCCTCTCCTCGTCAGTAAGTGATCTACTGAACGACGAGGTGCTGACCTTTCTCCGCCGGGCCGACCGCCATCACCTCGGTTCGGTCAGCCGAACTGAGGTAGCCCGGGCAATCCGGGAGCCCGTCGAGGCCGCCGAGCGCACGATCGGCGACGAAGCCCTGACCGTGATGGTTGAGGGCACGGGTGGTTACCCCTTCCTCATCCAGTTGGTTGGCCATCGGGCCTGGCGCCTGCATCACGGAACCAAGGAGATCACTCTCAACGACGCCCGGGAGGGGGTGGCCCAGGCCCTTCGGCGCCTCGGGTCGCTCGTCTACGAGCCGGCCCTGGCCGACGCCTCCGACGTCGATAAGACCTTCCTCCTGGCCATGGCCAAGGACGACGGGCCCTCCAAGATGGCCGACATCCAGCAGCGTCTCGGGGTGAGCGAGAGCTACGCCAGCCAGTATCGGCTCCGGCTGATAGCCGCCGAGCTCATCGAGTCCAAGAAGCGCGGCTATGTGGACTTCGCCCTACCGTACCTGCGGGAGTACCTCCGAGACGAAGCGGTCGCCGAGATCTGAGAACCACCCTGGCGGGTAACAGCCGCCTGCGAGTGCTCGTCCGGTTCCGTGCCCTTGCTCCCGTCGCTGACAGGGGGCAGCGCCGACTACCGGTGATAGGTGCGGGCGTCGACTGTGGCCAGACACGCCATAGCCGTCG
>DAHUYE010000051.1 GCA_027315345.1 Actinomycetota bacterium
GCGATCAGCGCGAGTGGGTCAAACACGGCTGGGCAGAGGGCGCTCAGCGCTGCCCCGTCCACGAGCGAAACCGGGACGGGACCTACGCCAGATGCCCGCGGTGGTTCCTGACCGACAGCGGGTGCCCCACGCACAGCCGGACATCTACGCCCGGAAACGGCCATGGCGATGATCCGGGTGTGCCGGTGCCTGCGGCGCGGTGAGCAAGGCCGCCGGCACCTGATCGGGGATAGCTGGCCGGATTTTCCCGTCCTGGTGGCCGCCTTCGTGGAGGGCTACGAGATCGACGCCCTTCGGCGCGCCTACCACCTCATCGACCCCTTGGCCTACGACGAAGAAGCCGAAGACCTTCCCGACCTGCTCAGCGACGACGAGGCCGGGTTCTTTGCCGACCTGGAGCGGGCCCTGTGTGACTACCTTAATGCGCGCCCCGCCACCCTCGGCATCCCCGAGGCCTTCGCCGGGCCAGGCGTCCGGCTCTTCGAGCCCGAGGACCTGTACGAACTGGTTGAGCCCACCTCGGGCCTGGCCGCCCGACTGGCCGCCGCAGGCGTGGCCGAGCCCGGGCGCTACCTGGAGGCGGACGGACACCTGTCCCTGGACACGATCGAGGCGATGATCGTCCGCGCCGGCGAGGTCGTGGCCGGTGGCATCGGGCCTACGGAAGCTTTCGGTCAGTGCGCTGACCTCGCCGGCCTCCTGGGCGCCTTCCTCGACGGCTACGACATTCCGGGGCGCTCGGCGGTGGAGATGCTCTGTGGGCACCCCGGGGACTGGCCGAATGCGACCAACCTCGGATACGGCCAGGCGGTCGCTCCCCATGGCTGGCGCAGCGAATGGTGGATGCTGCGGGACTGCCTCTACGCCTACTGGGCGGCGCGCTCGGTCGCCCTTGACGGCGCTAGGACGGTCGCCCCGCCTGCGGCCGCTACAGCTGCGACGGTGCCGAGGGTGGCCGGCTAGGATCTGGCCTGAGCGTTGTTGTCATCAGCAAAGGGCTGCGAAGCCCTGGACCGGGCCGGGGAACTGGCCAATCAGAACAGCGTGACTGGCGTCGCCCTCGCCCTCGCTCCAGGTCCCGGCCGGCGGGCCTGATTGCCTGGTCTAATTGTCGCGTTCTAGCTCGGCCAAGAGATCTTCTTGGAGATGCTCGTCGGCATCTTGGGTGTCGGACCAGACGGGGCTGTAGTGGACGAGGCGCTTCGCCTCTGACAGAGAAAGGCCAACCACACGGGACGTAACCCGGATCGCTTCGACCTTTGAGTAGCCGTCGGATCTCAACTGGGCCAGAACCGCGTCCCAGCGCTCACCTTTCTGGCGTAGTTCCGATGCCGTGGCCAACGCTGTGTCTGTCGTCACTGGGGCTCGATTCGAATGACCCGGTCAACACGGTGGCCGGGATTCATCCCTGTCAGCCGAGTTGCTGTGATTCTCGATTCTACGAATCCCAGGCGACGTGCGTAGCCGATTATCTCTTGCCGGAAGGCCCGGTAGACCTCGGCTGCCCCACCGTGCCGCGGTCGGTCCCTTGTGGATAGACGGCCAGATCTCGCAGGTGCAGCTGGTCACCGACGATCTCTACCTCGGCCAGAACCTCCAGGATGATGCCGCCGACGTCGATGGCGCGGTAGAACTCGTCGCCACTAGCGAGCTGATCGGGCATCCCGGGCAGGGTAGGGGCTTGGGTCGAGCCGCGTCAGGGGTCTCCCAACACACATCTCCGGGAAGGCCCGGGCAGCGCCGAGCTGGAATCAGGCGGCACGGGTGTATAGGACCTTCCCATCCCGCAGGGCGGGGCGGATGACGCTTCCCGCAAGCCCAGCCCCGGTGTTGGCTGTAGAGGCACGGACCACGACGACTTCCACCTCGGCTTCGAGCCGGGCGACGGCCCCACCGCGGCGCAAATGACGGCCAGGGTGTCGGCATCGTCGTCGATGATGACCAGCAGGTCGATGTCGCTGCCGGGGCGCTCTTCACCGCGGGCCACGGACCCGAACAGCACAACCCGCTGGGGATGACACGCCCCCACCACGGCCTCGACGGCTTCGGGCACCCAGGCAGCGAGGGGCGTAGTGCTCGCTCCCGCCGACACCTGGGGATTCATCGAAAGACCGGTCATCCTGCTCAAACCCTACGCCGCCCTCACTCGGCGGTCCGCCGACGCCAGTCCCCGCCTGCTCCCGCCGCCCAGCAGATCGCGTCCGCGATCCAAAGGAGCGGCTCGCTGGAGGCCGGGCGATGGTCGTAGGAAGGGTGCAGGCTCGGCTCGATCCCCAGCACGTGGGCGATGCTGGCCCGGTCTCGCGCTCGCCGAGCGGGGTCGAGGTGGTCGAGGGTCCAGACGGTTGCCCCAGAGCCAAGGAGCAGCCCTCAGGGCAGCAGTTCGAAGGCCGCGATGTGGCGGGGCCGGATGACCGTGAAGTCGCGTCGGTCCACGGTGGCCACCCGAGCAATTCCCAGCCTTTCGGCCACGGCCACCACGCTGGCATCCACGAGGCCGAGACCAAGGTCGGCGTAGGTATCTATCAACTCTGCGGAACGGACCCAGTCGGCCGGGACGAGATCGACCACCTCGAATTCGCCTGCCCCTACCGAAGCTACGAAAGCTGCTTCGGTTGCCGGCCCGAGGCGAGCGCCGATCATCCAGGCCGCCTCAGTTGCCACGGTGGTGGGAAGAAGCAACTGTCCAGCCGGGCGCTCTTCGAGCAGGGAGGTCGCCCGGTCGTGCCAACCGTCGTCGGCATCGGCGCCCGCCAGCAGGATCCCGGTGTCCAGAACGACCTGACCGGCGGGCGGGCTCACCCCTCTTCAGATTGGCGGTGTCGGGCGGCTTGTTCCTCAGCCAGCTCGGCGCGTAGCTCCTTCACCCGCTCCGAGAGATCGCCCCGGCCCGAATGCCCCATGCCGATGAAAGCGAGTCGGCGTCGGGGAGGGAACGACTCGGCCAGGACCTGCCCGGCCAGGGACTCCGGCGCGACGCCTTTCTGGCTGGCCGCCTCGGTCACCCGGCTGACGACATCCTCGTCGACCTCGATGGTCCATCTGGTCATAGTGGGCTCCAGTGTAGGTACGGAGCAGTCGTGCGAGCAGATTCAGCGGCCGAATCCTTCGGCCAGCATGTCCTCGTCCTCGGCCGCCCGCCGTCCGCTGGTGGAGCGTCCGAGACTGATGAAGCCGAGCGAGCGCCGCGCCGGGAAGGCGCGGGCGACGGCCTCGGCCGCCAGGGCCTCGGGAGCGACCCCCCGGGCCGCGGCGGCCGCGCCGATCCGCTCGGCCAACCCCTCGTCCACCTCGATCTCCAAACGGGTCATCGACTCCCACTCTATGGACCCGACACCCGAGGCCTACTACCTCTCCGAGGTCCTCGACGGGGCCGAGGACTACTACTTGAACGCCGGGGAGGCGCCCGGTCGCTGGACCGGCCGGGGAGCCGCTGGCCTCGGTCTTACCGGGCCCGTGGGGGCCGAGGAAGTGCGGGCGGTGCTGTCCGGGAAGCGCCCCGATGGAACCCCGCTGCGGGCCACGAGGGCCTGCCTGCCCGGCATCGATGTGACCCTCAAGTCCCCTTTATTCCGAATTCGGGATAAATGGGCTTATGCCGAGTAGCGGATTATGCCGAGTAGGCCGGCGTCTGCCGGGTTGGCCCTGGCCAGCGAGGTGAGGCCTCATTCGGACTCGGCATAATCAACGGCGCTGGGCGGA
>DAHUYE010000072.1 GCA_027315345.1 Actinomycetota bacterium
CGTTGGCCGAGTTGGTGGAGTCGGTGGCGCTGACCGTGTAGGAGGTGATGGCCGAGCCGCCATTGGAGCCGGGGGCGGTGAAGGCCACCGAGGCGGATGTGTTGCCGGGCGTGGCGGTGCCGATGGTCGGGGCGCCGGGCAGGCCCAAAGCCGCGTTCCAGTGGGCGTCGACCCGCGAGGAGCTCAGGGCACTGGGATAGACGGCCACCTCATCGAGGCTGCCGTCGACGGGCTGGAAGTACGCACTGGGGCTGCCGCCGGCGGGTCCACCGGCATAGATCGGCTCGGCGGCGATATTCGGCGTCGCGTTGACCCAAGGGTCATTGACCGGAGCGCCGAGGTCGTGGCCGTCGACGTAGCCGGTGAACAGGCTCCCGTTCGTGTCATAGGTGACGGCCAGGTAGTGCCAGGCGCCGTCCCAGAGATTGACGCCGACCGTGGTGGCGTCCCAGCAGCGGCTCGAGCCGTTCTGATCGATCCCGAAGCAGCTGGCCGGCCCCCATCCCAGCATGGCGTTGTTGTTCGGGTACAGCGACAGGACAGCGTCCTGTCCACTGCCTCCGCCGATCCCGATGCCCACCAGCTCGGCATTCGTGTACGGACTGGTCTGGGCGTTCTTGAACCACGCCTCCAGGGTGAAGGCGTGGTTGCCGGTCAGCCCAGCCGGATCAGCGGCGCTCTGACCCACCTGGGTGGGTGTCCCGTCGGCGGCGATGGCGGTGTCCGAACTCGACGACAGCGCCCCGGCCACGCCGTAGGTGATGCCGCTGGCGTTGTAGGTCCCGTTGTTGACTGAGGAGGAGGAGTCGCACATGGCCGGCCCGGACGACTCGTCCAGGCGGTAGTAGGCGACGGGCGAGTCGGCCAGCACGGCACTCGAGTAGGCGTCGGAGACGTTCGGGCAGGTCGATGCGTGCGCTGGCGACGCCGCCAGAGCATTCAGCCCGGCTCCGCCTAAAGCGGCGATCACGACCAGGACCCGAGAACTCCGGAGTCGAGCCCACGCCGTTGCCAGTCCAGTCATCTCGCCCTCCGCTCCGACCGGTGACCGAAAGTCCCCTTTGAGTTGAGGGTAAGGAGCGCACCGCGCGCGATACCACAGCCTTCTTCGCGCGCTCCCGGACGAACCGCCCCGAGCCGGACAGGTGGGAGCGGGTTCTCTAGCGGGCCCGGCCGAGCGCGGTGGCGACGTGCTGCAAGCGCCTCTCGGCCTCCTCCGCCACGTCCGGTTCGAGCTGCGCCGACCGTTCGGAAAGTTCCTTCCGGGCCGCCTCCAGGGCACCTTCCATCAACTCCTGGGCCCGACCCCGCGCCCGCCGATGGGCCTCTGCCACCAGCTTCTCGTCCTGAGCAGTCATGCTCCTGGTCAGTTCGGAGGCCGAATCCACCATGGCCAGACGCAACCGCCTGGTATAGGCGTCGAAGGCCAGTACCCATCCGAGCTCGGCTACCAGAGCCCGGCCGGAGCGTGGACGGGGGCTGCCGTGCCACCCGGCGACGACGATGACGGCCGTGCCGAGCAGGCCGAGGACCCGGGTTCGCGCTCCGGACTCTTCGCTGGGGATACCCCGGATCAACTCATAGCCCTGCAAGGCCATGACCCACGGAAAGCGGGAGGCTCCGTCGGCGGTGTGGGGATGACGCATGGTCTTGTTGGCCGCCACCGTGTAGCCGACGGTGATGAGCCCGGAAACGGCCACGCTGGCCGCCGGCTTGATGCTCCGGTTGGAGTCCTCCCGGCGGGCCCAGTAGAGCGCCGCCGCCAGTGAGGCGAGCATGGGCGGAACCGTCACCGACCACGGAACCGCCTCCCGGTGGGCCCCGGCCGGCTGGGCCAGCCACCCGAGGTCCATCAGGAACCCCACCGGCGTGGCGTCGAACACCCAGCGGGGGACACCTTCGGTGGCGTCCAGATACAACTCCTGCCCACTCACCCTGAGCCGGCAGGCTCCGAACGGAGCCCGCTGGGGCTCGTGGTCGACCGTCGCGGTGCCGGACAGGTCCAACCGGTCCAGCCGCTGGTACAGCTGATCCACCTGGGAGGATCCGAGAAGGAGGAGCCCCTCGGCCGGGCCGTAACTCAGCTGCACCAGCCCGGTGAGGTCGGGGCGGCGGTTGTGCTCGGCCTGCCAGGCCGAAAGGGCATCGCCCAGGTAGGCGGCCTGTCCCCGGGCCGTCTCCGCCACCGCCGCCTTGACCGCCCCGGCGAAGCTGCCGAGGCGCTGGCCCCCGGGGGCAGCCAGCTCGATGAGGGTCAGGGCCCGCTGAAGCAGGTCGACGGCACCCTCGTTCTCGACGATGGCGTCGTGGAACCCGGCCAACTCGGCTCGGCGCAGGCGAGCCCCGCGCTCGACGGCCAGGTGGGCCTCCAGCTGCAGGCGCCGGCGTTCGGCCAGCCGGCGCAGGGACAGCCCTCCGATCGTTCCCATGGCCTGCCAGGAGAACTGCTCCAGGCGCAGGCGGTGGCCGCGCCGGCGTCGGACGAAGGCCGCCACCGCCGCGTTGGCGAGGGGCACGACCGCCCCCGGCGCTCCCCAGCGGGCAGCGGCCTCCACCGCCAGAGCGGCTCCCGGGATGACGGCGTCCTCGGATGTGTCGGAGTCGTCCCCAGCGGCGGAGCACCACAGGGCCAGGTCAGCGGCATCGGCCAACCAGCGCAGGGCGATCCGAGGTTGGCGGTCCCGGCTCAGGGCCATCGCCTTGGCCAGGTCCCCGGCGCCCGAGATCACCGCCACCGCTCGCCAGGCGCCAGTCCTGGCGGCGCCTCTCGGTGACACCGCCTGGTGGAAGCGGGCCCCGATCCCCTGGGCGGCGGTGAGCACGGCTCGGGAACTGACCACCGCGTCCCATGGGTCCCAATCGCGCTCTTGTGCGGCCGTTCCCACCGGGGATAATTGTGGACCAATGACTACCCGGGTTGTCATAGTCGATGACGACGTGTGGATCCGGAGAGGCCGGGCCCAGGCCCTGGGCGAGGCTCCCGGCATCGAGGTGGTGGCCGCCCTGAGCCACCAGGAGGCCCTGGAGCGCTCCGAGCTCTGGTCAACCGCCGATGTGGTGCTGGTCGATGCGTGGGATCCGCGGGCCGGTTTCGACCGCTTTCCCGGGGTCGGTGTGACTCGGGCCATCCGCGACCAGCGGACCGGGGACGGCCCCCGGGTGGCGGTGGTGACCGGTCACCTGGTCAACGACGTACTCCGCCTGCGGATGGCGGAGGCGGGTGCAGACTTCTTCTACAGCCACGAGGAGGTAGCCGACCCCGAGCGCCTGGTGGCAGCCGTTGCCGCTGCGGCGACGGCCGAGCCGGTCCCGTCCACGTCGACCAGCCGGAACGCGGCGATAGAGCCCGCCCTGGACTGGATACGGATCCATGGCCTGGAACCGGCGTTCACCCCGGCTCCCCAGAAGGCGATCCCCTTCTCCCGCCGCACCATCGCGCACATCCGGCGCGAGGTAGGCCAGCGGGCCGGCCTGGCCGCCCGAGGTGACCTGGCCCGATGGCGGGTGGTGGTCGACTTCATCAACCGGGCCCGGGGGGCCGAGCTACGGCGGCCCACCGAGCCGGGGGGATCGCCCCCGTGGCCGGCGCCGTAGCACTGTCGGCATCTCCGCCCACGACCTGAACGGAGCGAACCCGAGCCTGGGATCACCCCGCGATGGCGGTGGCGGCCTGCTGCTGGACGGCATCGGACACCGCGGCCGCTCCGCCGTAAATCTCCACCCGTCCAGGCGGCCGGATACTCAGGTACCCGGCCGTGGCCGAGGACAGCTTGGACGGGTCGGTGAGCAGCAGCGGGGCCCGAAGCATCCCGAGCCGGGCTCCGCCGGCCAGGGCGTCGGGGAAGTTCACGCCGCTGGCCAGACCGGCCCAGGAGGCGACGGGGAAGAACTGCTGGGCGACCATGACGGCGGTGGCGTAACGGTCGGCGCCGACGATCCCCAGGGCGGACGGGTCGGCCTGGGCCGCCGGGCCGCCCACGGCACAGCGGGCGAGCCTGTAGTGGCTGGCGATCCAGGTGGAGGTGGCCGGAGCCGGCCGGGAGCCGTCGGTGAGGAGCACGACTCCGCCGACCGACCCGGCGGCGGTGGCCGCCGTGAGGGCGTCGGGGAAGTCGAGCCCGGTGGTCTCGAACACCTCGGCCGGCCCGGGCACGGCGTTGGCGATGGCCACGGCCGTAGCGAAGCGGTCGGCGCCGGCCAAGCGCACGACCTTGTAGCCGGCGGACTGGACCTGCTGGGCCACCGCGTCACCCAGGGCGGCGGTGCCGCCGAGCAGGTAGACGGTGCCGCCGGGCGCCAGCACCCGGGACAGCTCCCGGGCCGGGGTGCTGTCCAGGGACGCGGGGCTGGTCAGGAGCAGCGGACCGCCCTCGACCACGGCCAGCGGGGTTCCGGCCAGGGCATCCGGATAGGCGTCATCACGGGCCAGCACGACCGCCTTGGCCGTCCCCGTGGCGAAGGTAGCCCTGGACACCGCCACCGCCGTGGCCTCCCGGTCGGCCCCGGCCAGCCGGGGCGCTACGGGGGTGGCCAACATCCACGAGCTGGCGTGGCTGGACAGGACGGTGAAGGTGACGTCGGTGGGCGTCTCCGTCGCGCCGACCACGCACGGGTCGGGCTGGGCGGTGGTGGCCGGGGAGGAGGCACAGGCCTGAATGGGCGCGCCGTCGCGGAAGACGACCACGTCCCCGCCGAGGTCCCCGGCAGGCAGGACGGACGTGGACAGGTCGAAGGTCAGCGTCAACGGCTGGGATGCACTGGCCTGGGGTGCGGAGATCTGCACCTCCTGGCCCAACGCCGTGTAGCCCGAAGGCGACGACGGGGTGTTGGTGCTGGTCTTGGTGATGGTGACGCTTCCGCCGGTGGGCGTGCCCACCGCCACCACCAAAGGATCGGAGCCGGTCGGCTTGGTCCCAGGGGCGTCGGACCACACCACTCCGCCGGCGCCGACGGTGGCGGGGCTGGTGGCCGAGGTCGGGGTGGTAGATGTGCTTCCGCCACCGCCGCCTCCACCACCCCCACCGCCTGTGGACGTGGTGGTGGCGGGAGGCTGGTTGACCGTGTAGGTGGGCGGGGGCGGTGCTGTGGTGGTGGGCGACTGTCCCGGCGGGGGGGTATTGGCCGGCGGGGCCGTGGTCGTGGTCGACGCCGGCGGGGCCGTGGTGGTGGTTGTATCGGGGGGAGCAGGGGTGGCGGCCACCGCCACCGACCATCCGGGCCGGAGAGTGCCGGCCAGGCCGACCAGAACCAGACCGCTGATGCCGGCCACGACCGCGGTCGCCCTACGCCGGCGGCGGGAGAGGGAAGCAGTGCTCATGGTGTCGCTCGCGATCTTTCGGGTCAGCCGGCCCCGCCCGCCCCGGCCATGGTGGGCGGGGGCGGGGGCGGCGCCTGCTGGTTGATGGGCTGGGGAGGCTGGGTCGTGGTGGTGGTCGGAGCGGCGCTGACGTGGGGAGCCGGCGGCCGGGGGGCCGCCGGGCCGCCCTCCAGGGCCGCCACCGCCCCGATCGACCCGGCCACCACCGCCAAGCCGGCGATGGCCATGCCCAGGCGGCGCCTCATGACACACCCGGGCTTTCCGCCCACACCTGGTAGCCGCCGCCGGATCCGGTCTCCCGGGCCCAGACCACGAAGGTGTACGGGGCACTGGTGCCCGACGGCTTGGTGTAGGTGAACGAGCTGGACGAGGAGTATGTGCTGGGCCCCCCGTAGGTCCAGTTGGTGTCGGGCTGGCTCGGGTACGCCGCCACCCAGGGACCGTCGTGGTTGGCCGGTGGCGTACTGCCGTACGTGGAGTTGGTGGCCCAGAAGAAGTACTCCGGCGTCGGGCACCCGGTTACTCCGGTGGCCGTGACAGTTATGGTCCCGTTGTTGTTGTCGGTGGCCGACAGTGTCGGGGAGCCCGTGCAGGGCGCGCTCGACACGAGGTCGACCTGGGTGTTCTGGGCCCAGTTGTCGTACTGGACCTCCACCTGCCATTCGTAGTTGGAGGAGCTGGCCAACTCGGTGGCCGTCGACCAGGTGAAGCTGGTGGTGGAGGTGTAGACGGGGGCCGCGCCGGAGGTCACCTCGTTGGTGAAGGTGTTGTGCACCGGGTCGTAGTAGAACCAGGCCGGGCCGGTTCCGTTGCCTCCGGGGCGATACAGCTCGTAGGCGTACTGCTGGCTGCCCGAGCAACCCGACGGCGGGGTGGCCGACACGGTGACCGTGGTTCCCACCTGAGCCAGGTAGGCGCCGCCTCCGGGTCGCTGAACCCCGGTTCCGGACAGGGTGATGCCCGGTGAGGTGGTGCAGGCGGCCGGAGGCACGATGGACTCGGTCAGGTCGTAGCCATCGCTCTCGTAGAAGTTGGCCGTGTTGGGGCTCGTTCCGTTGCGAGCCAGGACGTAGAAGAAGTACGGATTCTGACCGGTGGGCGACTTATCGCTGGTGGTGAAGGTGTAGGTGGCGCTGGACGACCAGTCCTGGGACACGGACCACGCCTGGGTCACCGGGCTCCACATGTGGAACTGGAACTGCGGGCTGGAGCATCCGCCTCCCAGCGAGCCGACCGAGATGGTGGCCGTGTTGGGCTGCTGGACACTGGAGGCAGTGGTGGATAGGACGCCCGTGCAGGTGGGGGCGGCGTTGACCGTCACCGACTGCACGGCGTAAGTGTCATAGAACGTGTCGCTGGTCGGAGCCGATGCCGCCTTCACCCACACGGCGTAGTAGTAGGGCTGGGTGCTGGGCGCCAGGCTGGTAGGCACGCTGTAGGTGCTCGTGGAGCTCCAGTTCTGCACGATCTGCCAACTGCCGCTGTACTGCAGGAAGGCGTACTGGGCCGGACTGCACCCGGCCGCGGCTGCCGTCAGCTGGTCAGAGGACCCTTGGGTGATCGATGTCTGGGCGGCGCTGAGGGTCACCCCTGTGCACGCCCCGGCATAGGTCGCGGCGGTCGTCACCGTCAGCGGGACGGTGGCGCTATAGGCCGTGTGGGTCGGATCACCGTTGTAGTAGGCGGTAACGGCGTTGGATCCGGCGGGCAGGCCGCTGGTGGTGCACGAGGCCTGGCCTGAGGCGACGACGACGCCCTGACAGATGGTGACGCCGGACTGACCGACGGCCTGGTCCTCGAAGTCGACGCTGCCTCCAGTCCCGTTGACGGTGAAGGTGAAGGTGACCGACTGGCCTACGGTCGGGTTGCCCGCCGGGCTGTAGGTCAGCCCGAGGGTGGGCCTCGTCCCCTCCACGCCCTGGCCGATGGAGTCCGAGCTGGGGGCGTTGGTGGCCGAGGAGTCCGAGTAGGACGCCGTGACCGTGTAGGTGCCCGAGTCGGCGAAGGTGACCGGGCAGGTGGCAGTGCCACCGGCCGAGAGGGACTGGCCGGAGCACGAGGTCGGGACGGTCACGCCGGCGGCCGGGGTGACGGCGAAGGTCACCGCCCCGGTGGTCACGGAGTTGGCACCGGAAGTGACGGTGGCGGTGAACGTCACCGCCGAACCGGTGGTCGACGACGGGCTGGACGATGCCAGCCGGGTGACGGTCTCCGTCTCGCCCACCCCTTGGCCGACCGAGGCGCGGCTGGACCCGTAAGTGCCCGAGACGTCCGTGTAGGACGCCGTCACCGTGTAGGTACCGGCAGTGGCGAAGGTGATCGAGCAGGTGGCCGAGCCGGTGGCCGAAAGGGCTTCACCGGCGCAGGAGGCCGGCACGGTCGCGCCGGTGGCCGGGGTGACGGTGAAGGTGACCGTCCCCGAAGTCGGCGCACTGTTGCCCGAGGTCACGGTGGCGGTGAAGGTCACCGGGGCTCCCGGGGCCGACGCTGGCGTGCCCGAGCTCACGGCGGTGGCCGTGGCCGGCTGGCCGATGGTCTGGCCCACCGATCCCGCCGAGCCAACGTAGGTGTCGGTGGGGTCGCTGTAGGCGGCGGTGACCGTGTAGGTGCCGGCGGTGGCGAAGGTGATCGAGCAGCTGGCCGTTCCGGTGGCCGAGAGCGTCGCACCCGAGCATGAGGCCGGGACGGTGGTCCCTGTCGTCGGGCTCACTGTGAAACTGACCGTCCCGGTAGAGATCGCCTGGCCGCCGGAACCGACCGTGGCGGTGAAGGTGACCGGCGAACCCGGACTGGCCGAAGCGGCTGCCGAGGTCACCGAGGTGGTGGTGGCGTCACCGGAGACGGTGTGTCCGACCGACCCGCTCGATGGGGCGTTGTTGGTGTCACCCCCGTAGGTGACGGAGAAGGTGTAGGTCCCCACCGCCTGGGGGCTGAACGGGCAGCTGGCCGACGTCTGGCCGTTGGGCAGGGCGGTCGGGCAGCCGGACATCACCGCCGGGTTGCCGCCGACGGGGGTCTCCACGAAGGTGAGGGCGCCGGTTGGCGAGGCGCCCGTGACGGTGGCCGTGACCGTGACGGCGGCACCCACTCCGGACGGGTTGGGTGTGGCCGTGACGGCGGTGGAGGTCGACGCCTGGTTCTGGGTGCCCGACGGGTTTACCGTCATGGCCTCCCAGCCCAGGCTCGGGCCGTCGGCCGTGTCACCCGAGTAGGCGGCGGTGATGGCGTAGGCGCTGGCCGCCGGGGCCGAGGCGTTGCACGGCGCCGAGCCTGAAGCGAGCGGAACGGCGGAGCAAAGAAGGGTGGTGTTTCCGTTCTGGTCGGTGGCCTTGAAGTCGACCGTGCCGCCTGCCGGGCTGTTGATGGTGCCCGTCTGGGTGACCATGGCGGTGAAGGTGAGGCTGTCACCGGTATTGGCCACGCCGACGGCGCCGTTGGGCTGGCTGTTGTCGGTGAAGGTCACCGACGTGGTGGTCCCGCCGACGCCGACGCCCTGACCGACCGAGCCGTTGCTCGGGGCGAGCACCCCGGAGGCATCGGTGTAGGAGGCGGACACCGTGTAGGTGCCGGCCTGGGTAAAGGTCAGGGTGCAAGACGCCTGGCCGGCCGACGCCCGGACCAGGTTCACCGGGGCACAGGACGTGGCCGTCACTCCGGAGCTGGGCAGGGCGCTGAAGACCACCTGGCCCGAGTTGACCGCATTGCCGTGGGTGTCGAGCACGCTGGCGGTGAAGGTCACCGGGGCGTTCACGTCCGACGGCTCGGTGGCGGAGGACACCCTGGTGGTGGTGGGCAGGGCCGCCACGGTCTGGGTCCAAGTCCCGCTCGACGCGGCGTTACCGGTGTCACCGCCGTAGGTGGCGGTGACGGTATAGGTCCCGGGCGTGGTGATGGTGCTCAGGCAAACAGCCTGGGCGCTGGTCATGTTGACCGGGCCCGAGCAAAGGGTCACGGGCGTGCCGCCGGCGGCAGGGACGGAGCTGAACGTGACCGTCCCGCCCGGGGCCGGGGCGCCGGCGGCGGAGTCGACCAGGGAGGCAACCTGGGCGGTGTAGGTGACGCTGTCGCCAGTCATGGAAGGGTTGGGCGAGCCGCTGAGGGTGGTGGTGGTCGGGCCGACCTGCTCCAGTACCCCGTTGGTCCCCGACAGGTAGTTGGGGGCGTTGGGGTCTGAGGTGTAGACGGCGTCGACTTCCTCCACACCGACGGGTAGGGCAGTGGTCGTACAGCTCCGGCTGCCGTCGGCCGCCGCCGCCAGGTCCCCGCAACCGTTGATCCCTGTCGGGACCGTGGCCCCGCTGGGCGTGTAGAAGAAGCTGAAACTCCCGCCCACAGGTGGGGGATTGTTATTGACACTGGCCGTGGCGGTGAAGGTGACCGACTGGCCGCTGGCCAGCTGAGCCGACGTGGACGTGATTCCCACGGTCGCCTGCTCCCCGGTGACCACCAGGGCGGTGCAGGCGCTGTAAGGCGACTGGCAGCTGCTCGACGCCTGGGTGTTCCCGTCCCCGCCGTAGTCGGCCCGAATGAGGTAGCTGCCCACCCCCAGGGTGGAGGCGGTGCAGGACAGGCCGGCGGTCGAGGTGGCGCCCTGACCCGGGGTCGGTACGCTCGGCGCGCAGTCGCTCATGTCGGTCCAGGTGCTGCCCTTGTCCTTGGTCTCCAGGAGGGTGACGGTGCCTCCCAGGGTGCCGGTGCCGGAGGCGGCGGTGACCGTGGCCGAGAGCACCGGGGTGCCGAAGGGGATGGGGCTCTGGGCGCTGAGGCTGGTGGTGGTGGAGACCGGGATGACACTCAGCGGGGTGGATGCCGAGGTGGACGCATAGGCGGTCCCGGCCGCCTGCGGGTTCCCGATCGAGGAATCGGAATACACGGCGGTGAACTCATAGGGCTGGACCGCCACCGCCAGGCCGGCTGGCAGCGCACACTGCGCCACCCCATTGGCCCCGAGCGGAACGGGAGTGGTCGAGCCGGCGCAGGACAACGGAGCGGACTGGCCTGCCTCGAAGAACTGGACGCCGCCGACCGAGCTGATCGGCTGGCCGCCCGAGGTCACTACATCGCTGAGGGTGACGACCTGACCGTAGGTGGAGGAGGTCACCGGGCTGCCAGCGGAAGACTCGGCGGTGAGGGTGGAAACCGTCGGTTTGGCCACGACCAGCCAAACGCCGTAGGCGTCGTAGGCCACCACGTAATCGGGACCACCGGGGTTGTCGTTTCCGCTCACGTGGCTGAACTGGCCCGCGGGCGTCGTGGGCGTGCTGAGCACGAGATAGCGGGTGCCGGCTGTGGCCTGGAAGCCCGGCTGGCTGGTGATGGCCAGAGTCGTGCCGGTGAGGGTCACCGGGTTGGTCGATGAGAGGCCCGACGCTCCACCGAAGCCCAGGCTCACCCCGAGGGTGGGCGTGGCGTTGGCGTCGGAACCGTAGGTGGTCACCGGCACCAAGCGGCCCGCGGTCCCGTAGTTCACCAGCAAGGTTCCGTCGTTGACCAGGTTGGTGAGAGACCCGCCGTAGCCCGTCTCCAGCGAGACGGTCACCCCTTGGTCGATCTTGGCCAACCCAGCCAGGGCATCGGCACTGTTGTTGGCAGAATCACGGATGGTCCCGTCGGCCAAGGTCAGCCCGGTCCCCGGGCCGGCGAGCTCGGCTATGGAGCCGGCCGTGGGCCAGAACAGGTCGGCGTTGAGCATCCAGGTGCCCCCGGTGAGCGTCCCCACGCCTCCGGTAAGGCTCTCGTTCGTCGGAACGGCGTTGAGGGACAGCGACGAGCCGCCACCGACCGACAACACCCCCTCGTTGTTCAGCTGGGCCAGGATCTGACGGGAGTCCCCGCCTCCATCGGCCACGATCTGTCCGGGCTGGGCTCCGGCGGCCCCGGTCTCGTTCACCACCGCACCCGTACCGGCGCCGTTGGCACCGGCCACCGTCAGCTCGCTGGTTCCGCCACAGCCCGCCGCCGCAGTGCTTAGGTGGATAATGCCGTAGTTGTCCACCTCGGTCGAGGCGGTGACCACCGCCGCGCCGGAGTTGCAACCCTGGTCCAGGATGTTCAGGCGCTGACCGGCATAGACCGTGTGGCCCATCAGGGTGATGGAGTTCTGAAGATTAAACGTGGACCCACCCGCCCCGGTGATGTCCAAGGTGGAGGCGGTATTGCCCGGACCTTGAATCAGAGGCGGGTTCGGACCCGATACCGTCCCGGCTCCCTGGATCCACTCGTTGCCCCCGTCCAGGAAGATGCTCCCTGAGCCGATCGTGGTCACCGTGCCCGTGTCGTTGTCAATGGTGACCGCGCCGCTCGGGCCCAGGTTGTTGACGGGCACATAGAGTTGCGCACCATTGAGTATCAGGCTGCCTCCCTGGTTCTGGAAGGTTGAGCCGGCCTGGTCAAAGTGCGTGTAGCTGGTTACAGAGACCGTTCCCTGGTTGGTCAGGTTTCCCCAAAGGAAGTTCCAGTCACTACCACCCGGGCTGCGCTCGGCCAGGATCTCTCCCCCCGCCTGGTTGACCAGGCCGTACCCGGGAGGTGCCTCCAGACGCGAGTAGTCGCCACAGCCCCCGCCACCGGTCATGTCGATGAGGCCGAGGTTGTGGGTGATCGGGTTGAAGCCCTCGAACCGATTGGTGGCTGTGACCCATACGTAGCCGCCATTACAGCCCTGATCGATCAGGTGGAGCTGCTGCTTGGACTGGATGTCACCGCTGAGGTCGACGTTGTACTGCAGATCGAGATTGGCCGGCCCCGACCCGGTCATGTCGAGGAAGACCGACGGGTTGTTGCCGTTTGTCCCTTCCAGTAGGGGCGGGTTGGCCGTGGTGGCGACACTGCCCCCGCCTTGGATCCAGACATCGCCGTAGTCGACGGCCAGGTTGGCGCCGTTGTTGATCGTGTTGGGAGCGGTCGGCGGCCCCACCGTCGTGATGGTGCCGGCGTCGCTGTCGAAGGTGAGGGCCGATTCCGGGCCACCGGTGTTAGGCGGCAGGTAGAGCTGGGCGTTGGTCAGGGCCAGCGTTCCCTCGTTCTTGAAGGTCGAACCGGGCTGGTCGAAGCGGGTGTAGCTGGTGACCGACACCGTCCCCTGGTTGGTAAGGTCCCCACGCAGGTAGTTCCAGTCGCCCCCGCTGCTGCGCTCGGTCTTGAGGGTGCCCACGTTCGTCAAGGCCGATCCGGGCGGCACCGACAACGAGGAGTAGCCACCGCAGCCGCCGCCACCGGTCAGGTCGACCAGACCATCGTTCTCGAAGCTGCCCATGGCCGTCAGAGTGGCGGCGCCGGGGGGGCTGCAGGCCTGATCGATCAGATAGAGCTGCTGGTTGGCGGCCACCGTGCTGCCGGGCTGGAGGGTGACGTTCGCCTCCAGGTCCAGGGCGGTGGAGCCGCTGCCCGTGATGTTCAGATAGGACGGGGTCGAGCCTGGGCCCTGTATGACGGGTGGCGTGGAGCCTGGAGCCAGCGAACCGCCGCCCTGGACCCAGCGGTTCCCCCCGTCGAGGAAGAGGTTCCCGGTCCCGGCAGTGGCGATGACGCCCTGATAGGTGGGATCGGCGTCGCTGTCGACAGTGACCTGTTGAGGCGTCCCGCTGCTGTTGAGCGGGAGGTAGAGCTGGGCGCTGTTCATGACCAGCTGACCGCGATTGTCGAGAGCGGAGGCCGGCTGGTTGAATTGGGTGTAGTGGTTGATCAGCATGGCGCCTTCGTTCTCCATGCTGCCGTTGAGGTAGTCGGTGTCCCCACTGGTGTCTGTCCGAAGGGTCCCGGTGTTGGTGGCCGAGGCGCCGGGCGGAACGTGTAGCTCGGAATAGCCGCCGCAGCCGCCGTAGCCGCCGAGATCGATGAGGCCGGAGCTCTGGAAGCTGCCGGCGGCGGACAGGGTGGCCTCACCGTTGTCGCAGCCCCGGTCGAGGACGTCTATCTCCTGATTGACATAGACGTCGCCGGTAAGGGTGACGTTGCCTCCCACGTGCAACTGGGCCACTCCGGCCGCTGTGTCGGCCAGTTCCGAGGAGTTGGAACCCGAGCTCTGGATCACGGGTGGGGTAGCCCGAGGCGCCACGATGCCACCGCCCTGGATCCAGTTGTTGCCTCCGTCCACCAGCAGGCTCCCGCTGTTACCGGTGATGTCGACGGTTCCATTCAGGTCGTCATCCACGCTGATGGCACCCGCAGGACCGCTGCTGTTGACCGGGATGTACAGCTGGGCGTTGTTGACCAGGAGGCTGCCCTGGTTGTCGAGCACCGACCCGGCCTGACTGAAGCGGGTGTAGGCGTTGATCTTGACGGTGTTCTGGTTGACCACGTTGCCGGCCAGGACATCCCAGTCCCCCCCGCTGTGGTCCATCTGCAGAGTGCCCAGATTGGTGAGCGTGCCGGGCGTCGCCCCTGAACCGATCGTCAGCTGGGTCAGATGTCCGCACCCGCTGGTCCCACCGAGGTCCAGGATGCCGCTGTTGCCGATGTAGCCTCCCTGGGTCAGGCTGAGCTGGGCGCTCGGGCCTCCGCAGCCCTGGTCCACCAGGTTGAGTGTCTGGGTGGTCTCCGACCCGCCCGCCGGGGTGGCCGAGCCGGCGGTGTCACCCACGACCAGCTGGGCTACCGTCACGGACCCGTTGAGGTTGACCGCATAGGAGCTGGGCGCGCTCCGACCCGATGGCACCGGGTTCAGGCAGGCGACGTCCCCGCTGGACGGGGCAGCCGAGGCGGCCGAGCCGTCCGGGTTGGCCCAGTTGCCGGTGGTCGACCAGTTGTTGTCCCCGGCCTGGCCGGACCAGACCAGCGTGCACTGCGCCGAGGGTCGGCTGGTGGCAGAGGGGGCGGTCTGCACGAAGGTGGATGACCCCGTGGTCGCCCCGGCCTCCGACGACTGGATGGTGGCCGGGCCGGGTGTGGACGCGGCGATGAATTTGGCGCTGTAGGTGCCGTCGGGGTTGGCGATGACGGGGCCGGTAGGACCGGTGGCTCCGCCCGACGCGACGCTGAAGGAAGGCGCCGTTCCCGTGACCGGGTTGCCGTTGCCGTCGGTCAGCCGAGCGGTCGCTGTGACAACCGATGTGCCGTCGGCGGGGACGCTGGGACGGTCCAAGCTGACGGCGATGCTCGTGGCCGGACCAGGGGTCTGGGTCAGGGTTGCATAACCGGTCGGAGCCGGACTGGCTCCCGAGTCGGTAGCTGTGACGGTCACAGGACCGGCATGGGCCGAGGTGGTGAGGGTCGCCAGGTAGGTGCCCGGCTGGTTTGGATCCTCTGTGACCGTCAGGGGATTCTCGGATGGGTCGGAACTGGTCAGGGTTATGTGGCTGGCGTCACCCGAAACCGGATTGCCCTGGCCGGGAGTAGAACCGTCTGAGACTTCCACCGTTACCTGGACGGTGGAGGGGCTGTTGGAGTTCGTGGTGACCGCCGCGCTGTACTGGGAGGCGTCCGCCGGGCCTAGTAGGACCTGCACGCTGCGGGCCGGGCCGGCGTGGGTGCCGGAGTCGAACCAGTGAGCCGCCACCACCGAGGGACCAAGGACCGAGGCGTAGATGGCCGCCTCATCGACGGAGCCATTGAGGGGTTGGCTGTAGTTGACGTCGGTCCAGCCCCCCACCCGGATGGGACTGGTGGTCAGGGCCAACGGGAAGGTCACGGAATTCAGCCGCGGCGGGCCCAGGGGTTGGCCGTCGACATAACCGGCGAAACCGGGGTTGGCCGGGCTTCCGCTCCCGGAGTAGCTGACAACCAGGTAATGCCAGCGGCCGTCGTTGAGGGTCTGGCCTCCCCAGGTGACCGACTTGCCGTACAGGTCGATGCCCAGCCGGAACCCGCTCTGGCCGTTGTCGGCCGGCCACACGGTCATGGCGGCGGCCTTCTCGCTGCCCGCGGTTCCGAAGCTGACCACGGCTTGGGGCTGGGAGCTGGTCGACTTGTACCAGGCCTCCATGGTCCAGGGGTTGTCCCCGCCGAAGTTCGGGGCCGATACGGTGCCGGTGAAGCTGACCGGCTGGGTCACCGACCCGTCCGCATGCATGGCCAGATCGGAGGGATCGAGCGGGTCGGTGAGCGCGCCCGGGACCGAGGTGATTCCGCCGCCGTTGGAGTTGGTGCCGTAGGTCCCGGTGTATCCGTTTGGTCCGGAGTCTTGGGCGCCGGAGACGCTGCCGGCGTCATCCAGGCGGTAGTAGACGACGGGCTGCAACCCCTCCACTGCCGACGCATAGGACGTCCCCGTGGCGGGAGAGGCGTGCGCGATGGTCACGGCGGCGAGTGAAGGCAGGCTGGCTGCGGCCAACACCGCGGCGCGCCACCTGCGTCCCGACCAGATCGTCCGAACCCGCTCGCTGATCCTCACCTGCAGCCCCCTGAATCCGTCATCTGCTGACAGAGCCCGACCAGCTCGGCCGTGCTCCGCAAGGCATGGGTCGCGCCCGACTCGACGTCCTCCACCTCACCGACCAACTCGCCGCGGGCGAGTTGGTCGGATCGCAGACGGATGACGAAGGAAACGAGCACCGAGGCGGAGGGTAAGAAGCCCCCGTTGCCGCCGCGTAACAGAAGTGGCGATCTTGCGGACCACCCCTTCGGGTGGTTACGTCACCGCCCGTTCAGCCGGCGAACCAATTCCTGGCTGCGGGCCGACAGAGCCACGCCCAGCTCGGAGAGAGCCGCCTCGGCCCGGTGCATCATGGCCATGGCGGCGCCCACCTGGCCGTCCTCGGCCAGGACCGAGGCCGCTTTGAGATACAGGCCCTCTTCGTGGGGATTGTCGGTGATGACCTTCTCCAGCAGCGCCACGGCCCCTTCCACATCGCCCCGCGCCTCGGCGTCGGCTACGACCAGGAAGACCATGCTCAGGTGGCGCCGGCGGAGCCTCTCCCTGGGCCCGGCGGTGAAATCGAGATACCGGCTGGTGGGAAGGAGCGGCCCCGTATAGAGCTGAAGGGCGTTCTGGGCCAGTTGGGCCGCCCGGGGGTCCTGGGCTGAGGAGGCCGCCAGGGCCGCGTCCGCCACCGCTTCGAAGAGCCGGACGTCAACCTGGACATCCGGGGCCAGGGCGATCCAGTCACCATCGCGGACCACGACCGGGCCGAAGTCAGAGCGCATCCGACTCAACACGGTGCGCAATCGACTCCTCCCCGCCCCTGGCGGCGCCTCCGGCCAGAGTTCCTCGACCAGCTCTTCAACCGGGACGCGGCCCGCCAGCGCCACCCGGTCGAGCAGCTGGCCGGCGGGACCGCCGGGACACTCACGGGTTGCGCGGCTGGTGACCACCTGACATCCACCGAGGAGCCGGATGATCGGCTGAGCTGCCGGCGTCATCCCTTGGTCCCCGGTGGGACCCCGGCCGTCGGTTCTTCCCTCGGAGGGACCGGCCCAGACGCCCAGGGCGAGCTCAGAGACCAGGCCGGAGAAGTCATCTGCGCGGTCGAGACCGAGACGGTTGGCCGCCGAGGCCAGGGCGGCGGCCACCGTGGCCTCTCCCAGGAACAAGCCCGCGGCTATGTCCGGCGGGGTGCCGCCCATCGCCGCGGCCATGGCCACCTGCCGCTCCAGGGGTGTCAGCTCGGCCACCCGGTTGGCTCGGCCGCTCCCGATGGCACCCAGGCGGGCCAGTTCCTCCTCGACGCGCGCCGCCCACGGGCGTGCCCCCATCTCCTCGAAGAGCTCGAGTGATTGGCGGAGACGGGCCTCGCCCTCAACCGACCGGCCCGCCCTCGAGAGGAGAAGGCCGCGGGCCAGGGTGACCCGCGCCCGGGCGAAGCGCCAGTCCTGACCGCCGTAGTGGCGGAGGGCCTCGGCAAATAGGTGGTCCGCCTCGGCGACATCCGTGCAGAGCATCGCCCGCACCCGCTTGGCGGCCGCCGCCACTCGGGCGCTCCCCGTGGCCTGGGCCTGTTCCTGGAGCTGTCTGGCGACCATTGCCGCCTTCCCGGGATGGCCGGCGCTCAGGTACGCCTCGGCCAGGTCGGCGCCCCACATGACGATGCCCGGCTGCACCGGGGCGGCCGACCCGGCTATCCCGGAGAGGATCTCGTACCAGCGGACCGCCTCCTCGTAGCGTCCCTGGCCGAGCTCCATCAGACCGAGGGCGGCCAACACACCGTTGGACACGACGGGGATGCGGGCGGCCGGAGAATCCAGGAGGAACAGACACCGCTCCCGGCATCGCCCGGCGTTGCCCAGAACGGCGTCAGCGATGGCCAGGACTGCGGCCGCGTAAGGGGAGAGAGCCTCCTGGCCGGTCTGGCGGATCAGGTCCAGCGCCTCGATGGCGAGGGCCTCGGCCCTGGACCACCGGCATACCCGGTGCTCCAGCAGGGCGCGGGTGACAAGCATGGCGGGCACCACACCGAGGAGCTGCCCCGCCCTCGCCACCGTCTCGATGTGATCGAGTACCCGGCGGGTGTTCTCGTGGTCCTCGACCTGCAACAGGGCCAGGGCGGCGCTCAAGGCGACGCCCGCGCTCCCCGCCGCCAGGGCCTCCGGCGCGGCCAGTTGAGCCTCGACCATTTCCACCAGACGAGCCCGGAGGCCGGATTCCCCACCCGCCACCCGCACCGAGGTGAGAGCCAGGTCAGCCATCCGGCGGGCCCCGGCATCGGCCCGGGATGAGAGCTCCGTCGCCAGGCGCGCCGCTTCGACCGCCTCGGCCGCCAACCCGCCGCGCAGGGCGGAGCCGGAAGCGCTGACGGCCATGGCCACGGCCGCAGCCGGATCAGTGGCGGCGGCGGCCCGGGCCTCGTCCAGCAAGTACAGCCGACCCTCCTCCTCGGATGTGCCCACCATCAAGGCCCGGCCCCGGACCAGGGCGGCGCGTCCTCGTAGCCGCCCCTCCGGGTCCAAGGCGAGGACCTCCTCGGCCATCACGCGGGCGGTTTCTGTGCGACCGGAGCCCAGCCACAATTCTGCCGCCGAGATGAGGCGAGTCGCGCCGGCCAGGCGGTCCGCGCTCAACCGGGCGGCGTCCTCGTAGGCGGCCGCGGCCTCGGCCGGCGCCCCACGGCGCTGGATGGACTGGGCTGCTGCCTCGAGGACCGCAGCCACGCTTTCATCGGGCTCGATCTGGGCCTGAGCGAGATGCCAGGCCTGGCGCTCGAGTTCTCCGACGGCGGCATTGGCGGCGGCCAGGGTCAGATGGACCCGGCTCAGCTCCTCGGGCGAGGCGGAGTGGTATATGGCGCAGCGGGCGAGAGGGTGGCGGAAGATCAGCTCCGGTCCGGACGAAGAGACGAGGCCGCCGTCCTCGATCCAGTGCAGTTCGATCGGAGACAGCCCGAGATCCTCGAGGGCACGGCTGAGCACGCCCAGATTGCCGAAGCTGGCGGCGGCCACGACCAGTGCCCGCCGCGACCCATCGGGCAGAGCCGACACGCGCTCGACGAAGTAGTCGCGCAGCCGTTGGCCGACCGGAGGAAGGCGGGGCAGGGGCTGATGCCCGCTCAGTTGGTCAGGCGACAGCTCCTTGGCCATCTCGGACAGAGCCAGCGGGTTCCCGGCCGAACTGGCCACCAGCTGCTCCGCCACCATCTCACTTACTGGTGCACCCGTCGCCGCGGCCAGCAACGCCCGGGCGGCACAACCGTCCAGCCCGCCAAGCTGCATAACCTCCAGGTCCCCCAGTTCGGCCCAGGCGGAACCGTCCGGTCGGGCACCGAGGAGGATTACGACACCCTCGCCCCTGAGGCGCCGGGCGGCGAAGACCAGGGCCTCCCGACTGGCGTCGTCGAGGAAGTCAGCATCGTCGACAATGACCAACAGACCCACGGTCGACGCCCCGCCCCGACGGGTGGCGGCCGCTCCCAACAAGCTGAGCAGCGCGCTCCCCACCCCCAAAGGTCCGATCGGCTCCGGCCCAGCCGGGGCCCAGCCGAGGGCCGTGGCCAACAGCCCAGCTTGACCCGGCGGGATGTCGCGCATGTGGCTGCGGACCGGGCCGCACAACTCGACCAGGCCCGAATAGGCGGGCGCACCGCCCCGCTCGATCCCGGTGACGGAGAGGACTGGAACCTCGGCGCGCTCCCCCGCCGCTCGGAGCAGGGCGGTCTTGCCCACCCCCGCCTCCCCGATGACCACGAGGGCGGCGCTGACTCCTGTGCCCGCCTCCCGCAGGAGCCGGCCCACCCAGCCCAACTCACGATCTCGGCCCACCAACTGAGGGGCCAGAACCCCCGCCCCGCTCATCGACCCCGTCATCCTGCCCGCTGGCTATCCCAGAAACCACAATCCCAAACCCGCAATAAAGTTCGCATGGTCCCGTAACTGGACGTCGACCGGACAGCACCAGGTTACAAGTAGGCATAGGTTGAGGCGCGGGGACAGGGCCCGTCATCGACCTGGAGCGAGGAGGCTGGCTCCGAAGGAGCCGAGCGCCCGCTCCGGGGAACCCTAAGCCACCGGGCTAGACGGCGGCCTTGGCCGCCTCGGTCTCGGCGCAGACCTTCTCGATGTCGGCCCAAGTCAGACCCTCGGCGCTCCAGAGCTGCTCGAAGGCGGCATCGGCCACGTCGGTGAAGCCGTGCCGGTTCCGGAAGTGGTACAGCCGGCGGGGCTTGGCCACGTCGTAGCCGAGGCCGGCCAACCGGCCCAGGCAGTAGGCGTCCCAGGCCGTCTGCTGCTGGAGGGTCAGCTCGCCCTCACCCGGGGCATCGGAGAAGCCCGGGCTCTGGCGGTCCTTGACCCGGAACATGAGCCGGCCCAGCACCTCGGTGACGTTGCGGTCGGAGAGGTGCCGGGGGGCCTTGGGGTCCTCGAAGGCGCCCCCCTGGGCCCAGAGCACCACCGGGTCGACGCTGGTCACCCGGGAGCGCCCCAGGGCGCTGGGCTCGTCCACCTCGATGCGAATGTCCGAATCGATCCCGATCTTGGCCGCCAGCTCCTCGGCCGTTTTGATGATGCGTTCGGGTTCGAACAGGACCAGGGTGAACTGCTCCGGGTCGACGGTGACGGTGCCCACAGGTTTGTCCTGCGCCTCTCTCTAGATGCCTGGCTTGTTTGCCGGTTGGGTTCTAGCCGACGGCGGGGCTACTGCGCCGCCGGAGCGGCGTAGCGGGCGTCGGCCTCGACCCGGGCCTCCTTGGCCACGGCGCCGATCTCATCGATCTCCTCATCGGAGAAGCCGGCCAGCTGGCGGAAGCGCCGGGCCAGGCGGATGGGGCTGTCCTCCTCATCGCCACGGCCGCCGCCGAGGGAGAAGAGCTTGTCCACCACGTGCTGGAACTCGAGGGCCCGTTCCCGCCGCTCGGGGTCGTTCATGGTCAGGCGGCGGAGCCAATCCGATCCCATCTTCACGTGGGTGACCTCATCGGCCAACATCCAGTCCTCGCAGAACTCCAGGACCGGGTCGCCCGACTTGTCCCCGAAGTCCCGCATGGTGTTGAACACGTCGATGGCCAGGCCCTCCAGGGCCCGGTTGACCCCGGTCAGGCGCAGGACGGGGTCGGGATTGCACGCCGCCTGGAACAGGAAGGGGGACTCGGCGAACTCGCCCAGCTCGGTGCCCATCCACTCCGAGAGCTTCACGGAGATCTCGCAGTGCCGGGCCTCGTCCCAGCACTGGCGGGCCATGTCCAGCTTCAGGGCATAGGGAACCTGGTCGGCGCCGTCACCCAGGTCGAAGTCGAAACAGGTCCGTCCGGCCCCTTCCAGGGCCTGGATCTCGCCCACGAAGATGCCGTGCATCAGCGAGCGGGCCGCCTCGGGGGCGTTGGGCATGTCCGGGGTCATCCGGCCCAGGCCTCGGGCCTGGCGGCGCTCGGAGCGGGTCTCCTCGTCATCCCCGGCCAAATCGGCGGAGTCGGAGCCATAGGCGCCCAGGCCCCGCCGGCGGGGATCGTTGAACTGGTCCTGGAAGTCGACCCGGGCGAAGCGGCCGTCCCGGGCCAGATCATCGACGGTCAGGTGCTTCTTCATGCGCTTGCCTCCACGCTCAGCGGTGCTTCGGTGCCGATGGACCCGGGCCCGGCTATACCGCCGGCCCGGTGCATGATGATTTCCAGCTTGGCCTGGTGCTCGGCCGCCCGTCGGATGTCGTCCTCCCCGTCCACGATGGACTGGATGAGCATCTCCCCGTCCCGCCAGTCCTCGAACTCGTCGTTGAGGGCCAGACGCAGCGACCGCATGGTCGGGGCGTCGGTGATGCTCGAAGTGTTGTTGAGGTGGTAGGTGTAGGCGGCGATCTTGTGCGGGATCAGGACCCGGTAGACCCCGACCAGCTTCTCCAGGGTCTTGTCCTCGCCCTCGGGCTCGGTCATGGCCTCGATGAACTCCACGATGGTGTCGTTGGCCGGCACGGTCAGACGGTCGGGGTTCATCTCCCGGAGCTCGGGCAGGCGCTTGTGCCACAGCTCGGAGTGCCAGGCGTGCTTATAGCAATGGGTCCCGAGGCGCATCTTGACGTCGAGCTCGGGCACGGTGGCCACCCAGCCGCCCAGGGCCTCGAACAGGCGCATCTCGATCCACTTGTAGTTGCCGACCCGCCGGGCCGTCTCCTCCACCGTGAACGAGCCGGGCAGCTCGCGACGATCCCAAGGGGCGAAGGCGGGACGGGGCTTCTTAGGGTCGGGCATGGAGCCGGGACCACCTTTCTCGGTGCGCGGTGTGGGCCACCCGAGGTGGCTCCCCCTGTTTCAATAACAAATGTTATCGAGAAAGACACTACCTACCGCCGGCCCGCCGCGCCACCAGGACCCTGGACGACGACACCGATTGGGAGGCTCTGTACCCCCGGGAGGACTAGTGGCGAAGCGCTCGACCACGGGCGGCAGCTCCATCACCAGGAAGTCGGTAGCGGAAGGCTCGCCTGCTGGTCCTCGGTCGGCTCGCAGTTGTTGGTCGAGCTGCTCAAAGAACGCGTCCGTGACTCGGACGCTCCTCCGATGCGAGCTCACTGCTGAGTCGTGCCCAGCACCTCTCGGGCTTCGAGCAACGAGCGGCCCTTCAGTCGGGCTCGCACCAAGAATTCCGGAGCCACCTCGGAGGGGTCCGTGAGCACGCTTTCATTCAGGAGCCGGTGGCGCTCATCCGGGGTGACGCTCTCCAGGTCGGCGGCTGTCCAGGTCCTGTCGGCGGCCATCCCCGGAAGTGTACCGAAGTGTCGGCATTTTCAGGTACACCTTCCCCTCGGACCCCAGGCGATCCCGAGGGAAGTTACGACTTCCTCCGCGGCCCGGGGCTGCGCCGGGGATGGCTGCGAACCACCGTCCCGTCGGCCCTCCGGTAGGAGCGAACCGCGACCGGGGATGCCCCCTGAGGCTCGCCACCACTGGCGCCGACGAAAAGGCCGCCGTCACGACGGCTCGGAGCCGGCGCCGCCGCCCAGCCCGCACCCAGGCGGGCGACGTTGGCCATGACGAAGTCGGCCAGGGCGCCGGGGGGGTCGGTGAGCTCCGCGGCGACCTCGACGGCGGCGGGCAGGCGGTCGGCCAGCTCCGACATCCGCCCCGTGACCGCCCGCCGGGGCAGGCCCCAGGCGACGGCCTCCTCCACCAGATCCTCCCATCCGATGTTCGCCAGCCCGGTCCGCCCGTTGACAGCCATGGCCGCCTCCGGACTGGCGGGGGGGTAGTAGGTGGTCGACATGAGGTAAATCCCGACATAACTGATCTGTCGGCAAATCTCGACAGAGTTGTCGTGTCGGAATATCCCGACAGGGGAGCCGGGAGGAGGGCACCCCCCGCCGGCGACGCTCAGCTGGCCATGCCCACGATGGGCTGGGCCAGGCGCTCGGCCCCGGTGGAGCCCAGGAAGGGGGCGTCCCCGTAGGAGAAGATGCCCCCGTCCGAGGCCACCAGCCAGTAACCCCGGCCATCCGGCGTGGCGGCCATGCCCACCACCGGCTTGGCCAGCCTCTCGGCTCCGGCCGACCCGAAGAAGGCGGCGTCCCCGAAGGAGAACACCCCCCCGTCGGAGGCCACGAACCAGTAGCCGTGGCCGTCGGGGGTGGCCGTCATCCCCACGATGGGCTGGGCCAGGCGTTCGGACCCGGTGGAGCCGTAGAAGGCGGCGTCCCCGAAGCTGAAGATGCCCCCGTCGGAGGCGACCAGCCAGTACCCGGCCCCGTCGGGAGTGGTGGCCATGCCCACGATGGGCCGGGCCAGGCGGAGGGCGCCGGTGGAGCCGAAGAAGCGGGCCGTGCCGAAGCAGTACACCCCGCCGTACTGGTCCACCAGCCAGTAGCCGTGGCCGTCGGGGGTGGCGGCCATCCCGACCACCTTGATGCCCCGACCGACGGCCGAGCCGAAGTTCCCGGCATCCCCGTAGGGATAGACGGCGCCGTTCTGGCCGGCCAGCCAGTAACCCTTCTCATCCGGGGTGGCCGCCATGCCCACAATCGGACCGCCCAGGGCCGTCCCCCCGGCCGAGCCCTCGAAGGCGGCCTTACCGAAGTCGAAGATGCCCCCGTCGGCAGCCACGAATCGATATTCGCTCATCTGGGCCGCCCCGCACCCCGAAGCCACCGCGGCGGGGGCGAAGGTCCCGGCCTGGGTGCCGGTCCGGGCCGGGTTGTCCCGGAACATGGGCCAGGAGGACGAGCCGATCGATCCGCCGGCCACCTCGTAGTGGAAGATGACCCCGTCGTGAGTCGTGGTGTTGACCCCGGCGATGGTGATCCCCAGGGTGCCGTTGGGATCCATGCTCACCAAGGGGCTCGACTGCATGCCGATCTGGTTGACGGCCACCGAGGCGGCCAGGGCCCCGCTGCGCCCGTCATAGATGTAGAGGCCGTCCCCGGTGGGGACGAGCACGTCGTCATAGCCCGCCCCGGTCAGGTCGGCGGTGACCACGCTGCCGATGACGGCGCCGACACCGGGCGGGGTCAGGACGGGCCAGCCCGGTAACGGGTTCCCGGATCCGTCGAAGGCCCAGATCTGGCCGAAGTTCGGATCGGCCGCGTTCCCCTGAACGGCCTCGACCACGTCGGTCCTCCCGTTGCCCTCCAGGTCACCCAGGGCCGGGGAGGTCCGGGTGTAACCGCCGAGATCCCGGGACCACGCCACCGAGCCGTCGGCCGGGTTGATGACGAACAGCTTGGTGGAATCCACCGTGGGCAGCCCCTGCTGGGCCCAGTAGAAGCCGGTGCCGACGGCCAGCATGGGCTGGCCGTTGCCGCCCAGATCCCCGACGGCCGGGGAGGAGGTGACCACGTCGTCGAACTGGTCGGACCAGACAACCCGGCCGGCGCCGTTGACGGCCCGGAGGATCCCGCCGTGGGGAGTGGTCTGGTCCCCGCCCTCGAAGACCAGGGTCTGGCCGCCGACCTGGGCGATGGACGGCGATGAGAACACGGTGTCGTAGGTGAAAAGGGGCCAGCCGGGCAGCACCGAGCCGGTGGCGGCGTCGAGGGAGTAGGAGTCCTGGCCCAGGGCCCCGGCCACCACGTCGGTTCCCCCGCCGCAGGTGATGTTGGCCAGGGCCGGGGTGGCGTAGACGGGCTCGGAGGCCTGATTGGGATCCGAACCGGAATAGTGCAGCCGGGTCCCGCCGGTGGAGGACAGGCCCCAGTAGCCCCCGCCGGTCCCGCTGTCGTAGGTGCCGGTGCCGATGAAGACCTCGGGCTGGCCGTTGATGGTGGCCACGGCGGGGGACGAGTCGATGGGCTTGTCCAGCTGGGCCGGCCAGCCGGCCACGGCCGAGCCGTCGGCCAGATGGAAGGCGTAGACCTTTCCGTTCAGGGCGCCCACCACCATGGCCGGCCCGGCGCTGTCCAGGCTGGCCACGGTCGGGCTGGAGGCCCGGAACTGCACCCCGGGCATGTCCTTGGACCAGACCAGCTTCAGGTTGAGGGGACCGGCGCTCAAGTGGGGGGAGGACGTGGCAACCGCCGCCGAGGGATGAGCCGGCAGTCCCGTCAGGGCCGCCAGCGCCAAGGGGGCGGCGGCGGTGAGGCGGAGGAGGTGGAGTGGCCGTTGGAGTGACATACGACGGGAGGTATCGGCACAATCGGGGCCGACCTCAATCCCGGCTGGGCACGACCTCCGCCACCAGGATGCCGACCAGGATCAATCCGGCCCCGGCCAGGCCGGTGGCGCCCAAGGGTTGGCCGTAGATCGAGCCCACGATGGCCGCCGTCACCGGCTCGATCATGAGCAGCAGGGCGGTGCGGGTCGGGCCCACCCGGCGCTGGCCCCACACCTGCAGCCCGAAGGCCAGGGCCGAGCAGGCCACCCCGGTGTAGACGGCCGCCCCCAGGGCCGATCCCGGCATTTGGTACCCACCCAGGAAGAACCCGGGCAGGAGACAGCCCGTGGCCACCACCGCCAGCTGCACCACGGCCACGGCCACCACGTCGTGGTAGGCGGGGTTGGCCCCCACGGCCCGGTCGATCTCCAGGATGTTGACAGCGAAGGTGACCGCGCACCCCAGAGTCAGCCACTCCCCCAGCCCGACGTGCAGGTGGGCGCCGGTGAGCAGGAACAACCCGGCCGTGGCCAGCACCACCCCGATGACCACCCGGCCCTGCGGCAGCCGGCCCAGCCAGAAAGCGCCGAGAACAGGGACGAAAACGACCAGCAGGTAGGTGATGAAGGCGGATACCGGGGTGCTGGTGTAGCGCAGGCCGAAGGTCTGGAGCAGGTAGCCGGCCAGGAGGGGTACCCCGGCCCGCAGGCCGCCCCGGATAACGGCCGGCTGGCGGAGGCGGGACCAGCCCCCGATGCGGGCCAGGAACAGGCCCAGGAGCACCGTCCCGGTCAGGAAGCGCACGCCCAGGAACGGGACCGGATCGACCCGGTGGATGGCGTCCTGGACGGGGATGAAGGTGCTGCCGAAGGAGATGGCGGCCAGGACCACGGCCAGGTGGGCCCGGACCAGCTCTCGGCGGTCGGCCACCCCGGCCGTCGGGCGTTCGGCCACGCCCGGAGGATATTGGCGGCGGGCCTCAGGCCTTCGACGGGCGGGCCTCAGGCCTTAGTGGGCAATTGGTCCAGTTATAGGCGCGCAGCTAGTCGAGTATGGCCGTGGCCAGCGGTCACGGTTTCCTGGGCGGATACGTCCGGCGTCTCGTCGACGACGAGCTCGACGTGCTCCGCGGGGCTCACCCCTACGACCAGGGACCCGGACCTATCGGGGCGCCGCTCAGCCCTTGGAGGGGGTGGTGGGGAAGGTCACGGTGGGCACCGAAGTTGGCGGTGAGCCTCCGCCGCCGCCGGAACCGCCGCCGCCCCCTGAGCCGCCGCCCCCTGAGCCCCCGCCGCCCGAGCCGCCCCCGCCGCCCCCCTTACCGCCGCCACCGGAGCCGCCAGGGACGGTCACGGCCGGGGCTTTGGGGGCGGTCGTGGTGGTGGTCGAACTGGTCGAGGAAGTCGTCGTCGACGTCGAAGTGGTCGGGGCCGTGGAGGCCGAGGTGCTCTCTTTGGCCGGGCCGGACCGGTAGTTCTTGACGGCCCGGGCGTTGCCCAGGATGGCCGCCATCATGTCCGGGGCGTTGCCGTCCATCCCCAGGGCCCAGATGCCCACCCCGGCCAGGCCGGCCGAGTTGGCCAGCTGGGCTTTGAGGGCCACCGACTGGGGGTCATCGAAGTACACCTCGTGCCAGTTGCCCTGGGGGTCCTGGTACTCGTACCAGGGGACATCGGCGTTCGGGTCCCAATAGATCCCGGACAGGCCGGCCATCTGGGCGAAGGACACCGGCGTCGGCCCGGATGTGGCCTTGGACTCGGGCTGGTTATCCGCCGTCTGCCACTGGTAGCCGTAGAAGGGGATGCCGAGGATGACCTTGGAGGCCGGCACGGAGGACAGGTAGCCGGCCACCACGTCGGCGTCGCTGGGGTCGGTTCCCTTGAGCGGAGCGTTGGGCGAGGCGTAACCCGACTGGTACATGTCGTAGGCCATGACGAAGAAGCCGTCCACATAGGGCTCCATGGCCTGGACATCGAAGAAGCCCTGGCCGTCGGTGGCCGATCCGCCGTAGGTGTCCACCGTGACCTGCCAGTGGGGATCGGCACCGTGGAAGCGCTGGGCCAGGTAGTCCATCATCCGGGCCACGCCGGCCCGGTCGGCGGCGCCGGTCCCCTCGAAGTCGAGGTTGACCCCGTCCAGGGCCTTGGCCTGCACGGCCGAGATGATGTTGGTGGCCAGGGTGGAGTCGGCGGCCGGGTTGGACGACAGCTGGTCCAGGGCCTTCTGGTCGAAGCACTCGACGCTCAGGACCACCCGGTCCTGGGCGGCATGGGCCCGGGAGATCAGGTCGGCCAGGGCCTGGCTCTGGTATCCCTCCCAGCCCGGGCCGGACTGGCTCAGGCTGCCGTCGGAGTTGGCGTCCAGGCCGAAATAGGCGATGGTCGACATCCCGGACACGTCGAACCCGGAGGAGTCGGCCAGGGTCCAGTAGGGGGCGAAGCCGAAGACCTCATGGGGCCGGAGCTGGGCGGAGTTGGTCACCGCCGGCGGGGCCGGCTGGGGGGCCACCGTGGCGGCCGGGAGCGGGGGCAGGGCCGCGGCGGCGGCCTCCTGGGCGGCCACGGCGGCGTCAGGCCGGTTGGCCTGGCTGGGGTCGGCGATGACGGGCGGCCGGTGGGGGCTGGTGGCTCCATGGGCCACCTGGGAGCCGATCAGCCCGCCGGTGGCGACCACCAGGCCCAGCTGGAGGGCCAGGGCGCCGGCCACGAATCCCCGGGCCGGCCCGGCCCCTCGGCCCCGTCGCCAGAGCCCCCGGCCCGGCAGGGCGGGCGCCAGACGTCCAAGGCCGGTCCGAAACACCCCCATGACCCAGTATGGCTTCTGGGTCCGACGGGGTGATTCCTGCCGTTCACCCCGATTTCAGGGCAAGGGCGTGGATCCGGAGCCGGCAGGCGGGCCGGCACGACCCCGGTCTACGGTGGAGACGCAACCCACTGGGGAGCGAAGTCCGGAAAGACCGATGCGCGAACCAGGCCGACCAACCAGCCACCCCCCCGCCGCCGGCATGACCATCACCCTGTTCCTGGGGGGCGCCCGGTCAGGCAAGTCGGAGATGGCCGAGGCCATGGCCGCGGCCGAATCGGCCCGCCTGGGAGCGGGGGTGACCTACGTGGCCGGGTCCGGACCCGGACCGGCCGGGGACGCCGACTGGGAGCGGCGCATCGAGGCCCACCGCCGCCGGCGCCCGGAGGCCTGGGACACCCTGGAGGCGCCCCTCGAACTGGGCCCGGTCCTGGCCGGCCCCGACCTGGCCGGCCGGGTGGTGCTCATCGACTCCCTCGGCACCTGGCTGGCCCGACGCGACCACTTCGCCCCCGACCCCTCCCTCCTCCCCGCCCTGGCCGGCCGCTCGTTGTCCACCCTCATTGTCTCCGAGGAGGTCGGCATGGGGGTCCACCCCTCCTCCGAGTCGGGCCGGGCCTTCCGCGACGCCTTGGGCCGGCTCAACCGGGAGGTGGCCGAGGTGGCAGGTGAGGTCTACCTGGTGGTGGCCGGGCGCCGGCTGGCTCTGGAGCGGCCATGAGCGAGCCGGGCGGCTCCGGGCCCGGGAGCAGTAGCGGTGAACCCGGCGGCCGGAGCCTGCTCGGGGCCTTCTCCTTCCTGACCTGCCTGGGCGGGGGTCGGCCTCCGTCCCAGCGGGCCACCCTCTGGTTCCCTCTGGTCGGCCTGGCCCTGGGGCTGGCCCTGGGCGGGATCTGGTGGGGAGCGCATCGGGCCTGGCCGGTGGGCGTAGCGGCCGTGTTGGTGGTGGTGGCCGACCTGGTCCTGACCGGGATGCTGCACTTCGACGGGCTGCTCGACGCCGCCGACGGCCTGCTGGCGCCCATGGACCGGGCCCGCCGGCTCGAGGTCATGGCCGATCCCCGCACCGGGGCCTTCGGCGTGACCGCCGGGGCCGCCACCTTGCTGGTTCGTTGGGTGACCCTGGCCGCCATGGCCCCCCGGCCCCTGCTGCTGGCCGGCCTGTGGTGCGCCAGCCGCTCGGCTATGGCCCTGACTCTGGCCACCGTCCCCTACGCCCGGACCGAGGGGGGCCTGGCCTCCGCATTCCGGGGGCCCGCCGACCGCTCCGACGGCTCCGACCGCTCCGCCGGCTCCGGCCGCTCCGCCGGCTCTGGGTGGCGGACGGCGGCCCCGTGGGTGGGGCTGGGCGGAATCCTGGTCGCGGTCGGGCTGGGCGCCGGCCAGGCCCACCTGGGTGGGGTGAGTTTCCCGTACTGCCGGCTGAGCGGGGCCGTCTCGGTGGTGGCCGCCATGATTGCCTTCGCCGCCGTGATCGGCCTGGCCCGGCGCCGGCTGGGCGGCTTCACCGGGGACGTGCTGGGGGCCGCCGGGGTGGTGGCCGAGACGGCGGGCCTGCTGATAGCCGCGGCCCGCTGGTGAGGACGGCCTCGTTCCCAAGACCGGGCCGGCTGGCCGGCGCCGCCCTGGGCCTGGCCGCCGACCGCCTCCTGGGCGAGCCTCCCGCCCGGCTCCACCCGGTGGCGGCCTTCGGATCAGCCATGGCCCGCTTCGAGGCCCTGGCCTACCGGGACAGCCGGGCGGCCGGGGTCCTTCACGCCGCCACCGGGGTGGCCCTGGGCGCCGGCGCCGCCCCCAGGGTTTCGATCCGGAACCACCCCTTCCTCGCGGAAGCGCCGGCCACGGCCGTGGCCGCCTACGCCGCCGCCGCCGGGCGCAGCCTGGCCGACACCGCCCTGTCCATCGGAACCCGGCTGGAACAGGGCCGGCTGGTTGAAGCCGCCGAGGCCCTTCCGGCCCTGGTGGGCCGGGATCCGACCGGCATGGACGAAAAGGAGATGGCCCGGGCCGTAGTCGAATCCGTGGCCGAGAACACCGTCGATGCCGTGGTCGCCCCCGTCCTGTGGGCCGCCCTGGCCGGACCGGCCGGCGCCTTCGGCTACCGGGCCGTCAACACCATGGACTCCATGGTCGGCCACAAGAACCCGCGCTACCTGCACTACGGCTGGGCCTCGGCCCGGCTGGACGACGTCGCCAACCTCGTCCCGGCCCGCCTGACCGTGGCCCTGGTGGCCGCGGTGCGGCCCGGCTCGGCCCGGGACGTGTGGAGAGTCGTGCGCCGTGACGCATCGCGCCATCCGTCCCCCAACGCCGGCCCGGCCGAAGCTGCCTTCGCCGCCGCCCTGGGCCTCCAGCTGGGCGGCACCAACCGCTACGGGGACCGCACCGAGGTGCGCGGCCCGCTGGGCCACGGCCGGACACCCGAGCCGGCCGACATCGCCCGAGCCGTCCGCCTGAGCCAAGACGTCGGTCTCCTGCTGACCGGCCTGCTGCTGGCCGCCGCCCTGGTAAGCGCGACAGCCCGGACCCGGCCATGACGGCGCCGCCTCGGTCGGTGCCGCCGGCCGGCACCCACGGAGGGGACGGAGCGGCGGTGGCCGCCGCCCTCGGCCTGGACCCCTCCCACGTGGTGGACCTGTCGGCCAGCCTCAACCCGGTCGCCCCCGACCCCGGCCCGGTTGTCCGGGCCGCCATCGATGCCGGCGCCCTGGGCCGGTATCCCGATCCTTCCGCCGCCCACGCCGCCCTGGTCGGGGCCATGGACGTGGAGCCGGAGCGGCTTCTTCTCACCAACGGAGGGGCCGAGGCCATCACGGTCCTGGCCGGCCTCATCGGTGGCCGGGTGGAGGAACCGGAGTTCTCCCTCCACCCCCGGGGCGGCCCGGATGAGCCGTTGTGGCGCTCCAACCCCCACAACCCCTCCGGCCTACTGGCGCCGCCGGGGGCCAGGGCCGGCGTCTGGGACGAGGCCTTCTATCCCCTCGCCGCCGGGAAGTGGACCCGGGGCGATACCGGCGTCCCGGTGGTGGGCTCCCTGACCAAGCTCTTCGCCTGTCCCGGGCTTCGCATCGGGTACCTGCTGGCCGACCCCGAGACAGTGTCACGGGCCCGGGTGGCCCAGCCGGCGTGGTCGGTCAACGGACTGGCCGCCGCCGCCCTGCCCGTGCTGCTGGAGGGAGCCGACCTGCCCGGGTGGAGGGCCGCCATCGCGGATCTGCGCTCGGAGCTCACCACCCTCCTGGACGCCCACGGGCTGGAGCCCCAGCCCTCGGACGTCAACTACGTCCTCTGCGCCCGGGCGCCCGGGCTGAGGGAACGGCTGGCCCCCCATGGCGTGGTGGTCAGGGACTGCGCCTCCTTCGGCCTGCCCGGTCAGGCCCGAGTGGCCGTGCCCGGACCCGCCGGCCTGGAGCGCCTGGCCCAAGCCCTGGAGCGTTCGGCACCGTGAACGGGCCCAGACCCTGCCTTGTCCGCCCCTACCTGGTCAGCATGTCCTCGAGGCTGAAGCCGAGTGCTCCGGTGGCCAGGACCTCGGGTTCGACGCCCCTCCGACCCCATAAGGCGTATTGAACGTCCTCAGCCCGATGGGGAACGTGGACCGACTTGGCCGTGAGGTCCCGTAGGTCACGGAGGCCCAGCGGGCTGTCCTGCCAACGGGCCTCGCCCAGGAACTCGGTGCGAGAGCCGCGCATCCCCAGAACATCGACCTCACACGGCGGACCCGACGAAGCCCACCAGCGCCCCACCAATAGGTCTTCCGGAAGGACACCGCTGGTTACGAGATGAGACGCGTGAGCGCGGGCCATTCGCTCGAACAGCCACCCGAGGTGGCCCAGCCATTGCGGTTGCCGGCGGGTCAGCACGGCGGGGCCGTTCCCACCCGCCATCTGGGCCAGGTCTGAATACAGGACCCTGAACCAGAAGGCCAGGTACACGTCGTCGATCTCGTACAGGGGACGGGCCCGCTTGGGAGCACCGAGGGGCAAGGAGCGACGGACCATTCCGGAGCGGACCAGCACATCCAGGGGGTGTTCGACGCGCTGATCGGCCTCGTTCTGGATCTCGGACATCCGAGTCCGGCCCCGGCCGATGGCCGCCAGGATCCGGGGATAGCCCCCGGTGTCGGGCAGTTCCTCGCCGAGGATCCCCTCGGCATCCTCGAGCAGGACGCCGCCGGGGGAACCGGCCAGGCCCAGCAGGTTGTCCCGCGTCGAGACAGCCTGGTCCCAGGCCTTCAAGTGCAATGGGTAACCCCCACAGGCGGCGTAGGCCTCGACCAGACTCACCGGGCTGAGGTCGGGCCAGAACTCTGAAGCCTTCTCGATGCCGACCGGGTCAAGCCGCAGGGTCACGGTCGGACGGCCCCGGAGCGGCCCTTGGGCGCCGAGCATCGTCTCCATCGCCCCAACCGCCGACCCGGTGAGCACCAGCATCAGCCGGCTGTCCGCCGGAAGGTGGTCCCAGACGGCCTGCACCACGCTGGCAAAGCCCGGGGTCGAGCGGGCCAGGTACGGAACCTCGTCCAGGACCACCACCAGAGGCTCCGCTCGAGAGGCGGCGGCAAAGAACCGCAGGGCCGCCTCCCACCCGGCAAAGCGGCCACCGCTCATGTCCGCCAGCTCGGGCCCGCCATCCCGGGCCACGGCTTCCTGGAGGCGGGTCAGTTCGATGGCCTCGGCCTGCTGGGTGGCACCGAAGAAGATGGCCCGCTTACCGGCGACGAAATGCGACAGAAGAAAGGTCTTACCGGTCCGCCGCCGGCCCCAGACCACGACCAGCTGGGCTTGGCCGCCCTGCGCCCGTTCCCAGGCAGCATTGAGACGACCGGTCTCCAGCTCCCGGGAGAGCAAGGGAAGCAGGGTCACCGTTGGATAGTAACTACAAAGGCCTTGTAGTACAAGGGCCTTGTATAGTCGGAGGGTGAGCATGTCTCCGGGCGGGGTCGTTGAGTAGCCGCCCCGGGGATCCACGCCCTGAGGCGCCGGAGGCCACCCATCTCTCCCCCGGCCTGCGGGGCGGGCTCATGGTGGTGGGAACCGCCAGCGACGTCGGCAAGTCCCAGATGGTGACCGGGCTCTGCCGGCTGCTCGCCCGGCGGGGGATCCGGGTGGCCCCGTTCAAGGCCCAGAACATGTCCAACAACTCCTTCGTAACGGAGTCGGGTCACGAGATTGGCCGGGCCCAGGGCGTGCAGGCCCTGGCCGGCGGGGCCGAGCCGGAAGTGGCCATGAACCCGATCCTGCTCAAGCCGACCGGGATCAAAGGCAGCCAGGTGGTCTTGAACGGCCGGCCCGTCGGGCACCTGGGCGCCCTCGAGTACCACCGGCGCAAGCCCGAGTTCGTGGGCCCGGTCACCGACGCCCTGGCCGACCTGCGCCGGCGTTACGACGTGGTGGTGGCCGAAGGCGCCGGCGGGGCGGCCGAGATCAACCTGTTGGACCGGGACATCGTCAACCTGTCGGTGGCGGTGCGGGCCGGCCTGCCCGCCGTGGTGGTGGGGGATATCGACCGGGGGGGTGTCTTCGCCGCTCTCTACGGAACGGTGGAGCTGCTGCCCCCGGAACAGCGGGCCACCGTGGCCGGCTTCATCATCAACAAGCTTCGGGGCGATCCGGCCTTCCTGACCGGCGCCGGCGCCCAGCTGGAAGCGCGCTGCGGGATCCCCACCCTCGGCGTGCTCCCCTGGCTCGATGACATCGCCCTCGACGCCGAGGACTCCCTGGGCCTGGCCGGGCCCCGCCCCCGGCCGGCCGGCGCCGCCTCCGGCGCCCCCTCCGGCTCCGGCTCCGGTTCCGGCGAAGGGGACCGCCTGGACGTGGCCGTCATCCGCTTCCCCGCCCTTTCCAACTTCACCGACTTCGACCCCCTCGGGCTGGAGCCGGCCGTAGGGGTTCGGATGGTCGATCACCCCGGCGCCCTGGGCGGGCCCGACCTCATCGTCCTGCCCGGCACCAAGGCCACCGTGGCCGACCTGGACTGGCTCCGCTCGACCGGGCTGGCCGAGGCGGTGGTGCGGGCGGGCCGGGCCGGCAGCCTCATCCTCGGCATCTGCGGCGGATACCAGATGCTCGGCCAATCCATCCACGACGACGTCGAGTCCGGCCGGGGTCGAGTGCCGGGCCTGGGCCTCCTGGCGGTGGAGACGGTCTTCGAGACGGCGAAGGTGACCCGCCGGCGCCGGGGCGCCACTCGTACCTGGGCCGGGGACCGGTCCGGAGCCGGCCCGGCGGCGGCCGGCTACCAGATCCACCACGGCCGCTGCCGTCCCGTAGCCGGCCCGGACGCCGGCCGGGCCTGGTTCGGGCTGGCTGACCGGTGGGGCACCGAGGACGAGGGCCTGGTCTCCCCGGACGGTGCGGTGCTGGGCACCAGCCTGCACGGCCTGTTCGAATCCGACGGCTTCCGGGCCGCCTTCCTCGACTACGTGGCCGGGCGGAGGGGGCGGGGGATTCCGGAGTCGACGGTCGATTTCGCCGAAGCCAGGGTGGCCCAGTGGGACCGGCTGGCCGACGCCATCGAGGAGCACATCGACCTGGCCGCCCTGGAGAGGATCATCCGCTCCGGCGCCCCGGCGGCCGAGACCACCTGAGACCACCGAGGTCGGTGGCGAATCTGGACCGCCCTCAGCAGTCGATGGCAGCTCCGGCCGCCCAGAACCCGTGCCATCACCTCAATGGCGGCGTCCCGACTCACGACCAGGAACGGCCGTCCCTTCTCATCCGGAGCCTCCCCCCACCACAGCTCGCCTCGGGCTACCACCAGCGCTCCCACGGCTCGTCCTCGATCGCCTGCACGGCCAGTTCGTGAGCCCGGGCCAACTCCTCGGCGGCGGCGGAGGCACGCACTCCGGAGGCACCCGCCCAGGAACCTCCGCCTGGGACCCCCGGCGCCGGACATGAGAAGGTTGGTCCCGTGACGTCACGTTCCAGCTTCGAGGAGACCATGGCCGGGTTGTCCGGCGCCGACCCGGGGGCCATGGCCGCCGCCCGGGAGCATCAGGACCGCCTGACCAAGCCCCGGGGGGCGCTGGGCGAACTGGAGGAGATCGGCATCCGCCTGGCCGGCGCGGCCGGGGTCGATCCCCCGCCGGTGCCGGAGCCGGCCGTGGTGGCGGTCTTCGCCGGGGACCATGGGGTGGCCGGCGCCGGCGTGACCCCGTGGCCCTCGGAGGTGACGGCCCAGATGGTGGCCAACTTCCTGGCCGGCGGCGCGGCCATCAACGTGGTGGCCCGCCAGGTCGGGGCCCGGGTGGTGGTGGTCGACGTCGGGGTCGCCTCCGACCTGGCCCCCGGGCCCGGCCTGCTCATCCGCAAGGTCAGGCCCGGCACCGGGGACATCACCTCGGGGCCGGCCATGACCCGGATCGAGGCCGCCGCCGCCCTGCAGGTCGGCCTGGACGTGGCCCGGGAGCTGGTGGCCGAAGGGGCCCGGTGCCTTTTGACCGGGGACATGGGGATCGGCAATACCACCCCGTCGGCGGCCCTGATCGCCCACTTCACCGGCCGGCCGGCGGCCGAGGTGACGGGCCGGGGCACCGGGGTGGACGACCCCATGCTGGCCCACAAGATCGAAGTGGTCTCCGCCGCCCTGGCCCGGGCCGGGGCCGAGCTGGAGGACGGGGACCATTTGGGCTGGCTGGCCTCGGTGGGCGGCCTGGAGATAGCCGCCCTGGCCGGCTACATGATCGGCGGGGCCGAGGCCCGGGTTCCAGTGGTCATCGACGGGGTGATCGCGGCGGCCGGCCTGGCGGTGGCAGCGGCCCTGGCGCCGGCGGTGGTGGACCACTGCTTTGCCGGGCATCGCTCCAGCGAGCCCGGGGCCACAGCTGTGCTCGAGCATCTGGGCCTGCGCCCGGTCCTGGACCTGGGCCTGCGCCTGGGGGAGGGCACCGGGGCGGCCCTGGCCCTGCCGGTCATCCAGTCGGCGGCCCGCATCCTGGGCGAGATGGCCACCTTCGATTCGGCCGGGGTGACCGACAAGGACGGCTGAGGCGCTGACGGATTATGATGTAGGCTTACATCATGCAGCGGACCCAGATATCGCTGACCAGCGAGGAGCGCCGGGTCCTGGACGTGGTGGCGGCTCGGACGGGACGATCCATATCCGCCCTCATCCGGGACGCCGTCAACACCGTCTACGGAACCGAGCGCAGCGCCGAGGACGATCTGGCCGCCATGCGCCGGGCCTTCGGGTCCTGGCAGGAGCGCGACGTCGACGGACGGGACTGGGTGGACCAGCTTCGCTCCGGTTCTCGCCTGGGATCCCAACCCGGCTCGTGACCGCCCTGGTGGACACGTCAGTCCTGATCGACTACCTCCGAGGAGACCCGAGGGCAGCGGCCGTGCTCGAAGGGGAGCGGGCCGCAGCCCCGCTCCACGCCAGCGAGATCACCCGCCTGGAGGTACTGGCCGGCATGCGACCGGTCGAGGAGGATGCCACCCGTGCCCTGCTGTCCACTCTGGTGTGGCACCCGCTCGACGCCGAGTTGGCCGAAAAGGCCGGACAACTCGGCCGCCGCTGGCTTCCCAGCCACTCCGCCATCGATAGCGCCGACCTGGCCATAGCCGCCACGGCCGTCCATGCCCGGGCCCGGTTGCTGACCCGCAACACCAAGCATTTTCCGATGTTCCCGGACCTGGAGGCGCCCTACTGATCCGGGCCGGATGCGCCGTAACGCAGAATTAACGCGCTGGGGTCGACCCCCGGGCACGGTGCGTGAGAGGCTTTCCCAACCCGCACACCCTGGGCGGCGTCGCGCCGGCCCGGGCTTCTCAGGAGGACACAAGGTTGGCTATCAGGGCCGAGTACATGTGGATCGACGGCACCGAGCCGACGCCGAACATCCGGTCGAAGACCAAGGTCATCGATAAGGGCACCTCCTTGAAGGACCTGCCCATCTGGGGCTTCGACGGCTCCAGCACCAACCAGGCCCCGGGCAAGGCCTCCGACTGCGTGCTGCGGCCGGTGGCCGTCTTCCCCGACCCCATCCGGGGCGGTGACGACGTGCTGGTCATGAGCGAGGTCCTCCTGACCGACATGACCCCGCACAAGACCAATACGCGGGCGGCGCTGGTGGAGGCGGCGGCCAAGTTTGCCGATCAGGAGCCGCTGTTCGGGATCGAGCAGGAGTACACCCTGTTCAAGGGGGGACGGCCTCTGGGCTTCCCCGAGTCGGGCGGCTTCCCCCGCCCCCAGGGCCCGTACTACTGCGGCGTGGGCGCCGATGAGATCTTCGGCCGGCCGGTGGTGGAGAGCCACCTGGACGCCTGCCTGCGGGCCGGCATCTCGCTCTCGGGTATCAACGCCGAGGTCATGCCCGGCCAGTGGGAGTTCCAGGTCGGGCCCCTCAGCCCCCTGGACGTCTCCGACCAGATGTGGGTGGCCCGCTGGCTGCTGCACCGCATCGGTGAGGACTACGGGGTGAGCGCCACCCTCGACCCCAAGCCCGTTCGGGGCGACTGGAACGGCGCCGGGGCCCATACCAACTTCTCCACCAAGGCCATGCGGGAGAACTACGACGCCATCATCACCGCCGCCGAGGCCCTGGGTAAGAACGCCGAGCTGCACGTCGCCAACTACGGCCACGGCATCGAGGGCCGACTGACCGGCGCCCACGAGACGGCCCCCTACGACCAGTTCAGCTACGGGGTGTCCGACCGGGGCGCCTCGGTCCGCATCCCCTGGCAGGTGGAGCAGGACCAGAAGGGCTACATCGAGGACCGCCGGCCCAACGCCAACTGCGATCCCTACACCGTGACCAGGCTGATCGTGGAGACCTGCTGCTCGGCCCTGGCCTGAACCGGAGCCGCCGGCGGGCGGCCGAGCTGAGAGAGTTGCGAGAAGACCGGGCCGATCTGGCTCGGTCTTCTCGTCTTTTGCGGTCGGGATTGTCTTTTGCGACCGGGACCGCTCTCCGGTCCCGGTACCAAGCCGAAAGCAGCGTCCATCTGCTGAATGGCGACGGCTTCAAACCTCCCGATCCGGCGGACGAATCCAAGCGGCTGCGACCGCCCGCGCCGCCCTGCACACGGCCCGGCTGGGCCGGTCGATGCCAGTGGCCGACGCCACCTCGACCCGCAGTCCCGAAGGGGCGGCAGTGGACGACCAACTCCCCCCGTCCGTCGTTCCCGCCGCGGTAGAACTGATCCATGAACCCTGCTCACGAGATCAAGCCGAGTGGCGCCAGAGTCCGGGCCACCTGGAACGGCGCCACCTTGGCCGAGAGCGACCGGACCCTGCTTGTGGAGGGGAATCACTACTTCCCACTCGACGACGTTCGGACCGATCTGTTCAGCGCTTCGGACACCCACACCCACTGTCCATGGAAGGGCGACGCCAGCTACTACACGATCTCGGTCCAGGGCCAACAGAACGCCGACGCCGCCTGGTTCTACCCTGCCCCGTTCGAGGAGGCCGCTCTCATCAAGGACTTTGTGACCTTCTGGCGCGGCGTGGAGGTCACACCGACTTCCTGAACGGATTCTCTCGATGGTGACCGGCGCCGACTGTTACTTCCGGCGGCGGCGGCGAATCGCCGCCCATGCCCTCACCCTCACCCGGCCGGCCCGGCTACCTCCTGCCCGGCTACCTCCTGCCCCCCCACCTCCTGCCCGGCCTGCCCGTCCCCGAGATTTCTTCCCGTTTCTGGGCGTAATTGGCACCACCCTGTCACACCACCCCGATATACTGCGAACATACGTTCCCTCCTGGGATGGAGGGCCGATCTCCTGGGGAGGTGGGGGATGAACGAGAGAATTCGGGTGGCACTGGGCATGGTGCGCTCCGAAGTGGCCAACACCGACTTCGGTTCCCTGCCCGGTCCGGAGGCGGCTGATCTGGTCAACCTCTTCGGGGACCTGCGCAAGGTCTGCGAGTCGGGTCTCACCCTGGCCGCCGGGCGGGTGGAGTCAGTGGACAAGGCAGCGCTGGCCGGGACCGGGTTCAAAGACACCAAGGACCTGTTGTCCTCCGCCGCGGGTATGTCCCGCTCCGCCGCCGAGG
>DAHUYE010000101.1 GCA_027315345.1 Actinomycetota bacterium
CCACGCTGACCAGGGCCCTGGCCGACCCGGGGTTGCGGGCCCGCCTGCGGGCGGGTGGCTCCGAGCGGGCCGCCACCTTCTCCATGGACCACCTGGCCGGGGCCTACGGGGATCTCTACGCCCGGGTGGCGGAAATGAAGAAGGCCCGCCCCGGTGGACGGCCCTCCTTCTTCCACTCCGCCCGCTGACAAACTTCGCCTGGCCCTCAAGGACCACGTCCCCCTCCGCCGGGGCGGCCCGGGGCCGTGAGAGGATGACCGGGTGAGCCAGCCCGTCCGCAGCCGCCATCCCCGGGGGCGCCCGCCCCGGAAGGGTCAGGGCGGTCGCCGGCCCCGGCCGTCGCCCCCGGCCCGGGAGATAGCCCCGCCGCCTCCGCCGGCGGTCTCCCCCTACGAGGTGCTCAGCCGCCAGGCCGTCACCAACCGGCGTCGGGCCCGCTTGGCGGTCGGGTTGACCGCGGCCGTCCCGTCCCTGGTTCTGGCCGTCATCCTGGGAGCCGGGTTGGGGTGGTGGCTGGCGCCCATCGTGCTGGTCGTCCTCACCGTCGCCGGCGCCGGCGGGCTGTGGCGCCTCGGCCCGGGAGTGGCCCTGCGCGGCCTGGACCTTCGCCCTCTGGAGCCGATCGGCCGGGAGGCGGCCCGTTTTCACAACCTGGTCGAGGGCCTCTGCGCCGTGGCCGGCCTACCCAAGCCCCGGCTCCTGGTCCTGGACGACCCCTCGGCCAACTGCCTGGTGGTCGGCACCCGGGCCGAGGACACCAGCCTGGTGGTGACCAACGGGCTGTTGCCCGCTCTGTCCCGGATCGAGATGGAGGGGGTGGTGGCCCACCAGCTCAGCCACATCCGCCGGGGCGACGCCGTGGTGGGGGCGGCCGCCGCCGTCACCGTCGCCCCTCTGACCGGACTGCTCCCGTCCCTCGGGGATCGGGCCACCGCCTGGTTGCTGGGTGGGCGGGAGGCGCCCGCCGACGTGGCGGCGGTGGGGCTGACCAAGTTCCCTCCCGGCCTGGCCACCGCCCTCGACAAAATGAACTCATTCCGCACCGCCCCTTCTTCCCCCCGCCTCGACCTGTTGTGGGATGTCGCTCCGGCCCCCGCCTCCGGGTCCGGCCGGCCGGGGCGGGCTGGACCCGGTCGCCCCGGAAACAGCGTCGAGGACCGGATCAGCGCCCTGCGCGAACTCTGAACCGGCGCCGCACCGGGTTCAAACGGGCGGGAAGCTTCTTCTCCCGACGGTAGAATCAGGAGGTGCCCCAGGACAACAGCCCCAACTCCACGCCGACCGAACGGGTGACGGGCGGCGCCCGGGTCAAGCGGGGGCTGGCCGAGATGCTGCGCGGCGGGGTCATCATGGACGTGGTCAACGCCGAACAGGCCAAGGTGGCCGAGGACGCCGGGGCGGTGGCGGTCATGGCCCTGGAGCGGGTCCCCGCCGACATCCGGAGCGACGGGGGAGTCGCCCGGATGAGCGACCCGGCTCTGATCCAGGGCATCCAGGCCACCGTCACCGTGCCGGTGATGGCCAAGGCCAGGATCGGTCACTTCGCCGAAGCCCAGGTGCTCGAGTCGCTCGGTGTCGACTACATAGATGAGAGCGAGGTTCTCACCCCGGCGGACGAGGCCCACCACATCGATAAGTGGGCCTACACCGTGCCCTTCGTGTGCGGGGCCACCAACCTGGGCGAGGCGCTCCGCCGGATCTCCGAGGGGGCGGCCATGATCCGCTCCAAGGGGGAGGCCGGCACCGGGAACATCGTGGAGGCGGTGCGACACCTGCGTTCCATCCTGGGTGACATCCGCCGCATCGGTGTGGCCGACTCGGCCGAGCTGTACGACTGGGCCAAGAAGTTGGCCGCCCCGGTGTCCCTCGTCCAGGAGATCGCCGAGTCGGGGCGCCTCCCGGTTCCTCTCTTCTGCGCCGGTGGCATCGCCACCCCCGCCGATGCATCGCTGGTCATGCAGCTCGGCGCCGAGGCCGTCTTCGTCGGCTCGGGCATCTTCAAGTCCGAGGATCCCTCCCGGCGGGCCCGGGCCATCGTGGAGGCCACCACCCACTACCGGGAGGCCGCCATCGTGGCCAAGGTCAGCGCCGGCCTGGGCGAGGCCATGCCGGGCCAGGAGGAATCCGAGCTGGCCGTCAAGTTGGCCGAGCGGGGCTGGTAGCGGGTATGCGGTCTGCGGGCCGGGCCGCCGCCGAGGTGCCGCCAGGTGAAGGTCGGCGTCCTCGCCCTGCAGGGCGACTTCCGTGAGCACGCTCTAGCCCTCGAGACCGCCGGCGCCGAGCCGGTGGAGGTCCGCCGGCCCGAACACCTGGCCGGGGTCGACGCCATCGCCCTGCCGGGTGGGGAGTCCACCACCTTGTCCATGCTGCTGGACAGCTCCGGCCTGCGCCCGGCCCTGGCCGGCCGCCTGGAGGACGGTATGCCCGCTCTGGGCACCTGTGCCGGCATGATCCTGCTGGCCGCCCGGGTGCGCGACGGCCGCCCCGACCAGCGCGGCTTCGCCACCATCGACATGACCGTGCGCCGGAACGGGTTCGGCCGCCAGCTGGAGTCCTTCGAGTGCGACCTGGAGGTGACCGGCCTGACCGGCACCGTTCCGGCCGTGTTCATCCGGGCCCCCGTGGTCGAAGAGGTGGGTCCGTCCGTGGAGGTGCTGGCCTCGGTCACCGGCGCCGACGGCCGGACCAGCCCCGTCCTGTGCCGCGCCGGCCACCACCTGGTGGCCTCGTTCCATCCCGAGCTGTCGGGAGATGTCCGTATCCACGAGATGTTCCTGGCCGGAGCGGCTTCGGCCGTCGGCGGGGACGGGAGGAAGTAGCGATGTCGGGTCATTCCAAGTGGGCGACCATCAAGCACAAGAAGGGAGCCCAGGACAAGGCCAGGGGCAAGCTCTTCGCCAAGCTGATCCGCCAGGTGGAGGTGGCCGCCCGGGAGGGGGGCGGTGACGTCAACTCCAACGCCACCCTGCGGACCATGTTCCAGAAGGCCCGGGACGCCTCGGTGCCGATGGACACCATCGAAAGAGCCGTCAAGCGCGGCACCGGTGAGCTCGAGGGAGTGCGCTACGAACAGGTCAGCTACGAGGGCTACGCCCCGGCCGGGGTGGCCATGATCATCGAGTGCCTGACCGATAACCGGAACCGCACCGGCGCCGACGTGCGCAGCCTGTTCTCCAAGAGCGGCGGGTCCATGGCCGAACCCGGGGCCGTCTCCTGGCAGTTCGAACGCAAGGGCGTGCTGATCCTGCCCAAGAAGGGCCCCGACGGCGCCGAGGTGACCGAGGACGACGTGATGCTGGTGGCCCTCGACGCCGGCGCCGAGGACCTGAGCGACCAGGGCGACACCTGGCAGGTGACCTGCCCGCCCAGCGATCTGGGCAAGGTGCGGGCCGCCCTGGAGGAGGCCGGCATCCCCATCGACTCGGCCGACCTGACCATGCTGCCCACCAACGCCGTCCCGCTGGAGAGCGAGGCCGA
>DAHUYE010000008.1 GCA_027315345.1 Actinomycetota bacterium
TCGCTGCCTACATCAGCTTCTACAACCACCAACGCCGGTGCACCAAGGCCGGCAACCTCAGCCCCATCCGCTACGAGCTAGCTTTGGCCAGCAGGCCACAAGCGGCATAACCGTGTGTCCACAAAACCTGGGCAACCTCACTCCGGGGCCCAGCGTCCCCGGCCCTCCCGGCGTCCGGGGTGGGCTGGACCCCGTAGCCGAAGCAGGGATGGATCACGGCGAAGACGAACCGGCCCCCGGGCCGGAGCAGCTCGGCCAGGGCTCGGTAGAGCGGCTCCAGGACGGGCATGTCCATGAGCACCATGTTGGCCACGGCGGCGTCGTAGCCCTCCGCGCCCAGGTCGGCCAGCTGGGCGGGATCGGTGGCGTCGACTACCCGGTAGTCGACCTGGGGGCCCTCGGCGGCGCGGGCCGCTTCTATGAAGGCGTCCGCCTGGTCGGTGGCCACCACGTCGGCGCCGAGCCCGGCCAGTTGCCGGGCGAAGCCCCCGTTGCCACAGCCGATCTCGAGGACCCGCTGTCCGGGCGTCGGGGCGAGCAGCTCAAGGACCGCCGGACGAACGACCTCCCGGTGGAACTCGTCGCCAACCTCTCCCATGTGCTGGTCCCACCACGGCGCCAGGCGCTGCCAGATATCTCGGTTCTCAACAGAGACCATCGACCCCCCAGTCGAGCTCGTCCACCTCGCTACCTTGGACGTGGAGGCGCAACATAATCCCGGATGACCGCGAGCATGAAGGCGGGGGAGCATTCGCAATGTCGAAGGAGCAGCTGGGACTCCAGAGCGCCCGTGAACGACGGCTCGGGGAGCGGCTGTGGGGCCCCGGAGCCGACACATAATCCCGTCCACGCCGCTCGCGGCATATCCGGGCCCGTTCGCCGCTTGCGCTCGCCGGACCGATAATGATACTATTATCGGGTGGCTCGGGCCTTGTGCTCGGTGGAGTTCCACCCCGAGTGCGAGGAATGGGCCAACGCGCTTGAACAAGCCGACGCGGAAGCTCTTCTGGCGGCGATCAGGGTCCTCCGTCAGGTGGGTCCGTCATTGGGCAGGCCGCTCGTCGACACCGTCCAGGCCAGCCAGCATCGGAACATGAAGGAGCTGCGACCGGGCTCCACGGGCCGCACGGAGGTGAGGGTGCTATTCGCCTTCGACCGGCACCGGAAAGCCATCTTGCTCATGGGCGGAGACAAGAGCACAGACTGGAGCGGCTGGTATACGACGAATATCCCGATAGCCGACCGGCGCTTCTCGGAGCATCAGGAAGCCACCGGAGCCACTAGAGCCGAAGAGGCCAAGGTTCGGAAAGGTAAGAAACGATGAGTCTCAAGAACTGGGAGAAGAAGGTCCTTGACACGCCGGGAGCTCCTGAGCGCGTCGCTGAGATCGAGGACGAGCTGCGTCTGGCTGCCGGACTCACAGCTCTTCGCGAGCAAGCAGGCCTCAGCCAACGAGAGCTGGCCAAGCGGATCGGCGTGTCCCAGCCACGCGTGGCTGCCATCGAACAGTCTCGCAATGTGACTATCGACGTCCTCGAACACTACGTGGCGGCTGTCGGTGGGACTCTGGAGGTCTCGGTTGTGAAGGCGGGCCACAAAATCCCACTTGTGACAGCCAAGAAGGCCGCCGCGAGACCTGGTCCCACAAAGAAGACTCCTAGGGCCAAGGCCGGTTAGTCGGGAGACGAGGGGACGACGAACCACTCCAGTCGACGCGAGGCGCTGACCAAGGCCGTGGGGCCTCTGCGGGCGAATGTCAGCACATAACGTCGCTGCTGACGATCTATATATCCCTTTCCGCAGTGGGTCGGGGGAGGTGGCGGCGTGCCCGCACAGTGCGAAAGATCGACGGGTCGGGGGCGCCTCAGCAGGCTTTGAGATCGCCCCTATCGGCGCCGAGTCATGACCTCGTAGCTGCGCCGTACCGTGAGAACCGTGGTGAGAACCATGGCCCGGGGATAGCCGGATTTGGGCGGTCAACTGCGGCCTCGTACTGACAATGGATCAAGCGCGCGCTCCCAGCTCAAGGCTTGTTTCGGGCTCCGCTGGACAGCTGCGAGAACCAGCGGCAACATGGGTTGCTGGAACTGGGGGTCAAGAGGTCCCGAGTTCAAATCTCGGCAGCCCGACCAATAGTGAAGATGAACACAGGCAGACCAGGGCAGGGCTCGATCAACCTGGATATGGCCGGCGTGGGGTCTCTCGGCCGCTGGCTGGCTGAGGGCAGCCTGAACAGCCGGAGCCTGGTCACGGCCTGCTTGGAGCGGATCGACGTCCGCGACCTTCCCTTTGGCGCCATACGGATGATCGTGGACGATGCCGTGGCCCAGGCCGAGGCGTCGGACGAGCATCGACGTCGCCACGGCCCCCGCAGCCCCCTGGAGGGCATACCGGTCATCCTCAAGGACAACATCGACGTGGCCGGACTGCCGACCACGGCCGGCTCCCTGGCCCTGGCCGGATCGGTTCCGGACCGTGACGCCCATCTCGTTACCCGCCTGCGGGAGTCCGGCGCGGTCATCGTGGCCAAGGCCAACCTGTCCGAGCTGGCCAACTTTCTGACCGAAGGCATGCCGTCGGGCTATTCGTCGCTGGGTGGCCAGGTCCTCAATCCCTACGATCTCGCTCTCACCCCGAGCGGTTCGAGCAGCGGGTCGGCCGCGGCGGTGGCTCTGGGTCTGGCTCCCCTGGCGGTGGGGACCGAGACGGATGGATCCATCATCAGCCCGGCTGTCCACCAGAGCCTGGTGGGGGTCAAACCGACCCTGGGTCTGGTCAGTCGTCGGGGCATCTTTCCCATCGCCCCCAGCCAGGACACGGCCGGGCCCATGGCCGGTGGCGTGGCCGACGCCGCCGCTCTCCTGGCCGTCATGGCCGGGACGGATGCGGACGATCCGGCCACAGCCGGGGCCGAGGAGACGGCTACGCGCCTGGGTTCCCTCCGACTGGATCCTTCGGTACTGAGCCGGTCCGGCCTGGGTCTGGTGGCGGTACGGGGGAAGGAAGGAGATGCTCCCTCCCGACCCTTGATTGAAGATGAGGCCGCCGCCCTGGAACGGGCCGGGGGGCACCTCCGAGACGTGGAACTGCCGGCCCAGAACTTCGAGGATGAGCTCTTCGTCCTGCGTTATGAGTTCGCTCCGGCGGTGACGGCCTATTTCGCCGGGTGGCCGGCTTCAGGGGGTCCGCGCTCGCTGGCCGAGGTGGCGGCCTGGAACCGCGCTCATCCCGATGTGGCCCTCAAGTTCGGCCAGACCCATGTGGACGCGGCCTTGGCTATCGATCACACCGCCCAGCGGGATGACTATCTCGAAGCCCGCCGGCGGGATCAGGCCGCCGCCGCGGAGGCTCTCGAGTCAGCCATGGCCGGCCTCGACGTGCTGATATTCCGGGGCGATGAGGGGGCGGGCTGGGCGGCCCGGTCCGGGTGGCCGAGCGTCTGTGTCCCGACCGGGTACAGCGCCCGATCCCGCCGCCCCCGCGGCGTGACCCTGGTGGGCCGGGCTTGGACCGATGACCACCTGCTGTCGGTGGCGGCCGGCGTCGAGGCAGCCTGTGGCCGCCGCCGGCCACCCAGCCAGATCAACCCGGCGGTGTTTCACCGACTGAAAGGCTCCTGACCGTCAGGGCAGGATGTGGCCCCCGAGGGTCCACCAGGAAACGAGTCCGAGCCCGAGCGTGGACGCGGCGACCACGGCCAGGAAGGCCCGGCCCCGGAGGAAGCGGGCCAGGACCACGCCGCTCGGAAAGGCCAGCAGCAACATGCGGGGATTGGGGGTCAGCCCGGACGAACCGAGACAGGCCAGGGTGACTCCGAAGCCCCACATCAGGGCCCAGGCCGGCGGGCGGGTGTCGGCTCGGAGGATCAGGTAGCGGGTCCCGATCACGAAGGGAACCCCGAGCAGCCCGATGAGGAGATTGAGGTTCCGGCCTCCGAACTGCAGGTACAGCTCGTAGTGGTGCAGGGTGGCCAGGGGCGAGACCCGATTGCCCCAGAACCTGCACTGCGTCTCCATGACCGCCCAGGGGGAGCCGACCCGGGCCCACATATAGGCTCCCACCCCCGCCAGGCCCAGAGGGCAGAACAGGGGGGCGGCCAGGCATCTCAGCTCGGAGCGGTTGTCCCAGGCCCGGCTGCGGACGAGGTGGACCAGGGCCGCCACCGTCACAGCCAGTACCAGGACCGTCCCGTCAGCCCCGGTGGCTCCCGCTCCGGCGCCGAGGACCCCGGCCGCCAACCACCGACGCCGCTCCAGGGCCAGCATGCAGGCCAGGACCAGGGCGAGAAAGAGCCCGTCCGAGTAGGCCATGGAGAAGGCCACGGCTCCGGGGAACAGGGCGTAGAGAACCGCCGCCCGCCGACCGGCCTGATCGCCCCACCAGCTGCTGGTGAGCTGTTGGACCAACAGGGTGGAGACCAGGCCGCCGGCCCGGGCCAGGAGGAGGGCGGCCGGCAGAGCCGGCAGGGAGAACAAGGCTTGGATGGCCCGGATCACGATGGGGTAGCCCGGCATGAATCCGAGGGTGCTGGCCGCGTTCGGGATGGACGACGGGTAGCCGTGGCGGGCCAGGTTCAGGTACCACTGACCATCCCAGCGGGTCAGTTCGCCCGCCAGGGAGGCGTGGGTGAGGGAAGCCTCGATGCCGGCCAGGGTCAGCACCAGCAGCTGAGCCCCGCTGTAGGCCAGCAGGGCCGGTCCGAACCGGCCCAGGAGGGCCCCGGTCTGGATGGTCGCCAGGCGGCCGGCGCCGCGTCGCTCCTCCCGCAGGAGGAGGGCGGCTACCGCCATCTCGGCACCGAGGGGCCCGGCATCCCTGTCTGTCGGCCGACCCCGGGCCCGACTTCACTTCCCATTTCCCACCCGCGGCCGAATCGGGCGTAAGGGCCGTAGGGGGAAGGAGACCGGCAGCTCTGATAATAACGGTTATCCTGGAAAATCGGGTCGCAGGGAGGAACCGGGTCGTGACTGGGGAGAGCGGGCTGAGCCGGGGCTGGGGAGCCGATCCGGACGGACCCCGATTCCTGCTCCGCCCGGCCACCCGGGCGGACCTGGCCCGCCGGACGGCCGGGGTCCTCGGCATCCTGCCCGCCGCCGCCGTGCCCCTGCTGAAGGGCGGGGACCCCCGGAAACTGTCCCGGCGGGACGCCGGCCGGGCCCTGCGCCTGGTGGCTCAGAGGCTGGGCGGCAGCTGGGTCAAGGTCGCCCAGTTGCTGGCCTCGGCCCCCGGCCTGGTCGGGGAGGAGCTCTCCGATGAGCTCCGCCCCCTGCTCGACACCTCCCCGCCCGTGGCCCCGGACCGGGTGGAGGCGGCCGTCAGCCGGGCCTGGGGACTGCCGATGGGGGACCGGCTGGCCGAACTGGACCCGGTACCGGTCGGCACCGGTTCCCTGGCCGTGGTCCATCGCGGCGTCACCTGGGATGGGCGGGTGGTGGCGGTCAAGGTCTTGCGGCCCGGCATCGAGAGGGACTCGGCCGCCGACCTGGTGCTCATCGAGACGGTGCTGGACCGCCTGGCGGCCTGGCGGAGGATGGACCGCTCGGCCTTCCGGGCTCTGGTGGCGGGGCTGCGCGCCCAGCTGTCCGAGGAGTTGGACCTCCGGCGCGAGGCCACCCACATGGACCGCTTCCGCCAGTTGTTCGACCAAGCCGGCCTGGAGCGACTGGTCATCCCCGAGGTCTACGGGGAGATGTCGGGCCGGCGGATTCTCACCATGGAGTTCATCGAGGGAGTGGCCATCGATGACCTCTCCGCCATCGAGCGGATGGGCGGGGACCCGGGGCCGCTGGTGGCCGAGGCTCTCCAGGCCTGGTGGGCGACGGTCGGGGTGGCCGGGATGTTCCATGGGGACGTCCACGCCGGAAATCTGATCTACACCAAAGACGGCCGCCTCGGCATCATCGACTGGGGCATCGTGGGCCGGCTCAGCGACAGGAACCGCGGTTTCATGCTGGCCATGCTCTCGGGGGCGGCCGGGGACGAGGATGCCTGGGGACGGGCCGCCGATCTGTTGATGGAGGGAATCCCGGCCCGGGTCCGGCGCCGGGATGACTTCGACCCGGAGCGGGCCCGGGTCATGATCACCCAGGGCCTTTCCTATGCGCTGACCCGCCCTTACGGTGAGGTGAGCCTGGGAGCGCTGCTGAGCGGGGACGCCTTCGATGACCTTCCGGGTCAGGCCCGCCCGGGCCCATCCGACCGGGGCCGGGGGTCTCGACGGCGGACCGAACCCGTCGATTCCGCTGACTCCGCCGAGGCGGAGGGCCCGGATCGCGACATTCTCCTGCTGGGCAAGCAGCTGTTGTACTTCGAACGCTACGGAAAGCAGTACCTGAGCGACCGCTCGGTGCTCAGCGATGCCGCTTTTGTCCTGGATCTGGTCAAGAGCCATCCGGCCGGGTCGGAATGAGCTTGTCGGGCGGGACGGGCGGACGGATACTTCGGGCCGGAAAGGATGAGCATGAAGCTGCTGGCATGTGACGACGACCCTTCGGTGGGCCATATGCTCCGGGCCACCCTGGAGTCCGAGGGTTGGGAGGTCTCCTTCACCACCCTCGGCAGCGAGTGCATCGCCCTCATGGACTCGGTGAGCCCGGACGTGGTCGTCCTCGACCGGGTCATGCCTGGCCTGGGGGGCATGGAGGTGGCCCAGCGCATCCGCTCGGATGGCTACCGAGGCCCGATCCTGCTCTTCTCCGCCTTCACCGGCCCCGACCTGGAGAATGACGCCCGGACCTTGAATGTCGTGCCGGTGCCCAAGGTCGACGTCGAGGAACTGCTCCGCATCCTGGAGGACCTGCGCGGCGCCGGGTCCGCACCCTTGGCCCGGGGCTGACCCGCCGGCCCGGCTGCGGTCAGCGCCGGCCGCTCACAGCACCACCCCCGAGCTGCGTAGGGCAACTATCTCCGCTTCGGAGTAGCCGAGCTCTTTGAGCAGTTCATCCACGTGCTCGCCCAGGAGGGGTGAGGGCCGCGATGGGATCGTCTCGTGGCCGAGCGGTCGTAGCACCGGTCCGAGCATCCGCACCCGGCCGGCGGCCGGATGCACCTGTTCCAGCACCATGTCGTTGGCCTCGATCTGTGGGTCATCCACCAACTCCACGGCGGTGTTGAACGGGCCGGCTGGGACCCCGGCGGCATCGAAGGCTTCCAACCATTCGGCCGTGGTGCGCTCCTTGAGACGGATCTCGGCGAGGGCGACTAGGACCACACCGATCTCGGTGGCCTCCGGGCCCTCGGCCAGACCGCGGTCCTCCAGCCGGGCGTCCTCCAGGCCCACCACCTCCAGGAACTTCTTGCGCAGCGGATTGTTGAGGGCGGCGATGGCTATCACCGAATCGGCCGTCTCATAGCAGCGGTAATACACGTTGACGGCGGCCAAACGGCTCAGGGTCTCCGATCGCTGTCGGTCCCGCTCGGCCCGGGAGCGGCCGTCCCGCCAGGCCTGGCGGAGGACCTCGGTGGCATCCGGCTTGGGGAGCCCTGGCATCTCCATGAACGTGTAGCCCAACATGCCCAGAGCGACGCCGAGCAGGCTCACCTCGATCTTGAGGCCCTGTCCGCTCCGCTCCCGGGCGAACAGTCCGGACGCCGCCGCCCAGGCGATGGCGTAGCCGGTGCCGTAATCGGCCACCGGCGGGCTGGTCGGGGCCGGAACCCCGGCTTCGGATGTCTTACCGTCGGCGGCCAGCAGTCCGGTCACGGCCTGGACGATGAGGTCGTACCCGGGTCGATGGGCGCTCGGCCCGCGCCGGCCGAAGGCGGTGGCCTCCACGTAGACGAGGCGGGGATTGAGGCCGGAGAGTGTCTCGTAGTCGATGCCGAGGGCGGCCGGGGTGTCGGGCCGGTAGTTGACGACCACCACGTCGGACTCGGCCACCAGGCGATGGATGACCGACCGGCCCTCCTCGGTTCGGAGGTTGACGGCCAGGTCGCGCTTGCCCCGGTTGAGGGATATGAACCAGCGACTCTCCGACCCGGAGAAGGGGGTGGCGAAGCGCCACGGCTCGCCCTCGACCGGCTCGACCTTGACCACCTCGGCCCCGAGGTCGGCCAGCATCATCCCGCCCCAGGGCCCGGCGATCACCTCCGAGAACTCCACCACCTTGATGCCGTCGAGCAGTCCCGCCATTCGTTCCCCCTCCGCGCCGGGCCCGTCCGGCCGGTCCGAAGATAACGACTCCAGCCAAGGGCGGGCGGTCCGGGGGGCCGGCCGAGCCAGAATGGGTCATGAGCGAGAGCCCCAGGTCCCTCTTGAGCCTTCTGACCCTGAGCCCCCTGGGCGAGGATCGCTGGTCGGCGCCGACGCCGGCCGAAGGCCCGCCCCGACTGTTCGGGGGCCAGGTGGCGGCCCAATCCCTGCGGGCCGCCTGCCTGAGCGTCGAGCCCGGCCCCCGTCCCCACTCCCTGCACGGGTACTTCATCCGGCCGGGCCGGCCCGACACTCCTCTCGAGCTGGTGGTGGAGCGGATGCGCGACGGCCGTTCCTTCACCACCAGACATGTCACGGCCGTTCAGGAGGGTCAGGCCATCTTCGAGCTGACCGCCTCCTTCCACACCGACGAAGACGGCTCCGACTGGCAGGAGGCCGCCCCCACGGATATCCCCGCGCCCGAGCCGGGAGCCGACACCGAGCGGGACGAGTCACCCTTCGGCGGGTTCCACGCCACCAACCCGTTCGTGATCCGCCCCGTCCGCACGGCCGGCTCCGGTTTCGCCATGCACCCCTGCTGGGTGCGGATCCGGGAGCCCCTGGACGCCGATCCCCGCCTGCACGCCTGCGCCCTGGCCTATGTGTCCGACCTGGCCGTCGTCCAGGCGGCCCGGGCCCCGGGCAGCACCGGGATGCCCTTCGGGGCCAGCCTGGACCATGCCGTCTGGTTCCACCGGCCCGTCGACGTCGGCCAGTGGCTCCTGTTCCGGGCTGGTCCCGTCTCGAACTTCGGGGCCAGGGGGCTGGCCCGGGGCACTTTCCACACTGCGGATGGGGTCCTGGTGGCCTCTCTGGCCCAGGAGGCGCTGCTGCGCACCTCCGGCCGGTTTCCGATGCCGCCCGGAATGGCCGACATCAAGGAGGAGGATCTGGCCACCATGAAGCCCGAGGACATGGCCGCCCTCTGGCAGCGCAGCCGTCGAACCGGGGCCGCGGATGGGACGGGAGACTGACCCAGCCCTTATCCTGGCCCCCTCAAGCAACCGGAGGGGAAAATCTGACCATGCCCGATCGCAACGAAGCCGTCATAGTCGGGACCGCCCGCAGCCCTATCGGGCGGGCCAACAAGGGGTCCCTGGTCGACGTGCGGGCCGATGAGCTGATGGCCACCATCCTCAACGCCCTCATGGAGAAGGTTCCCGAGGTCAGCAAGGATCAGGTGGTCGACATCATCTGCGGAAACGTCGCCCAGTCGGGCGAGACCGGCTTCAGCATCGCCCGCACGGCCGGGCTGCTGGCCAAGTTCCCCAACACCGTTCCGGGCCTGACCCTGAACCGTTTCTGCGCTTCCAGCCTCCAGTCGGTCCGCTCGGCGGCCCACGCCATCGCCGCGGGGGAGGGCGATATCTACATCGCCGCCGGAGTGGAGAAGAGCTCGGTTCCTCCCGTCCCCGAAGGCGAGGGCGGTGGGGCCCGCCGGGGCGGTGGGATCGGCCCGGGCGGCCTCAACCCGAAGCTCCTCGGGCGGGACGGCTTTCCCTTCGTCTACATCCCGATGGGAATGACGGCGGAAAACGTGGCCGAGCGCTTCAACGTCAGCCGGGAGGATCAGGACGCCTTCGCCAAGCTGAGCCAAGACCGGGCCGTAGCCGCCCAGGCGGCCGGCTTCTTCGAGCGGGAGATCACCCCCATCACCAAGGAGGACGGCACGGTGGTGAGCCAGGACGACTGCCCCCGTCCTGGAACGACCCTGGAGGCACTGGCCAACCTGAAGCCCGCCTTCAAGCCCGAGGGCGGAACGGTCACGGCCGGAAACTCCTGCCCGCTCAACGACGGCGCCGCCGCCATCATGGTCATGAGCCGGCAGAAGGCCGATGAGCTCGGGATCAAGCCCCTGGCCCGCATCGTGGCCTCGGCCGTGAGTGGTAACGAGCCGGAGATCATGGGCGTGGCTCCCATCGACGCCATCCCCAAGGCCCTGGCCCAGGCCGGCATGAAGATCAACGACGTGGACGTGGTGGAGCTCAACGAGGCCTTTGCCGCCCAGGTCCTTCCGGTCTGCCGGGAGACCGGTGTCGATATCCAGACCCAGCTCAATCCCCACGGTGGGGCCATCGCCCTCGGACACCCCTTCGGCATGACCGGGGCCCGCATCATGACGACCCTTATCAACGATCTTCAGACCCTGGACAAGAGCATCGGCCTGGAGACCATGTGCGCGGCCGGCGGCATGGGCATGGCCATGATCATCGAGCGCCTGGCCTGATCATCCGGCCCGCTCCGGCGGGCCTTGCGAACGCAGCCTGGTTCCGGCCCACCCCTTCCGGGTGGGCCGGTCAGCGTCGGCCCTCCTAGGGGGGCGGGTGCGACGTGGCCCTGGGCCGGCGCATCAGACCCAGGACGGCCAGGGCCAGGATGACCACCAGCAGGGCGACGCTGGCCAGGATGGCGGTGGTCCGGCCCCGGCCGCTCAGGACGCTCTTTCCGGTTGCGAGGGCCCCGGCGGCGGTGGGCCCCGAGCCGCCCGCCCCGGAGTGATAGCCGTTGACCGAGGCGGCCCCCCCGACGCTCTGGGCCTTGGCGCCCCCGCCGGTTCCACCTCCGGTCGGCCCGGAGCCGGCGCCGGTGGCTGAACCACCCGGGCTCGGTTTCGGATCCCCGCCTCCGGACGGACCGGCGGCGGTGGGGGAGGGACGGGGGACTTCAGCATCATCCGGGCTGTACTGCGGCAGGGAGTAGACGAGCGGCGTGCCCGGGTCAGGCGGCCTCTCGCCCAGGGCGTACCAGTGCCTGAGCATGTCCTCGGCCGTCTTGCCCCGGGGCGAACGGTCGTTGTCGGAGGTGGTGTCGCTGGTGAGGTACCACTCCCACCACACCACCCCGGCCCACCACGACTTGTCGGAAAAGGTCTCCAGCACCGCCTGGTACAGATCGGACTGCAGTTGCCAGTTGGTGGTGTCCAGGTAGTTGAGGAAGGGTTGGCGAGCGGCGTGGTCCCCGGACATGTAGCCGCACTCACCGAACAGGATCGGCTTACCCGTCGACTGGGCCAGCTTGGTGACCTGGCTGACCCAGTTCTGGCCGGCCGTGGCCGAGGCGTGGCTGTCGGTCCAGTCGGCCAGGAGGTCGGACAAGGCGGGTGAGGCGGCGTCGTCGAGGGGGAAGTAGGCGGAGATACCCACCACGTCCACGTCGGAGAGGAACTTGGCCTGGCCCAGGACGTCCCAGTTCTCCTCGTAGCCGATCTGGCCGCTGAAGTGCGTCCTGGTGACGCTGATGACCTGCTCCCACTGGGAGGTGTACTGCTCCATGGAGGTCATCTCGGAACCGACGAACAAGGTTCCGGCGCCGTGCTGCTGGGCGATGTCGGCGTAGTGGTTGATGAAGCTCTGGTAGGACTGCCACCACAGGCTGGGGTCAGACGGTGCGATCGTTCCCCGCCAGCCCCCTTGACAACTCAAGCAATAGAAGATCGGCACCAGGATGACGTGCATGCCGTCCTGGACGCTGGCCGCCATCTGCAGCTCGAGATTGGCGTCGGTCTCGGTCAGGCCGTCCTGGTAGTCGGGCTGGATGGAGTTGGAGTTCTGCTTCTGCATGACCCACCACACGAACAGGGCGATGGTGTTGAGGCCATCGGACTTGAGTCGGGTTACCTCGTCCGGGCTCTGTTGCTGGCTGACGTTGGGGATGGCCATGCCGGCCACCTTTCCGTCGGTGCCGTCGGCCACCCGGCGGCCGATATTGGGGGTCCCGGGCAGGGAGGTGGAACTGGTGGGCGGCTCGGTGGTGGGCGGGGTCTGGGGAGCGGTGGTGGTGGCGGCGGCCACGGGATGGTCGGCCAGGAGTGGTCCGGCCAGACCCAGGCCGAGCGCGGCCAGTCCGATGCCGGCGCCCAGGAGCCGGGCCCGGCCTCGGCCGGCTCGGTGCCCAGGGGGCGTGGACGAGCGTGGCGTCATTCCCCCCTTCCTCATCCGGACACTTGTAGCCCACAATCCGCTCCGATACACGTCACCCCCGGCCGCTCGGGCCCGGGCGGTCCCAACTGGGCGGGTGATTCGGCCAGGGTCAAACGGAGCAGGTGAGGATGCAGGACCAGGGCCCCGGGGTGACCCGGGGCCCTGGCTGTACGGCTAGAAGGTGCTAGCGGTCAGTGCTACGGACCGACCGTGGCGGAGATCGGGGTGGCGCTGCCGCTTGAACTCTGGGGATCCGGAACCACCTCGGCGCCGCCGGTCAAATGATCGACGATGCCGTAGTTGGACACATAGGTTCCGGCCTTCGAGCCTGCCGCCAGGGGGTTATACAGAACCGTGACGGTTGCACCGACTACCAGCGGGGTGACCTGGAGGGTGACGGTCGCACTGCTGGCACCGGATGTGCAGGTGGCGCTGGATACGTTGGGAGCCGCCGACGGGCTGCCGGGACCGGATTCGGAAACGGCGTACTGCGCCCCGGTGGTGTCGACGGTCGCACAGTCGATGGGCTCGCTATAGCTGAGGGTGACCGTCCCCGAACTTGCCGAAGCGCTGGCGGCGGTGATCATCTCGCGGGGGCTGGCGCCGGCTGTACCTGTGCCGCTGCCGAACGAGTTCGGAGCGGCGCACAGCGTGGTGCTGCCCGTGGCACAGACAGTATTCCCGTCCGAACCGACTTTTTGCGTTACGACAAAGGAACCAGAGATGGTTCCGAAGTCGATATCGAGGATGACAGTGTTCCCTGATCCGCCGGATGGAACAAAGGCTGACCATGTCTGCGGCGCACCTGTCGGCGAATAGGTGATGGTCCCGCTGATCGAGTAATCAGAGCCATCCTTGGCCACCGTGGCGGAGTTGACGGGCTCGTTGTAGGTAATGCTGATGCTGTGCCCCAACCCCGAGACGGATGTGATCGACGGGGCGGTAGCCGTTCCGGGGGCGACCGGGCTGGGATCCGCACTCGACCCCGGAGTGCTGCTCGGGCTGGCCGGCTGGGCCGTTCCCGTCTGAGTCGTCCCGGCGCCGTTGGCGGAGATGGCCGAAACGGCATAGCAGTACTCGTTGGCGCTACTGCCGCTGCCGGGACTGGCCGTCGTGTCGGTATATCCGAACGTCCCGTTGCTTCCGCCGGCGCTGTCGGGCACCACGGTCAACGGGCTGTAGCTGGAGGAGGCCGGAGGCGTCTGTGGCGAGGTGCCGGGCGAGACGGTGTAGGCGGCCGCACAGGTCGGTGAGCCACTGATCGGCTGGGAGCCGGCCGCAGCCCGCCAGATCTGGTAACCCGTGACACCGTCGCCGATGGCCGTACTCGGTGCCGACCATGAGACCGTGATCCCCCCGGCGGTGGTGTTGGGCGAAGCGGTCACGGTGGAGGGCGGGTTGGGAGCTTGGTCGTTCAGGCAGAAGGTGCTGGTGCTGCCCGGGGCATAGGTGCCGGTGACGATGTCGCCCTGGGTCAACGCAGCTTGGAAGACGGCGTAGGAAACCGAGGTGCAGGACGCCTGCGGGTTGGGTGCGGTGGTGGTGTCTTCCTGATAGGTATCACCTGAGCCGTAGGTGTACGAGAGCCCTCCCTGCGTGAAGGAGGTGCCGGACACGGAATTGACCTCCTGGCCGGAGGTCGGAGCGATGGGCCCGGCCGTGGCCGGCTTGGCCGCGCCTCCGGCGGCCGCCACATCGCTCACCTGCGCATCCGGGACGGCGTCGGTGCCTCCGAAGACGTAGGAGGTGCCGGTCAGGGTCGATGCATGCTCAGTGGCGAAGGAAGGAGCGGAACCGACGGAGGTGGTCGAATCGGTGATGACCGTCGGGAAGCCGTTGACCCCGCCGAAGGCAGAGCCGGCCAAGGCGTCGGAGCCGTCATCGCCTCGGGCCAGGTCCATGTTGGTGTTCTTGAGCCAGGTCTGGCTGATGGCGTAGTCGGCCAGGGCCAGGCTGGTGGCGGAGCGATCGGTTCCGTATTCGTTCTCGGTCTGGGTGACTCCAGATGGCTTGGGGTTGTACTGGGAGGTGGGGATCGAAGCCGGGCCTCCCACCACGATCAGATCTTTGATCCCAAGGGTGGTGATGACCTGCTGGGCCTCGGGCTCAAGGCTGGACGAGGTCGAATTGGTGAGGATGATCGGGAAATGCTTGGCGTAGGCCAGGGCGCCGGCCGAAAGTGCGTCCACATAGTGGGCTGGGTCGCCACTGGCCAGGATGGCGGTGGGCAGGCCGTTGGCGTCCTTGCCCACCGAGGCCGGCGGGATGGAGTCATCGATCATCTGCATGGTCTGGTACCGGGTCGAGCCCTGGAAGGGCGTGACGACGGTGAACCCGTCGGCCTTCAACTGGTTGATCTGGGCCTGGCTGACCGATGCCGTACCACCCACCACGCCGATGTCGGTGACCTTGTTGTTCTTGAGGGCGGTCAGGGTGCTGCTGGGCACGGTATTGGTGTCATCGGTGAGGAGAACACCGATGCCATTGACACCCTCCAGGCCGCTGGCGGCCAAGGCGTCGGGGGCGTGGGCGGGCAGGCCGTCGGCCAGGTAGACGCTGGCGCCCTTGGCGCCGTTGGGGTAGGCCGACTGGTCGATGACCCCGGCGGTGGCGAAGCGGTCGGTGCCGGACAGCCGGCTGAAGCTGAAGCTGGCGTCGGCGTGGGCCGGAATGGTCAGCGCCGCCAGTCCAGCTGCCGCCGTGGTGCCGACGACGCCGGCCACCAACAGGGCGCGAAGGCGCGTATTAATAGGTCGCTTTTGCATAAGGCGACCGATTTTAGGGGCCTAGACCGCTTTGGTCACTTCAGGGGGCGATGAAATCTCTTGTCAAGGCTGGTGGCGCAGGGTGAGATCCACGGCCAGGTCCAGCAGCGGCCGGAAGCTTGAAGCCTTCTCCAGGTAGGCATCGGCGCCGGCGGCCATGGCCCGCTCCCGGAGCTGGGCATCCCCCAGGGCCGACATCATGATCACCTTGGCCGCCGGAGCGGCCTGACGGATCAGGGGCACGGCCCGCACGCCATCCATGCCGGGCATCATCTGGTCCAGGACGACCACGTCAGGCTGGTGCTCGGCGGCCAGGGCGACGCCCTCGTCCCCGGTGGAGGCGTCGGCCACCACCTGACAACGGCCGTCGGCCTCCACCGCCATCCAGAGCAGGATCCGCAGGTCAGGCTCATCGTCGACCACCAAAACCCTCACGGGTTCGGACGCATCCGGCACACTCGACTGATCGGCCCGGAGCTCCGGTACCTGAGAGCCGTCGAGGCGGTTTGTCCAACTTTCGGACCGGTTAGGAATCCCGAGTGATCGAGGCTCTGGCGATAGTCGGGACTCTCGTGGTCCTGAGTGTTCTCCTCGGGGTGACCGAGTTGGCCGAACAGCGCATCATCAACGAGCCGCTCCTGCTGGTGAAGGTGGCGTCGTCCGATACCCTCAGCCCCGAGTACGTGGAGGCCTACGTGAGCCGGCGGGCGGCCAAGCTGCTCACCTGACCGGTCGGTTAGTGACCGCTTACTTCTTGGCGCTCTCGAAGTAGGGGTTGGCGCCGGCGGCGTGGTCGGTGACATCCACCACGTCAGTGATCTCGGGTACGCCTTCGAGGATGGCCACCTTGATGCCCTGACCCAGGGTCACCGCCGCCATACCACAGCCCTGGCAGCCGCCCCCGAGTCGTAGATAGGCGATCCCCTCATCCACCGCCACCAGCTGGGCCACGCCGCCGTGGGAGGCGATGGCGGGGTTGATCTCCTCCTCCAGGATGCGCATGACGGCCTGGGCCGCCGGGGAGCTGATGTCGCCCTCCGGTACCGCCGTGGCGCCCGGGCGGGCCGGAGGCTGGTTGGGGTTGACCAGCACCAGGCCTCCGTCCCGGACATCGAGGGTGGAGCCGCCCAGGCGAGCAAGGCTGTCCTCCGGTACGACCACGGTCAGGCGGCCCCGCTCCAGGGTGACGTCCTTGGGGGTGGCGTCGCTGGCCGGGGCGAAGTACAGGTCGTAGCTGTATTCGGTGCCGCTGATCCCGCTTATCTCCAGCCAGAGGGCGAGGCCCTCGGCGTCGTCCTCCTCGGCTCGGATCTCGAGGACGGTCTCAAGAGCCTCGTCGGTGATGGTCAGCATTTGGTCCACATTCTCTCCCGACGGCGGTGGGTTGCCATGATACGTGAGTGCCCCACCCCCAACGGAGGGTCGCCCTGGTGATGCCATCGGCCACCTACAGGGCGTCGGACTTCGCCGCCGCCGCCGACTCCCTCGGGGTGGAGCTGGTGGTGGCCACCGAGCACCGCCAGGCCATGGGCGAGTCGATGGGCTGGCGGGCCCTGGTGGTGGACCTCTGCGACCGCGAGGGTTCGGCCGCCGCCATAGCCGCCGTGGCCGGGGACCACCCCCTCGACGCCGTGGTGGCCGTGGATGACCAGGGAGTGGAGGTGGCCGCCCGGGCCGCCCAGCTTCTGGGCCTGCGCCACAGCCCCCCGGCGTCGGTGCACCTGACCCGGGACAAGGTCGGGATGCGCCGCCGCCTGGAGGAGGCGGGAGTACGCCAACCCGCCTTCCGGGTCAGCGGCGGTCCGGGCCAGGTGGCCGGCCTGGGCGCCGAACTGGGCTGGCCGGTGGTGGTCAAGCCCCTCGGCCTGGCCGGCAGCCGGGGGGTCATTCGAGCCGATGACGCCCCGGCGGCGCAGGCGGCGGAAGCCCGGATCCGGGCGATCCTGGCCGAAGAGGGGCGCCCCGAGGACGAGGAGCTTTTGATCGAGCGGTTCGTGCCCGGCGCCGAGGTGGCCGTGGAAGGGGTCGTGGTCGGCGCCCGGCTCCGGGTCCTGGCCGTGTTCGATAAGCCTGATCCCCTGGACGGGCCCTATTTCGAGGAGACCATCTACGTAACCCCCTCCAGGCTGCCCGCCGGCGCCCAGGAGGAGCTGGCGGCGGTGGTGTCCCAGGCCGTGGCGGCCCTGGGGCTGTCCGAGGGCCCCGTTCACGCCGAGGTCCGCCTGGGCGAAGACGGGCCCACCGTCTTGGAGGTGGCCGCCCGGACCATCGGCGGGCTGTGCGGCCGCGCCCTGCGCTTCGGGGCCGGCATCAGTCTGGAGCAGGTCATCCTCAGCCACGCCCTGGGTCTGGACCCTGGTGACCTGGCTCCGGCCTCGAGGGCCAGCGGCGTCATGATGATCCCGATCCCGGCCGCCGGGCGATTGCGTTCCGTGACCGGCATCGAGGTCGCCCTCCGGACGCCGCTGGTCGAGGGGGTGGAGGTCACCGTGCCGCCCGGGGCCCGGTTGCGTCCCCTGCCCGAGGGGGACCGCTACCTTGGGTTCATCTTCGCCTCCGGCCCCTCCCCCCAGGCCGTCGAGTCCGCCCTGCGTCAGGCCCATCTGAGCCTGGTCATCGACATCGATGCCCCCGACCCGGCACCGGCCCGATGAGGATCCTCCTCCTCTCCACTTATGAGCTGGGCCACCAGCCTCTGGGCCTGGCCTCGGCCGCCGCCGCCCTGATGGGGTCGGGGCACGATGTGGCGCCGGTCGATCTCTCTCTGGACGTACTCACCGATGACCAGATCGACTGGGCTGAGGCGGCCGCCGTCTCCGTGCCCATGCACACCGCCACCCGGTTGGCCGTGGCGGCCGTGTCAGGGGTGAAGGGCCGGCGGTCCGATCTGCCGGTGTGCGCCTACGGCCTCTACGCCGCTGCCGCCGCCCAGGAGGGACAGGGCTGTTTCGACCTGGCCATCGGCGGTGAGTATGAGGCCCTTCTGACGGAGTGGGCCGACCGGCTGGAAGGACCGGCGGGAGCCGATGGGCCGGCGCGGGCGGGAGAGGGGGCGGCGCCGGCCGAGGGGGCGGGGCGGGACGGGGCCGTGCCGGTGCGCCTGGACCTGGGCCGGCACCGGGCGCCGGTGCCCGAGCGCCGGGACCTGCCGGGCTTGGATCGCTACGCCCGGCTGGTGCACAACGGTCAGGAGCGCCTGGTCGGTTACGTGGAGGCCAGCCGGGGCTGCGCCCACCGCTGCCGGCACTGTCCCGTTCCGGTCGTCTACGACGGGCGCCTCCGGACGGTGGCGGTGGAGACGGTGGTGACCGACATCGATCGGCTGGTGGCCGCCGGCGCCACCCACATCACCTTCGGGGACCCGGACTTCCTCAACGGCCCCCATCACTCCCTCCGGGTGGTGCGGGAGATGCACGCCCGCCACCCTGACCTGACCTTCGATGCCACCGTCAAGGTCGAACACATCCTCCGGCACCATGACATCTGGCCGGAGCTGGCCCTGGCCGGGCTGCTGTTCGTTGTGTCGGCCTTCGAGACCGTCAACGACTCCATCCTGGCCCGGCTGGCCAAGGATCACACCGCCGCCCAGGCCGCCGAGGCGGTCGGGCTCCTGCGCCGGCACGGGGTGGAGATCCGGCCATCGTTCCTTCCCTTCACGCCCTGGACCGAGCCCGGGGACATGACGGATCTGGTGGACTTCGTCAGCACCAACGGCCTGGAGTCGAATGTGGATCCGGTCCAGTACTCCATCCGGCTGTTGGTGCCGCCCGGTTCTCTCCTGCTGGAAGAAGAAGGTGCCGATGTCTTCGGTCCCTACGACCCGTTCGCCCTCGGGCATCCGTGGCGGGCCGGCCACCCCGGCCTGGACGAGCTGCAGGGCCAGCTGAGCGCTCTGGCCGAGAAGGCTCCGGCCGAAGACCCGGCCGGAGCCTTCTTGGAGGTCCACCGCCTGGTGTCCGACGCCGCCCACCGCTTCGGGGTGGCCGGGCCCCGGGCCCTCACCGGTGCTCCAGCCCGCTCGGTCCCGAGGCTCACCGAATCCTGGTTCTGCTGTGCCGAGCCGACCTGCTCGCAGCTGGAGCGGGCCGGCCCGGGGGGAGCATCGGGATGGCGGGGTGGACCGGATTCCTAGACTGCCCGGCGTGGCCGAAGAGACGCTGCCGGATCCCGGCCCGGAGGTCGAAGCGGCCGAGCCTGGCGCCGACCGCATCCTGACCATCCCCAACCTGGTGTCGGTGGCGCGGCTGCTGTGTGTCCCGGTCTTCGGCTGGCTGCTGCTCGGAGCTCACCGCCCATACGCCGCCGCCGTCCTGCTGGCGGTCCTGGGCGCCACCGACTGGGTCGACGGCTACGTGGCTCGGCGCTTTCACCAGGTCTCCACCTTGGGCAAGGTCCTGGACCCCACCGCCGACCGCGTGCTGGTGGCCACCGCCGTGGTCTGTTCGGCCGTGGCCGGGGCCGTGCCGGTCTGGCTGAGTGTGGTGGTGGGAACCCGGGAGTTGCTCATCTCCGCCGCCGTGCTCGCCCTCGGGGCTCTGGGGGCCCCTCGCATCGATGTCCTCTGGGTGGGCAAGGCCGGGACCCTGGCCCTCATGGTCGCCTTTCCGCTCTTTCTGGTGGCCCACTCGGGTGCATCCTGGCGAGGAGGGGCCCACGTGGCGGAGTGGGTCTTCGCCCTCCCCGCCATCGGCCTGTCCTGGGCCGCCCTGGTCTCCTATGTCGGCCCGGCCCGGCGTGGTCTGGCGGCGGTGCGGGTACCTTCGGTCCCATGAAGGCCGTGATCATGGCGGGGGGCGAGGGCACCCGCCTGCGCCCGCTGACGTCGAACCAGCCCAAGCCCATGATCCCCCTGGCCAACAAGCCGATGATGGAGCACATCGTCAAGCTGCTCCGGGATCACGGTTTCACCGACATCGTGGTGACGGTGGCCTTCCTGGCCAACACCATCCGGACCTACTTCGGGGACGGCTCGGAGTTCGGTGTCCGGATGGTCTACGCCACCGAGGAGACGCCCCTGGGAACGGCCGGCTCCGTCCGCAATGCTATGGACGAATTGGACGAGCGCTTCCTCGTCATATCCGGCGACGTTCTCACCGATATCGACCTGTCCGAGGTGGTCCGCTTCCATGAGGAGCGCGGCGCCATGGCCACCATCGGCCTCAAGTCGATGGAGAACCCTCTCGAGTTCGGGATCGTCATCACCCGAGAGGACGGCAGTATCGAGCGGTTCCTGGAGAAGCCCACCTGGGGCCAGGTCTTCAGCGACACCATCAATACCGGCATCTACGTCCTGGAGCAGGAGGTGTTCGACTACATCCCCCCCGACCGCCCGGTGGACTTCTCGGGAGAGGTTTTCCCCGCCATGCTCGAGGCGGGCTGTCCCATGTACGGCTACGTGGCGGAGGGTTACTGGGAGGACGTCGGCAACCTCGAGGCCTATCTCAAATCCCACCGGGACGTCCTGGATGGAAAGGTCGAACTCGAGGTTGACGGGTTCCGGATGAGCGAAGGCGTCTGGCTGGGGGAGGGGGCCGAAGTGGACCCCGGGGCCCGCATCGACGGGCCGGCCATCATCGGGGACAACTGCCGGGTGTCCGCCGGGGCCCACCTGGCTGCCTACAGCGTCATCGGAGCCAACGTTCGGGTCGGCCGTGAGGCCTATCTCGAGCGTTGCGTGGTCCACGACCACGTCTATCTGGGCGACGCCGTCCGCCTGCGCGGCTGCATCCTGGGGCGCTCCAGCGATCTGCGGCGCGGCTCCCGCTGTGAGGAGGGGGTCGTCCTCGGGGACGAGTGCTTCGTCGGGGAGCATGCCGTGGTCAATCCTGGTGTGAAGATCTACCCCTTCAAGACGGTGGAGACCGGAGCCGTCATCAACAGTTCCATCGTCTGGGAATCCAGGGGCGCCCGGTCGCTGTTCGGCCGTCTGGGCGTGGCCGGCCTGGCCAACGTCGATGTGACCCCCGAGCTGGCCGCCCGGGTGGCGATGGCCTACGCCTCGACCCTCAAGAAGGGAAGCACGATCACGACCTCCCGGGATGCCAGCCGGGCGGCCCGGGCCGTCAAGCGGGCGGTGATGGTGGGGCTCAACGCCGCCGGGGTCAATGTGGACGACCTGGAGCTCGCCACCGTCCCGGTCAACCGGTTCCAGGTCCGTACCGCCCGCAGCCAGGGCGGAGTGACCGTCCGGCTCGTCCCCAACGACCCCCAGTCGGTGGTCATCCGCTTCCTCGACGCCAACGGCCTCGACATCGATGAGGCCAGCCAGCGCAAGATCGAGCGCCTCTACTACCGGGAGGACTACCGCCGGGTCCTGGCCTCGGAGATGGGCGACATCGGCTTTCCGCCCCGCGCCCTGGAGTATTACACCGCCGCCCTGGTGGAAAGCGTGGACCTGGAGGCCATCCGGGGGGCCCGCTTCAAGGTCGTTCTCGACTACTCCTATGGGGCCACCAGTTTCGTCATGCCCAATGTCCTGTCCAAGCTGGGCGCCGACGTCCTGGCCGTCAACCCTTACGCCTCCACCGCCGGCGCCCTGAGCTTCGATCTCAAGCGCCACTCCGAGGCCGTGGCCGACCTGGTGCGGGCGTCGGGTGCGCACGTGGGGGCGGTGCTGGACCCGGATGGCGAGCGCCTGGTCCTCATCGATGACGCCGGGAGGGTCCTGTCCGACGATGAGTCCCTCTACATCATGCTCGGCCTGGTCCTGGCCACCCAGGCCGAACCGTCGGTGGCCCTCCCGGCCGCGGTACCCCGCTGTTTCGAGTCCCTGGTGCGCGACGCCGGGGCCGAGCTGACCTGGACCAAGTTGTCCGGCTCCCACGTGGCCGAGGTGGCTCAGTCGGGGACGGTCACCTTCGCCGGGAGCCAGGACGGGGGCTTCGTTTTCCCCCGCTTCATGCCCGCCTTCGACGCCGTGATGGCCCTGGCCAACCTGCTGGCCATGCTGGCCACGACCGGCCTGCGCCTGTCCAAGCTGGCCGCCGGGGTTCCCCGCTTCCATGTGGCCCACGAGACGGTGGTCACGCCCTGGGAGCAGAAGGGGATGGTGATGCGCACCCTGGTGGAGGATCACAAGGACAGCGATCTGTTGCTGGTGGACGGGGTGAAGATCGTGACCGACGACGGCTGGGCCCTGGTCCTACCTGATCCCGAGGACCCGGTGACGCACGTCTGGGCCGAGGCCGACAGCGCCCGGGAGGCCTCGACCCGGGCCCAGGAGATGTCCCGTCGCATCCGCCAGATGCTGCGCTGAACCGCCTCGGGCCGGGCTCCGGGAGTATTAGGGTCCCGGCCATGAACGTGCCCGAGGGCCGGCGCTATACCCAGGATCACGAGTGGGCTCTGCTCGATGACGGCCGGGTGCGCATCGGCATCACCGACTACGCCCAGGACGCTCTGGGGGACGTTGTCTTCGTCCAGCTGCCCGAGCCGGGCACCGAGGTGCAGGCCGGCTCCGCCATCGGGGAGGTCGAGTCGACCAAGTCGGTCTCGGATGTCTACGCCCCCGTCTCGGGGCGGGTGGTGGAGGTCAACACCGAGTTGTCCGACACCCCGCAGAGGCTCAACGAGGACCCCTACGGGGAGGGCTGGATATGTGTCATCGAGCCCACCGAGCCGGGTGCGGTGGAAGGGCTCATGGAGGCGTCGGCCTACTCGGAGTTGATCTCGGGCTGAGGGAACCATCCGCCCCGGGACCGGCCCAGCCCGGGCCTTGGCCTCCTCCTGCGGACGATGGGCCGGGAGCGGGTAGCTTGAAAGGGTGTTCTGCAACCAGTGCGGGCACCGCAATCCGGCGGGCGCCAACTTCTGCTCATCCTGCGGTGCCGTTCTCGAACCGGCCTCTAGCGAAGACAGGACCCTGGTCTTCGCCCCTGTGTCGAGTGCGGGGGAGCCGGTCGAGGAGGAGGTCAGCGTCCAGATCCCCGCTCTGGTGGAGGGAATGGGCATGTTGGTGGTCAAGCGCGGCCCCAACGCCGGTTCGCGTTTCGTCCTCGACCAGGAGACCACCCACGTCGGCCGCCACCCCGAGAGTGACATCTTCCTGGACGACATCACCGTGTCCCGCCGCCACGCCGAGATCGTCCGGCAGAGCGACGGCTACGCCGTGCGTGACGTGGGCTCGCTCAACGGGACCTACCTGAACCGGGAGCGCATCGAAGATGCCCGTCTCGACAACGGGGACGAGGTGCAGATCGGAAAGTTCAAGCTGGTCTTCCTGGCCGGCCCGCCCGAGGACTGACCGGCCACGGCGCCGATGACCGAGCGGTCCTACCTGTCCATAGGGGACGTGCTCAACCTCCTCAAGGACGAGTTCCCCGACGTCACCATCTCGAAGATCCGCTTCCTCGAGAGCCAGGGCCTGCTCGATCCGGAACGTACCCCTTCCGGATACCGGAAGTTCTACCCCCCGGATGTGGACCGGCTGCGGTGGATTCTCCTACAGCAGAAGGAGCACTTCCTCCCACTAAAGGTGATCAAGGACCGCCTGGTGCCGGCCTCGGAGGAGGCGGCCGAGGCCGGGGCTGCCGGGCCCGACCAGGCGACCACCCCGGAGCCGGCGCCAGCTCCGGCGCCGGTCGCTCCCGAGCCCGCCACCACCCCGGCCACTCCGGCCGCCCTTGCACCCCCGGCCCGGCCCTCGCGATCCCCATCCCTGCCCCCCGCCGCCGCCCGGCTGCCCGTTCCCGCTCCCGACCGTCCCGATGACCCGGCCGAGGAGGCCGTCAGCCTGACCCTGGAGGAGCTCCTGGCCCGCACCGGTCTGGCGGCAGCCGAGGCGCGAGAACTCGAGCGGTTCGGCCTGATTTCCGGGCGGTCGGTGGCGGGCACGGTGTACTACGACTCGGATGCCACCGCCGTGGCCCATCTGGCCGCCGAGCTGTCCCAATTCGGGGTCGAGGCCCGCCACCTGCGCATGTACAAGACGGCGGCCGAGCGGGAGGCCGGGTTCTTCGAGCAGATCGTGACGCCCCTGCTCAAACAGCGCAATCCCCGCTCCCGCCAGGAGGCGGTGGAGACCGTCCACAACCTCTCCGCCCTGGGCGAGCGGCTGCGCCGGTCCCTGCTGCGGATGGCTCTGCGCGATCTCACCGGAGGCTGATGGATGACCGGGCCGGACCGGGTCGACGACCTACGAGCGCCGGGTCGCGAGCGGTAGGCTCAAGTTATGGTCGAGGTTCAGCTGAGCGCCGTCCAAGTTGACCTGCAGACCAAGAATCCGGTTGTCCTCCTCCAGGAGAAAGAGGGGTTGAGGACCCTGCCGATCTTCATCGGCCCGGCCGAGGCCCGGGCCATCGCCCTGGTGCTGGAGGGCCACGTGCCCGAGAGGCCACTGACCCACGACCTGATCCGGGATCTGCTGGGCAGCCTGTCGGCCCGGTTGGAGCGCCTGGTCATCACCGAGTTGAGGGACAAGACCTACCTGGCCGAGATGCACCTGGATGTCAAGGGCGACGCCGTGACCGTGTCCTGCCGGCCCTCGGACGGGATAGCGGTGGCCCTGCGGACCCACACCCCGATGTACATAGACGATGACCTCCTGGAGGCAGAGGGGATCGTTCTGCAGACCGACTCCGAGGATGAGGACGACCTGGAGGCGGAAGAGCCCGAGGAGCTGGTCGAGCACTTCCGCGAATTCATCCAGGCCGTCCGGCCCGAGGACTTCGCCTGAACCGGTGGTGCCGTCGCCCCTGGCCGGCCCGGTCGGTAGGCGCTAATCTGTCTCACATCAGCGTAACTACGCCGATGTGAGGAGGGGCTCATGACCCAGCAGAGCCTGATGGGCGAGGACGGGACCGGCCGGGATTCCAGTCAACGATCGGCGGCGGCGGCTGGTCCGGATGACGGATTCCGGGGTCCGCAGGTCTGTTCCATCGTGGGAATCTCCTACCGCCAGCTGGACTACTGGGCCCGCACCGATCTGCTGCGCCCGTCCATCAGTGAGGCCAAGGGCAGTGGCAGCCAGCGGCGTTACTCCTACCAGGACCTGGTCGAGCTCAAGGTCATCAAGCGCCTGCTCGATGCCGGCCTGTCCCTCCAGTCCGCCCGCCGGGCCCTGCTGTGCCTGCGGGACGGGATGGGCGAGGACGTGGCCAGCGCCAACCTGGTGCTGGGGGAGGGCAGCTCGGTGCTGGTCCGCTCGGGCGAGGAGATCATCGACCTGCTCAAGGGGGGCCAGGGTGTCCTCAACGTCCTGGCTCTCGACGGGGTGGTGTCCGAACTGGACGCCGCCATCACCAGCCTGCCGGCGGCCCGGCCCGGACCCCGGGGCGCGACGGCCGAGCCCGCCCGGCGCACCGGCACCGACCGCTAGCGGCCCCCCGACCGCCCTCGCCGGGCACATCTCGGCGCAGGACGAAAAAGCCGGAGTCCTCCGGTCCGGGTGGACCTGATGGCATCCCGGGGCCATTAGCCTGACCGCAGTGGACGGAGCCCGCAGGTCGCCCCTCGACGCGGCGCACCGGCGGGCCGGAGCCAAGCTGGTCGACTTCGGCGGTTGGGAGATGCCCCTCTCCTATCCGGCCGGAACGCTGGCCGAGCACCAGGCCTGCCGCAGCGCGGTGGCCGTCTTCGACGTCAGCCATCTGGGCACGGTGCGCATCCAGGGGCCGGAGGCCTTCGCCTCCCTGCAGTCGGCGCTGACCAACGACCTGGGCCGGATCGGTCCGGGCCAGGCCCAGTACACCCACCTGCTCGACGAGGCCGACGCCTCGGTGCTGGACGACATCATCGTGTGGTGGGTCGAAGCCGATCGATTCGACGTGATGCCCAACGCCTCCAACACCGAGCGGGTGGTGGCGGCCATCGGCGGAGCCGACGTCACCGCTGAGCGGGCGGTGCTGGCCGTCCAGGGACCGGCCGCCCGCCGTCTGATGGAGGCGGTGGCCCCGGAGGCGGCCGGCACTCCCCGGTTCCGGGTGGGCCGGTTCCAGTGGCGGGGGGTCGAGATCACCACGGCCGGCACCGGCTACACGGGTGAGGACGGCGTGGAGTGCGCCGTCCCGGCCGAAGCGGCCGAGGCGTTCTGGGACGCCCTGGTGGACGCCGGCGCCACCCCGGCCGGGTTGGGGGCACGGGACACCTTGCGCCTGGAGGCGGGCCTGCCCCTTCACGGCCACGAGCTCGGCCCCGGGATCACTCCGCTCCAGGCCGGGCTGGGCTGGGTGGTGGGCTGGGACAAGGGTGACTTCCGAGGCCGCACTCCCCTGGAGGCCGAGCGCCGGCGGGGTCCTAACCGGCGTCTCCGGGGCCTGGTGGTCGAAGGCCGCCAGCCGCCTCGGGCCGGCTACGGGGTGCGGGCGCCGGGTGAGTCGGGCCAGTTGGAGGGTGAGGTGACCAGTGGCAACTTCTCCCCGGTGCTCGGCACCGGCATCGCCATGGCCTTCCTGCCTCCCGAGGTCGGACCGGGAGCCGAGGTCGAGGTCGATATGCGGGGCCGTCCGGCGCCCGCCCGGGTTGTGAAGATGCCCTTCGTGGGCGGGAGGGGCTGAAGTCCGTGGCCGGGTACGTACCCCACACCCCCGAGGAGATCGAGTCCATGCTGGGTTTCCTCGGCCTCGGTGACGTCGACCAGTTGTATTCGGCCGTGCCGGCCGCCCTCCGCCTGGCCGGCGGGCTCGACCTCGCCCCCGGGCTGGCCGAGGCCGATGTCCTGGACACCCTGGCCGGCTTGGCCGGGGCCAACCGGGCCGCCGAGTTGGTGTGTTTCGCCGGCGGGGGCGCCTACGACCATGACATCCCGGCTGCCACCAGGGCTCTGGCCGGGCGTTCCGAGTTCGTGACCGCGTACACCCCCTACCAGCCCGAGGTGGCCCAGGGCGTCCTCCAGGCCCTGTTCGAGTTCCAGACCATGCTCTGCCGCCTGACCGGTCTGGAGGTCAGCAACGCCTCCCTTTACGACGGAGCCAGTGCCTGCGTGGAGGCGGTCAATGTGGCCGTGGCCCAGGCCGGCCGTCAGACGGTGTGGGTCTCCCAGGGCCTGCATCCCCACTGGCGCCAGGCCATCGCCACCTTTGCGGTGGGGACCGGCCACCGCGTCATCGAGGCACCGCTGGCGGGAGGGGTGACATCCTGGCCGGATACCGCCGGTGACGAGGCCCCGGCCGCCCTGCTGGTCCAGACCCCCAACTTCCTGGGTTGCCTGGAGGAACTGGACGCGGCCCGGGCCGTGGCCGACGCCCACGGGGCCCTCCTGCTGGTGGCCTCCGATCCGGTCAGCGCCGGGCTGCTGCGGACCCCGGGCGAGCTGGGGGCGGATGTGGTGGTGGGGGAGGGCCAGGCCCTGGGGATGTCGCTGGGCTTCGGTGGCCCGTACCTGGGGCTGTTCACCTGCCGGCCGTCCCTGGTCCGCCGGCTGCCCGGCCGCCTGGTGGGTGAGACGGTGGACACCGAGGGCCGGCGGGCCTACGTGACCACCCTGCGGGCCCGGGAGCAGGACATCCGCCGGGAGAAGGCGTCCTCCAACGTCTGCACCAACCAGACCCTGATGGCGGTCACGGCCGCCATCCAGCTGGCCTGGCTCGGCACCAGCGGCCTGCGGGAGCTGGCCCTGCGCTGTGCCCGGGGCACCCGCTACTGCCGGGAGGCCCTGATCGGCATCGAAGGGGTCGAGCCGGCCGCCCCGGCGCCGGTACTGCGGGAGTTCACCGTGCGCACCCCGGTGCCGGCCCCGGTCCTGATCGAGAGGATGGCCGAAGAGGGCTTTCTGGCCGGCCTGGCCGCCGGTGAAGGCTTCGAGGACAGCCCCTACGAGGGCTGCCTGGTGGTGGCGGTGACCGAGCGGCGGACCCGGGCTCAGATCGATGCCTTTACCGCCGCCCTCGAAAAGGCGGTCCGATGAGCGCCCGTCCAGCCGGCCGCGGCGACGACTCCGGGGCGACCACCCCCGGGGCGACCACCCCCGGGGCGGGCCGCTCGGCGAGCGCCCCGCTGATCGGGCGGGAGCACGAGCCGACCATCTTCGAGTTCTCCCACCCGGGCCGGCGCTCCTGGTCGTTCCGGGACACCGGTGTGCCGGAGTGGGGAGCGGAGGAGCTGGTTCCGGACGCCTTCCGCCGGGAGGAGCCGGTGCCGCTGGCCGAGGTGTCCGAGCGCGACCTGGTGGCCCACTACACCCGGCTCTCCCATCGGCAGTACTCCGTCGACCTGGGCGCCTATCCCCTCGGGTCCTGCACCATGAAGTACAACCCCAAGGTCTGCGATGAGGTGGCCGGCCTGCCCGGGCTGACCCGGGTCCACCCCGGCGCCCCGGCCTCGCTGACCCAGGGCTGGCTGGAACTGCTGGTGCGGCTGGAGGAGGCGCTCTGCGCCATCACCGGCATGGCCGCCGCCACCCTGCAGCCGGCGGCGGGGGCGGCGGGGGAGCTGACCGGCCTGTTGCTGATGCGGGCTTGGCACGAACAGGGCGGGCGGCAGCGCCGCCGGGTGATCATCCCTGACTCGGCCCACGGCACCAACCCGGCGTCGGTGACCCTGGGTGGCTACGAGGTGACGACCGTTCCCTCCGACGCCCGGGGCTGTGTCGATCTGGCCGCCCTGCGGGCCGTCCTCGACGAAGAAGTCGCCGGCATCATGCTCACCAATCCCAACACCCTGGGCCTGTTCGAGGAGGACATCGTGGAGATGGCCGCCGCCGTGCACGAGGTCGGCGGCCTGCTCTACTACGACGGGGCCAACCTCAACGCCATCCTCGGGGTCACCCGTCCGGGGGACATGGGCTTCGACATCGTCCACATGAACCTGCACAAGACCTTCGCCACCCCCCACGGCGGGGGCGGTCCCGGGGCCGGCCCGGTGGCGGTGTCACCCCGACTGGTTCCGTTCCTGCCCGGACCCCGGCCCGTCCGCCGGGCCCCCGAGGACGCCGATGCCACCGGGGACGCCTACGGCTGGGCCATGCCGCCCCGGTCCATCGGCCGGGTCCACGGCTGGCACGGAAATGCCCTGGTTCTGGCCCGGGCCTATGCCTACATCCTGGCCAACGGGGGAGACGGGCTGCGCCAGGTGGCCGACGCCGCCGTGCTCAACGCCAACTGGCTGCGCCAGCGGTTGTCGCGGACCTACGACATCCCCTTCGACCGGCCGTCCATGCACGAGTTCGTGGCATCCACGTCGTCACTCAAGAAACGGACCGGCCTGCGGGCCCTCGACGTGGCCAAGCGGTTGCTGGAGGAGGGCTTCCATGCACCGACGGTCTATTTTCCGTTGATCGTGGACGAGGCTCTCATGATCGAGCCGACCGAAACGGAAAGCCCCCAGACCCTGGAGGAGTTGGCGGCGGCGCTGGAGCGAATTGCTGAAGCGGCGGGCACCGAGGGCGGGTTGGACGACGCCCACGCCGCCCCCCGCACCACGCCGGTGGGCCGGGTGGACGAGGCCCGGGCTGCGCGCCAGCTGATTCCCACCTACGACGCCCGGCCCTGACCGGCCCCCGCCGGGCGGCTCAGGTGCTGGGGGCCCCCTGCTTGGCCTCCTTCTCGGCCTTCTCGGTGTGGTGGGACTGGATGGCCCCGATGACGGCGGTGGTGGCGGCGCCGATGAAGGCGGGGCGGTTCTCGGCCGCCCAGTTGCGGGACTCGACGGCCCTCTGGGCCGAGCCCTGGAACCGGGGCATGACCTCCTTGGCGAAGAGCTCATAGGAGGCCTTGGTGGCGGCCGGATCGGCCCAGTCGTGGGCCATGAACAGGTAGGTGCCGAAGCCACCCGACTGCGTCTGGAGGCGCTCGATCTGGGCCACGGCCATCTCCGGGGTTCCGATCACGGCCAGGCCCGAGCCGTTGATGGCCTCGACCAGCTGGTCGGGGTCATCCGACTCCGGAGCCAGGGGCAGGGCGGCCACGTTGCGGAAGTAGTCGATCCAATCGGCCAGGCCATAGGCGACCTCGGCCCGGGCCTGGATCTCGGTGGGGGCGATGTGCATGGGTCCGACCAGACGCCAGTTGGCCCGGTCCACCGTCTGGCCGAACTCGGCGGCCCGTTCCTCCAGGGTCTGCCAGTGGGATCCCAGTACGTCGAAGCCACCGCGGTTGGTCGCCCCCAGGGACAGCAGGCTGCAGCCGAAGCGGCCGGCGGCCCGGGGCCCGGCCGGGGAGACCTGGGCGGCCACGGCCACCTCGAAGCGGGGGTGGGTGTAGGGGCGCAGTTGGAGCCGGGCGTCGCGCAGGCTGAACCAGGAGGTCTCCCGGTTGACGGGCTCGGATCCGTCCAGGAGGGCCAGGATGGCCTCCAGGGACTCCTCCATCATCTCCCGCTGGCGCTGGGTGTCGATACCCATCATGAAAGCGTCGGAGGGCAGGGCCCCCGGGCCGACGCCGAAGAGCACCCGGCCCCGGGTCAGGTGATCGAGCAGCACCATCCGGTCGGCCAGGATGAGGGGGTGGTGGTAGGGGAGGGAGCTGACTCCGGTCCCCAGCTTGATGTGCTTGGTGCGCTGTGAGGCCACGGCTATGAAGACCTCGGGGGAGGCGATGATCTCGTAGCCGGCCGAGTGGTGCTCTCCGAACCAGGCTTCGTCGTAGCCGAGCTCGTCCAGGCGGGTGATCAGCTCCAGGTCCCGCTCCAGGGCCAGGGTGGGATTCTGGCCCGAGGGGTGGAAGGGGGCGAGGAATATGCCGAAGCGCAGGGGCCGGTCCATGCCGGGATGCTTGTGCACGGGACGGACCGGGGTCAATCGCCCGCCGCGGCCACCCCCCCGAGGCGACATGATGCGACCATGCCCGTGCCGAGTCTCGTCCGAGAGCTGTGCGGACAGTGGATGGCCGAGCTGGACGCCGGGGCCCCCGGCCTCGTCACCGGGCTGTACCTGGTCGGCTCGCTGGCGCTGGACGGCTACCGGGAGGGCATCAGCAACGTCGACTTCATCGCCCTGGCCTCCCGGCCGCCGGTGGGAGAGGACCTGGCCGTCCTGCGCCGGGTTCACGCCGGCCTGTCCGGCGGGCGGGGCCGGCCCGACCTCCGCGGCGTCTATCTCCCGGAGGGGGATCTGCATCCGGGCCCGGTGCCGGTCAGCGACCAGGTACGGGTCCTGGTCAACCAAGGGGAGATCCGCACCGAGTACGACCACGAGCCCAGCCCCGCCGACCTCTTCATATTGAGACGCCGCGGCCTGGCCTTCCGCGGTCCTGATCCCCAGGAACTGGGTGTGACCGTCGACGGCGGGGACCTGACCCGCTGGGCCGCCACCAACCTGGTGACCTACTGGACCCCTTGGGTCGATTCCTACGCTCGCTCGGTCTGGCCCGGGGCCCTGTCGGGCCGTCGGGTCCGATGGGGCGTGCTGGGCGTGGCCCGGCTGCACTACAGCCTCGCAACCGGTGACGTGACCACCAAGGAGGAGGCCGCCCGCCACGCCGCCCGCCGTTTCGGCCCGGCCTGGCACGACATCCTGGATGAGGCCCTCCGACTCCGGAGGCGGGGCCGGGGAACCTCCTATCGGACCCCGATCGCCCGCCGGCGTGATGCCGTCGACTTCATACGGACGGCGATAGCCGATGGGCTTCGACTGGCTCCGACCCGTTGAGCTGGTGAGGGGCGACGAACCAGTGCCGGGTCAGGTCTTCGGCCGGCATGGGGCGGCCGAAGAAGAAGCCCTGGGCCATCTCGCAACCCAGTTCGGCCAGCATCTGAGCCTGCACGGCCGTTTCGACGCCCTCGGCCACCACGATCAGGCCCAGGGCCGAGGCCAGCCCCACGATGCCCGCCACCACGGAAGCGTCACCTTCCGAGGTGCCCAGGCCGTCGACGAAGGATTTGTCCACCTTCAGACTGTCGATGGGGAACTTGTGCAGGTAGCTGAGCGAGGAATACCCGGTTCCGAAGTCATCCAGGGCGATGCGGACCCCCAGCCGGCGTAAAGCGTCGAGAACGGACTGAACCGTGACGGTGTCGGACATCAGCAGCGATTCGGTCAGCTCCAGGGTCAGGCGGGTCGGGTCGGCGCCGCTGGCGGCCAGGGCGGCTGCCACCCCGTCGATGAATCCGGGTGAGGTCAGCTGACGGGCCGAGAGGTTGACCGACATCCGGGCCGGCCCGCCCGAGACCTGCCAGGCGGCCAGCTGGGAACAGGCCGTGTCGAGCACCCACTGGCCGATCTCCACCACTTGACCCGTCTCTTCGGCCACGGTGATGAACTCGGCCGGAGCCAGTAGGCCGCGGGTCGGGTGATTCCAACGGATGAGGGCCTCGACTCCCTCGAGGCGCCAGTGGGGGAGGCCCACCAGGGCCTGATAGTGCAGCACGAACTGGTTCTGGGCCAGGGCGCTGCGCAACTCGGCGTCAAGCTCGAGGCGGGCCAGGGCGGCGGCGTGCATATGGGCCTCGAAGATGGCCAGACCGCCCTTACCGGCCGCCTTGGCCCGGTACATGGCCACATCGGCGTTGCGGAGAAGCTCCTCGGCCGAGGTGGCGTGGTCCGGATCGGGCACCGCCAACCCGAAGCTGGCCTTCACCACCACCTCGCGCCCCGGCAGCGACAGCGGTGATCCCAGGGCCGTGATGAGCCGGTCGGCCAGGACCCGGCCCCGGCTGAAGGCATCGCCGCCCTCCACCAGCACGGCGAATTCATCCCCGCCCAGACGGGCCGCCGTGTCCCCGGAGCGGAGGTTGGCCGACAGCCGCTCGGAGACCTTCTGCAGAAGGAGGTCCCCGACGGAGTGGCCCAGACTGTCATTGACCGTCTTGAAGCCGTCCAGGTCGAAGAGGATGACGGCCACCTCGTCCCGGCTGCGTTCCGAGCGGGCCAGGGCGTGACCGATGCGGTCGGCCAGCAGGACCCGGTTGGCCAGGTTGGTGAGCGGGTCATGGAAGGCCTGGTGGCGGAGCTGGACCTCGAGTTGGACCCGCTCGGTTATGTCGGTGAAGTTGGCCACCACCGCTTCGATGGAGGGATCGGCCAGGAGGTTGCGGAGCACCAGGGCACACCACCGCCAGCTGCCGTCGGCGGCCACCACTCTCACGTCGGCCCGGGCGATGGTGTCCGGAGACCGGATGATGTCCCCCCAGCGGCGGCCCAGCAGGTCGCGGTCGGCGGGATTGAGGTATTCGGCCGGGGACTGACCGATCCAGTCCTGGGGGGCGTAGCCCAGGACCGACCTGAGCGAGGCGCTGACGTAGGTGACCAGGGCCTGGGGGTCGAAGACCACCACCACGTCGGCCGACTCCTCGACCAGGGAGCGGAAGCGCTCCTCACTCGACCGCAGGGCGGACTCGGCCCGGCGCAGCCGGCTGGAGACCCAGCTCACCGTTTCCCCGGTCAGGACACAGGCGGGCAGGGCGTAGCCGGCCGATCCGAAGGCGATGGCGGGGTGATGGCCGCCGAAGGCCATCGGCAACAGGTAGGCCACCGCCAGCATGGGGGTGCAGTACAGGGACCATCCCTGGGGGTGGCCCAGCCCGATCCACACGAAGATGACCATGAAGAACAGGCCGTAGAGGTAGCCGTCATAGCCGGTGAAGTAGTTGTGCCAGCCGACCAGGGTCATGGCCACCGGGACCAAGGCGATGGTGGCCGGGCGGCCCCAGCGGTTCCAGGGCAGGAACCAGATGACCGCCCCGGCCACGACGGCGGCCACGCCCACGCCCAGTAGACCCCAGCGGGAGGCCCCGACCTGGAACGGCAGCAGTGGAGCCATGACGCCTACCAGGGCCCCGCACAGCACGAACAGAGCGGAGGAGATGCGCCCGAGGACCCGAGCGGAGAGGACGTCCGAGCTACCGGGCTCCGATGCCCAGCCGGGCAGGCGCAGAAGGGGGTGGGCGATCTGGAGCGCCCCGGGCCGATTCGCCATGCCCGGAATACATCGGCCGGCTATAGGGCCCACTAAAGGACATGACGTCACTAATCGGGCCGACTGTCCAATCCCGCCCCGGCCTGGGATGCCGGCCGGCGGCCGACCTGGCGCCCCGGAGGGTTCAGTCCAACAGGTCGGGCTGTTCGGCCACGATCCGGTCGTAGAGGGGCTGGAAGCTGAACCACCCGGCGAAGTGCCCGCCCACCTGGCCAGCCGTCGTCTCGGCTTGGTCGGCGTCGATGAAGACGGGCTGGCCCGCCGCCTCGGCCAGGAGCTGGACCTGGCAGGAGCGCTCCATGGTGATGAACCACCAGGCCGCCTCATCCACGGAGTGGCCGACGGTCAGGAGTCCGTGGTTGCGCAGGATGGCGGCCTTGTTCTCGCCCAGGGCATGAGCGATCCGCTTGCCCTCCTCCACGTCGAGGACCACCCCGGTGTAGTCATCGAAGACGGCGTGGTCGTTGTAGAAGGCGCAGACGTCCTGGGTGATGGGGTCGAGCAGGCGGCCCAGGGTCGACCAGGCCCGCCCGTAGGTGGAATGGGAGTGGGCGGCGGCCACCACGTCGGGCCGGGCGGCGTGGACCTGGGAGTGGATGGCGAAGGCGGCCTGGTTGACCGGACCGTCCCCCTCCACCACCGTGCCGGTGTGATCCACGCAGATGAGGTCGGAGACCTTGATCTGACCGAAGTGCTGGCCGAAGCGGTTGAGCCAGAAACGGTCGGGGAACTCGGGATCGCGAGCGGTGATGTGGCCGGCCACGCCCTCATCGAAGCCGCACTTGGAGAACATGCGGTAGGCGGCGGCCAGGTGCTGCTTCCGGTAGAGACGCTCTTCCTCGACGGTCTCGAACTGCGGGAACGGAGCCACGGCGGCCTCCTCTTGGGTCATGGTCGACCTGACCAGTCTACGAGAGGGCCGGCCCGGTAGCTTCCCCGGCCGTGAGCGGGAAGAGGTGGCCGACCCGACGCCTCCTCGTCGGCGTGGTGGCGGTGGTCGGGCTGGGGGGCTGGCCTATGGGTTCCCCAGGCTTCCTCCGATCCCGCCTCGGTCCAGGCCGGCTGAGCCGGACCACCCCTCGATTTGAACTACCGCTCGAGGAGTGGTCCGGCTACTCGTACCGGTGGCCACCCGTCCGGCTAAAGGGCCTCGTCGCCCCTTTCACCGGTGCGCACCCGCACCACGGCCTCGACGGGGATCACCCAGACCTTTCCGTCCCCGATGCTGCCGGTGGCGGCGTTGGTGACGATGGACTCGACCACCTCGTCCACCTGGTCATCGCTCACGAGGATCTCCACCCGCAGCTTCGGGACGAAGTCGACCTCGTACTCGGCGCCCCGGTAGACCTCGGTATGACCCCGCTGACGGCCGAAGCCCTGGGCTTCGGTCAGGGTCATGCCGGCTATGCCGAGTGACTTGAGGGCCTCCTTCACCTCGTCGAGCTTGAAGGGCTTCAGTACTGCCACGATCAGCTTCATTTTGTGGTTGTGCTCCCTTTTCTTCGCTCGACTCGGTCAGTCTGTGCTCTCGGGGGGTGGTGGCGGCGGGGCGGTATCTCGTCTGGCTCCCAGACCGGCCAGGGCGAAGGCGCCGGCCCCGGGGCCACCGCCGCCGACCCGGTGGGCCAGGGGCTCATCCGGAAAGGCCTCCTCATCGTGGATGGCCAGGTCACCGATCTCGAGGATCTCGTCCTTGTAGCGGGCGCCCCGCAGGACCAGGCCGATCAGCTTCATGAGTAAGAAGGTAACCACGGCCGACCAGATGACGACCCACACAGCCGCCCGGAACTGTTCCCAGAGCTGATGGGCCGAGCCGGTGTACATGAGTCCGGCCACGCCGAAGGGGGTGCAGTGGGCACTGGAGGCCAGGTAGGCCGACTGGGAGGTGTTCACCACCTGCCCGGCGGCGTCGAGCTTGCCGCAGCCGTACTCGATCATGTTGGGGTCCCCGAAGATGCCGAGGAGCATTCCACCGAAGAAACCGGCGATGCCGTGGGTGTAGATGACCCCCAGAGCGTCGTCGACCCGGCTGAACGGGCGCACCTTGGAAAGGAAGTTCCAGGCGAACCACACGATCACCGTGCAGATGACGCCGACGTAAATCGCACCCCGGCCGTTGACCCAACCGGCGCACGGCGTTATGCCCACCAGTCCGCAGATCATGCCGTTGACGCCGCCCAGGAAGGTGGGCTTCTTGGACTTGGAGAACCATGCGTCCATGCCCATCCAGACCAGCACCCCGGCAGCCGTGGCCACGTTGGTGTTGACCACGGCGGCGGCGGCATCGGCGCCGGCGTAGTAGGGGTCACCACCGTTGAAGCCGTTCCAGCCCAGCCATAGGATGCCGGCTCCCACCGCCGCCATGACCAGGTTGTTGGGTATGGCGCTCTGTCTGTCCCGGGCCAGCCGGGGCCCTAGGACCCAGGCGGCCACGAACCCTGAAACGCCGGCGGACATGTGGATCACGTATCCGCCGGAGAAGTCGAGGGCCCCCTCCTGAGCGAAGTAGCCGCCGCCCCACAGCAGGAAGGCGTCGACGCAGTACACGCAGGTGGACCACAGCGGCACCAGCAGGCACCAGGCGCTGAACTTGATCCGGCCCAGCACGCTGCCCATGAACAGCAGGGGAGTGATAGCGGCGAAGACGAACTGGAAGTAGGCCAGGGTGGTGGTGGGGAAGTGGAACGGAATGGCGGTGTTGGCCGCCGACACCGCCTGGCCCTGTTCACCGACGCTGCTGGTGATCCCGCCCGGCTTACCGATCATGTTGTCGAAGAAGTGCTTGACCCAGCCGACACCGGTCAGCTGGTTCTGCACTCCGTTGGTTACTCCGCTCCCGACCGAGTTGGCGCCGAAGCCCATCTTGTAGGAGAAGAGCACCCACGCGATCAGCACGAGGGAGAAGCCGGCGAACATCATGGCCAGCACATTGACGGCCCACTTCTTCTGGACGATCGACGCATAGAGAACGGCCAGAGCGGGCAGGCTCATGAGGCCGACGAAGGTGGCCGCCACCAGCTGCCAGGTGTTATCGCCTGTGTTCAGCCAACTGGGATAGGGCACCGAAACGGCGGCGCCTAGTAGTTCGTGCACGGCTGAGTAGCTCCTCTCGACGGATGGGCTCCCGGTGGCACCGCCTCGCTGGCTCGGTTCGCCCGGGTAACGGCAGGGGGTTGAGTCCCGCCGTGGCCACAGGATGCTCAGCAAGGGTTTCTGCAAAGTCACACTTGTGTTACCAACGCGTGAACAGCAGATCGGACCAACCTGAGCCTCTACCATCGGCCCATCGGACCGACGCCGGCGGGGGGTGAGCCCACATCCACCCTCCGGGGGGCCGGGGTGGCCGTCAACACCGCCGCCTTACGCCGGGTCCTGTTCTGGGTCGTGCTGGCCGGCCTGCTGGGGGCAGGGGTGGGGCTGGTCGTATCCGGGATTCTCTCCAACGCCCGCGTCGACCGGTTGCGCCACGACGGCCGGCGGGTGATGGCCACGGTGTCCGGCTGCGAGGGCCTCCTGGGCGGCAGCGGCAGCAACGGGGTCGGTTATACGTGCCGGGCCACCTTCCGTCTCGGGGGCCGGACCTGGTCCGAGGTGCTCCCGGGCACCCAGCTGCGGGCTCCGGGGTCCCGGCTCGCCCTGGTGGTGGTCCCGTCCGATCCGAGGGACCTGGCCACGCCGGCCGGACTGGCTGTCGAGCGGACTTCCGACCTGGCCTTCGTGTGGGCCGGGCTTTTGGGGCTATCGGCGCTGAGCTGGGGCGGGGGAGCGGTGCTGGCCGTCCGGCGCCGGAGCCACGCCCAGGGGAGCAGCTGAAGGCGGCCGGGCTACTCCTGCGGGCCGGATGGCCGCCGGGGCCGGCCGGTGGGCGGGGTGTAGCGCTTGCTGGGCCGGGGTCCGCCTCGGCCGCCACCGCGACCTGAGCCCCTCGGGCCCTCGGTGGCCTCCCGGTACTCCCGCTGAGCCCGGTAGGCCCGGACCAGGAGCCAGGCCCCACCCAGGATGAAGGGAATGCCGAAGCCCCAGTAGTGGAGATTGAACACGGCCAGCCCGTAGAGGGCGAGGGCGATCCCGAGATACATCCGCTTGCGCAGCAGGACGGTGATGAGCATGACCACCGACAGGGCCACCAGGACCCCGAGCAGGCTGTAGTAGGTCGAGACCTGGCTGTGGACGGCCCGGGATATCTCGTTCCCACCCACCAGGATCCCGATCAGGGCGGCCAGGGGGGCGGCCACCACGCCGAGCAGGCGCTCCTGGTCGTCCATCGACCCGACCCGGGCCTCCAACTCGTCCTCGGTCGGTGGCCGGGCCGGTGCTCGGGCTGCACCCGACTCAGGCTCCGGGGCCGGCTTCAGGAACATCCGCCGCAGCCGGTCGCCCAACGGCTCCGGGCCTACGGGCCCCAGGCCGTCGTCGCTGCCGCGCCGTCCGGCCATGACGGGAGGGTAGCCGTCCCGGGGAGTGGTCCCTCCTGGGGCCCAGGCCTGAACCGATGGGTAACTTTACATAACGAGGATGGCCGGGACCCCTCGGTCTGTCGCTTCCTGCGACGGTAGGCAGCCTGCCGACAAGCAGGGGAGCAAAACCGAGCCCTGACGTTGACCACAGGCGCCGAGCCGCATTCTTCGCAGAGTCGGCGGCCGGACGTTCGCCAGTACCGGGCCTGACTCATGGCGTGACACCTGGCGTGACGTGTGACGTGACACCTGACGTGACGGACAGGAACGGCGCAGAGAACCGGGCGGGGGAGTGGTCGGCTGCGTGGGGCGGCACCGACCGTAGAGCCCGCGCAGGTTCCGGTTGCCGGTGGCGGTCATCGTTCCGCCCGCCGGGCCGCCCGGCTGGCAGATGACCAGTGGTGGCTCTCAGAAAGCGGAAACCGCCGGTAGAGCGTCGATCGATGAATGCCCAGAGCGTCGGCCACGGAAGTCCTATCCGAGCCCTCTCGATGACACCGAGACACCGCATCAGCGACCATGCCCTCCACGACGGTCAGCACCGCCACCGTCGCCCGCAGCTGTTGCAACGGGTCGGCTGAACCGGCGCTGAGCAGCTTGGCGGGTGACTCCCAAGGCGAGTCCGATGTCGGCCCACGTCGCACCTTCGTTACGGGCGGCCTCGACAGCATCACCGACCAGCCCTTCGCCCTGGCGTAGGTACACGGTCAGTCGTCTGATCTGGTGCAGCGCCCTGGTACGGCCCAGGTGCCCCGCCGGCCACGTGGGCGGCTCCCGGAACAGCCCCGCCTCCCTCGCCCAGGTGGTGACGACCGGAGGATCTACCGTCCGTCGCAGAGGCTGAGGGTGCCCGGGAGAGTCGATCGGTTGCAGCACAGGAGACCGGCCCTGTCCTCGACCGGTACCGCCCGACCCGGCTCTCCCGGGGACTGATGGCGTCGGACGCTTGCGCCGATTGGAGTCGGTCCCCTTCGGCGTGGTCCTGCCGCCCTTGCGCCCATTGCCCACGTCCGACGATGTAACACGACTTCAGAGGCCGTGTCAACACCTTGCACCAAGAAAGGTCCCCCGACCTGGGATTGGGAAGTTTTGTTGCATCATCAAGTCGAGAGACAGCCTGACGGCTGCCCGAGGCCCGTTCACTCATCGCACGCCTCCGCACAGCCTAGGAAGGTGACCCCGCCGGCCACACGCTGGGCAGACCCGCCGGATGCAGGCGGCCGAGCGATGGACCCCGCCGCAGTACCGGCAGACGGGCTCTACGGCCTCAGCGACCGATCCGCCCCCGGCCCCGGCACCCGCCCCCAGGCGGGACCCGCCAGGGCCTGAGAAGTCGGCCAGGCCCACCAAAACGGCCCCTACGTTGCCCCAGGAGCCCCGCAAACTGGGCGGGTGGTACCTCCGTAGCCGAGCGTTGCGCCCCGGCCGGCTCACCTGGGACCCCCAGGACCGATCTCGCCAGCCCACCGAAACTCCGCATGGCCCTCGAGCTCGGCTCGGTTCCACCGGGGGAGCGGCACCACCTCGGCGTCCCGGATCCCGTATTTCTGGGCGACCCGCTTAGCGACGGCTGCCGCACCGATCGCCGTTCCCCGCCGTCGAGCATGCTCGCCCAACTCCCACACCAGCTCCCGGTAGAAGCCGCCCACCAACTCCCGGTAGTGCTCCGCAGCGTCGAACGCTGTATCGGCCATCTCTGCTCCCGTAGACGTGCTTGACGAGGCCGGGAAAGCGTCCGGCCGTGCGCCCCTACGGGAAGCCGGCTCGCTCGCAGGGAGCCCGGAGGCCGGGTGCACGTCGCCTGCAGGGACTCGGGTCCGACCCCGAACTGCGCCCCTCGGGAACTGCTCAGGCCCCAATCTATTCGCAGGGTGCGACAACCCTTCTTCCGGCGGGGCAGAGCGCCCATCCATGTCGCACGCTGGGATTACATAACTACCGACTTTACATAACGAGGATTATCGGCTATCGAACGACGGCGGGCGGTGCGCGGGCAGTATGACGACAGAGACGGTTCCACAAAGCGTCGACAAGTCGTCATTGGGTGCATCGGGGGTCGGGCCTGGGGTGTGGCTGTGGCCAACCGATAGCGTGTCCCTCCGTCATGTCGCGCCGCATAGAGATCGAGTTGACCAGTTCCAGGGACGATGGGACCTGGACCTGGCGGGCCGCAGGCGCCCGCCAGCCCAAGGGAGTCCTGAACGGTGGAGTCCTGTACACCGGGGCCAAGGCGGGCGACGTCCTCAAGGCCGAGGCGGATTTCGACGTCGATGGCATAACCATCCTCTCGGTCATCCCGCCCAAGCAGAAGGCCGCCGAACCCGACCGGCTGGAGGTAATCGGATCGGGCCAGGACCCCGGCCCGGGGGTTATCACCACTCTGGTGACCCGTGGGGGCGGCCGACGGGACCGGGACGATCGGCCCCGGCGTGAGGGCGGCCGGGACGAGCGGCGCGGACCCCGGACCGACGGCCGGCTCGACCGGCCCACCGGGCGCAGCGCCGGTCGCCCGGACGGAGCGGGTCAGCGCGGACCCAGACCGGAAGGAGACGCCGGCCGGCCCGAGCGACGGCCCGACACCGGACGCGGCCCTGGTCGCGAAGGGGACGCGTCGCGTTCCCGCCGGCCTGATGCCCGCACTCCCGGCCGGCCCCCGGGCGATGGCGGTCGACCGCCTCGGGAAGGCGGACGCCCGGCCCGGACTGGGGCCGGTTCTGGCCCCCCGTCCCGCCCGGCTCCGAAGCGACTGACGCCGGGTTCAACCCATCGCGACGCCATCCTGCAGACGGTGGAGCCCGAGCATCTCCCCATCGCCCAGCAGGTGCTGCGCGGCGGGCTGCCGGCCGTGCGCCAGGCTCTGGCCGCCGAGACCGAGAAGGCCAAGGCCGAAGGCCGGCCCCCGGTGAGCACCGGCCCCATCCTGGCCATTGCCGAGGACCTGCTGCCCCGGCTCAAGACGGCCGAGTGGAGGGACCGGGCCGAAGCCGCGGCCGCCATGGGCGATGAGATCAGCATCCGGGATCTGCGCTCAGTGGTGGCCGGTTCCGAAGCGGCCGCTCGCGATGACGAAACCCGCCTCCTGGCCAGCACTCTCAGAGAGGCGCTGCACCGCCGGGTGGAGGCGCAGCGCACCTCGTGGGTGACCGACATCACCGCGGCCATGGACGAGTCCAAGTTCGTGCGGGCCCTGCGCCTGACCGGCCGGCCGCCCGACCCGGGCGTCCGTCTGCCGGCCGACCTGGCTGTGAAGCTGGCCGAGGCGGCCGGAGCGGCCATGACGGCCGAGCTGGCGCCGGAGCGGTGGGCGGACCTGCTCGAAGCCGTGGTGGGCTCCCCGGTACGCCGCAGCGTCAAGCCGGCGGCCCTGCCCAATCAAGCGCCCCCGGAGTTACTGACCGCCGCCCGGCAGGCGGCCGGCCAGGTTCCGGCTCTGGCCCCGCTGCTGGGGCTGGCCCGGCCGCCGGCACCTACCGCCCTGCCGCCCCGGTCCCTGACGGCCCGCCCCGCCCGCCCCCCGCGTCCCCAGCGGGGTTCACGTCCGGTGCCGCCCCCACCGCCGTCATCGGCGGCCCCGGCCGACGCCGCGGAAACTGTGACTGAGGCGCCGCCGACCACTGCCGAGCCGGAGGGTGAGTCGGCCGCCAACGGGACCGCAGCCGACCCGGCTGAGTAAGTTCCGAGAATGATCGATTACGAGAAGCGCGGTCAGACCGCGATCATCACCATTCGCCGCCCCGAGGCCCGCAACGCCGTCAACGCCGAGGTGGCGGCCGGCATCGAGGCCGCCCTGGACCGCCTGGAGGCGGAGGACGACGCCTGGGTGGGCATCATCACCGGGGAAGGGTCGGTCTTCTGCGCCGGCGCCGATCTCAAGGCCATCGCCTCCGGCCAGGCCGGATCGATCTCGACCCAACGGGGCGGATTCGGTGGCGTGGTGACCCGGGAGCGGACCAAGCCCCTGATCGCGGCGGTGGACGGCCCGGCCTTCGCCGGAGGCTGCGAGATCGTCCTGGCCTGTGATCTGGTGGTGGCCTCGACCAAGGCCGCCTTCGGCCTGCCCGAGGTGAAGCGCTCCCTGGTGGCGGCGGCCGGCGGGTTGTTCCGACTCCCCCGGGCGATCCCCCGCAACGTGGCCATGGAGTTGGCTCTCACTGGCGATCCCATCCCGGCCGAGCGGGCCTATGCCCTCGGGCTGATCAACGAGCTGGTCGAGCCGGGTGAGGCGCTGGAGGCCGCTATCGGCCTGGCCGGACGCATCTGCGCCAATGCTCCCCTGGCTGTTCGGGAGAGCCGGAACATCGTTCTGGCGGCCCAGTCGAGCGACGATGCGACGCTGTGGAAGCAGACCAACGAGGCCTTCATGCGGGTTGCCCAGACCGAGGACTTCGGGGAGGGTCCGCGGGCCTTCATCGAGAAGCGCGCTCCGCAATGGAAGGGCCGCTGAGGCCCGATCGACGGCGGGGTCAGGCGAAGAGTTGAAGCACCCCGTGGTCACTGAGGAACTCGGCCAGCCCCTCCACCAGGGCCAGATCACTCACCTGGTGTAGGGGCACCCAGGCGGCTTCGGCCGCATCATCGCCTGCGGTCGGCTCATCGGCGCCGCCGAGCAAGCTGGCCCGGAAGTCGAGGATCACAAAGTGATCCTCGTCACTGATGCGCTCGACCCAGCCCAACAGGTCATCACAGACGACCTCGAGGCCGGTCTCCTCCATGACCTCGCGCACCACTGCCTCGGCCAGGGTCTCCCCGACCTCCACCCGCCCGCCCGGCACGGACCACTCCCCCGCCGCCGGACCGTGGCCGCGCCGGATCATGAGAAGCCGCTCGTCGTCCACCACCACGGCCCCCACACAGATCTCGGGCCTCATCACAGGGACCGGTGCATGACGAGAAGGCGGGCCACCATGGAGGCTCCTTCGAAGAACTGCTTGGTGTCCCTGTCCCCCGGCAGTACCGGGACATCCAGGCCGGTGCAGCCCCTCTCCCGGAGCCAGCCGGCTACGTCCTCGAGCATGGCCTCCCCCACTCCCACCCCACGCGCCCCCGGCTCCACGAAAAAGAGATGCAGCTTGCCAGATTGACCCTCCCGGCCGCTGGCCACCGACAGGCCCATGACCTGGTCGTCGACGGTACCGGCCCAGACGCCCCGGGCCGGATCGGTCAGGCAGGACACAAGGGCCTCTTCCAGGAGGCTCTCGCCCGCCACCGACCAGGCCCCCACCAGCTCGGCCCCGCCCCGGCGGGCGGCGGCTTCCTCGATGGCGGACCGGACCAGCTCGGTCAGGCGGGGCAGGTCAGCCCGGAGCGCGACCCGGGCCGCCTCCATCAGCTCGCTTCGGTCAGGAGCTGGTCGGCCCGGTGGATGATCGTCTTACGGTGGCGGTGGGCCTCCTCATAGCTGCGCACCGCCTCGAGCTCGGGCCGGCTCAGGCCGGTCAGGCGGGAGACGACCTGCATGGCCGAGAGGCTGTCGTAGCCCGGGATGGCCAGGCCGGCCGGGCTGGCCGAAGCCCCGGGGGCCGCAGGACTTACCGGAGCCGACGCAGACGTCGGCGCCACGGGAGGGACCGGAGCCGCCGAGGCCGACGCCCTGGCTGGTGAGGTCGGTGAGGTCGGAGGGGCCGACTTGGCGGGGACCACGGGGACGTCGACCGACGGGGTCACCGGCCGGGAGGCGGCCGGCGGCGGCCCGGGGGCGGGGACGCGGTCCAGGAGTCCCTTGACCAGCTTGGTGGCCTCGGTCTGGAGCTGCGGGGCGGCCAACTCCCCCATGATCCTGGCCATGCCGAGCTGGGACTCGATCCGGCCCCGGCCCTTCTCCACCAGCTTGGGGAGATCCTCGGTCAGAGTGAGAAGGATCCCGACCGGGGCGAATACGAACAGGTCCAGGGCCACCTCAAGGGGGCTGCGCTCCTCGGTCACGGGCCGAGAAGCTAGTCCCCTGCCGCCGTCTCCCTCGACTCCGCAGCCGGATCCGGGGCTCGGATCAGTCGGTGCGGACTATAAGCAGATCCCGCTGCACGTGGTGGGACAACTCGTTGGGGACGCTGCCGGTGATGAAGCGGAGCGAAGATGTCATGCCCTTGGAACCCACCACGATGAGATCGGCGGAGATGTCCTCGGCCACCTGAACCAGTCCATCGGCGGGGTCGGCGTTGACCGTACGGGTCCGCACCTGGGTGGCTCCGCTGGAACGGGCCGAGTCGGCCCCCTGGTGGGCGATGTCCTCGGCCTCGGCGGCGGCGGTGGCCGTCCAGGCCAGCTCGGCGGGAGCGGCCTCGGCCTTTTCCTTGGGCGCCGACCCGTAGGCGGTGACGATGGTCAACTCGGCGGCCACGGCCGCCGCCAACTGGGCAGCGTGGATCACGGCCCGGCCGGCCCGTTCCGTGCCATCGGTACCGACCAGGATCTTCGACCAGGTCACCTCAGCCGGCGCTCAGACGCAGTCCCGGCAGTACATCTTGGCCGGGTCGGCCAGCTGGCTGGGGTGCTTGACCAGGAAGCAGGACTGGCAGACGAACTCATCCGGCTGTTTGGGCAGGACCTTGCCGGAGGCCTCCGAGCGGTCATCGGCGTCGGGAGCCTCGTCGTCTTCGTCCTCTTCCTCCTCCTGGACGACCAGGCGCTCCTTGAGGATCACGTCCAGGCTGGCCTCGACATCCTCATCGAGGAGTTCCTCGTCCTCGTCCTCTTCGTCCTCCTCCGCCTCGGGGCGGGCCACTGGGACCTCTACGACATCCTCGGCCAGCTCGTCATCCAGGTCGGCGTCATCGACCAGTTCGGTGGCGTCATCATCGAGGCCGACCAGGTCATCGTCGTCGTCCTCGAGGTCAACCAGCTCGTCATCGAGATCTTCGGGCTCTTCCGGGTCCTCGTCCTCCACCTCTTCGGCGTCGTCGTCGAGGTCGTCGGCCATGCGGTGTACGTCCCTCCGGGTCGTGGTGCGGGCGGAGCATATACGTAGCCGCGCGGCCCTTTTACCGGTATCGGGGCGGAATGGCGGATGTCACCCTCCAGGCCCGGGTCGGGCCCGGTCCGGGCCTGAGTCAGAGCCCGGTCAGACCTTGTCCAGCTGGCGGCGGGCCTCGGCCCGGCGTTCGGACTCGAGGCGCTCCAGGGCCACCTCGGAGTGATCCACGTATCCCATGGCCCCGGCCAGGGCCCGGTGCCCGGCCTCATCGGCGATGAGGCGGTGCATTTCCTGGACCACGGCGCGGTAACCGGGGTGGCCCTGGGGCCCGGAGCGGAGCTCGAGGACGTGCATGGCCTCCCGGGCATTCATCTGCATGGCGTATCGGACCCGGTAACCCAGGGCGATGGCGTAGGAGGCCTGCTCGGGGAAGTCATCGGCCAGATCGGCGTAGAGCTCGGCTGAGCGTTCCATGGACTGGCGGTAGGACTCCTCGGCCTCCTCCCCGGCGTCGGAGACCTCGGCCGGCACGGCGTAGCCGTGGTCGGGTCCGAGGGACTGCCAGTCGATGGTGAGGAGGCGGTGGCGCTGCAGGTCCCGGAAGGCCCCGTAGTCGGACAGGACATCGAAGCGGTAGTCGGTGCGCTCCAGGGCCCGGCCGGGCCGGTGGCGGCGGTTGCCCCGCTCCCCCACATAGGTCTGCACCAGGCGGGCCCGGTCCTCGGGGCCGAGGCGGGCGACCCGCTCGGCCAGCTTGTCCTCGGGCAGGTCGGAGAAGGCGTAGAGCATGGCGGAGAGGACCTTCTCCTCTCCCCGGGGGTCGAAGTCGACCAGGCTGACCAGAGGCCGCTCGGCCTGGTTCTCGGTGAGCAGGAGCTCATCGGCCAGGGCCTGCATGGCCCCCCGGTTCTCCTCCATGTAGCGGCTCCAGGCCACCCCCCGGTCATCCACGTCGACCCGGCGCACGAAGGACGGGATGACCTTGCGCAACTCCTCCAGCATCATGCCGGCGTAGTCCCGTGCCTCTGGCAAGGGGTGTGCCCGCATGCGGATGAGCAGCTGCTCGTAGCCCTGTCCGGTCCCGTAGATGCCGAGATTCGACAGAGAGGCGGCCGGCAGGAGCCCGCGCACCGCGTCCAGGGCCTTGGCCCGGATGGCCTGGCGGTGCACGAAGTCGGAGTCCCCGGCCTGGCGGGGAAAGGCCTCGGAAAAGTGGGCGTGCATGACGGGCAGCAGCTCGGCGTAGGAGTCGAACATCCGGTCCATCTCGCCCACGTACCGGGCCCCCAGGGGTGAGTCGAGGATGGCCGGGTCCCGGAAGTAGCGGTAGCGGCCGTTATCCAGCCGGGTGTCGTAGCCCACGTAACGGGTGGACTTCTCCATGTAGGACATGAGCCGGCCCCGCTCCAGGATCTTGGTGAGCAGGTTGGAGGCCTCCTCACAGGCCAGGTGGACCCCACCCAGCTGGGCCACCGAGTCGTCCCCGTACTCGTAGAACACGCGGGCGTAGAGCTGCTCGGCCCGGGCCAGGCCCACGGTGGCGTCCACGGAATGGTCCCCGCTGATGTCCAGGTCCCCGACGAATTCATCCAGGAAGAGCCGGCGCAGGCTCTTGGCCGAGCGGGAGTAGCGGGCGAAGAGGGCACCCTTCACCACCTCGGGCAGATTGACCAGGGCGAAGACGGGGCGGTCGAGATTGGTGAAGTACCTCCGGAGTACGTCGGCCTCGTCCGGCGAGAAGTTCTCGACCACATAGGGATGCATGCCGGGCTCACAGTACGCCCGGGGGACCCGAGGTCAGTGGACCGTTTACACCTCGTGGCGCAGGACGATCTTGCCCAGCTGGGCGCCGACCTCGAGCCGTTCCAGGGCCCTCGGCAGCGAGCCGAGCCCGTCGATGACCTCGTCCACGGCTACGGGCAGGCCGGCCCTGATCAGGCCCGTGACCTGGTCGAACTCGGCGTAAGAGCCCATGGTCGAGCCGATGATCTCATGTTGTTTGAAGAACAGCCTGGGCAGGGACAGCTCCACTTTCGACCCGGCCGTGCCACCACAGGTAACCAGCCGGCCGCCGGGAGCGAGGGCCCGCAGGGAGCGGTCCCAGGTGGCGGCGCCGACGTTCTCGAACACCACGTCGGCTTTGACCGGAAAATCGGCCTCGGAGTCGAAGGCCCCCTCCGCCCCCAGGGCCAGGGCCCGGGCCCGCTTGGCCTGGTCCCGGGAGGTGGCGAAGACCCGGGCGCCCATGGCCACCCCCAGGGCCAGGCCGGCGGAGGAGACGCCTCCGCCGATGCCGACCACGATCATGGTCTCCCCGGCCCGGAGCCGGGCCCGGCGCAGCATCCGCCAGGCCGTCAGGGTGCACAGCGGGTAGGCGGCCAGGTCCTCCCAGCTCCGCCCGGGCGGCCGGGGCACCACGTTGGCCGCCGGCAGGACGACGGTTTCGGCATGCGTGCCCCAGCGGTGCTCGCCCAGGATGGCGAAGCGGGGACAGAGCGGGGACTCCCCCGACAGGCAGACCGGGCAGGTCCGGCAGGACACGGCCGGGTTGATGACCACCTCATCCCCGACCGCTACGCCCTGGACCCGCTCCCCCACCGCCTCGATCACCCCGGCCCCGTCGGCACCGGGAACATGGGGCAGGGGCGGCCGGGGCAGGCCCCGGGTGACCCAGAGGTCCATGTGGTTGAGGGCGCTGACCACCAGCCGGACCCTGACCTCGTCCCCGCTTGGATCCGGGGTGGGGACGTCGGCCTCCCGATAGGTTCCGGGTGATTCCTCCAGCAGCCAGGCCCGCATGGCCCCGCAGGCTATGGGCTGGCGGCCGGCCCGGATTCGACCGAGACAAGAGATGAGGCGGCCACCACCCCCCGGAACAGGGCCTCGGCCCCGGCCCGGGCGGCGGCGGCGGTAGCCGGGTCGACGGCCACCTGGGCCAGCTGGCGGACCAGGTCGATGAGTGACTTCGTGTTCCTCACGAAGTCCCCCCCGGAGAGCGTGTCCTCCCCCACCACCTCCCGGAGGGGCCGGCCCGAGGCCCAGGCGTGGGCCACGGCGCCAAAACCGAAGTCGGGAGACCGGGTGGGTATGAGGCCGGCCGCCTCCTCGTCCCGGTTGAGATCGGCAGCCAGAGCCTCGACCCGGGCGCAGCGCTCCCGTAGATGGCGAGGGGGCGGCAGGCCGTCGGAACCGGCCGGCCCCCGGGATTCGAAGGTGAACCCGGAGGCCACCGCCACCAGGGAGGGGGCATCCAGCCCGGCGAATATCCCCTCTCCCAGGCACTCGGCTATCAACAGATCGGACTCGTGGTAGATGCGGCAAAGCTGATTCCCGGCCTCGGTCAGGCTCCAGTCCTCCACGTAGCCCCACCGCTTCATGATCCCGAGGACGCGGTCGAACTGGCGGGCCACCGATTCGACCCGGCTGCGGATGCGGCGCTCCAGCCGCTCGGCGTCGCTGCGGAGGCGGTCGGCCCGTTCGGCGGCCCGGACGTGCACGGCCCGGTCCCGGCAGGCGCCGACGGGGTGGGCGACGGCCGCCTGCGGCTCCCGGCGGTGGCGGGGGCGGCGCTCGGACTCAGCGATGCGGGGCAGGCTCAGACGGGAGAGGTTGGCGGCCGCCTCCCGGAGGAAGCGGTTGGCGGTCGGGTCGTAAGGGGTGGGCAGAGCCATGCGGGCCACGGGGCGCAAGGGGGCGCCGAGTTCCTTGGCGGTGAGGACGAGGCGGCGGCCGTCGGCGTTCACCCCGGTCACCTTCATCTCCCCGCCCTTGCGCCTGGCGGTGGAGATGACGGCCACCCGGCCGCCGGCCGCCACCCCGGGGACGAGGAGGATGTCCCCGGGCCGGATTCGCTCCATGGCCAGGCGGATCTCCTCCCGGGGGCTGGTGCGGGTTTCGGGACGGTCCCGGCCGCCCGGGCGCAGGAGAAGCCGGTATTCCCCCACGTCCCCCAGATGGCAGGTGGCCAGCCGCTCGGCCTCGGCCAGGGCGGCCTGGGTCCGCTCCAGCTGGGTCTCCAGCCTGACCACCTCAGCGTCGGTCCGGTACTGGGCGAAGGAGAGATTGAGCAGGTGGCGGGCGTGGTCGGGGGCGTAGCGGCGAACCAGGTTGGCCGCCATGTTGAAGGTGGGCCGGAAGGATGAGGTGAGGGCGTTGGCCCGCCGGGAGGCCAGGGCGGCCACCTGCTCGAAGGCCACGAAGGGCGACCACAGGACGACAGCGTGGCCAAGGGAGTCGATGCCCCTCCGGCCGGCCCGCCCGGTCAGCTGGGTGTACTCCCCCGAGGTCAAGAACTCGTGGTGGTCACCGGTGAACTTGGAGAGCTTCTCGATGACCACGGTGCGGGCCGGCATGTTGACCCCCAGGGCCAGGGTCTCGGTGGCGAAGACCACCTTGACCAACCCGGCCGAGAAGCAGGCCTCCACCGCCTCCTTGAACGGGGGGACCATGCCGGCGTGATGGGCGGCCAGGCCCGCCTCCAGGGCGCTGATCCAGGTGTCGTAGCCGAGCACTCGCAGGTCGTCATCGGAGAGGGCGGATACGTGGGTCTCGGCCAGGCCCCGGATCTGGCGCCGCTCCTCGACCGCAGTCAGCCTCAACCCCTCGTTGAGGCAGTTGCGCACGGCGTCGTCACAGGCGGCCCGGCTGAAGATGAAGTAGATGGCCGGGAGGATGTCGGCCTCGGCCAGCGCCTCGACCACTTCCGTCCGCCGGGGTGTGTAGAGCCGGGTCTGACGCCGACCCCGTCCCGAGGCGGGCAGGGACCGGTTGGCATCCAGGGACGCCGCTTCGGGGTTGGGCCGGCCGTCCACGAAGGTGGGCAGGAGGTGAGCGGACTCCGAACCGCGGTCTCCGACCATGTAGAGGTTGCGTAGCTCCACCGGCCGGCGCTCCTCGATCACCGCCGAGGTTGCCCCCCGGACCGTCTCGATCCACCCGGCAAACTCCTCGGCGTTGCTGACCGTGGCCGACAGGCAGACCAGGCGCACCTCGGGGGCGAGGTGGATGATGACCTCTTCCCAGACGGCGCCGCGATACGGGTTCTGGAGGTAGTGCACCTCGTCCAGCACCACGTACCGCAGTCCTTCCAGGGCGCCGCTGCGGGCGTAGATCATGTTGCGAAGCACCTCGGTGGTCATCACCACCACCGGGGCCGACGGGTTGATGGAGTTGTCCCCGGTCAGCAGGCCCACGCCGTCCCGGCCGTAACGGCGGACCAGATCCCCGTACTTCTGGTTGGACAGGGCCTTGAGGGGGCTGGTGTAGAAGGCCTTGCCCCCTTCGGCCCGAGCCAGGGCGATGGCGTACTCGGCCACCAGGGTCTTACCGGCGCCGGTCGGGGCGGCTACCAGGACCGAGCGGCCGTCATCCAGGGCATCCATGGACCGGGCCTGGAAGGGATCGGGTTCGAAGCCCAGGGCGGCCAGGAAGGCCGATCGCACCGAGGTTGCTCCGGCCGGGACCGCCTCGGCCGAGCTCATCGTTTAAACAGCCGCCCGACCAGGATGGACAGTTCGTAGAACAGGTACATCGGGACCATCATCCCCAACATGGAGAAGGGGTCCGAACTGGGGGTGGCCACGGCGGAAAAGGCGGTTATGGCCACGATGGCCCAGCGCCGCCAGCTGGACAGCTTGGCCGGGGTCAGCACCCGGGCCAGCTCCAGGGACACCAGCACCACCGGGAACTCGAAGGCGATGCCGAACACGAGCATCAGGATGAGGATGAGGCTCAGGTAGTTGGAGGGGCTGTAGAGCGGCTGGAGGCTGTGGCCGCCGATGCCGGTCAACCAGGCCAGGGCGTGGGGGAAGGTCAGCCAGGCCATCAGGGCGCCGAAGGCGAAGAAGGCCATGGAAGCGGCGATGAAGGGGACGACGTAACGCCTCTCCTTGGGGCTGAGCCCGGGGGTGATGAATCGCCACAGCTGGTAGAGGATGACCGGCAGGGCCAGGGCCAGGCCGCCGTAGACGGAGACCTTGAAGCGGATGGCCAGCGGGTCCAGGGGGCTGAAGATGTAGAGGTGGCACCCGCCCGGACCGCCCCGGGCCCGCAAGGCCCGGCACAGCGGGTGCTCCAGGAAGCTGAGGATCGACTCGTAGAGGATCCAGCAGATCAGCCCGCCCGCCCCCACCGCCAGGACCGAGACCACCAGGCGCCGCCGCAGCTCGGCCAGGTGCTCGACCAGGGTCATCGAGCCGTCCGCGTTCCTGGGCGGCCCGGGCCGGCGCCGGAGCGGATTGCGCACGGCCATCAGGGCCGGGCCTCGGAATGCCGTCGGAGATGCTGTCCCCGGGGCGGAGGCGGGCTCAGTTCAGGCTCGGGTGGCCGGGAGGCAGAGGCAGGTCCCCGGACCCAACCCAGGCTGGGGTCCGAGTCGGGCCCGTGACCAGCGGCGTCGGTCGCATCGTCCCGGGCGTTGCTCCCGGAGGGTCGGCCGCAGCCGACGGGCCCGGTGAAAGGGGCGGGCCGGGCGCCATGGTGGCGGCGAAGGGGGCGGTCACCAGGCCGGCGGCGGTGCTGCGCAGCTCCTCCCGGACCGCCTTCAACTCCTGGACGGGACCGGCCAGGTCGGAAGCGGCGAAGGCGTCGCGGACCTCCTCCTGGAGCCCTCCGGTCACCCGGCGGAACTCGTTCAACAGCCGCCCGGCGGTACGGGCGGCGCCGGGAAGGCGCTCCGGGCCCAGGACGATCAGGGCGACGAAGAGGAGGAAGAGGAGTTTGCCGGAGAGGAGTCCCCCCATGGGGGCGAATGCTACCGGCGGGTCTGGTGCAGCTCGAGGAGGGCCAGCTCGCTGCCGCGCTCCCCGTAGAGATGGGTGTGGAACTCCAACACGTCGTCCCAGGTGACGGCGCCGCCCCGATGCTCCTCGGACAGCTCCTCGGGGACGTGCCAGGGCCGGATGCCCACCCCGGAGGAGATGAGGATGCGGACCACCCGGTCATCGGCGGCCTTGGTGGCGGTGACGTGGCACCCCGGGCAGCGGAAGGAGTAGGAGGACCGCTGGTCCTCGAGGTTGATAAGCACCTGGACCTGGCCCGGGGTCAGTTCGACATCCCCACAGGCAGGGCAGGTGGCCTTGATGGTCGCCACAGCCCGGCTCTTGCGCACACCGGATGGATCGGCCGATTGGGGTGCCAGCTGAGGAATTCGGGGCGCGAGACTGGGAGGGTGAGCGCAGAGCCGATCATCGGCTTCGCCCACCGGGGCATGAGGGGCCGGGCCGGCGCGGCGGCAGAACGCCTAGATGAAGCCGAAGCGGGACAGGGGCCACACCCGGAGGAAGGCCCGCCCGACGATCTGGCTGCCGCTCACCGGGCCGAAGTACCGGCTGTCCTTGGACTCGCCCCGGTTGTCCCCCATGAGGAAGTACTCATTGGGTGGAATCTTCTGCTTGTAGAGGGGCACAGCCCCGGCGGTGGGCACCACCCCGGGGGAGAGGTAGGGCTCGTTGAGTGGCTTTCCATTGATGTAGATGCGATTCCCGATGCCCTGGATCGTCTCCCCGGGCAAGCCGATCACCCGCTTGATCAGGTCATCGATGCCCGGGCCGATAATGCGGCGCTGCGCGGGCGTGGGGGTGAACACGACGATGTCACCCCGGTGGATGGGGTGGAAGTCATAGGCGAGCTTGTTGACGAAGACCCGATCGTTGATGTCCAGGGTGTGTTCCATGGAGGCGGACGGGATGTAGAAGGTCTGCAGGACGAAGGTCTTGACCAGCACCGCCGCCACCAGGGCGATCACCACCACCGCCACCCACTCCAGGCCCGAGCGCAGGGCGCGTCTTCGCGGTGGGGTCGGGGCTTCGGCGTCTTCGGGGGCGAGGAGAGTCGTCACGGAGACACCGAGGCTAGTGGGTGGGTCAGGCCGTCCCGACGTCAGGCGGGCCGGATCAGAGGCTGGCGATCAGCTTTTCCACCCGCTCGTCATGGGATTTGAAGGGGTCCTTGCACAGGACGGTGCGCTGGGCCTGGTCGTTGAGCTTCAGGTGGACCCAGTCCACGGTGAAGTCCCGGCGCCGCTCCTTGGCCTTTTTGATGAACTCGCCCCGGAGCCGGGCCCGGGTGGTCTGGGGAGGGTTGTCCACGGCCGACTGGATGGCGGCGTCGGAGCTGGTCCGCTCCACCATCCCCCTGGCCTGGAGGCGGTAAAACAGGCCCCGCTCGCGGCTGACGTCGTGATACTGGAGGTCCATCAGGGCCACCTTGGGATGGGTCAGGGGCAGGTCGTGGCGCTGGCGGTAGCCCTCGATCAGGCGGTGCTTGATGACCCAGTCGCACTCACGGTCCAGGCTGAAGGGATCCTTCTCCAGGCCATTGAGGCAGTGCTCCCACATCCCGAGGGCCTTCTCCTCCATCGGCCCCAGGCCCCGCTGCTCGTGGTAGCGGGTGGCCCGGGCCAGGTATTCGAACTGGATGTCGAGGGCGCTGGCCTCCCGGCCGTTGGCCAGGCGAACCTTGCGCTGGCAGAGCGGATCGTGACTGATCTCCCGGATGGCCCGGATGGGATTCTCCAGGGTCATGTCCCGCAGCACCACGCTGGGGTCCTCCAACATGCGCAGCAGGATGCTGGTGGCGCCGATCTTCAAGAAGGTGGCGTACTCACTCATGTTGGAGTCACCCACGATCACATGCAGGCGCCGGAAACGTTCGGCGTCGGCGTGGGGCTCGTCCCGGGTGTTGATGATGGGCCGGCTACGGGTGGTGGCCGAGGAGACCCCCTCCCAGATGTGCTCGGCCCGCTGGCTGATGCAGTAGACCGCCCCCCGAGCCGTCTGGAGGACCTTGCCGGCGCCGGCGTAGATCTGGCGGCTGACGAAGAAGGGGATCAGGATCTCGGCGTAGTGGCCGAAGTCGTCCCGGCGGCTGGTCAGGTAGTTCTCGTGGCAGCCGTAGGAGTTACCGGCCGAGTCGGTGTTGTTCTTGAACAGGTGAATGACACCCCGGATGCCCTCCTCCCTCAGCCTCTGCTCAGCCGACAGGAGGAGGTTTTCGAGGATTCGCTCTCCGGCCTTGTCATGGGCCACCAGGTCATCGATGGAGTCGCATTCCGGGGTGGCGTACTCGGGGTGGCTGCCCACATCCAGGTAGAGGCGGGCGCCGTTTTCGAGGAAAACGTTGCTGGACCGGCCCCAGCTGACCACCCGCCGGAAGAGGTAGCGGGCGACCTCGTCCGGGCTGAGCCGGCGCTGGCCCCGGAGCGTGCACGTGACGCCGTACTCGTTCTCGAGTCCGAATATGCGCCGGTCCACTGCTGCCACGGTACCGTTCGCAGGGTGCCGGGGATGCGTATGGTCCATGTGGCCACCGCCTCAGGGACATTTCACGCCCACGTGATCCGGGCCCGGCTGGGGGCGGCCGGCATCCTTTCCGAGACGCAGGGGGGTAGCGAGGGCCCCTATCCGTTTGCCGGTTGCGTGGAGGTGTACGTGCCCGAGGACGAGGCGGAGGCGGCGGTGGCCATCCTGCAGGCCGACGCCGAGGCTGATGACGACGACGCCGGGGCCCAAGCCGCAGAGGCCGCCGGAGACGGGACGGTCTGGCCCAGTTAGGTCCCGAGCAGGGTGCCGACCTCATCGGGGCCGATGCGCCGGAAGGCCCGCCGGCCGTTGCCCCGGGCCAGGACGGCCACCTCCAGGTCGGCCCGCTCGATGGTCCGGTCCGGTCCGCTCAGGGCAGCCAGGGCCTTGCCCAGGGCGGTGGGCAGGTCATCGGTGGCATCGACCGACTCCCGCATCCGCTCCGAGACGGCTTCGGCCTCGGCCCCCAGGGCCACGAACTGTTCGGCGTCGACCATGACCCCGTCGAAGGAGATGTGGTACAGCGAGTCCTGACCCGGCTCGTGGCCCAACTCGGCCACCACTATCTCCACCTCCATCGGCTTCATCTCATGGGTGAAGACCTGACCCAGGTAGGCCCCGTAGACATTGGCCAGGGAGCGGGCGTCGACGTCCTCCCGGCTGTAGGTGTAGCCCTTGGTGTCGGCATGGCGGACGCCGGCCACCCTCAGTTGATCGAGCTCGTTGAACTTGCCCACCCCGGCGAAGGCGATGCGGTCGTAGATCTCGCTGATCTTGCGCAGCCGGCGGTTGATGTTCTCGGCGGCCATGAGGATGCCGTCGGCGTAGATGCACGCCACCAGGGGTCGGCCCCGGGCCACGTTCTTGCGGGCGTAGTCGGCCCGGTCCCGCATGACCTGCTCGGGAGCCACGTAGAAGGGCATGCTCATGGCCGGTCTTCCCTCGCCCCGCCGGCGGCCGTCAAGCTCTGCCCCCTGAGGCGGTGCGGCGCTCGATCAGGGTGCTGAAACTGGCCGCCACTTCGGTCTCGGGGACCCGCTCGAAGCCCTCGGCGGTGATGGTGGCCACGGTCGGGTAGATGCCCCGTACCACGTCGGGCCCGCCGGTGGCGGTGTCCTCATCGGCGGCCTCGTACAGGGCCTGGACGGCCACCTCGATGGCCCGGGTGCGGTCCATCCCGTCCTGGAAGGCCATCTTGATGGCCGTGCGGGCGTCCCGTCCGCCCGAACCGGTGGTCTGGAAGTCGCGCTCCTCGTAGGGCCCACCGGAGGGGTCGTAGGTGAAGATCCGCCCGGTCTGGCGGCGCAGGTCGAACCCGGCGAAGAGCGGCACCACCACGAAGCCCTGCATGGCCATGGGCAGGTTCTGGCGGATCATCTGGCCCAGCTGGTTGGCCTTGCCCTCCAGGGACAGGGCCAGGCCCTCCACCTTCTCGTAATGCTCCAGCTGGGTCTGGAACAGGCGGACCATCTCGATGGCGGGGCTGGCCGCCCCGGCAAAGCACACCCCGGAGTGGCTGTCGGCTGGGAACAGCTTCTCAACCGAGCGGTGGGCGATCTCGTGTCCGGCCGTGGCCCGGCGGTCCCCGGCCATGAGGATGCCATCGGCGTAGCGCATGGCCAGGACGGTCGTGCCGTGGGTGACCGGAGTCGTGGATGGGGAGGAGGGCACGGCCGGGGCCGGCCTGACCCGGCGCAGCAACTCGGTGAAGCTGGGGCCGGGGTCCTCGGTGGCGGGGAAGAGCGGCAGGCTCATGGGCGCCGGGACGCCCCGCGCCTCACTGGCCGCCCTTCTGGACGTAGTTACGGACGAACTCCTCGGCGTTGTCCTCCAGGACCTCGTCGATCTCGTCCAGAAGGTCGTCGAGCTCGGCCTTGAGCTTCTCGCCCTTCTCGGTGCCGGCCGGAGCCGCCTCTTCGGTGGTCTCCTCTCTCGGCGGGGCCTGTCTCTTCTTCTGTTCGCGCTCTGGCATCGGTCTCCTATGAGCCCAGTCTTTCCAGCAGTTCGGCTGGGCTTCTACATCCTTCTAACAAACTATCGACGTGGGCGGCGGTACCCCTTAGGGGTTCCATCATGGGAACTCTCCTCAGGGGGTCGGTACCCAGGTCGAAGACCAGGGAGTCCCAGTTGGCGGCGGCTATGGACGAGGCCCACCGCTGGAGGCACTTGCCCCGGAAGTAGGCCCGGGTGTCCCGGGGTGGCTCGGTCATGGCCGTCTCCACCTCGGCATCGGTGGATATGCGCTGCATGTCCAGCCGGCTGAAGAGGGAACGCTCGGGCCGCAGATCGTGGTACTGGAGGTCCATGGCGGCCAGGCGGTGGTCGTCCCAGCTGAGCTGGTGGCGCTCCCGGTAGCCGTCCACGATGCGGTACTTGGCCACCCAGTCCAGCTGGTCGGCCAAGGTCATGGGGTCGGATTCCAGGCCCTCCAGGACGGCGCCCCAGCGTCTCAGGACCTCGTCCCCGTCCCCGTCGGGGCCCAGGCACTCCAGGCCCCGCTCATGGGCGTACTTGGCGGCCAGGTCGTGCAGGGCCCACTGGATGTCCAGCCCGGAGAGCTTCCGACCGTCGGCCAGATCCAGGGGCAGGCCCAGGGTCAGGTCGTAGGACACCCGGCGCAGAGCCTGGACCGGGGCCACCAGGGTCAGGTCGGTGTCGGCCACCCAGTCGTCCTCGATCATGGCCAGGACGAGGGAGGTCACCCCCACCTTGAGGTAGGTGGCCACCTCGGACAGGTTGGCGTCGCCCAGGATGACGTGCAGGCGCCGGTACTTCTGGCCGTCGGAGTGGGGTTCGTCCCGGGTATTGACGATGGGCCGCTTTAGGGTCGTCTCCAGGCCGACCTCCTCCTCGAAGAAGTCGGCCCGTTGGGAGAGCTGGAAGTTGACCGTCCCCGACGACCCCGGCGCCTCGCTGCCCACCTTGCCCGCCCCGGCGAAGATCTGCCTGGTCACCAGGTACGGGATCAGGTGGTGGACCAACTTGGCGAAGGGGACGGCCCGGTCCACCAGATAGTTCTCGTGGCAGCCGTAGGAGTTGCCCTTGCGATCGGAGTTGTTCTTGTAGACGACGATGCCCTGGCCGGCGCCCAGCATGCGCTCCGCCGCCGCCATGGAACGGATGAGGATGCGCTCCCCGGCCCGGTCGAAGATGACGATGGCCCGGGCGCTGGTGCACTCCGGGGAGGAGTACTCGGGATGGGCGTGGTCGACGTAATAGCGGGCCCCGTTGGTGAGCACGGTGTTGACCAGGTTGGTCTCCACCTCGGGCGGGGCCGAACCCTCCCGGGCGAAGCCGCGGGCGTCGTTGCCGGGGGCCTCGTCCTCGAAGTCCCAGCCCACCCGGCGCTGGAACTCGTTTACGTAGGCGTTGATGAGGGCCGATGAGGCGGCTATGGGGTTGTGCTCCCCTGCCCCGCCCATGATCCCGAACTCGGTCTCGATCCCGCAGACCTTGGGGATGGCCATGGAGTCGACGCTACACAGAACCGGTTAGAGGTACTGCCCGGTACCAACCCGCTCGATGGCCCGGCCCCCGTTGGTCTCGTCCTCCCGGGCCATGAGGGTGCGGACATAGACGATGCGCTCGCCCTTCTTGCCCGAGATCTTGGCCCAGTCGTCCGGGTTGGTGGTGTTGGGCAGATCCTCCTGCTCCTTGTACTCCTGCTTGATGGAGGCCAGGAGATCGGAGGTGCGGATGCCGCGACCCTCCCCGGCGATGTTGCGCTTGATGGCCAGCTTCTTGGCCCGGCGCACGATGTTCTCGATCATGGCCCCCGAGGAGAAGTCCTTGAAGAACAGGATTTCCTTGTCACCATTCTGGTAGGTGACCTCCAGGAACCGATTTTCCTCATCGTCGCGGTACATCTCGGCCACGGTGCGCTCGATCATCACCTTGACGGCCTTGTCCCGGTCGCCCCCGCCCAGGGAGGCCACCTCCTCCTCGTCCAGGGGGAGGTCGCTGGTCAGGTAGCGCCCGAAGATCTGGGCGGCGGCGGTGTTGTCCGGCCGCTCGATCTTGATCTTCACGTCCAGGCGGCCCGGGCGCAGGATGGCCGGGTCGATCAGGTCCTCCCGGTTGGAGGCGCCGATGACGATCACGTTGCGGAGGGTCTCCACGCCGTCGATCTCGGCCAGGAGCTGGGGGACGATGGTCGACTCCATGTCCGAACTGATGCCCGTGCCACGGGTGCGGAAGAGGGAATCCATCTCATCGAAGAACACGATGACGGGGACGCCCTCCTCGGACTTCTCCCGAGCCCGCTGGAACACCAGGCGGATCTGGCGCTCCGTCTCGCCCACGTACTTGTTGAGGAGCTCGGGGCCCTTGATGTTGAGGAAGTAGCTGCGGGAGTTCCGGTCCCCGGTGACCTGGGAGACCTTCTTGGCCAGGGAGTTGGCCACCGCCTTGGCGATCAGGGTCTTGCCACATCCGGGCGGGCCGTAGAGCAGGATGCCCTTGGGGGCGGGCAGCTTGTGCTCGATGAACAGGTCCCGGTGCAGGAAGGGCAGCTCCACCGCGTCGGTGATGGCCTCGATCTGGCTGTCCAGGCCGCCGACGTCCTCGTAGGAGACGTCGGGAACCTCCTCCAGGATCAGCTCCTCGACCTCGGGCCGGGGCAGCCGCTCGAGTAGCAGGCCGCTGCGGGGATCCATTAGGAGGGTGTCGCCCGCCCGTAACTTCACGTCGGCCAGGGTGTCGGCCAACTCGACCACCCGCTCCTCATCGGCGCGCCCGACTATGAGGGCCCGCTTCTCATCCAGACGGTCCTTGAGCACGACCACCTCACCGGAGATCTCCCCGCCGCGGGCCAGGACGACGTTGAGGGAATCGTTGAGAACGACCTCCTGGCCCCGCTGGAGGGAGTCCTCGTCCAGTTCGGGGTGCAGGGAAACCCGCATCTTGCGCCCCCCGGAGAAGACATCGACGGTGCCGTCCTCGTTCCGGCCGATGAAGGTCCCGTAGGCGGCCGGAGGCTGGGTGAGCTTGTCCACCTCCTCGCGCAGGGCGGCGATGTGCTCGCGCGCCTCCCGCAGGGTGTAGGTCAGCTTCTCATTCTGGGAGACGGCCTGGGACAGCTGGCCCTTGGTCTCCAGGAGCTTCTCCTCCAGGGTGCGGACCCGCTTGGGGGCCTCCTGGAGCCGGCGGCGCAGGGTGAGGACTTCCTCCTCGAGGGCCTTGGCCTGCTGCTGCAGGTCGGCAACCTCCCGCTCGTAGGCGGACAGCCGACGCTCGTATTCTTCTTCAGGCGTCGGGACCACCTCCTCCCTTCGGAATTCGACCCTACACCGCCACCTGGGGCGCGCAGTGTATGCCGACAGCGTGACCTATTTCACCGGTTTCGCCCGGGTTAATGGCCGCTACCATCCGCCTGGTAGCCTCCGCCGCCGACTTGGACCCCGAAAGGCGAACGCGATGAAGGTCTGGATCGACCAGGATCTGTGTACCGGTGACGGCCTCTGTGAGGAGATCGCCCCGGCCGTGTTCACCCTGCTCGACGACGGCCTGGCCTACGTCAAGGAGGGGGACAAGGTGATGAGCGACCCGGGCGGCCCCCAGGGCATGGCCCAGGTGCCCGAGGGCATGGAGGAAGCCGTGGTCGAGGCCTCCGAGGAGTGCCCGGGCGAGTGCATCTTCATCGAAAAGGAAGCTTGAGCTAAACCGGCCCTATGTAGCGGGCGTGGGTGAGGAAGCCGGTGTGGGCCACCATGCGGTGGTCGGGCCGGACGGATCGGCCCTCCACGTGCCAGGTGCGCAGTAGGACCTCCAGGGTCTCGGCCAGCACGAAGGGGTGCTCGGCCAGGGTCTCCCGCAGGGTGGCGGTCTGGTTGATGGTGGGCAGGTAGGCCAGGAAGATGGCCCCCGGGCGCATGGCGCCGGCGGCGTGGGGCACCACCTGCCAGGGCTCGGGGAGGTCCAGCACCACCCGGTCGAGATCGGTCTCCTCGATCCCGTCGTAGATGTCCGCGGCCCGGACCGAATAGCGGGACAGGGCCTCGGCGCCCAGGAAGGACTCCACGTTGGACCGGGCCCGCTCGGCGAAGTCGGCCCGGATCTCGTACCCGCTCACCTGGGCTCCGGCTCGCAACATCGTCATGGACAGGGCCCCGGAGCCGACCCCGGCCTCGACCACCCGGGCGCCGGGGAAGATGTCGGCCAGGAGCAGGATCTGGCCCAGGTCCTTGGGATAGATGACCTGGGCCCCCCGGGGCATCTTGAGGACGAAGTCGGGCAGGGTGGGCCGCACGGCCAGATATCTGGCCCCCGAGCCGGTCCGCACCGTGGTCCCCTCCTGGCAGCCGATCAGGTCATCGTGGGCGAAGAAGCCGGCGTGGCTGTGGAACGACGCCCCCTCGGCCAGGGTGATCAGGTAGCGCCGGCCCTTGCTGTCGAGGAGGAGGGCCCGCTCCCCGGGGGCGAAAAGGCGGGTCACCGGCGGGCCCGGCGGCGCCGGGTCGGAACCGGCACGGGAGTGGACTCCCCCACCGCCGCCACGGAGTCGACCAGTCGGCAGAAGGCGCACTGGCCCGACGGGGTCGGAGCGCCACAGGTCGTGCAGGGCTTCAACTCGCCCCGGTCCTCCTCGGATTCGGGTCGGAAGTGGGGCAGGCCCCGAGCCAGAAAGCCGGTGTAGAAGGCCTGTTTCGAGCCGGGCGACGCCTCCTCGATCAAGTTGAGGGCGGCTTTGTAGCCGAGGTGCCGGTTGCCCTCGGCCATGGGGCATTCCTCCACGATGTAGTCGATGCCGCGCAGCACGCAATAGGCGGCCATCTCCCTCTCGCCCAGGCGGATCAGGGGCTTCACCTTCCGGGCGAAGCCGGCCGCCTCGGGCAGGACGGGCTCCTGGCGGCCCAGGTAATCGGTGGACCAGCGCAGGACGTTGCCGAGCAGGACTGCGGCTTCGTCATCCAGGTTGTGGCCGGTGGCCACCACGTCGTAGCCGCCGTTCAGGGCGGCCTGGTTGAACAGGTGGCGCTTGGACAGACCGCAGGCCGAGCACGGGACCCGGCGGGCGGCGGCCGCCCCTTCGGGTACGCCGAACCCGAAGCGGGAGGGGAGGTCGATCTCCACCAGGCGGGCCTGCCTGGACTCGGCGAAGGTGCGGACGTAGGCACCGGACTCATCGCTGTAGGCCCCGATGCCCAGGCCGAGATACAGGCCGTCGGCCTGATAACCCAGATCGAGCAGGAGGTCCCAGAGGGCCAGGGAGTCCTTGCCCCCGGAGACGGCCACCAGCACCCGCTCTCCCGGGGCGACCATCTTGTGCTCCTCGATGGCCCGGCGGACCTGCTCGGCGCAGTGCCGCAGGAAGCAGGTGGAGCAGAAACCGGCGTTGTGCCGCCTGACCTCGATCACGGCCGGCGCCCGGCAGCGGCGGCACCTCACCCGGCGCCGCCGGAGATGACCGGCCGGACCTCGATCAGATCGGTGTCATCCAGCAAGGCGTCCTCGGTCACCAGGGTGTCGCCCCGGATGACCAGCACCGACTCCCGGTTGAGATCGAGGTGGCGGAGCAGGGCGCCGACCCGGAGGGGGCCGACCACGTCCACCTCCCGCCTCGGGTTACGCAGCAGGACCTTCATGGCGGCGGGCTCAGCCCGGGGCCACGTGGTGGGTGATGACCACCGCCTGGCCGGGAGCCAGCTCCTCGCTCCAAACCGGCTGCGGGCCCCGGCGGGACCGGGACCTGCGCAGGATCCACGCCAGTGTCCCCACCGCCAGCCAGGGAGTGCTGCCCCGGAGGCCCTGACGCATGCCCCGGGCCACCAGCATGTCGAGCAGCTTGGACATCAGACCCGCCGTACCTCGACCACCGTCTTGTTCTTCCGGCCCCGGCGCCGGCCCAGCAGGTAGGCCACCCCCACCACGACCACTGCGAGGGCCCCGGCCACGGCCAGGCCGGCGGGGGCCGCCGCCCGGGCGCCCTGGTCGGCCTGTTGGCGGATCTCCTCGGCCTTGGCCTGGATGTCGTCTCTGGTGATGCGGGTCTCGGGCATGGTCAGCTCCCAGCCTTGCGGGTGGCGCCCGAGACGATGGCCCGGGCGGCCAGGGCCGCCACGACCATCCCGGTGGCCAGGGTTATGACATACGGCAGGGGGGTCAGATCCCCGTGGAAGGTCGAGCCGGTCTCGGTCTGGAGCAGGCGCAGGACCCCGACCAGCAGCACCACCAGCCCGATCGACGTGCAAACCCCGCCGGCCACTCCGTAGGCCACGAAGCGCAGCAGAGCCTTGAGGGGCTCCACCGCCTCCTGTTTGAAGTAGGCCACCACCATCTCCCACAACTCGGAGACCAGCTGTGGGATACCTGGGTCCTGCTTCGGCTCGGGCACCAGCGGGTTCTATCGCCCCCTCAGGCGCCACGCAAACAGGTCGATGGCGGCTTCGGCCATCTCGACCAGGAGTTCGAGGCGGCGGCGGCCGTCGGCTTCCAGGAGGCGCTGGCGGTCAACCGGGCCCACCGGCACGACCGAGCACAGCTGCCAGGAGGCCACCACCGGATCCGGATCGAGATCGAACACGGCCGGGGCCAACACCGGGATCTCGGTGTTGTCCACCCCGAGCTCCACGGCCAGGGCAAGAGCCCGGCGGACGAGTCGCTCGGCTCGCCTCACCAGCTCCGGATCGGCCCACTCCCCGCCTTCTTCGGGCAGGGATTGGATGAGGGCGACCGGGTACGGGTCGTCGGGAAGCCAGGTGACGATCTTCACCCGGCGGTCGCCCTTGGTGACCAGGGCCCAGCGGCCGTCGGGAAACTCGGCCTCGGCCACGATGCGAGCCACCGTGCCCACCCCGAAGCGGCTGTCGCCCCCACCGACTTCCGGGCCCCTCTCGATCAGGACCACCCCGAACTCGCGCCCCGAACGCAGGCAATCCCGGGTCAGCGCCCGGTAACGGGGCTCGAAGACGTGCAACGGCAGGGGCATGCCGGGGAAGAGAACCGTGCCCAACGGGAACATGCCGATGGGCAGGACCGGAGCCTCGTCCTGCTCCCCGCTACCACCCATACCGTGACGCTACCGCCGGGGGCCGGCCCGGCCCGGGGCCCGGGTGGTCGGCAGCCCGGGCCGTTGGGGTAACCTGGGGGATGCTCCATGCACTGGTGGCGGTGCTGGTCGGCCTGGCCATTTGCCAGTTGGCCAACCTGGTTACGACCGTGTTTCTGCACCGGGCCCTTTCCCACCGGGCCCTGACCCTTTCCCCCGGCATAACCTTTGCCTTCCGGGTGGTGACCTGGCTGTCCACCGGCATCCGGCCCCGCCAGTGGGTGGCCGTGCACCGCAAGCACCACGCCTTCACCGACGTGGAGGGTGATCCGCACTCCCCCGTGATCCTCGGCTACGCCAAGGTTCAGCTCGGCAATGTCGGGCTGTACCGGAAGGCGGCCAAGGACGAGGCCGTGGTGGCCCGCTACGCCCGGGATCTCCCGGCCGACCGCTGGGACCGGGTGCTCTTCGACCACGCCCTGATCGGCCTAGGGATCGGCACCGCTCTGCTGTGGCTCATCCTGGGCTGGCAGTGGGCCCTCCTGGCCGGAGGGGTCCATATGGCCAGCTATCTCGGCCTGTCCGCCTCCGTCAATGCCATCGGCCACACCTGGGGCCGGCGCCGCTATGACAACCCGGCCCGCAACAACCAGTGGCTGGCCTGGCTGACGGCCGGTGAGGGCCTGCACAACAACCACCACGCCGCTCCGACCTTCGCCCGCCTGGCCCACATGGCCCGGGAGATCGACCCGGGCTGGTGGCTGGTGCGGCTCCTGGTGGGCCGGGGCTGGGCCTCGGTGCGCCATGAAGAGGCCAAGCTCAAGGTCCCCAGCGCCGCCTGACCCATCCGGTCGGCGCCGTCCGTTCTGTCGGCCAGCCCCATTTCCTCCGGCACCACCTCCCTCTCCGCCACCCGGGTCCTGCGCCCCGATGGGAGCCTGGGCCCGGCCTCGGTCGAGATCGAGGCCGGCCGGATCCGGGCCGTGGGGACCGCCGCCTCCTCGGCCCCTGACCGGATCATCGCCCCCGGATTCATAGACCTGCAGGTCAACGGCCACGAGGACATCGACGTGGCCCACGCCGCCACCGAGGACGACTGGAGGCGCCTGGATCAACTGCTGGTCGCCCAGGGGGTGGTGGCCTGGTGCCCCACCCTGGTGACGGCCCCGCTGCAGACCTATGCGCCCCGCCTGGAGCGCATCGCCCGCGCCGCGGCCCGCGGGGAATCCTGTCCGGCCGTGCTGGGAGCCCACCTGGAGGGACCCTTCCTGGGCGGCCGGCCCGGAGCCCACGATCCCCGCTACGTCATCCCCATCGACCTGGACTGGCTGGGGAGCCTCCCGCCCGTGGTGCGCCTGGTCACTCTAAGCCCGGAGCTGGACGGCACCAGCCGGGCGGTGGCCCTGCTCCGGGACCGGGGCGTAGTCGTGTCCCTGGGCCACTCCGCCGCCGACCTGGCCCAGTCCGCCGCCGCCGCCGATGCCGGAGCGACCCTGGTCACCCATCTCTTCAACGCCATGGGTGCCTTCGAGCACCGGCGTCCCGGTCTGGTCGGCCTGGCCCTGACCGATCCCCGCCTGATCCCGACCATCATCTGTGACGGGGTCCATGTTCATCCGGTGGCGGTCCTGGCCGCCTTCGGGGCCCGGACCGGGCGCTCCGGGCCCGGGGGTCATCCCGGCATCGCCCTGGTGACCGATGCCGTGGCCTGGAGGTCCGGGGCGGTGGGCGGGCTGGGGCTGGTCCGCCACGGGGACGATGCCCCCCGGCGCCCGGACGGCACGATCGCAGGCAGCGCCTTGACCATGGACCGGGCCGTGGCCAACGCCGTGGCCTTCGGGGTGGAGCCGGCCGCCGCCCTGGCTGCTGCCTCCCGGGTGCCGGCCGAGGTCCTGGGCGAGGCCGATCGGGGCCGCCTGCAGGTTGGGTCCCGCGCCGATCTGGTGGTCCTGTCCCCGGACCTGGAACTACAGGCCACCTGGATCGGAGGCCGGGAGGTCTGGGCGGCCTGAGCGGATAGGTTCCAGGGGCGTGCCCTTTGCCGCCGCCATTTCCGAGCATCCGGTCACCGCCCACGCCGTCGGGGAGGTGATCGGCCAGGTGATCGAGGAGCTGCCCGGGCCGGTGGACCTGGCCTGTCTGTTCGTCACCCCTCCCCACGGGGGGGCTCTGGAGGACGCCGCCGCCGCCGTGAGGGCAGTGATCGGCCCGGCCGTGCTGCTAGGAGCGGCGGCCGGGGCGGTGGCGGGCCGGCGCCGGGAGGTCGAGTCCTCCGCCGCCGTCAGTCTGTGGGTGGGCGCGGGCTTCCCCGCCCAGGGCGTGCACATTCCGCCCGGAGGGCTTCCCCCGCCCGGGTTGGAACTGCCCGGGCCCCCCGAGGCCCTGGTGCTGGTGGGCGATCCGTTCAGCCTGGATGCGGCCGAGCTGCTGGCCGGCATCGACGGCCGCTTCCCCGCCCTGCCTGTCATCGGCGGCCTGGCGTCGGCGGCGGTCGGCCCGGGCGGCAACCGCCTGGCTCTGGACGGCCGGGTGACCAGCTCGGGAGCGGTCGGGGTGTTCCTGGGCGCCGGCGCCGGCGTCCGCCCGCTGGTGTCCCAGGGCTGCCGCCCGGTGGGCCGGCCCTGGGTGGTGACCCGGGGGGAGGGTGCCGTGGTCTACGAACTGGCCGGCCGCCCGGCCATGACCAGGCTCATGGACATGGTCCAGGACGACCTCGACCCGGGCGAGATCGGCACCATCAACGCCGGCGGCCTGTGCCTCGGCGTGGTGACCGATGAGCTCCGGGACGAGTACGGCCCGGGCGACTTCCTGCTCATGGATGTGGTCGGAGCCGACCGCAGTATCGGGGCCGTGGCCGTCGACGGGGAGGTCGAGGTGGGCCGGACCGTGCAGTACCACCTCCGGGATGCCGCCGCCGCCGACTCCGACCTGCGCTATCTGGCCGGGGGGTTGTCCGCTTCGGCGGCGCTGCTGTTCACCTGCAATGGCCGGGGCAGCCGCTGGTTCGGCGGTCCCGATCACGATGCCGAGGCCCTGGCCGATTCCCTGGGGGAGGTACCCCTGGCCGGCATGTCGGCAGCCGGGGAGATCGGGCCCCTGGCCGGACGCAACCGGCTGTTCGGAATGTCGGCGTCGGTCGCCCTCTTCGAGGATGGCGGCCGTGGGTAGGGTTCGAGCATGACCAATCTCGACCGCCTCTTCCGTGAAGAGGGTCAGAGTCCCTGGCTGGACAACCTCCAGCGCTCATTCCTCTCCGATGGAACCCTCACCCGCCTCATCGGCCAGGGTGTCCGCGGGGTGACTTCCAACCCCACCATCTTCCAGAAGGCCATCGAGGCCGGCGCCGACTACGACCAGCAGTTCAGTGACGTGCTGGCCTCCAAGACGGTGGAGGAGGCCTATTGGGAGCTGGTGATATCCGACATCGAAGGGGCGCTGGCCTGCTTCGCCCCGCTGCACGAGGAGTCCGGGGGCCGGGACGGCTTCGTGTCCCTGGAGGTATCCCCGGCCCTGGCCGAGGACACCGAGGCCACCATCCGCTCGGCCCGTCACCTGCACGAGCGCATCGCCAAGTCGAACTTGCTGGTGAAGATCCCCGCCACCCAGGCCGGCGTGCCCGCCATTCACCAGATGATCTCCGAGGGCCGCAGCATCAACGTCACCCTCATCTTCAGCCTCGAGCGTTACGCCGATGTGATCGAGGCCTACATCTCCGGGCTGGAGAAGTTCGTGACGGGTGGAGGCGATCCGTCCACGGTCCACAGCGTGGCGTCCTTCTTCATCTCCCGGGTCGACACCGAGGCGGACCGGCGCCTGGACCAGGTGGCCGCCCAGGCTGAAGGGGCCGGAGCGGAGGAGGCCCGGTCGCTCAAGGGACGTCTGGCCGTGGCCCAGGCCAAGCTGGCCTATCAGCTGTTCCGGGAGCGCTTCACCGGGCCCCGCTGGGACGCCTTGGTCGCCCGGGGCGCCAACGTGCAGCGGCCGCTGTGGGCGTCGACGTCCACCAAGAACAAGGCCTACCCCGATCTGCTCTACGTCGACAGCCTGATCGGGCCGGACACCGTCAACACCATGCCGGACGCCACCGTGGAGGCCTTCCTGGATCATGGGACCGTCGGGCGCACCGTGGATGCCGAGGTGGACGCAGCCCGGGCCGACCTGCAGAAGGCCGACGCTCTGGGGGTCGACATGGCCGACGTGTCCGAGGTGCTGGAGGAAGAAGGGGTGGCCGCCTTCACCAAGTCCTTCGATGAACTGATGCAGCGCCTCAACGACAAGGCGGAGGCCGTCAGCCGGTGAGCACGCTGGCTCAGCGGCTCCGGGCCGGGGATGACACCCTCTGGCCGGCCGGAAACGTCGCTCCCACCCGCCTGGGTTGGCTGGAGGTCCCTCAGCGGATGCACCGGGAGGCCAAGGACCTGGCCCGTTGGGCCGCCGACATCCCCTTCACCCGGGTGATCCTGCTCGGCATGGGCGGTTCCTCCCTGGGCCCGGAAGTGCTGCGCCTGACCCGGGACGCCTTGGGGGCCGAGGGCCGGGAGCTGATCGTGCTCGACACCACCGATCCGGCCACGGTGGCCTCCACCGATCTGGAGGACGCCTTCTTCCTGGTTTCGTCCAAGTCGGGCACGACCCTGGAGGTCGAGGTGCTCCTGGCCCACGCCTGGGCGTCGCACCCGGACGGATCCCGATACGCCGCCATCACCGATCCGGACACGCCGTTGGCCGCCCTGGCCCACGAGCGGTCCTTCGATCGCGTCTTCATCAACCCCCCCGACATCGGCGGGCGCTATTCCGTCCTTTCCTACTTCGGGCTGGTGCCGGCCGCCCTGGCCGGCATCGAGGTGGACGGTCTGTGCGAGATGGCCCTGGAGACCGATATCGAGGGCGCCGTCGATCTGGGGTCAGGCATGGGCGAGGCGGCCCGTCACGGCCAGGACAAGGTCACCATCAAGGTCCCGCCCGAGTTCGCCAGCTTCGGGCTATGGGTGGAGCAGCTCATCGCCGAGTCGACGGGCAAGTCCGGGGTCGGCTGCGTGCCGGTGCCCACCACCGAGGACGAGAACGGGGACGACCGGCATCGGGTGGAGGTGGAGGCGGCCCGGCTCATCGACCTGGGCGGCCTGTTCTACCGCTGGGAGGTGGCCACGGCCGTGGCCGGCCATGTCCTCGGCATCGACCCCTTCAACGAGCCCAACGTGGCCGAATCCAAGGCGGCCACCCGGGAGGTGCTGGGTTCACTGCCTCTGCCCGAGCAGGACTACGCCGCCGCCACCGATGTGTCCGGCTGGTTGGACGAGGTCCTGCAGACGGGGGACTACATATCCGTGCAGGCCTATCTCCCCTACGGCCACCCGGAGGAACTGGAGAAGGTCCGCCGCAAGCTGCGCGACGACCGGGGCGGAATGGCCGTGACGGCGGGATACGGGCCCCGCTTCCTGCACTCCACCGGCCAACTTCACAAGGGCGGGCCCAACGAGGTGGTGGCCCTGCAGCTGCTGCGGGCCGGTGACCAGCCCAAGGTGGCCATCCCGGATCACGCCTATGACTTCGGCACCCTCATCACCGCCCAGGCCCTGGGCGACTACCGGAGCCTCCAGCGCCACGACCGCCGCGTGTTGCGGGTGGCCGTCGAAGATCTGGCTGAGCTGGCCTGAGGCCGGTCGTTCTCTGCCAACCCCCAACGACTCAGGAGGAATGCCTAAATGAAACTCGGGATGATCGGTCTCGGACGCATGGGCGCCAATATGACCAGGCGTCTTCTGGAAGGCGGTCATCAGGTGGTGGCCTTCGATCTGTCCGAGGAGGCCCGGGCCGGAGTAGCCGCCCACGGAGCCGCCACCGCCGCCACCCTGCCGGAGTTGATCGCCCAGCTGGAGGCGCCCCGGGTGGCCTGGGTGATGGTGCCGGCCGGCGCCCCCACCGATGAGACCATCGACACCCTGGCCGGGCTGATGTCGCCCGGTGACGTGATCGTCGACGGTGGCAACTCCTTCTACAAGGACGGCCAGGCCGCCGCCGAGAGGCTTGCCCCCAAGGGGGTGCGCTTCATCGACGCCGGCGTGTCCGGAGGCATCTGGGGGCTGGAGAACGGCTATTGCATGATGGTGGGCGGGGACAAGGAGGCGGTGGCCGTGGTGGAGCCGGCCTTCCGCACCCTGGCCCCTCCCGACGGCTATGCCCACGTCGGCCCGGTGGGCGCAGGCCATTACGTCAAGATGGTCCACAACGGCATCGAATACGGGATGATCCAGGCCTACGGGGAAGGCTTCGAGCTTATGCACGCCGCCGAGGAATTCGACCTCGACCTCCACGAGATCGCCTCGATCTGGCGGTACGGATCGGTCGTGCGCTCCTGGCTGCTGGAATTGGCCGAGCTGGCGCTGCGGGAAGGTGCCGGCTTCGAGGACATCCGGGGCGTGGTGGCCGATTCCGGGGAGGGACGCTGGACGGTGGAGGACGCCGTGCAACGGGCCGTCCCCGCCCCGGTCATCACCGCCTCCCTCTACGCCCGCTTCGCCTCCCGTCAGGAGGAGTCCTACGCCGCCCGGCTTTCGGCCGCTCTGCGCAATCAGTTCGGCGGTCATGCCATCGTGACCGAGCACGGCCCGTGAGCAACCCCCTCACCGCCGGGATGGAACTTGGCCGCAAGGCGCCGCCGGTGGCCTTGGTGGTGTTCGGGGCCTCCGGGGACCTGACCAGTCGCAAGTTGCTGCCGGCCCTGGCCGCGCTCTCGCGGCGGCGTCAGCTTACCGATGCCTTCGCGGTGGTGGGGGTGGCCCGATCCGACATGGACGACCTGGCCTTCCGGAAGCTGGCCGCCGAGGCGGTCCCCGATGCCGATCCGGAGTGGGAGGAACTCGTCAAGGGTTTCCGGTATGTGCAGGGCGACTACGGCCACCCGGACACTTTCGAAGCGCTGCACGCCGTGCTGGACGAAGTGGATGAGAGCCGGGGCACCAATGGCAACCGGGTCTTCTATCTGGCCACCGTGCCCGAGCAGTTCGGGGTGGTGGCGGCGGCCCTGGACAAGCACGGCCTGGCCCGCCTCGCCCCCGGGCATTTCGGCCGCCTGGTCATCGAGAAGCCGTTCGGACACGACCCGCAGTCGGCGGCGGCCCTGGATGCCACCATCCACTCTGCCTTCGATGAGGACAGCATCTACCGGATCGACCACTACCTGGGCAAAGAAACGGTGCAGAACGTGCTGGCCCTGCGCTTCGCCAACGCCATCTTCGAGCCGGTGTGGAACCGTCAGTATGTGGACCACATCCAGGTGACCGTGGCCGAGAGCCTGGGGGTCGGCCACCGGGGCGGCTTCTACGAGACGGCCGGTGCCCTGCGCGACATAGTGCAGAACCACGTCATGCAGGTACTCGGCATCACCCTCATGGAGCCCCCGGCCACCGTCGACGCCCAGGGCATCCGGGACGAGAAGGTGAAGCTGCTCAAGGCCATCGAGATCATGGATGAGGATCAGGTGGTGACCTCATCGGTGCGAGGCCAGTACGACGCCGGCTGGGTGGAGGGCGAGCCGGTCATCGGCTACCGCCAGGAGGAGGGGGTGGCTCCGGACAGCACCACCGACACCTACGTGGCCATGCGCCTGGCGGTGGACAACTGGCGCTGGGCCGGAGTGCCGATCTTCATCCGCACCGGCAAGCGCCTGCCCAAGCGGGTCACCGAGGTGGCCATGAGCTTCGAGAAGGTTCCCCATCTTCCCTTCGCCTCGGCCCTGACCCGGGATCTGGAGGCCAACAGTCTGGTGGTCCGCATCCAGCCCGATGAGGGCGTCACGGTCGGTTTCGGGGCCAAGGTCCCCGGATCGGAGTTCCGGATCCGCACCGTCTCCATGGACTTCGCCTACGGAGCCGCCTTCATCGAGGAATCCCCCGATGCCTACGAGCGCCTGTTGCTCGACGCCATGGTGGGTGATCCGACCCTCTTCATCCGAAGCGATGAGGTGGAACAGTCCTGGAAGGTGGTGGCCCCGGTCCTGTCGGCATGGGAGGCGGGCGACGTTCCGGTGTCGCGCTACGAAGCGGGATCTTGGGGTCCGCGCCAGGCCGACCGGCTCATCGAAGCCGGTGGCCGGCGCTGGCGCCGGCCCTGACGGCGGCCGTGACCGATACCGCCTCGACCGACGGGCGCATGATCGACTCCTGGAGCGCGCCCGACACCCGGTTCGCCGACGTCGTCAAGGAGTTGGACCGCATGCGGGCCGATGCCGAGATCGGTTCCACCCGGGCGGCGGTGGTCAATCTGGTGGTGCTGGCCGCCGCTGATGACGGGGCCACCCGGGCCATCGACTCCGTGGTCGGACTGGGTCAGCATCACCCCGGCCGGATCCTGGTCATCGTCCCCCGTGGTGGTGGTGGTGACGAGGACCGCATGGCGGCCTCCGTGGAGTTGTACTGCAGCCGGGTGGAGGACCGTTCGCTTTGGTGGGATGTGGTCCGCCTGGAGATCGGCGGCCCGGTGGCCGCTCATGCCGAGTCAGTGGTCGAACCCCTCCTGCTCCACGATCTGCCGGTGGCGCTCTGGCTGGCGGGCGGCACCAGCCGGGTGGAGTCTCCCGGTCTTCTGGATCTGGCCTCGGTCATCATCGTCAGCGGGGAGCGGGCCGCCTCCAGCTCCCCTTCCGCCACCGCTGCGGACCTGGCCGGTCTGGTCCGGCTCAAGCCCGTGTCCGACCTGGCCTGGGTGGCCATCGAGCCGGCCCGCCAGGCCCTGGCCAGGGTCTTCGACGCCCCCGAGCGGGCTGCCCGGCTGGAGGCCGTGGGGGGCCTGAGCGTGGAGGGACCACCCTGGTCCAGCCGACTGCTGGCCGGCTGGTTCTGCGAGCGAACCGGTCTGGGCCCGGACCGGGTCCGGATCGTCCCGGGCGAGGAGCTGCGGGCCGAGGTGGATCTGGGCGCGGACCGGGCCGAGTTGGATGCCGGGCCGGTCTGGCCCGCCGGCCGGGTGACCCCCGACAGGCCGGAACCCGCCGGTAGCGGCCCCGGTGTGGCCGTGGCCCGGCTCGGATCCACCCGGGTCAGCGTCTCCCACGGAGGATCGGCCACCCGTCGGCTCCTCTCCAGTGCCCTGAGCCATCCGTGGCGGGACCGCCGCTACGAGGCCGCCCTGGAGCTGGCTGGCAGGCTGGGTCAATGAACGGGGAGCTGGTCATCACCGACGATGTCCCGGGCGCCTTCGCCGCCGCCGTGGCGGACAGCTACCGGGCCCGGGCCGATGACTCCTTCTCCCTGGCCCTGTCCGGGGGCGAGCTGGCCCGTTCCTGCTACGAGAGGTTGGCGGACCTGCCCGGGGATCCCATCGACTGGTGGAACGTGGACGTGTACTGGGGAGACGAGCGCTGTGTGCCGCCGGATGATCCGGACTCCAACCAGCTGCTCGGGCGCCAGGCCCTCCTGGAGCGGGTGGGAGCGGCCAACTCCGTCCACCCCATGCGCTGTGAGGAGGGTCCGAACGCCTACCAGCTCAAGATCGGGGAGCTGGGCATGTTCGACCTGGTCCACCTCGGCCTCGGTCCCGACGGGCACACCGCCTCCCTGTTCCCCGGCTCCCCCGGCCTGTCGGCGCCTCCCGGCCAGCTCGTGTGCCTGAACTCCGACCCCAGCGGACGCAACCCCCACGACCGCATGACCCTCACCTTCGAGGGCCTGGCCCGGGCCCGTTTGATCATCTTCACCGTGTCGGGGGCCAAGAAGGCCGACGCCCTGGCCCGGGTCTACCGGGGAGAGGATCTTCCGGCCGGGCGGGTCAGCGCCGAGAAGATCATCTGGCTGGTTGATCCCGAGGCCAGCCCGCTCTGAATAACGTGGCCCCATGATCACATCGGGCCCGGGCCTGCTGACGGCCGGTTGGGACGAGCTCGGCGCCGAGGCGGCCGCCATCCGGGACGAGCGTTACGGCGGGCGCATCACCTATTCCCCCAAGGTCTTCATCCCCCTGACCCACCTGTGCCGGGACCGCTGCGGCTACTGCACCTTCGCCCAGCCCCCGGCCCGGGTGGTGGCGCCCTACATGAGCCTGGAACAAGTCCTGGTCGTGGCCAGAGCCGGCGCCGAGGCCGGATGCCACGAGGCTCTCTTCACCCTCGGGGAGCGACCCGAGGAGCGCTACCCGGCGGCCCGGCAGTGGCTGGACGAGCACGGCTTCACCTCCACGGTGGACTACCTGGTGGCCGCCTGCCGGGCCGTGCTGGACGAGACCGGACTGCTCCCCCACGCCAACGCCGGGGCCCTGTATGAGTCCGAGCTGGCCGCCCTGAGGCCGGTCAGCGCCTCCCAGGGGATGATGCTCGAGTCGCTCAACCCCGATCTCGAATGCCATCGGGGCAGCCCGGACAAGGAGCCGGCCCGGCGCCTGGCCACCCTGGAGGCGGCCGGCCGGCTGGCCATCCCGTTCACCACCGGCATCCTGGTCGGGATCGGGGAGAGCCGAGCCGACCGCCTGGAGGCTCTGGAGGCCATAGCCGCCTCGCACGCCCGCCACGGTCACGTGCAGGAGGTGATCGTGCAGAACTTCCTGCCCAAGCCCGGCACCTCCATGCACGCCGCCCCGCCCTGCCCGGCCGATGAGTATCTGTGGACGCTGGCGGCGGCCCGGCTGGTTTTGGACCCGGCCATCCATCTGCAGGCCCCGCCCAATCTCACCGAGGACTTCGGCGTCCTGCTGGACGCGGGCATCGATGACTGGGGCGGTGTCTCCCCGGTGACTCCCGACCACGTCAACCCCGAGCGGGCCTGGCCGGCCCTGGACCGGCTCCGCCAGGTCACCGAGGGCCGCGGCTACAGCCTGGCCCCCCGCCTCACCCTTCATCCCTCCTTCGCCCTGAACCCGGCCCGCTGGCTGGATGCCGGCATGGGCTTTCCGGTCATGGACCACTCCGACGCCGAGGGCCTGGCCCGGGACCACTCGTGGAGTTCGGGCGGGGACCTGGCCCCGCCGGCGCTGATCCCTCCCGGCCCGGCCGCTCCCGCCGGCCCCCTGGACGCCCGCCGCCGGGGCCTGACCCCGGTGGGGGAGGTCCTGGCCGGTGTCATTGCCGGACAGGAGCCGGGCGTGGACGAGCTGACCGTCCTGTTCTCGGCCCGGGGCCCCGAGGTCGGGGCGGTGGCCGAGGTGGCTGACGAGATGCGTCGGCGGATCTCGGGCGAGGCCATCACCTGGGTGTCCAACCGGAACATCAACTACACCAACGTGTGCACCTTCAAGTGCCGGTTCTGCGCCTTCTCCAAGGGCCCGCTCTCGCTCAACCTCCGGGGTGACCCTTATCTGCTCAGCCTGGATGAGATCACCGAGCGGGTCATCGAGGCCGAGTCGCTGGGGGCCACCGAGGTCTGCCTGCAGGGTGGGATCCATCCCAAGTTCGACGGGGAGTACTACCTCGAGGTCCTAGGAGCGGTCCGGCGGGCGTCGGAGCGCATCCACATCCACGGCTTCACCGCCCTGGAGGTGACCGAAGGGGCCAAGCGACTGGGCGAGCCGCTGGACGCCTATCTGCGCCGGCTCATGGCCGCCGGTCTCAAGACCCTCCCGGGTACGGCGGCGGAGATTCTCGATGACGAGATCCGGGCCATCCTCTGCCCGGACAAGGTCAACACCGAGGAGTGGCTCGAAGCCCACCGGGTGGCCCACTCGGTGGGGCTGCGCTCCAACATCACCATCATGTTCGGCTCGGTCGAACAACCGCTGCACTGGGCCCGTCACATGGTCCGGACCCGGGACCTGCAGAAGGAGACGGGCGGCTTCACCGAATTCGTCCCGCTGCCCTTCGTGCACATGGCCGCCCCTCTGTACCTGCAGCGCCGCAGCCGGCGGGGTCCGACCTTCCGGGAGGCCCTGCTCATGCACGCCGTGGGTCGGATCGCCTATGGGGACCTGGTCCCGAGCATCCAGGCGTCCTGGGTCAAGATGGGCGTGGAGGGGGCCAGGCAGTGCCTCCGGGCCGGGGCCAACGACCTCGGGGGGACCCTGATGGACGAGAACATCTCCCGGGCCGCCGGGGCCACCCACGGCCAGCGCATGGACGAGGCCGGATTCCGGGATTTGGTCGAGCCCCTGGGCCGGCCCCTGGAGCAGCGGACCACCCTCTACGGCCGGGTGGCCACTCCGTAACCGGCGGCGGCCGTCCGGGCCGGGGTCAGTCGAAGAACTCCTCCGGAACCTCCTCGGCGACCGGCGCCTTCAGCAGGTGCACGGCCCGCTCCACGGCCCGCCGGGCCCGGGTTATGGCCCGCTCCTCGGCGGCGTCCCCCCCGGTGGCGGCGGCCTCCCGCAGGCGGTCCAGGGCGGCATCGGCCAGCTCATCGGCGATGCCCTCCAGGCGGGCCCGCAGCTCCTCCAGATCAGCCATGGTCATCCTCTCCGGCCCGGGCGATGGCCTCGTCCAGCAGCTCCACCGGGTGTCTCACGTCGAGGCCGGCGGCGGCCAGATGCATGGCGCAGCCGGGATTGGCGCTGGCCACCACCGACGCCCCGGTGGCGGCTATCACCCCCAGCTTGCGCCGGCGGATGCGGGCGGCCATGTCCGGGTGCCACACCGAGTAGGACCCGCCGGCGCCGCAGCACAGTCCCTCATCGGACAGTTCGACCACCTCTTCCACCGCCGCCGCCAGCAGGGGGCGGACGGCTCCGTGGACCTTCTGCACGTGGCGGAGGTGGCAGGCGTCCTGGATGGCGACCCGGAGCGGAAGCCGGTACATGGCCGGGAGAGTCCGGCCCCCGAGCCATTCGCTGATGTCCCGGACCCGGCCGGCAAAGGCGTCCCCCTCCGGGCCCAGCACCCGCCCGTATTCCTTCATGTAGGCGCCACAGCCGGCCGAGTCCACCACCACCGGATCCGAACCGGGCATGGAGGCGGCGGTGGCGGCGGCCTGGCGGTGGGCGATATCGGTGAGCCCGGCATGGGCGGCCAGGGCCCCGCAGCAGCCGGGCGGGCTGGGCCGGGTGGCGGCTCCGGTGGCTTCCATGACTCGCTGGGTGGCGGCGTGGACCGGGCGCTGGAAGGCGTCCATGACGCAGCCGGTGAGGATCCAGGCGTCGTTCCCGTTGTGACCGAGCCGGGGCCGGCTCCAGGCCACCCGGCCCAGGCCGACCCGCCTGGGCATCAGGTGGAGGCGCTGGGCCACGGCGGCGGCGTAGGCGCCCGCCACCAGCAGGCGACGGTGGGAAAGAGCGGCGAATCCGGCCCGGCGCCACCAGGGCTGGTAGGACGTCTGCTCGGCCAGGGTGTGGCGGGCTCCCTCCATCAGCCGGCCGAAGGGCACCGATGAGGGACAGGCCGCCTCACAGCCCCGACACTGGACGCAGAGGTCCATGAACCCCTCGAACTCGGCGTCGGCCCGGGCCGCCCCGGAGTGGACCAGGCGCATGGCGGCGATACGGCCGCGGGGGGAAGCCGACTCGTCCCCGGTCACCCGGTAGGTCGGGCAGTGGGGCAGGCAGAGGCCGCAGGAGACGCACAGGGCGAGCTCATCGTCATCCACGGCCAGCTTCATGCCGCCATCCTCCCCGGGTTGAGCCGGCCGGTGGGATCGAAGCGGTCCTTGACGCGCCGGTTGAGCTCGGCCACAGCCGGCTCGGAGGCCGCCGAGGCCGCGGCCGGGCCGCTCAGGTGCACCACCCCCACCCCCAGTTCGGCCAGGAAGGAGCCGGCCGGATGGTCCCGGGCCCAGGTGGCCACCCGGCCCGGGGCCATGGATAGCCGGCCGCCGACGGGCACAGCCGGGGGCCCGTCCGTTTCCGCCCAGGCCGGCCCGAGGTGATGGGCCTGGGCGTCCACATCAGAGGGATGGCCCTCCAGCAAGACCCAAAGCCGGCCGCCGTCCCAGAGCACGGCACTGGGCCGGTACAGGCCGAGCAGGGGCTGACCGGGAAGAGCCGGGGCCGGACCGGTCAGCCATCGGCCGGCCCGGGGCCGGGGGTAGGTGCGCAGCACGACCTCGCCCAACAGGCCCAAGGTCCCCAGGGATCCGACCAGGAGGCGGACCAGATCGAAGCCGCTGACGTTCTTCACCACCGGGGCCCCGGCCTTGACCAGCTCACCGCCGGCCGACACGTAACGGATCTCCAGGACGTGGTCGCGCACCGGTCCGTGCCGTAGGCGCCGGAGCCCGGCCCGGCCCACCGAAAGGATTCCGCCCACGGTGGCCCGCTCCGGATCGGCGGGATCGAGGGGCACCATCTGGCCGGCCCGGTCGAGGACACCGGCCAACTCGGCCATGGTGGTGCCGGCCCGGACCCTCACCAGCATCTCCTCGGGGCGGTGGTCGACCACCCCGGCCGGGGCGGCCACGATCCTCACGTCGGGGTGGACCGGCCCCCCCACGTCCCACTGGGTGGCCCCGCCCCGGACGGCCACGGGGTCGTCACGGCCGACTTCGACGGCGAAGTCCTCGAGGGCGCCCATGTTCAGATCCATACCCCGGGTGGCACCGACTGCAGATCCCCGCAGCGGGAACCGGAGGGAATGACCTTGTCCGGGTTGAACAGGCGGCTCGGGTCGAAAGCGTCCCGCAGGGAGTCCTGGGCGAGCAGGTCGGCCGGGGAGAACAGCAGGGGCATGTAGTCCCGCTTCTCCAGGCCGATCCCGTGCTCCCCGGAGAGCACCCCGCCGGCCTCGATGCACACCCGGATGAGTTGGTCCCCGGCCGCCTTGACCCGATCCAGCTCACCGGGCCGGCGCCGGTCGAAGAGAAAGAGGGGGTGGAGATTTCCGTCCCCGGCGTGAAAGACGTTCATGACCGCCACTCCGTTGGCGTCGGCCAACTCGTAGACCCGGGCCAGTATCTCGGCCAGGCGGGTGCGGGGCACCACCGTGTCGTGGAGGTAATAGTCCGGGGCGATGCGGGCCACGGCCCCGAAGGCCGACTTCCGCCCCTTCCACAACAGGTCCCGCTCGGCGGCGTCGGCGGCCATCCGCACCGAGGTGGCGCCCCGGGCCTGGGCCAGCTCGATGACCTCGGCGGCGGCGGCGGCCACGCCGTCCTCCAGGCCGTCCACCTCGATGAGAAGTACGGCGGCGGCGTCGGCGGGGAAGCCGGCGTGCACGTACTCCTCCACCGCCTTGGTGATGCGGGCGTCCATCATCTCCATGGCGGCCGGGATGATGCCGGCCCCGATTACAGCGGTGACGGTTTCGGCGGCGGCCTCCACGGTAGGGAATCCGATCAGCAGGGTCCGCAGCGCCGGCGGCAGCGGGGTCAGGCGCACGGCCACGGCCACGGCCACGCCCATGGTTCCTTCGCTGCCCACGAAGGCGCCTCTCAGGTCGTACCCGAGGCCCTCCGGCTCGAGCCCACCCAGGCGGACCAGGACTCCGTCGGCCAGGACCACGTCCATGGCCAGGACGTGGGCGGTGGTCACCCCGTAGGCCAGGCAGTGGGGACCGCCGGAGTTGTTGGCCACGTTGCCCCCGATGGAGCAGGCCTGCTGGCTGGAGGGGTCGGGGGCGAAGTGCAGCCCGAGCGGGGCCACGTGACGCGACAGGTCGAGGTTGAGCACCCCGGGTTGGACCCAGGCCACGGCGTTGTGCGCGTCGACCTCGAGGACCCGGTTCATACGGGTGGTGACCACCACCACCGGCTCGTGGCCTTCAGCGCCCACCGGAACGGCCCCACCGGCCAGACCGGTGCCGGCGCCCCGGGGAACCACCGCCCTCCCGTGGGCGGCAGCCACCTTCACCACCGCCTGCACCTCGGGCGTGGTCAGGGGGAAACAGACCACTCCGGCCCGGCCCTCCATGATGGAGGCGTCCCGGTTGTAAAGGGCGCGTTCCAGTCCGCCGCTGCGCACCCGCTCCTCATCCAGAGCCGCGACCAGCTCCGATACCAGGGTCATGGGAGCCAGTCTGCCCGACCACTACTCTCCCCCGGTGCCCCGTCCGACCGACGCCGCCCACGAGTGGATCAGCATCCCGGACCCGGAGGAGGAGCGGACCTGGATATTCGACGTCACCTTCCTCCTGTCCAACTGGACCTGCATCTTCGGGCGCGGCTGTCAGGGCGTGTTGACCGAACCGGCTCCGGAGTTGGTGCACGGCTGCTGCTCCTACGGTGCCCACTTCAGCGATGCCGATGACGTGGCCCGGGTCGAAGCGGCCGCCGCCACGCTGACGGCCGAGGACTGGCAGTTCATCAACAAGGGTCGGCGCGGCGGCGTGACCCGCACGGACAAGAAGGGTGTCGTCACCACCCGGATGGCCGAGGACGCCTGCATCTTCCTCAATCGTCCCGAGTTCCCCGGCGGGGCCGGCTGCGCCCTGCACCGCGCCGCCCTGGCCCGTGGGGAGCGACCCATGGATCTCAAGCCCGAGGTGTGCTGGCAGCTGCCGCTGCGCCGGGAGGATCTACGCACCGAGGACGGCCACGTCATGACCACGGTGACCCAGTGGGACCGGCGCCATTGGGGAGGCGGAGGAGCCGAATTCGCCTGGTGGTGCACGGAGGAGCCGGCTGCGTTCGTGGGTGCGGTCCCCGTCTACGAGGAGATGGCCGGTGAGCTCGAGGCCATGGTCGGCCCGGCCGTCTACCGCTCCATCCGCCAGATACTGACCGAGCGCCGGGCGGCGGGTACCGCTCTCCCCCACCCAACCATCAGGCGGCGGCGAAAGGCCTCGGCCTAGCCGCCGGCCCGGCCTCACTCGACCTCTTCCAGCTCCTCTTCCTCGGTGGCCAGGCACCAAGAGGCATGGTCGTCCCCCGGCTCGGCCCCGCACTCGACGCAGGGTTCCTCCAAGGTGTCCACCGTCCCCAGCACCTCGGAAACAATGTCCTCCACATCCTCATTGGAACGCTTGAGCGCGCGCGCTTCTTCGAAGCGCCGATGACGTCCCTTCTTCACTGGCCGCTCCTCGACTGAGGGCTGAATGAAGGAGGCATTGTACTTCCGCCCGGGGCCCGGCGGGACCTCGCCCGGTCGCGCCCCGGCCCGGTAGCGTGCCCGGCCGTGGCCGAAGACCTCGATGTGCAGGCGATGATCGAGAGGTTCCGGGAGCGGGCCCGGGCCGTGCGCAGCCGGGGCGTGCCGCCGATCGAGGGGCCGGAGCGGAAGCGCTTCATCGAGGCGGCCCAGCTGGACTTCCAGGATTTCGCCATGCTGGGCGACGCTCAGGGGGCTATGGAGGACGGGGTGCTGGTTCTGCGCATCGACCTGCGCCCGCCGGAGGGCTAGGTCACCGGGCGGTGGGACCTCTCCTCCAGCACCAGTCCCCCGTGCCCGTCGAAGGCCAGGGAGGCTGACCCGGCGGCCAGGGCTTTGACCGGGTTACCCACCACCTCGGCCCGCCAGCCCTCATCCAGGCGGCCGGGCCGGCCCGAGAGCAGATCGGACAGCTCCGAGCGGGTGGCCAGCAGACCGGCGTCGATGTCGAGATCCTCGGCCAGTTGGCCCACCCAGGCGGCGGCCAGGGCCACGGCCGGGCGCCGGTCCCGGTCCACCGAGGTCTCCGGGGGCATCCTGACCTCGGCGGCGGGCAGTTCCAGGCCCCGCTCCACCGCCGCCAGCAGGCCGGCCTCGTTGTCCCTCCCGATGCTGCGGCCCTCCAGGCCTCGGGTCTCGGACAGGGCGGAACGGGACCGGGGCGGGCGGTGGGCGATGGAGGCCAGGGCCATGTCGGGCAGGACGTGGCGGGCCGGCCGGTCCAGCTCGGCGGCCCGGCGCTCCCGCCAGGCGGCAACCTCCTGGGCCACGGCCCGGGATCTGCCCTTGAGGGAGCGGCTGTCGCGCATCTTCCACCAGGCCTGCTCGGGGGGTGAGGGCTGGCGCCGGCGGGTGACCAGCTCGGCGCATTCCTGCTCGGCCCAGCTCAGCCGGCCCAGGGCCTCCAGGCGGGTGGCCAGGACCCGGCGGATCTCCTCCAGGTGGATGACGTCGGAGGCGGCGTAGGCCTGCTGGCCGGCGGTGAGGGGCCGACGGGTCCAATCCGTCAGCCGGTCGCTCTTGGGCAGGGACACGCCGATCAGCGACTCGGCCAGCCGGGACAGCGAGGGGGTGGCCATGCCCAGGAAGCCGGCCGCCACCTGGGTGTCGAACAGCCGGCCCGGGGCCACCCCACAGGCCAGCTCCAGGACCTCGATGTCCTGGTCACCGGCGTGGGCGACCATGGTCCCCGGCCCGGACAGGACCCCGGCCAGGGGCCTCACGTCCACCGCCAGCGGGTCGACCAGGGCCACCCCGCCCTCCCAGGCCACCTGGAGCAGGGCCAGGCGGGGGAAGTAGGTCCGCTCCCGGTGGAACTCGGTGTCGAGTGAATACCGCTCCACTCCCGACCAGATCCGGCACAGCTCCTCGAACCGGGACTGACTATCGACCCACTCCCCCGCCGCGCCGATTTCCGCCTCCGGCTCAGCGCCCATTTCCGCCTCCGGCTCAGCGCCCATCTCCGCCTCCGGCTCAGCGCCCATCTCCGCCTCCGGCTCAGCCGCCATAGTTCATCCGGGTGTCCTCCATTCGCAGCACCGGCGTGTCCTCGGCCGCCTGGAAGCCGGCCGCCTCCACCACTCCTGCCATGAGGGTGTGCGATCCGAAGTCGACCAGCCGCTCCAGCCGGCAGTCCAGCCAGGCCACGGCCGCGTCCAGGACCGGGGCCCCGGTTACCTCCTCATGGACGGCGCAGCCGTTGAGCGTCCGGCCGGCGGAGTCGTAGACCGGGGGTTTGACGAACTTCCGGACCAGGGCCCGGTCCTCCCGGGCGACGGTGCAGACGCTGAAGACGCCGCCTTCTCGCACCAGCCGGAGGGTCAGCGCTTCCCGTTCGACCCCCACCCCGATCAGCTTGGGCTCGGTGGCCAGCTGGGTCACCCAGCTGGCGGTCATGGCGTGGCGGCGCTCACCGTGGCGGGTGCCGACCACGTACAGACCGGCCGGCAGGGACCACAGCACCCGGCGCCGGGTCCGGTCCGCCTTCCCCGCGTCCTCCCCGCCCGCCCCGGGCCCCTCCGGCAACGGCCCCTCAGGCATCCGGGGGCCGGCCGGCCGGGTCGAGCTGGGCCAGGAAGAGGGAGCAACGCTCCTCCTCGGCAGACTCCCCGATGGCGGCGGCGGCGTGACCCAGTCCCTCTACGCAGCGCAGGAAGCCGCGGTTGGCGGGGTGCTCCCAGCGGACATAGCCCGAGCCCCGCCAGCCGGCCCCCCGCAGGGCGTCCAGGCCCCGGTGATAGCCGACCCGGTAGCAGGCGTAGGCCTCCACGTCATCCCGGGCCAGGGCGCCCAGCTCGGCCCAGCCCAGCAGGAAGGTGGGGAAGGCGGCCACCACGTCGGCCACGGCGTCGCGGCGGCGTCCGGCCGGCTCGCCCAGGGCCGCCGCCAGCCTCTGATCGGCGACGGCGGGCGCGCCAGGCAGCACCGTCTCGGGCGGGCGGCCGCCCAGGCCGATCGGGGACTCCTGTGTGCTCACGGGGCCAATCCTCTCATCCCGGCCCGGTCCACCCGGTCATCCACCCGGTGCGCGGGTCTCCCCGGGTCCGAGGGGGCCGGCCCATATGCTCGACCAGTGGACGGATGCGTCTTCTGCGCCGTGGTCGAGGGCACGGCTTCGGCCGTCATGGTCCTGGACGAGCCCGAGGTACTGGCCTTCCTGGATCTGCGCCCCGTCTTCCCAGGGCATGTGCTGGTCGTCCCCCGCGTCCACCACCAGACCCTGCTCGATCTGCCCGAGGCCCTGCTCCCGGTGGTCTTCGGGGCCGCCCAGCGGGTGGCCGGAGCGGTGTTGGAGGGCCTGGGCTGCGACGGCACCTTCGTCGGGATCAACAACAAGGTGAGCCAGAGCGTCGCCCATCTCCACGTCCACGTCGTTCCCCGCCGGTTCAAGGACGGGCTGCGGGGGTTCTTCTGGCCCCGCCAGCGCTACGGCTCGGAGGAGGAGATGGCTTCGGTGGCCGCCTCCATCCGGGAGCGGCTCTAGAGAATGCGGGTGCTGTGGTCGGCCCAGTACCGGTCCTTGAGCAGGCGCTTGTAGAGCTTGCCGGTGGGATGGCGGGGCAATTCGGGCTCGAAGTCGATGGAGCGGGGGCACTTATAGGAGGCCAGGGAGGCCTTGCAGAACTCGATCAGCTCGCGCTCCAGGCCCGGCCCGGCGTCGGCCATGTCCACCGGCTGCACCACCGCCTTGACCTCTTCACCCATCTCCTCGTTGGGCACGCCGAAGACGGCCACGTCGAGGACCTTGGGGTGGGTGACCAGGAGGTTCTCGGCCTCCTGGGGGTAGATGTTCACCCCGCCGGAGATGATCATGTAGGCCTTGCGGTCGGTCAGGTACAAGAAGCCGTCTTCGTCCACGTAGCCGACATCGCCCAGAGTCGACCATCCCTTCTCGTTGCGCGAGGCGCGGGTCTTCTCCGGGTCGTTGTGGTACTCGAAGACCGCCCCCGACTCGAAGAAGATGGTGCCGGGTTCCCCCGGGGGCAGTTCCTCCCCGTCCTCGCCCACCACGTGGAGGATGCCGGTGAGGGCCCGGCCCACCGTGCCCTTGTGGCTCATCCACTCCTCGGAGTTGACGGCGGTGAAGCCGTTACCCTCGGTGCCGGCGTAGTACTCGTGGATGACCGGGCCCCACCACTCGATCATCTGCTCCTTGACCGGGATGGGGCAGGGGGCGGCGGCGTGGATGACCACCTGCAGGCTGGACAGGTCGAAGACCTCCCGCTCCTCCTTGGGCAGCTTGAGCATGCGCACGAACATGGTCGGCACCACCTGGGAGTGGGTGACCCGGTGGCGCTCCACCAGCCGGAGATATTCCACCGGATCGAAGTGCTCCATGACGATGACGGTGGCCCCGGCCCGCATCCAGGCCATGGTGAAGCGCAAGGGGGCGGCGTGGTACAGGGGGGCGGGCGAGAGGTAGATGCTCTGGTCGGTCAGGCCGTAGAGGCCCATGCCCAGCAGGAACACGCCGTTGGGTGATCCGATGGGGGCCTCCTCCGGCATCGGCACCTTGACCCCCTTGGGCTGGCCGGTGGTGCCGGAGGAATAGAGCATGTCCTGGCCTTCGGACTCATCCGGGATGGGCTCGGCCGGCTGGGCGTCCCGGGTGTCCTCGTAGTTCTCGAAGCCCTCCACGGCGCCCAGGCAGACCAGGCGGGTATGGACCCCGGGGGCGCCGGCCAGGGCCTCGGCGGCCACGTCCGCCTTCTCCCGGGAGGTCACGAGCACCCGGGCTCCGCAGTCGTTGAGGATGTAGGACACCTCGGCCGGGGTCAACCGGGAGCTGATGGCGGTGTAGTACAGGCCGGAACGCTGGGCCGCCCAGGTAACCTCGAAGTAGCGGGCGTTGTTCTCCATGAACACCGCCACCGAGTCCCCCCGGCGCAGGCCCCGAGCCCGGAAGAGCTGGGCCAGCTGGTTGGACCGGCGGTCCAACTCGGCGTAGGTGACCGTCTCACCGCTGCCGGCCATCACGTAGGCGGGCTTGTGCGGCGTCTTCTCGGCTATCGCTCCGGGGTACACAATTTGAATCTAACCCCGGCCTGGTTCGGGCATCCTGTTCGTCATGACCGATCTATTCGCCGACCTGGAATGGCGTGGCCTGGTCCACCAGGTCACCGATCCCGGCCTTCGGGGCCGCCTGGCCACCGAATCGGTCACCCTGTATTCAGGCTTCGACCCCACCGCCGACAGCCTCCATGCCGGCAGCCTCCTTCCCATCCTGCTGCTGCGCCGGTTCCAGCTGGCCGGGCACCGCCCCATCGCCCTGGCCGGGGGCGGGACCGGGCTCATCGGGGATCCCTCCGACCGGGCCACCGAGCGCCCCCTGCTCACCGAGGAGGCGGCCCAGGCCAATGTGGAGGGCATCCGGGCCCAGCTGGGCCGGTATCTCGACTTCGGGGCCGGCCCCCATCAGGCCGTACTGGTGGACAACCGCGAGTGGCTGGCCGGTCTGAGCCTGATCGAGTTCCTCCGCCACGTCGGCCGCCACGCCACCGTCAACCAGATGACGGCCAAGGACTCGGTGCGGTCCCGGCTGGAGGAGCGCGAGCAGGGCCTCTCCTTCGGGGAGTTCACCTACATGCTGCTGCAGGCCTACGACTTCATGCACCTTTTCGACGCCTACGGCTGCCGCCTGCAGCTGGGGGGATCGGATCAGTGGGGCAACATCACCATGGGGATCGACCTGATCCGTCGCTCGCGGGGCACCGAGGCCTTCGGGCTGACCACGCCGCTCCTACTCAAGCCGGACGGGACCAAGTACGGAAAGAGCGAGACGGGCACGGTGTGGCTCGACCCGGACCGGACCAGCCCCTACGACCTGTTCCAGTTCTTCCTTCGTTCCGATGACGCCATGGTCCCGGCCCTGCTGCGGTGGTACACGTTCCTGGACCACGGGCGGATCGAGGAGCTGGACGGCCTGACCCGGGACCATCCCGAGCGCCGGGAGGGCCAACGGGCCCTGGCCCGGGAGGTGACCATCCTCGTCCACGGCCCGCAGGAGGCAGCCCGGGCGGAGCGGGCCGCGGAGGTCCTCTTCAGCCCGGAGATTGCCGAGTTGGAGGAGGAGACGCTGCTGGCCGTCTTCGCCGACGCCCCTTCGAGCTCCCGGTCCCGGTCCGATCTGGACGGTCCGGGCCTTTCGGTGGTCGAGGCCCTGAAGGAGACCGAGTTGGCCCGCTCCCTGGGGGCGGCCCGGACCAACGTGGCCCAGGGTGGCGCTTACGTCAACAACCAGCGGGTGGACGATCCCGACGCCCGCATCACCAGGGAGGACCTTCTCCACGACCGGTACGTGGTGTTGCGCCGGGGCAAGCGGGAACACCACCTCATCCGCTTCGGCTGACCGCGCCCAGGGCCCGGACCGCCTCGGCCACCACCGCCGGCTGGCGCCACGGCAGTAGGTGGCCGGCTTCGGGGGCCCAGGTGATGGTGGCCTGCCCGAGGCGGCCGGCCAGGTCCCGGACCACCCGGGGCGGAATGATGCGGTCCCTGCCCCCGGCCACCAGGGTCACGGGCACCCTGATGGCCGGCAGAGCCTGGTCCAGGGCCGGCATCTCCTCCACCAGGGCCCTCTGCTCGGCGGCAAAGGCCCGCCACACGTTCCCCCGCCGCCAGGTCTCGGCGTAGGCCCCGACCCTGTCGGCGGGCAGCCCCACCCACGGCGGGAGGGTGGAGAGACGCTGGGCCGGGACGACCCGGGTGGCCCAGCGGGCCAGATTGGCCAGGGAGCGCATGACCAGGAAGGCGGCCGCCTCCCCGACCACGGGTAGAGCCAGGGCCCGGTCGGCACCGCCCAGGGCCGAGGCGCTGGCCGCCGGGCAGACCAGGACCAGGCCGCTCACCACCTGGGGGTGGCGTTCGGCCAGGCGGGCCGCTATGGCCGCCCCGTAGCTGTGGCCGACGACGATGGCCGGCCCCGTGCCGAGGAATTTGAGCAGCCCGGCCAGGCGGTCGGCGTTCCCGGTCGGGCCCGTGGCCGGGCCGGGGCTGGCCCCGTACCCGGGCCGGTCGGGCACCACCAGGCGGTGAGTGGCGCCGAGGAGGTCGGCCACCGGATCCCAGTCCGAACCCTCCCCGGGTTGACCGTGGACGAGCAGGACGGGCGGTCCGGCCCCGAGGTCGCGGAACGCCAGGGCCGGGGTGCCCCCCGGCCCGCTTTCCGGCTCAGACCCGACGCAGGCAGAAGCGTCCGCCGTCGATCACCACCTCGCCCCGCTGGGTCTCGGTCCGGAACAGGGCCGAATCCCCGTCGACCCACATGGACACGGTCAGGTCGTCCCCGGGGTAAACGGGCTTGGAGAAGCGGCCCTCCATGGATCCGAACCGGGCGGGATCGGACCCGCACAGGGCGTGGAGAAGGGCCCGGCCGGTGAAGCCGTAGGTGCACAGGCCGTGCAGGATGGGCCGGTCGAAGCCGGCCATAGCGGCGAACTTGGGGTCGGAGTGCAGGGGGTTGCGGTCCCCCGAGAGCCGGTAGATGAGGGCTTGGTCGGTCAGGGTGGAATAGGTGAGCTTCTCATCCGGGCCCCGGTCGGGGAACTCGACGCCGGTGCCCGAAGGACCCCGGTCACCCCCGAAACCGCCCTCGCCCCGTAGGAAGATGGACGAGGTGGTGCGGAACAGGCGCTTCCCGGTGGAGACATCCACCGATTCGGACTCGGTGGCGATGACCGCCCCGGAGCCCTTGTCGTAGATGCCGGTGACGGTGCTCACCGTGCTCACCCGGCCCTGGACCGGGATGGGACCGTCCAGGAACACCCCCTGCTCCCCATGGACCAACAGGGCCGGGTTGAAGGTGCCGATCTTGGCGAAGGTCCCGCCCCCTCCGGTGCCGACTATGACGGCGAAGGTGGGCAGGATGGCCTGGGTGATATCGGAACTGTTCTCGGTGGTGAAGGCCAGTTCCTCATGGCCGGCGCCGACTCCGACGGCGTAGAGGAGGGCGTCTTTGGAGGACCACTCCCGCTCCGAGGGCTCGCTCTTGGTCCCTACCGCTTCAGGGTTGATTGGCATGGTTCCGTCCTGGGTCGATGGGCGTCTCGCGCACCCTATCCGGGGCCGGCCCCGGATAGCCCCGCCCCGCCGGACGACGCCAGGGCCCCCGGGGCCAGACGGGGCAGGGACCGGTTGAGCAGAAGGATGCCCCCGAGCATCAGGGCCATCCCCACCGTCTCGGCCGCTACCCCGAGCGGATCAGACCGGATGGGCTCGGAGAAAGCCAGGGCGCCGATCACGATGCAGACCACCGGGTCCACCGCCGTAAGAGCCGGCAGGGACCAGCCCAGGGGTCCGCTCTGGAAGGCGGTCTGGGACAGGAGCAGGGAGGCGATACCCACTGTCAGCAGGCCATAGGTCTGCCAGGTCTCCAGCACGTGGATCAGGGTGTGGACGGCACTCTCGGTGCCCGAAGTCGCCAGGCTGGCCACGGTACGGGTGAAGGCGGCGGCCAGCCCGTAGAGGAAGCCGGCCCCGGTGGCCTGCAGGGTGGCCGCCACCGCCGGCGTGGCCCGCACCGACGCCAGGGTCAGGAGAAGCGCGGGTACCAGGGTGGTCAGCGATACGATGGTCCATGCCAGACCAGATGTCGTGGCGGCGCCCGGGGCAGGGTTGGCCACCACGAGGAATAGGGCCAGACCCGCCACCACGACACCCGACCCGAGCCACTCCCGCCCCGCCAACCACCTTCTGTCGGTCATCGCAGCACCGAGCGGCAGAGCGAACAGCAGGCCGCAGACCAACAGCGGCTGGACCAGGACAAGGGACCCATGCCCCAGGGCAAGGAACTGGAGCAAAAAACCGATCAGGTCGGCCGCGATGCCGATGATCCACACCGGCCGCCGTACCAATCCCAGCAGGAGGCTGACCCTGAGGGCGTCCCCGCTGGGCGCCTGGGCCGCTCCGTTCTGCTGGAAGACCGACGCCATCGCGTAGCAAAGAGCCGCGCCCAGGGCCTCCAGGATCACCATGACCGGCCGACGATAGATGGCCGTGGCGCCCCCCGGACCGACCGCGCCACCGGGGCGGAACGGCCCCTGGCCCTCCTGGTCTCGGCCAGCATGGGCGCCGGCCACGACCTGGCCGCCGCCGAGCTGGCCCGCCGGCTGGAGGCCAGGGGATACCGGACCCGGACCGAGGACTACCTGACCTGGTTCCCGTTGCGGATCGGGCTGCTGCTGCGCTGGATCTACGGCCAGCAGCTGAGGGTGGCGCCGTGGACCTATGAGGCGACCTTCAAGCTCTGGATCCTCGTGCCCCTCATGTGCAGGGTGCTGGAGGTGATCCTCGGGATCCTCACCGGCCGGCGGATGCGCCGGTTGGTCAGCGGCAGTGATCCGGCCGTGATCGTCTGCGCCTATCCGCTCCAGGCCCTGGTGTTGGGGCGCCTGCGCCGGAAGGGGCGCATCGACGTTCCGCTGGTCACGTTCATCACCGACTTCGGTGTGCATCCGCTCTGGATGCACGAGGGGGTCGACCTGACCGTCTGCGTCTGGGAGGGGGCGGCCCGGGTGGCCTCGGCGGCCACCAGCCGGGCCGTCGTGTCCACCGGGCCGATGGTGGCGCCGGCCTACGCCGCCGGCCCGCTGCCCAAGGCGGTAGCCAGGGCCGGGCTGGGACTGCCGCCGGAGGGACGCATCGCCCTGGTGGTGGCGGGTTCCTGGGGTGTGGGCGACATCGAATCCACCTTCGAGGAGTTGTGGGCCACCGGGCGCTACCTGCCGGTGGCGGTGTGCGGGCGCAACGAGGCGGTGAGGCAGAGTCTGGCCGCCAAAGGCTACGGAGTGGTGCTGGGCTGGACCGACCGCATGCACGAGCTGATGTCGGCCTCCGATGTGCTGGTCCAGAACGCCGGGGGTCTGTCCTGCATGGAGGCCTTCTCCCTTGATCTACCCGTGGTCACCTACCACCCGATAGCCGGACACGGCCGGAAGAATGCCGCCGAGATGGTGGCGGCCGGGGTCACCCTGCTGGCCACCGGGCCGGCCGATCTCGGGCCCGTCCTGGACCGGGCCACCGGCCCGGAGCGGGCCGGTCTGGTGGCGGCCGGACGGTCCGTCTTCTCCGGGGATCCGGCCTCCGAGGTCGACCGCCTGGCCCGGGAGGCGGCCGGGGCGAACTCCGGTCCAGACTTTGCGCCCTCCCGGCCGGCGATGCGGACCCCGGGCGGACGGACGGCGGCCGGATCGGACCGGCCCCACCACCACCGCCGCCGCCGGCGCATGGCCGGAGCGGCGTTGGCCCTGGCCACCACCTATGTCGGTCTCAACCTGTGCGTGGATGTCGCCACCGCCCACGGACTGGACGCCGCCCATGCCGAGGCCGGGGCCCAGGAGGTGTACGTGGCCGTGCGGCTGGGGCCGGCCGCCCTGTCCGATCCCGCTCTCGGCCGCATTCTGGCCGCCGACCACGTCACGGCCGTTGTGGCCGGCAGCCTGGCCGCTACTGAACCCGCCGCCGTCCGGCGGCTATCCCAGAACGGAGTGGATCTGGCCACCGACGGCTGGCTCGATCGCCAGCCTCTGCATCTGGTCCAGCCCACCGATGACCTGCTTCGCTCCACCCAGGCCATCCGCCTGGACACGGGTCTGCACTGCCGGGACTTCGCCCCCGCCTCCGGGGTCAGCGGGGTGGATCTGGCCTCGGCGCTGATGAGCCATGTTCGCATCGTGCGCACCTCCCAACTCCTGCCCACCGACTCGGTGCCAGGGGTGCTGCGGGCCGGCCACGTCTACATGCTCGGGGCCACCACCGCCTCGGCTGCCACCGTGGAGGCGAGCCTGGCCGAGATCAGTTGGCGGGCCGCCCGGGACGGCCTGGGCGTGGCGCCCCTGTCCGACCTGCGTTGACGACGCCGGCCCGGCGCCGGCCCCCGCCGCCACAGCTGGCCTGGCTGGCCGCCGCAACCGCCGGGGCCGGTGCCGTTTTGGCCCAGACGGCCCCGGCCCTGACCGCGGTGCCGGTGGTGCGCCGGGCGATCTTCCCCCGCCTGACCGGGCTGGGCCGGCCTGACCACGTTGCCCTCACCTTCGATGACGGCCCGGACCCGGCCTCCACGCCCCAGTTCCTGGCCGAACTGGATCGCCTGGGCTGGAAGGCCACCTTTTTCATGCTCGGGTCCATGGCCCGCCGCTCCGGGGGCCTGGCCGCCGAAGTTGCCGCCGCCGGTCACGAGGTGGCCGTCCACGGGGACGTCCACCTGTCCCAGGTGTGGCGGACCCCCTCGGCCGTCATCGACGACGCCCGGCGGGCCCGGGACACCCTGGCGGAGCTGACCGGGACGACGCCGGCCTGGATGCGCCCCCCCTATGGGACCCTCTCGGGCGCCGGACCGGAGGCGGCCCGGCGGGCCGGCCTGGAGTTGGTTCTCTGGACGGCGTGGGGGCGGGACTGGCGGGCCGAGGCCACTCCTTCGTCGGTCACGGCCGACATCGGCACCGACATGGTCCCCGGCGGCACCGTCCTGCTGCATGATTCCGACTGCACCTCGGCCCCAGGGGCCTGGCGGTCGGCCCTGGGCTCTCTGGCCCGGTTGGCCGATGTCTGGGCCGGCCGGGGATGGACGGTGGGCCCGCTGCGGGACCACGGCCTGCGCCCCGGTCGGTTCTAGGGCCGGCCCGCCGGTTCCGCCGAGGCCAGCGGCCGGTCCATGCCCCGGTAGCCGCCCAGCCGGCGCCGCACGCCCCACACCGTGACCAGGCCCAGGGCCTCGACCACGGTGTGCATGGACATCTTGGACTCCCCCGCCACCCGGTCCACGAACCGAATGGGCACCTCGGCGATGCGACCGCCCGCGCTCACCGTCCGGAAGGCCATCTCGATCTGGAAGCCGTAGCCGTCAGCCCGGACCTGATCCAGGTCGATGGCCCGCAGGGTGGCGGCGTCGTAGGCCCGGAAGCCGGCGGTCAGATCCCGGATCGACATCCCCAGCATGGCGGCGGCATAGCGGTTGCCCCACTGGGACAGGAGCCGCCGGTGGGTGGCCCAGTTCGGAATGGATCCGCCCGGCACGTAGCGGGATCCGATGACCAGGTTGGCCCCGCTCAGGCCGGCCAGCAGGTCCGGGAGGGAGTCGGGGTCGTGGGACAGATCGGAGTCCATCTCCACGAAGGCCTCGTAGTCCCGCTCGAGGCCCCAGCGAAAGCCGGCCCGATAGGCGTTGCCGAGACCGGCCTTACCCGGACGGCGCAGGATCTCGATGCCGCCCAGGCGGGCGGCCACGGCCGCAGCCAGATCCGCGGTGCCGTCCGGGCTGTTGTCGTCCACCACCAGGACGTGGGCGTCGGGGACCGCTCGGCGGATCCGAACCAGCACGACCTCGATGTTGGCGGCCTCGTTGTAGGTGGGCAGCACCACCAAAGCCCGCATGACCAGGAGTCTAAAGGGCGGCCCCGCCCCGGTCGGACGCGCCAGGCCGGTCCGACCCCGCAACTACCGTCACCAACCAGTGCCTCCCACGACACCCGACCCCGGCGGGACCTCCAGGCCGGTGCCGGCCGTGCGGCTCCGGGGCGTCCAGGTCCGCCGGGGGGGCAAGGCCGTCCTGGACGGCGTCGACTGGGAAGTGTCCCCCGGGGACCGCTGGGTGATCCTCGGGCCCAACGGCTCGGGTAAGACCACTCTCATGAGCCTGATCTGCGGGTTTCTGTACCCCTCGGCCGGCTCGGTCGAGGTGCTGGGCGAGACCCTGGGCCGGGTGGACATCCGCCGTCTCCGGGAGCGGCTGGGGCTGACCAGTGCGGAGCTGACCAAGCAGCTGCGCCCCGACCTGTCCGCCCTGGACGCGGTGCTGGCCGGCCGCCACGCCGCCCTGGAGACGTGGTGGCACGAATACACCCCCGAGGACCGGGACCGGGCGGCCGCCTTGCTGGAGGCGGCCGGGCTCGCCCCCCTGGGCGGCCACGCCTTCCGGACCCTCTCCGAGGGCGAGCGCCAGCAGATCCTCCTGGCCCGGGCCCTCATGGGCGAACCCGAGCTGCTCCTCCTTGACGAGCCGAATGCCGGTCTGGACGTCGGGGCCCGGGAGCGGCTGTTGAGCCGGCTCACGGCCGTGGCCACCGCCACCGGCAGCCCGCCCATGGTCCTGGTCACCCATCACCTGGAGGAGATTCCGGCCGGCTTCACCCACGGCCTCCTGCTGAGGCAGGGACGGATCATCGCCCTCGGTCCTCTGGCCCGGACCCTGACTTCCGCCGCTCTGTCCGAATGCTTCGGGCTGCCCCTACGGGTGGTCCGCCACGGGCCCCGCTTCGCCTGCCACGCTGTGGCCTAAGCCCATGGCCCGGCTCTCCATTCCCAAGGCGCTTCGGCGGGTCGTGAGCGTGACCCTGCTGGCGGCCGTGGTCGAGTACCTGGTGCTTCCCCAAGTGGCTGGGGCCCGAAAGGCCCTCCACCTGGTCAGCCAGCTCAACGCCGGCCTGTTCGGTCTGGGGGTGGCCCTGGAGGTCCTGTCCCTTTTGGCCTACTCCCAGCTGACCCGCTCGCTTTTGCCTCGAGGCAGTCTCCGCCTCAACCGCATCTTCCGCATCAACCTGTCCACCCTGTCGGTCTCCCACGTGGTTCCGGGCGGGACGGCGGCCGGGGCCAGCCTGGGCTACCGGCTCCTGACCGCATCCGGGGTCAAGGGGCCCGACACCGGATTCGCCCTCGGTATGCAGGGACTGGGCTCGGCCGTGGTCCTCAACGCCCTGCTGTGGGCCGGTCTGGTGGTGTCCATCCCGGTCTACGGCTTCAACCCCATCTACGGGGTGGCGGCCGGCCTGGGCGTGCTGCTGATCGGGTTCCTGTCCGTCATCGTCCTGCTCATGACCCGGGGCGTGGATCGGGCCGCCACCGTGCTGCGGACGGTGGCCCGGAAGCTTCCGCTCATCACCGAGGACGCCACCGAGGCCGTCTTCCGCCGGGTGGCGGTGCGCCTACAGGAGCTGACATCGGACTCGGCCCGCCTGGCCCGCTGCATCGGCTGGGCCGCCGCCAACTGGCTCCTGGATGCCGCCTCCCTGTGGGTCTTCCTGGCCGCCTTCGGCCACGGCCACGGTCGCTTCCCCAACCCGGTTGGCCTCATCGTGGCCTACGGCCTGGCCAACGTCCTGGCCGCCATCCCCATCACCCCAGGCGGCCTGGGAGTGGTCGAGGGGGTGCTCACCCCGGCCCTGGTCGGCTTCGGCCTGACCAAGTCGGTGGCCATCCTCGGCGTGCTGGGCTGGCGGCTCATCAACTTCTGGCTGCCGATTCCGACCGGAGCGGCCGCCTACCTCAGCCTCCGGCTGGAGTCGGAGCGCTCCGACACCCCGGAGCAGAAGCTGTCGCCCTACGCCGAGTCCCTGGACCAGAGCCGCCGGGGCCTGTAGCCCCCCACCCTCCGGCGGACTGAACCGGCCCACCGGGCGCCCTAGCTACTCTGAGCGGGTGGCGTCCATGACGACGGCGGGTCGGGCCCGCGCCCTGGTGGCTCCCACCTCGCCCCGGAACACCGAACTGGGCCTGCTCGGTCTGGTCGCCCTGGTCACGGTGGCCGCCTACATCCTGGCCACCCTGGGCCGGGCGGCGTCCATACCGGCCAACATCATTCCGTTCCTGGCCTTCCTCCTGACCCTGCTCCTGGTAGCTCATGTGGCCACCCGCCGCCTTGCTCCCAACGCCACCCCGGTGATCCTGCCCCTGGCCGCCTTCCTCAACGGGATCGGCTATGTCTTCATCACCCGGCTCGACTCCCACCTGGCCGGTCTACAGGCGACCTGGACCGCCATCGGCGTGGCCGGTTACGTCCTGACCCTGGCCTTCATCCGGCGCGTCCAGGTGCTGGAGCGCTACCGCTACATGATCGCCACCGCCGGGGTTCTGCTCCTGCTCATGCCCCTGGCCCCCGGTGTGGGCGAGCGCATCAACGGGGCCCGCCTCTGGGTCCGGCTGGGTCCGCTCAGTTTCCAGCCGGTGGAGCTGGCCAAGATCGGCCTGGCCGTGTTCTTCGCCTCCTACCTGGTGGAAAAGCGCGAGCTGCTGGCCAATCCCACCTCCCGGGTGGGCAATGTCCTGCTCCCCGACCCCCGCCCCTTCGGTCCCCTCCTGCTCATGTGGGGCCTGTCCATGCTGGTCATGACGGCGGAGAAGGATGTGGGCTTCTCCCTTCTCATCTTCGTGTTGTTCATCTCCATGCTGTGGATTTCGACCGGGCGGGCGACCTACCTGCTGGTCTCCGTCGGCCTGTTCGGGCTGGGGGCCGCGGTGATGAGCGTCCTTCTGAGCCAGGTGCACGAGCGCATCACCGTCTGGCTCAACCCGTGGCCCTACGCCAGCGGCATCGGCTACCAGGCCATCCAGGCTCTCTACGCCATGGGCAGTGGAGGGGTGGCCGGGACCGGCCTGGGGCTGGGGAGGCCCACCTTGATACCGGTCGTGGCGAGCGACTACATCTTCGCCGGGCTGGGCGAGGAACTGGGCCTGGTCGGCACCACCGTCATCGTGGCCGCCTTCGTACTGTTGGTGAGCTCCGGGCTACGGACGGCCGTGCGAGCCCGGTCCGACTTCGCCAAGCTCCTCACCGCCGGGCTGACCGCCGTCATCGGGTTCCAGGCCTTCTTCATCATGGCCGGGGTGGTCCGGCTCCTGCCCGTGACCGGTGTGACCCTCCCCTTCGTCGCCTATGGGGGGTCCTCCCTGGTGGCCAACTACATCCTCCTCGCCCTCATGGCCCGGGTATCGGACGAGTCCGTCCCCGCTGCCCACTGACGGCGTGCCGTAACGGTCCATCACGTCCTCGACCACCAGGAGCGGGCCGGCGCCGGGCAGGCGCAGGACCAGACCGGCGGCGTCGGAGGGCCGGCAGGAGACCACCCGGCGGTCCCCGGGGCCGGTGAGGTCCAGGTGGGCGTAGAAGTTGCCGTTGCGGAAGGAGGAGATCACGGCCTGCTCCAGCTGCAGGCCGTATTCCACCATCACGTCGGCCAGCAGCTGCTGGGTGATCGGTCGCCCCAGGGCGACTCCCTTGAGCGCATAGGCGATCCAGGAAGCCTCCGGGTAACCGATGGGGATGTGCAGTTCCCGTCCGCCCTCGGCTTGGCGTAGCACCATCACCGGAGTGGTATCGGGCAGGTCCACGAAGACACCGGCCACCTCGACCCGGATCAACCGGAGCCGTCCCGGGTCATGAGGCGTCCCACCCCGTTCAGCGGTACTTCCGCATGCCCACGCTGAGGACCATGCCCACCCCGGCGAAGGTGGCGATGGTCGAAGACCCGCCGTAGCTCACCAGGGGCAGCGGTATGCCGGTGATGGGCATGATCCCCATGGTCATGCCCGCATTCTGGAATACGGAGAAAGCCACGTAGGCCAGCACGCCGGCGCACAGCATGGTCCCGACCTGGTCGTAGGCAAGCTGGGCGGTGCGCACCACCCGCCACAGCATGATGCCGAATAGACCGAGAAGGCTGGCCGCCCCGGCAAAGCCCAGCTGCTCCCCCACGGCAGTGAAGATGAAGTCGGTCTGCTGCTCCGGCACGTATTGCAGGTTGGTCTGGGGGCCGTGGAACAGGCCCTTGCCCGTAAGCCCTCCGTTGGCGATGGCGATCTTCGACTCGCACAGGTTGTACCCGGCGCTGGTGGAGCCGCAGGAGTTGGGGTCGCTCTGCTTCAAGAAGGCGTCCAACCGATCCAGCTGATAGTTCTTGAGCACGTGCAGGTGAAGGCCGACCACGGTGACCAGGACTGCCACCCCGGCCACGATCAGCAGGTAGCGGGCCCGGACGCCGGAGACGGTGAGCATGATGCCGAGGACACAGCCCAGGGTGATGGCTGTCCCCAGGTCGGGCTGCACCGCCACCAGCAGAACCGGAACGGCCCCCAGGGCCAGCAGGATCCCCAGCCGTTTGGCGTCTATCTCCCCGTGCCAGCGGGTGACCATCCAGGCCATGGCCAGGATCAGGGCCAGCACGGCGAAGGACGACGGCTGCAGCTGGAACGAACCGATCTGGAACCAGCGCTGGGCGCCCAGGGCGCGGGAGCCCACCGGGGACATGACCGCCAGTAAGAGCAGGACCACCCCGGCGTAGGCGACCAGGCCCAGCTCCTCCAGCCGGTGGTAGTCGATGGCGGCGAAGACAACCATGACCACCATCCCGAGCACCACGTAGGTGGCCTGATGGCGTAGGTAGAGCTCGGGGTTGTCCCCCAACAGGCGCAGCTTGGTCCGGGTGGCCGAATAGACCATGAGCACCCCGATGACGGAGATCACCAGGGTGGAGATGAGCAGCATGAGGTCCAGGTGGCGCAGATAGCGCAAACCGGGCGCCACACTGGAGTCGAGAGGGCGCTGAGCCACCGCAGGAGGTTAGAAGACGGCTCCGGCTCTGGGGATCAGCCTCACACCGGGCGGGATGTCGGGGTGATGGCGGCGGGCAGCAGGGTGGAGCCCATCAGGAAGGCGTCCACGGCCGCCGCCGCCGCCCGCCCCTCCGAGATGGCCCAGACGATCAGGCTCTGACCCCGGCCCATGTCCCCGCAGGCGAAGACACCGGGCACGCTGGTCTGCCAGTCCGGGCCCCGGGCCACGTTCCCCCGGGCATCGAGCTCGACGCCGAGATCTTCGAGCAGGCCGGCCCGCTCCGGGCCCACGAAGCCGAGGGCCAGCAGCACCAGCTGGGTGGGTATCTCGAACTGGCTGTCCGGTACCGGCTCGAAGACCGGCGGACCCGAACCGGCCACCAGGGCGACCTCGTGTCCCCGGAGGGTCGCCACCACGCCGTCGGGCCCACCCACCAGTTCGGTCGTGGTGACGGCGTAGAGGCGCTCACCGCCCTCCTCATGGGCCGAGGAGGTCCGGAACACCAGGGGCCAGGTGGGCCAGGGGTTGAGGTCGGCCCGGTGATCGGGGGGCCGGGGCATGATCTCGAGCTGATGGACCGAGCGGGCGCCCTGGCGGTGGGCCGTGCCCAAGCAGTCGGCGCCGGTGTCGCCCCCGCCGATGATGACCACGTCCTTCCCGGCGGCGGTGATGGGGGGCTCGGCCAGGTCGCCCTCCTGGACCCGGTTGGCCAGGGGGAGGTACTCCATGGCCTGGTGGACCCCGCTCAGCTCCCGGCCCGGCACGGGCAGCTCCCGGGCCAGGGTCGAACCCCCGGCCAGCACCACGGCGTCATGCTCGCCCAGCAGGCGGTCGGTGGGCAGGTCGCGGCCCACGTCGACCCCGGGGCGGAACCGGGTGCCTTCGGCCTCCATCTGGGCTAGGCGGCGCGCCAGCACGGCCTTTTCCATCTTGAACTCGGGGATGCCGTAGCGCAGCAGTCCCCCGATCCGGTCGGCCCGCTCATAGACGGTCACGGCGTGGCCGGCCCGGGTCAGCTGCTGGGCGGCAGCCAGCCCGGCCGGGCCCGATCCCACCACCGCCACCCGCTTTCCGGTGACCCGGGCCGGTGCCACCGGCACGACCCGACCCCGCTCCCAGGCCCGGTCGATGGTCTCGACCTCGATCTGTTTGATGGTCACCGGGTCGGCGTTGATACCGAGGACGCAGGAGGCCTCGCAGGGGGCCGGGCAGAGCCGGCCGGTGAACTCCGGAAAGTTGTTGGTGGAGTGGAGTCGCTCGATGGCCCGGTCCCAGTCGCCCCGGTATACCAGGTCGTTCCATTCCGGGATCAGGTTGCCAAGGGGACATCCGTTGTTACAGAACGGAATCCCGCAGTCCATGCAGCGGGCGGCCTGGGTGGCGGTTTTATCGGGGGGGAAGGGCTCGTAGACCTCGCGCCAGTCCAGCAGCCGCACCGGGACGGGCCGGCGGGTGGGCAGCTCTCGCCCATACTCCATGAAACCGGTCGGCTTACCCACGGGAGGCCCCCATCATCTCCATGACCGCCTCTTCGGCGGGACGTCCCTCCGCCTCGGCCCGCTTGAGGGTCGTCAGCACGCGCTTGTAGTCACGGGGCATGACCTTGACGAATTGGGCCACGGTGGCGTCCCAGTCGGCCAACAGCCGAGCGGCCACGGCCGAGTCGGTCTCGACCCGGTGGCGGCCGACCAGATCGGCCAGGCCGCGACGGTCGTCCTCATCGAGAGGCTCGATGTCGACGAACTCCCGGTTGAGCCGGTCAGGGAAGGTTCCCTCCGGATCGTGGATGTAGGCGATGCCGCCCGACATGCCGGCGGCGAAGTTCCGCCCGGTCGGGCCCAGCACCACCACCCGTCCGCCGGTCATGTACTCACACCCGTGGTCACCGACGCCCTCCACCACAGCATCGGCGCCGGAGTTGCGGACACAGAAGCGCTCCCCCACCAGGCCCCGGATGAAGACATCCCCGCCGGTGGCGCCATAGAGAATGACGTTGCCGGCCACCACGTTCTCCTCAGCGGCGAACGGCGAATCAACCGGCGGTCGCAGCACCAGGTGTCCACCGGAGAGGCCCTTGCCCAGGTAGTCGTTGGCATCGCCCTCCAAGCGCAGGGTGATGCCCCGGGGCAGGAAGGCCCCGAAACTCTGGCCGGCCGACCCGGTCAGGTGCACGACGATGCTGTCATCGGGCAGGCCGGCGCCTCCGTAGCGCAGGGTCACCTGGTGTCCGAGGAGGGTCCCGACCGTCCGGTCGACGTTGCGCACCGGCGTGCGGATGACCACCGGGGTCCCGTCCTCCAGGGCCGGGGCGGCCTCGGTGATGAGGAAGTTGTCCAGCTTGTTGTCCAAGCCGTGGTTCTGTTGGCGGACCTGGCGGCGGGGGGCATCGGCGGGGACATCGGGCACCGCCAGGATGGGCGAAAGGTCCAGGCCGGCCGCCTTCCAGTGGTTGACGGCGTCCACCGTGTCGAGCAGGTCGACCCGGCCGACGGCCTCCTCCAGGGTCCGGAAGCCCAGCGAGGCCAGCAACTCGCGCACCTCCTCGGCGATGTATTCGAAGAAGGTGACCACGAATTCGGGCTGGCCCGAGAAGCGCTTGCGCAGCTCGGGGTTCTGGGTGGCCACGCCGACCGGGCAGGTGTCGAGGTGGCAGACCCGCATCATCACGCATCCGGACACCACCAGGGGGGCGGTGGCGAAACCGAATTCCTCGGCCCCCAGCAGGGCGCCTATCACGACGTCGCGGCCTGTCTTGAGCTGGCCATCGACCTGCACAACTATCCGGTCCCGCAGCCCGTTGAGGAGCAGGGTCTGCTGGGTCTCGGCCAGGCCCAGTTCCCACGGGGCGCCGGCGTGCTTGAGCGAGGTCAGCTTGGCCGCTCCGGTGCCCCCGTCATGGCCGGAGATGAGGACCACGTCGGCATGGGCCTTGCACACCCCGGCTGCCACCGTGCCCACCCCGACCTCGGCCACCAGTTTCACATGGATGCGAGCCCTTGGATTCGAGCACTTGAGGTCGTGGATGAGTTGCTTGATGTCCTCGATGGAGTAGATGTCGTGGTGCGGCGGCGGGGAGATGAGACCGACCCCGGCCGTGGTGTTCCGGGTCTTGGCGATCCAGGGATAGACCTTCCGGCCCAGCAGCTCGCCTCCCTCCCCCGGCTTGGCCCCCTGGGAGATCTTGATCTGGAGGTCATCGGCATTGACCAGGTACTCGCTGGTGACGCCGAAGCGCCCCGAGGCCACCTGCTTGATGGCGCTGCGGCGCAGGTCCCCGTTGGGGTCGGGTGTGAAACGATCCGAGTCCTCCCCACCCTCTCCCGTGTTGGAGCGGGCCCCGAGCCGGTTCATGGCCACGGCCAGGGTCTCGTGGGCCTCGGCCGAGATGGACCCATAGGACATGGCCCCGGTCGAGAACCGCTTGACGATGGAGGAGACCGGCTCCACCTCCTCGATGGGGACAGGCGGGCGCTCTCCCTCCTTGAAGCGGAACAGCCCCCGTAGCGTGGCCAGGCGGACGGACTGGTCGTCCACCAGGCGGGTGTACTCCTTGAAGATCTCGTAGCGCCGGGTCCGGGTGGAGTGCTGCAACCGGTAGACGGTCTCGGGGTTGAAGAGGTGATACTCCCCTTCACGGCGCCACTGGTACTCACCCCCGTCGTCGAGGGGCCGGTGGGCCAGCTCCTCGGGCCGGTCGGGCCAGGCCAGCCGGTGCCGGGCGGCCACCTCGGCAGCCAGTTCGTCCAGGCCGACCCCGTCGAGACGGGAGACGGTGCCGGTGAAGTACTCCGCCACCAGCTCCCGGCCCAGGCCGATGGCCTCGAAGACCTGGGCCCCGGTGTAGGAGGCCACGGTGGAGATGCCCCGCTTGGACATGACCTTGAGCACGCCCTTGCCCAGCGCCTTGGTGGTGTTGTAGCGGGCGTCGCGCAGGTTCACCCCGGTGATGACGCCGTTGGCGATCATGTCCTCCACGGACTCGAAGGCCAGGTAGGGGTTGACGGCGGCGGCCCCGTAGCCGATGAGCAGGGCGATGTGGTGAACCTCGCGTGCGTCACCCGCCTCCACGATGAGGCCCACCCGGGTGCGAGTCTTGTCCCGGATGAGATGGTGGTGCACGGCCGAGGTCAGGAGCAGCGATGGGATGGGGGCCATGTCGGCCGAGCCGAACCGGTCGGAGAGGATGATGATGTTGGCGCCGTCCTCGATGGCGGCGCTGACGGCGGCCCGCACCTGCTCCAGGGCCCGGCGCAGACCCGCTCCCCCTTCGGCCACCGGATAGAGCCCGTCGACGGCCACGGCCCGGAAGCCGGGGGTCTCCCCGTGTTCGTTGATGTAGCGCAGCTTGGCCAGAGCCTCGTTATCGATGACGGGGAAGGGCAGGGTGATCTGCCGGCAGGACGCAGCGGTGGGTTCCAGCAGATTCTGCTCCGGACCCACCGTGGCCGACAGCGAGGTCACCAGCTCTTCCCGGATGGCGTCGAGAGGAGGGTTGGTGACCTGGGCGAAGAGTTGACTGAAGTAGTCGAAGAGCACCCGAGGCCGGTCGGACAGGGCGGCTATCGGGGTATCCGTGCCCATGGAACCCAGCGGGTCGGCCCCGGTTACGGCCATGGGCGCCAGGATCACACGGAGCTCCTCCTCGGTGTAGCCGAAGGAGCGCTGGCGCTGGACGACCGAGGCGTGCTGGGGGGTGAGCATGGTTCGTGGAGGCAGGTCGTCCATGTGGACGATGCCGGCGTCCAGCCATTCCTGGTAGGGGTGCTCGGCGGCCAGCGCGGCCTTTATCTCATCGTCATCGATGATGCGGCCTTTGGAGGTGTCCACCAGGAACATGCGGCCGGGCTGGAGCCGGCCCTTCTGGACGACCTGGTCGGCCGGTATGTCCAGCACCCCGGCCTCGGAGGCCATCACCACCAGGCCGTCGGCGCTGACCCAGTAGCGCAGGGGTCGCAAGCCGTTGCGGTCGAGGACGGCGCCGATGACGGTGCCGTCGGTGAAGGCCACCGCCGCCGGTCCGTCCCACGGCTCCATCAGCGAGGAGTGGTACCGGTAGAAGGCCCGCCGGGCCGGGTCCATGGTGGGATTGTTCTCCCAGGCCTCGGGCACCATCATCAACACGGCATGGGGCAGCGAGCGCCCGCCCATGTGCAACAACTCCAGGACCTCATCGAAAGACGCCGAGTCGCTGGGATCCCCCGGGGTGCAGACCGGAAAGATGCGATCGATGTCGGGTAGGAGCGGACTGGAGAGCAGCGCCTCCCGGGCCCGCATCCAGTTCCGGTTCCCCTCGATGGTGTTGATCTCCCCGTTGTGGGCGATGAACCGGTACGGGTGGGCCAGGGGCCAGGACGGGAAGGTGTTGGTGGAGAAGCGGGAGTGGACCAGGGCCAGGGCGCTGTCCAGGCGGGCGTCGGTGAGGTCGGGGAAGAAGGGCAGGAGCTGGGGGGCGGTCAGCATCCCCTTGTAGACCAGGGTGCGGGTCGACAGGCTGGGGAAGTAGACCTCCGGCACCTCCTGCTCCAGGCGCTTGCGCAGGATGAAGACCCTCCGCTCCAAGTCGGTGCCGGCCGGTCCTTCCCCGGCGCCGACCAGCAGGTGCCGGAAAAGCGGCTCCACCGAGCGGGCCGTCGGCCCGATCATGGAGTCATCGAAGGGGACCTCCCGCCAGCCCAGCACGACCAGGCCCTCGCCCTCGATCACCTTCTCCACCGAGCGCACGGCATCCTCGGCTCCGGAGCGGGGCAGGAAGGCCAGTCCGGCTCCGTACTCACCGGCAGGAGGAAGCTCCACGCCGGCCACGGCCCGCAGGAAGGTGTCGGGCATCTGGATGAGGATCCCGGCGCCATCCCCGGTATTGACGTCGGAGCCGGTGGCGCCCCGGTGCTCCAGGTTGCACAGGGCCTGCAGGCCCCGCTCCACCAGTCCGTGGCTGCGCCGGCCGTGCATGTCCACCACGAAGGCGACCCCGCAGGCGTCGTGCTCGAAGCCGGGTTGGTACAGGCCGGTCGGCCCGGGTGTTGATCTCATGCTCGTCATCCCTCTGCGACAGGTGACCCGGGTGGCCCGGGGTCGGCGGTGCCTACTGGGACGACGTTGGCCCTACGGCGGTGTTGCGGCCACAGATTACAGCCCGGCCGGAGGCCGGCGGTGGCTTTAGCCGGCGGCTTCCAGCCAGGGCTCCGAACAGGGCGCCGGAGCGCCGGCCGGGGCCGGGTCCAGGCTGAGGGCGCTGTCGGCCACCAGGGCAGTGGCCCAGCCCACGCCCAGCACCACTCCCACCAGGCGGAACCAGCCTCCCTCGGACCAGGCGGCCAGGAGGGGGACGGCCCAGATCAGGCGCAGGACCAGGGATCGAGCGGTAGCGGAGGGGTTCATGGCGTCATCATGCGCCGAGGCTGTGACAGCCCCGCCGGGCCGCCTCCAGATAGGCCCGGGGCCGGCCCTCGGCCCCCTAGTCTGCGGCCGGTGAGCGACGTGGGGGGCACCGGCCCGGACAGTACGGGAATCGAGGCCATGACGGACGAGGACGTCCCGCCGGAGTACCCGGGGGCCCGTCCCCCCGACCGGCTCCGGACCGTCGACTCGGCCGGGTTGACGATCCAGGTCCACGAGTGGGGTGACGAGGCGGCTCCGGCCATCCTGCTGACCCACGGCGGATTCGACTTCGCCCGGACCTTTTCGGTCTTCGCTCCCCTGCTGGCCGACGGCGGCCTGCGGGCGGTGGCCTGGGACCAGCGGGGCCACGGGGACTCCCAGCACGCCCCGCTCTACAGCTGGGACGCCGATGTGCGAGACGCCGTGGCCGTGCTGGACAGCATCGGCTCGGACCCCATCCCGATCCTGGGTCACTCCAAGGGGGGAAACCTGATGCTGCAGCTGGCCGACGCCTGCCCCCACCGGGTCTCCTACCTGGTCAACTTCGACGGCCTGCCGGGCAACTGGGCCGCCCCCGACGTCAGCGATCACGAGCGCAGCCGGATGCGGGAGGAGGAGATCCGCAACTGGCTCGACCGCCGCCGGCGGGCCGCCGATGCCTCCCGGCGGCCCGGGACCCTCTCCGAGCTGGCCCGGCGCCGGGCCGACATGAATCCCCGGCTGTCCTTTGAGTGGCTCCGGTACCTGGCCGGGGTGGGGGCCCGGCGTGATCCGGACGGCTGGCGCTGGAAGATCGACCCGACCCTGCGCATGGGCGGCTTCGGTCCCTGGCGGCCGGACTGGGCCCTGCACCGGCTTTCGGCCCTCGGCATGCCGCTGCTCGGAATCGTCGGGCTCCAGCCCGAGCAGATGGGAATGGGAGTGACCCCCGAGTCCATCCAGGCCTATCTGCCCCCCGCGGCCCGGCTGGTGGCGTTCGAGGACACCGGCCACTTCCTGCACATAGAGCAGCCCCGGCGGGCCGCCGATCTGGTGCTGGAGGCGCTCAGGTGAGCGAGCCGACCATGCTCCGCCACGTCCGGGTGGACCTGGCCCTCCACCGCCTCCAGGACGGGCCCGGTCACCCGCTCCTGCTCCTCCACGGCCTGGGAGAGCGCTCTCCCGCCGCCGTGCCCGGCTGGGCCGCCTCCTGGCCGGGGCCGATCCACGCCCTGGACTTCACCGGCCACGGCGGCTCCAGCGTCCCGGTCGGCGGGGGCTACACGGCCGAGGTCCTCATGGCAGACGCCGACGCTGCCCTGGCCCACCTGGGCCCGGCCACGGTGCTGGGCCGGGGCCTGGGGGCCTACATAGCCCTGCTGATAGCCGGGGCCCGGCCTGATCTGGTCCGAGGGGCGGTCCTGGCCGACGGCCCTGGCCTGGCCGGGGGTGGCTCGGTCCCGGGCTCCCCTTATGTGATCCGGCTGGACCCGGCCCAACCGGCCGCGCCCGATCCTTTCGTCCTGGCCGAGTTGTCCCGGGATGTCCGGCCGCCGGACTACGCCGTGGCCTTCGTGTTCCAGGCCGTCAACCGCTCGGATCTGCCCGACCCGATCGTGGTCTCGGCCACCACCCGGCCGGACTGGCTGCGGGCCGTGGTCGAATCGCCCGGAGTGCGCCAGTTGTCCACCTCCGAGGGCCTGGCCCTCTACGCCCGCCCGGCGCCGTGACCACTACGCCCGGACCGCCGCCAACGCCGCCGGTCATCCGCACCCCGGAGGCGAACTTCGAGGCCCTACCGGACTGGCCCTATGAGCCGCACTACCTCGATGTCGACGGCGTGCGGCTGCACTACGTCGATGAGGGGCGGCCCGAGGCCCCGCCATTTCTCCTCACCCATGGTGAGCCGAGTTGGTCCTATCTCTACCGCCACTGGATCCCCCCGCTGGTGGAGGCCGGCTTCCGGGTCATCGCCCCCGATCACATCGGTTTCGGCCGCAGCGAGAAGGTGACCGATGAAGACTGGTACACCATCGACCGCCATGTGGGCGTGCAGCGGGCCCTGATCGAGACCCTCGACCTCACTCGCATCCACCTGTTCTGCCAGGACTGGGGCGGGCCCATCTCCCTGCGCAACGCGTGCGACGCCCCCGAGCGTTACGCCCGGCTGTTCATAGCCAACACCTGGCTGCACCACCCTGGATACGAATACAGCGACAGTCTGCGCTTCTGGTACCAGATAGCCACCGACCCGGACCACATGGGGGGTGACATGCCCACCGGGGTGATCGTGTCCCGCACCCTGCGCCGGCCCGGCCACGATCTGGACGCCGTCCAGGCTGCCTACGACGCCCCTTTCACCGGCCCGGAGTCCAAGGCCGGCGCCCTCCGCTTCCCCTGGTGCCTTCCCTTCGCCCACCCCGACCAGGGCGGCGCCGCCTGGCAGGAGCGCTGTTACCACCAGCTTCAGGCATGGGAGGGACCGATCCACCTGGTCTGGGGAGACGCCGATGAGGTCTTCCCCTGGACCGGAGCCGAGGAGTGGTCGTCCGTATTGCCCGATTCGACCCTGGACCGCATCCCCGGCGCCGGCCACTTCCTCCAGGAGGACGCCCCCTCAGACTGCGTGGCCGCCGTCCTGGCCCGCTCCACCGGCTCGGGGCTGTAAGTCAAGTCGGCCCGGAGCCGGCCGATACGTGGATCAGTCCCATTCTGCGCCTCCGGTTCGGCGGCCAGTGAGGGGAAGGAGACGGCCGGCACGATGGCGAGACGCCCAGGCGCATTAGCCCTCCTCCTTCTCGGCGGGGGCTCCCTCCTGAGCACCGGCCTGGTCGAGGGGCCCGCCTCGGGCGCCACTGCCACCCAGCGCGTCTCGGTGCCCGTTACCGCCACTCTCACCGCCGGCGCTTCGGGCAGCCGGTCCATCACCTCGGTCACCCCGGCCACCATCACCTCCACCCTCGGCACCCTGCCCATCTCGACACCCTTCACGGTGGTGGTGTCGGAGGCGGCCGTGAGCGGGGCCTCGAACGGTTGGTACGTCACGGCCCAGGCATCCGACTTCCAGGACGGGGCCGGCGACGTCGTGCCCGCCACCAGCCTGACCGACGGAGCGAACACCGTCAGCCAGAGCGGCGGAGGTGGGACGGCGGCGGCGGTGGCGGGACCGGGACAGATGGGGACGGCGGAGACGCTCTTCGTCGATAACGGGGAGTCAGCCGGGCGGCTGTACACGGGGACCTTCACCGACACCAGCACCCTGAGCCTGGCCCCGCCGGATGGGACCCGGGCCGGGGTCTACACCTCCGACCTCACCGTCACCCTGTTCACCTGAACCTGGCCGCTTCGGGCCCCCGCCCGGGTCAGAGGTCGATGGCCACGTACTTGGTCTCCAGGTACTCCTCGATGCCCTCCCGGCCCCCCTCCCGGCCGATGCCCGATGACTTGACGCCCCCGAAGGGAGCCGCCGGATTGGAGACCAGGCCACGATTGAGCCCCACCATCCCGGTCTCCAGTCCCTCGATCACCCGGATGGCCCGCTTGAGGTCGGAGGTGTAGACGTAGGCCACCAGACCGAACTCGGTGTCGTTGGCCGCCCGCACCGCCTCCTCCTCGGTCTCGAACGACACCACCGGCGCCACCGGGCCGAAGACCTCCTCCGAGAGCAGCCGGGATCCGCCCGGCACCGAACCCAGGACGGTCGGGCGGTAGAAGTGGCCGGGGCCGCTGATGGCCTCCCCGCCGGTCAGGACCTCGGCCCCCCGACCGACGGCGTCACGCACCAGCTCGTCCACCTTGTCCCGGGTCGCCTCATCCACCAGGGGGCCCACCTCCACGCCGGCCTCGGTGCCTCGGCCCACCTTCATGGCTTCCAGGCGCTCGGCCAGCCGCCGGCTGAATTCGCCGGCCACCTCTGACTCCACGTGGAACCGGTTGGCGGCCGTGCAGGCCTCTCCGACGTTGCGCATCTTGGCCTGCACCGCCCCGTCCACGGCCGCGTCCAGGTCGGCGTCGGCGAAGACGAGGAAGGGGGCGTTGCCGCCCAGCTCCATGGAGATGCGCAGCACTCCCTCGGCGGCCCGGGCGTAGAGGCTGCGGCCGACTTCGGTAGAGCCTGTGAAGGACAGCTTGCGCAGACGGCCATCACCGTAGAGGGGTTCCAGGGTGCGGCCCGAGCTGGAGGTGGTGACGACGTTGAGCACGCCGGCGGGCAGGCCGGCATCCTCCAGGATGCGGGCCAGCGAGAGCATGGACAGCGGGGTCAGGGCGGCCGGCTTGATGACCACGGTGCAGCCGGCGGCCAGGGCCGGGCCGATCTTGCGGGTGCCCATGGCGATGGGAAAGTTCCACGGGGTGACGAACAGGCACGACCCGACGGGCTGGCGCATGGTGAGCAGGCGGCCCCGCCCGTCGGGGGCCACCAGCCAGTCGCCCCTGACCCGCACGGCTTCTTCTGAGAACCAGCGGAAGAATTCCGCCGCATAGGCGATCTCGGACCGGGAGTGGTCGAGAGGCTTGCCCATCTCCAGGGTCATGACCAGGGCCAGTTCCTCGGTCCGGTCCACCAGGGCCTGGTAGGCCCGGCGGAGGATCTCACCCCGCTCCCGGGGTGGGGTCGATGCCCAGGCCGGACCGGCCCGATGGGCGGCGCCCAGGGCGTCCTGGGCGTCCTGGGCGCTGCCATCGGAAACCTCGGCCACGACTTGCCCGGTGGAGGGATCCTCGACCGGAAAGGTGCCGCCCGAGGCCGCCGGCCGCCACTGACCGTCGATGAAGAGCCCCTCGGGGACCGCCTCCAGGGCAGTCCGCTCGTCCTTGGCGGTGAACATCCGCCGAGACTAGGGCTCGGTCCAGCCCCCGCCGGCCCGGCGCCGGGTACTCCAGACGGTAGAGCCGACCAGGGCCAGTGCCAGGGCGGCCACCAGGCCCAGGAGGAGGCGCAGGGACGACCGGTCGGAGGAGACCATGGCGATGGGGCGGCCCGCCCCGGGCCGGTCCCGGGCCGGCCGGGGGGATGTGGCGGCCGGCCCGGAAGCGGGCACGGACACCGGAGGGGTCGGTGCCATGGCCGAGGCGGGCTGGCCCTCGTACTCCGCCACCAGGTGAGGGGCGGCGGCTATGGCGGCGGCCAGGAACTCGTCCAGGATGGGCTTGGCGTCGATGGCCGGCCCGCCGTGGGGGTGGACCTCGAAATCCAGATGGGGCCCGGTGGAGTCACCTGTCTCGCCCACGAAGCCGATGACCTGGCCCTGGGTCACCTGGTCACCGCTGACCAGGCCCAGAACGGTGGCGCTCATGTGGGCCAGAAGGTAGACGGTGCCGTCGGTCTGGGTGACCAGGGCGGTCAGGCCGTAGCCGTTGGGGTCACTGTCGGAGTAGGTCAGGGTGCCGTCAGCGGGTGAGCGCAGAGGTGTGCCGTCGGCGGCGTCGATGTCGATGCCCTGGTGGACGTGAGGCTCGGGCCAGGAGCGGTACTCCAGGAAGATGTCGGAGTAGGTGGCCGGGCCGGCCACCGGGAACTGGCCGAAGCCCAGGATGGCGATCTGCTCCTGGCTCAAGCCCAGGCGGGCCAGGGGGGCGAGGGCGGCCAGCAGGGGGGCGGTGGAACTGGGCCCGGTGCGCCGGACCGAGGCCTGCTCGGCTGCCATAGCCGGAGTGGGCGGGATGGTGGTGGTGGGCCCGCCCGGGGCGAGGGCCGAAGTGGTGGTCGTGCTCGGGGTCGACGTCGTGGTCGTGGTGCTGGTCGTCGGGTCGGTGGGGCTCGGGGTGGTGGTGGTGGTTGAGGTGGTGGTGGTTGAGGTGGTGGTGGCCGGGGGCAGGTTGGCGGCGGTGGCCGAGCCGGCCCGGAGGGCGCCGAAGCCGCCCAGGAGGCCCACCAGGCCGAGCGCCACCAGGATCCGGTTTGGTCTGATTCCGCCACCCCCCAGGACAGGTCCCCGGGCCTACGATTCGCCCGGCAGCCGGGATTTCCTCCGCCAGGAAGGTCAACAATGTCATATGCGGGCGATCAGCTGATCCACGACGCCGACTCCCACATCATGGAGCCGCCTGACTGGCTGGTGCCCTATGCCGACCCTGGCGTCAGGGAGAGACTGGGTCCGCTCTACGCCCCGGTTGCCTCGGAGGGCTCGGATCTGATCGAGCACTACGCCCGCCGCCACCGGGATCCGGCCTACCGGGCCGAGGACAGCTCCCAGATCATGCTGCGCAAGAACTGGGCCGCCACCGGCTCGTTCATCAAAGAGGACCGCCCGGCGGCCCTGGACCTGATGGGCTTCGCCAGCCAGCTGGTCTTCAACACCTTCGCCAACAAGTCCCTCCTCGATCTCGAGCACAAGGGTGACGACGCCCTCGCCTACGGGGCGGCCCGGGCCCACAACCGCGCCATCGTGGAGTTCTGCTCGGTCGATCCCCGGCTGCTCCCGGTCGGATACGTGCCACTGAGCTCGTTCGAGGAGTCGGCCCACTTCGTTGGGGAGGCGCTGGAGATGGGTTGTCGGGCCCTGATGGTGGCCTCGGCCTGCCCGGCCGGCCACTCCCCCAGCCACGTGGGGCTGGATCCGGTGTGGCGCCAGGCCGAGGAGGCGGGGGTGCCCATCGTCTTCCACGTCGGCGGGGGCGGGCGCCTGCTCGATCCCAGCTACTTCAACAACGGCCTGCCCCTCGTGCCGGACTTCCACGGCGGGGATGGGAACTTCCGTTCCGTGGACTACATGGCGATCCCCTACCCGGTCATGCAGACCCTGTCGACCATGATCATCGATGGCGTTCTGGAACGCTTCGGTTCCCTGCGCATCGGCGTGATCGAACAGGGAGCCTCCTGGCTGCCGGGGCTGATGCGCTCCCTCGACTCGGCCGCCGACGCCTTCCGCAAGAACGAAACCCGCCTCCAGTCGCTTTCCCTGCTGCCCAGCGAGTACATCCGCCGCCAGGTCAGGGTCACCCCCTATCCGCACGAGGACGCCGGCTGGATCATCGAGCAGGCCGGTCCGGAGGTGGCCATGTTCTCCTCGGATTACCCCCATGTGGAGGGGGGCCGGAACCCGCTGGGTCGCTTCGGCCGCAGCCTGGAGCGGGTGGGAGAGCCGGAACGGCGTCGCTTCTACGCCGATAACTTCGTCGATCTGATGGGCCCCGCGCTCGACGGCGTGCCCGTCCCGGCCTGAGCCTGCGCCCGGCTCGGGCTTGAGCCTGGGAGAATCGGCCCATGGCTCTGCTGCCCAGCACCACGACCACTTCGGTCCCCGGCGCCACCACCCTGCCTCCGACCAAGGCAGCCCCGACCACCACCACCCGGCCGGTCACCACCACCACCGTGGCCCGGGTGACGCCCACCACCACCGCCTACATCACCACCACCACCACCACCACCACCCCGCCGCCGACCTCGACCACCACCCTGATCCCGCCGCCGTCGACCACCACCACCGTGGCCCCCCTGTCCGCCAGCGCCGCCACCCCGGGGGTCAGCATCAACGGGATCTTCCCGGTCCTCTCCGGCGCCGGGGTCGGTGTCGCCCTGGCCATCCTGGCCATAACCGGTCTGCGCTCCCGGCGCCGGTGACGGCCCGCTGACTACTTGAGCAGGCGGGACAGCCTCCGGTCGGCCAAGGGCTTGCCCCCCGTCTGACAGGTCGGGCAGTACTGGAGGGACTTCTCGGCAAAGGCCACCTCCCGGACGCTGTCCCCGCACACCGGACAGGGCAGCCCGGTCCGGCCGTGGACCTGCAGACCGGCCCGCTTATCGTCCTTGAGCTCGGCGCCGGCCAGGCCCCGGGCCCGCTCCAGAGCCTCACCCAGGCTGGAGATGAGGCCGGAATGGAGGCGCTCGATCTCCTCCGGGCTCAGCTTGGAGGCGGTCTTGAACGGGGACAGGCGGGCCCGGTGGAGGGCCTCATCGGAATAGGCGTTGCCCACCCCGGCCAGCACCGACTGGTCGGTGAGCAGACCTTTGATCCGGCCGTTGGAAGCCGACACCAGCCCGGCCAGGGAGGCGGTGGTGAAGCCCGGATCGAGGGGATCGATGCCGAGGCGGGCCACCCCGGGCACCTCGGCCGGATCGGAGACCACGTAAAGCGCCAGGCGCTTCTTGGTTCCGGCCTCGGTGAAGTCCACCGCCGGGCCCCCCGAGACCCGCAGGCGAAGAGCCAACGGGCCCCTCCCGGGCCGGACCCGACCGGCCGAGGGCGTCTCCACCCAGCGGACCCAGCCCCCCCGGGAGAGATGGGCCACCAGATGCAGCCCCGAGCAGTCGAAGTCCAGGAACTTCCCGTGGCGGCTCACGCCGGCCGCGGCCCGCCCGACCAGAGCTTCGGCCGGGGGCTGGAAGGTCTTGAGGGCGCTGAAGGCGACCACCTCGACGCCCTGGATAACCCGATCCTCGAGTTGGGAGGTCAGGTAGGAGGCCAGGGCCTCGACTTCGGGCAGCTCGGGCACCCGACCAGTGTGGCTATAACCTGGCCGACCGCGCCACGCAGGTTGGCCCTGGCCGCAGGAGGCCCCGCTTGAGCGGAGCAGCACTGGATTCCGATCTCGACCGGCCGCCCCCGCCCCGGGGCCCGCGTCCGGACCGGTCCCGGCGGGGCAAGCCCTGGGTGCCGGTGATGATGGTCCTCGGGGCCGTGGTGCTCCTCTCGGCCGGGGTGCTGGCCGGCCACCTGCACCACCAGAAGCCCTCCGCCGCCCTCAACGACACCACCACCACCACCACCACGGTGGCTCTGATCACCCTTAAAGGCAGCGTCCTGGCCAAGACGGCGGCGGCGGCGGGATGCACCTCGGCGCCCAACGGCATCAAGGAGAACGCGGTGGTGAACGTGGCCGACTCCATCGGGGCGGTGCTGGGTACCTCGGCGTTGGGCCCGGGCCTGGCCGCCAACGGTGGCGGCTGCACCTGGAGCTGGACGGCCCAGGTCCCGGTGGCGGGTGGCTACGAGATCCAGGTGGGCGGCCTGCCGGTGGCCACCATCTCACGCTCTGCGTTGGCCCAGCAGGCCTTCAACCTCTACGAGAACGACACCACCGACTCCTCCAAGCTCATCAACATCGAATCCGGCGTCTGACAGGGCCATCGTCTCGGCCGGCGCCCCGGGGCCGCCCCGGCGCATCGGGTCGACGACCCCGTCAGGGGGTCTGGGGCAGGGCCAGCAGATGGGCCGGGGGCGGTCCGTAGCGGTGGCGCAGGCGGTCCCGGATGGCCAGCCAGCGGGATCTGGCGTCGAACCAGGGTGCCCGTCGGGAGGGCCGGGCCGTCTGGTAGAGGGTGGAGAGCACCCCGATGCAGATCCGGATGAAGCCGTGATAGGTCCCGAAGTGATCGCGTATCAGGAGCATGGTGTTGCGGGTCTGGAGGTACTCGACCACCGGCCTGGTCACGTTGGTGCCGGGATTGGCCACGGTGGCCCCCACCACCATGCCCGCCTGCCAGCCGGCGGCGGCGGCCCGCAGGGCCAGGTCGGCCTCCTCCACGTAGGCGAAATAGCGCTCATCGAACAGGCCGACCTGGGACAGGCACTCCCGGCGCAGGGCCAGCATGGTCCCGTGGGGATGGGCGGTGGGCACCCAGGGCCCGGCCCCGTCCAGGGGCACCACCATCCCGCCCAGGTAGGGGTCGACGATGGCCCGGGTGTCGTCCCCGTACTCGGCGCAGGCCAGGCCGGCCCGGGGCCGCGAACCGGCCACCTCCAGCAGGCGGGCGACGGAGCCGGGCTGGGGACGGGCATCGTGAGGGGCGATGATGGCCCAGTCCCCCCCGGGGCCGTCGAGCCAGCGGCGCAGGCCGGCGTTGGCGGCCGGCCCGAAGCCCCGGTTGGACCCAAGGGGTACGACCGTGGCCGAGGGGACCGCCGAGGTGATGCGCCGGCGCTCGGCCGGAGCGGAGCCGTTGTCCACCACCGTCAGATGCAGCGGGACACCCTGGCTCAGGAAGGCCAGGCAGGTCCGGATGCACTTGTCCGGCTGGCGGTGATGGATGATGACGATCTCGACCGGGGCGGTCACGAGCCCATTCTGATTCAGCCGGCTCCGCCGGCTCAGCCGGCCTCCTCGGCCCGCAGGCCGGGCCCGTCCGGAGCCGCCCAGGCGGGTCGGTCATCGGCGTCGGGGGAGGCCAGGACAGCCCGAGTGACCGAGACCACCGGGGCCGGGACGGGAGGGGCCAGTCCCGGTCCGCCCATGTCCCCCAGCCGGCGGGCGGTGACCATGACCCGGGACTCGAGGCTCCCGACGGTCTGATTGAAAGACCCCACCGCCCGATCCAGATTCCGGCCCAGGCCGGAGAGGTGTTCCGACAGAGTGCCCAGTCGACGGTAGAGATCCCGGCCGAGGTCGGCCACGGCCCGGGCGTCGTTGACCAGGGCCTCCTGCTGCCAGCCGTAGGAGACAGCCCTCAACATGGCGATGAGGGTCATGGGTGTGGCCAGCATCACCCTCCGGCTGACGGCGAAGTCCAGCAGCGACGGGTCCGTCTCCAGGGCGGCGGACAGCAGACCGTCGGCCGGGACGAAGGCCACCACCATCTCCGGACTGCCGCTCAGGGCGGCCCAGTACTCCTTGGCCGACAGGGCCCCGACGTGGGTGCGCAGCTGGCGGGCATGATCGACCAGGCAGGCCCGCCGGGTGGCGTCATCACCAGCCTCCAGCGCCTCCAGCCAGCCCCGCAACGGGACCTTGGCATCCACCACCAGGCTGCGGCCGCCCGGCAGGCGCACCACCATGTCCGGCCGCAGCGGGCCGTCGAGGCCGGCCAGGACGGGCTGCTCCACGAAGTCGCACTGGGCCAGCATCCCGGCCATCTCCACCACCCGGCGCAGCTGCAACTCGCCCCACCGCCCCCGGGCGGAGGGCTCCCGTAGGGCTCGGCCCAGGCGGGCCGTCTCGCCCCGGATCAACTCCTGGCTCTCCTGGAGGGCCCGCAACTGTTGAGCCATGCCCCCGGTGGCGCTCTGCCGGTCCGCCTCCATCCTCCGAAGCTGATCCTCGACCCGGGCCAGCGCCTCACCCACCTGCTCGGCGCCCGGGCCCCGAGCCCGGCCCGGCCACGACCAGCCCGTCCCGCCGCCGGCGGGGGCCAGCACCCGGACCGCCACGGCCAGGAGGGCGGCGCCCAGGAGGGTGCCCAGCCCGAGAAGCGCCACGACGGTCATGACAACATGCTGACCGACGCCTGTGACTATCCGGGGGACGGTCCGAGCAACTCGATACGGTTACCGAAGGGATCCTCTACGTAAACTTGGCGGCTCGCGCCCAGATCGTCCCCGGGTTGGAAGCCGATGCCGGCCGACTCCAGCCGGGCCAGCAGGTCGTCGAGGCCTTCCACCACGAAGGCCGGATGGGCCTTGCGGGCGGGGCGGAAGTCCTCCTCCACGCCCAGGTGGACCCGCAGGCCCCGGCCGTCCTCGAACCAGGCCCCACCCCGGGCCGCCAACGGAGCGGGCTTGGGCACCCGGGGAATGCCGAGCAGACCCTGATAGAAGGCCTGGGCCTCCTCCTCCCGCCCCGGCGGCATGGCCAGCTGGACGTGATCGAGCCGCACCACTGACGCCATAGGAAGACAAGTCTATGACAAGTGCCCCGTGGTCACTCGGGCAGAACCTGCTTCAGGTCCGCCACCGGGGCGAACAGATCGCCCAGCTCCCCCACCCGGGCGATGACGTCGGCCGCCTCGAAGCTCAGCTGACCGCCCCCGGCGGCCAGCTCCACCTCATCCCAGGAGACCGGGGTGGACACCGTGGGCCGGTCCATGGCCCGCAGGGAGTAGGCCCCGACCGTGGTCTTGGTGGGATGGTTCTGGCTCCAGTCGATGAGCACCTTGCCCTGACGGCGGGCCTTGTCCATCTTCTCCACCACCAGCCCGGGCAGCTTCTTCTCCAGGTTCACCGCCACCCGGTGGGCGAAGGCCTTGGTGGCCTCGTAGGTGGTGGGAGTGTTGAGCGGGACGTAAAGCTGCAGCCCCTTTGACCCCGATGTCTTGGGGAAGGCCTGCATCCCCATGGGCCCGAGCAGCTCCCGGATCTCCAAGGCCACCCGGGCGCACTCGGTCATGGCCGCCGGCGGTCCGGGATCGAGGTCGAAGACCACGGCCGTCGGTTGATCGAGCTCGGCCCCCCGGGCCAGTAGGGGATGCAGCTCCAGGGCGGCCAGGTTGGCCAGCCAGACCAGGGTGGCCAGGTCATCGGCGGTGCAGTAGTTGATGGTCTTTTCCGACTTGCGGCGGCTGGGAACCTCGATGGTTTGCACCCAGTCCGGCCGGTGGCTCGGGCAGTTTTTCTCGTAGAAGAACGGCCCGGCCGAGCCGTTCGGATAGCGCTTCAGGGTCAGCGGCCGTCCGGACAGATGGGTCAGCAGAATCGGGCCGACCCGGACGTAATAGTCGATGACCGCCGCTTTGGTGAACCCGCTGGGATAGAGCACCTTGTCGAGGTTGGACAGGCCGAGGCGCCGGCCCTCGATCTCGACCTCCTGGGCGCTGGGCACGCCCCATCCTGGCCCAGTTCGGCTTGACTTTTCCCGTGGCCGCCAGCGCAACCGGGGCCGGGTCCGTACCGGAGTTCATCGACCCGATGAAGGCCACGCCCGAGGACTGCCTGCCCGAAGGTGACGGTTGGGCCTATGAGATCAAGTGGGATGGCGTACGGACGGTGGCCTTCCTGGGGGAGGACGGGGTGCGCCTGCAGAGCCGGAACCGGCGCGACGTCTCCGCCCAGTACCCGGAAGCCACCAGCCTGTCGGGTCCGGGGGCGGGGACGGTCCTGGACGGGGAGATAGTCGCCTTCGACGCCGATGGCCGTCCCAGCTTCGAACTCCTCCAGTCGCGGATAAACCTGGGCTCGGCCCGGGACGTCGCCCGGCGGCGGGGGGAGGTGCCGGTGGTCCTCATCCTCTTCGACCTCCTCTTCCTGGAGGGCCGGGACCTGATGGCTCAGCCCTACTCCGAGCGCCGGGCCCGACTGGAGGCCCTATCCCTGGAGGGCCCGGCCTTTCAGATCCCCCGCTACCACCGCGGCGATGGCGTCGAGCTCCTGGAGGCAACCAGGCAGAGAAGGCTGGAAGGGCTGGTGGCCAAAGGCCTGGACAGCCCTTACCGGCCGGGCCGGAGGAGCCGGAACTGGATCAAGGTGAAGAACTTCCGCCGTCAGGAGCTGGTGGTAGGCGGTTGGCTTCCGGGCCAGGCCGGGCGGGCCGGGCGGATAGGCGCCCTGCTGGTGGGCCACTACCGGGACGGTGAGCTCCGCTACTCCGGCCGGGTCGGCACCGGCTTCACCGACGCCGAGCTGGCTCGCCTGGCCGGACGGCTGGCCCCGCTGGCCCGGACGGTCAGCCCCTTTGCCTCCGATCCGCCCGTGCCGGCCCCCACCCGGCGGCTGGGCCAGTGGGTGGAGCCGGTTCTGGTGGTGGAAGTCGCCTTCACGGAGTGGACGGAAGGAGGCACGCTGCGGGCTCCGGCCTACAAGGGCGAACGCTTAGACCGGGAGCCGGCCACCGTGGTCAGGGAAACCTGAGCCGGGGTCGGGTCGGGCCGGCTCAGGCCCGGGTGTGCAGCCAGGACACCAGCCGGTCCCGGTCCCACGTATTGATTATGCGCCCGGTGTCGACGCCGGTCTTGGCCGCCCGCTCGGCCCCGTTGATCTGCCACTCCAGCTGACCGGGGGCGTGGGCGTCGGTGTCGATGGACAACAGGCAGCCGGCGCCAACCGCCTCCTCCAGCAACCGCATCGGAGGATCGAGCCGCTCGGGACGGGAGTTCACCTCCACGGCCGTGGCCGAGGCGGCACAGGCGCGGAAGACGGCGCCGGAGTCGAAGCTGGATTCGGGCCGGCCCCGGCCGACCACGATGCGGCCGGTGCAGTGGCCCAGGATGTCCACGTGGGGACTTTCCACCGCTTTGAGCATGCGCCGGGTCATGGGAGCCGACTCCATCCTCAGTTTGGAATGGACGCTGGCCACCACCACATCCAGCTCGGCCAGCAGCCCGGGATCCTGATCGAGCCCGCCGTCCTCGAGGATGTCGACTTCGATCCCGGTCAGGATCCGGAAGTCACCCTCGGGGGCAAGGCGCTGGTTGATCTCGGCCACCACCGCCAACTGGGCCTTGAGCCGGTCCGCATCCAGTCCGTGGGCAACGGTCAGGCGCGGGGAGTGATCGGTCAGAGCCCAGTACCGGTGCCCGAGAGCCATGGCTGCCCGGGCCATCTCCTCGATCGGGCTGCCTCCGTCCGACCAGTCCGAGTGGCTGTGGCAGTCACCCTGCAGGGCCTCCAGCAGAGCAATGGCCTCCGGCGCCGGCTCGGCCCGAACGTCGGCTTCCAGCCGGGCCAGATAGGAGGGGACCTCGCCCCGCAACGCCTCCAGGATGACCTTCTCGGTTGACTCCCCTATGCCGGGCAGACTGCGCAGCCGTCCGGCCGCAGCCAGGGCTGCAACTTGGTCAGGCGCGGTCTCGGCCAGCACGCCGGCGGCCCGGCGGAAGGCCCGCACCTTCGGGCTGGGCTCCCGCCCCCGCTCCAGCAGGTAGGCGATCCGCTCGAGCGCCTCCTGGGCGGTCAATCTCAGCTTTAAAAACGGGCCTGCCGGACCCGGCGTACCAGGCTCCGGCGCTCTTCCTCATCGGCGCCGCCCCAGATTCCGAATTCCTGGCGGGTCTCCACGGCGTAGTCGAGACACGCCACCCGGACGTCACAGACGGCACAGACGGCCTTGGCGGCGGCCAGATCCTCCACGGCCACGCCGCTGGTGCCGACCGGAAAGAACATCTCGGCCGGCATGAGTCGGCAGGAGGCCTGCCGGCGCCACTCGGGTTCGGTACCCCGCGTATCCACCCTCTCGGACCGGATCACGTTCACCAGTTCCCTCCTGACTCTGACCACCCCCGCCCGGAGGGCAGAGCCGCCTGCCTGGCGGCGCCTGCGCTCCGGATCGATGTCCAAACCTAGGAGACTCGGGGGGCGCAGTCCATAGTGAGTTCGGGCCATTCTGACCCCCGGGATGGTGACACCCCGGGGCGGCTCAGCGCCGGCCGGTGGCCTTGCGGGCGGGCGCCTTCCTGGCCGGGGTGCGGGCGGCGGTGGTCTTCTTGGCCACCGTCTTCTTGACCGGAGCCTTGCGGGCCGTGGCCTTGGCCGGAGCCTTGCGAGCGGTGGCCTTGGCCGGAGCCTTCTTGGCCGGAGCCCGGCCCGGGGCCGCCTTCTTGGCCGGAGCCTTGCGGGCGGGGGCCTTGGCCGGGGCGGGGCCCTCGAGGGGCCAGACACCGCGGGCGAGCTTGGGCGCCTGGCCGGGGCTCATGACCGCGTCCTTGAAGGCCTTCATCGGTGTGATGCGGGCCTTCTTGGAAGCCTTTATCCGAATGGCTTCACCCGTGGCCGGGTTGCGCCCCATGCGGGCGGCGCGCTCGACCTTGGCGAATTTGGCGAAGCCGCTGATGGACACCGCCTCGCCCTTCGAGACAACGGCGGTCACCACGTCTTGGAAGCCCTTGAGAGCATCGTCCACGTGACGGCCCTCGAGCCCCGTGTGGGCCGCTACGGCCTTAACCAGATCACGTCGGTTCATCTGTCAATCTCCTATCGGCGGGACTCGACAGCCGTCATTGTGCAGCGTGGCGGCGCGTTACGCGCGGATGGGCGCGCACCGGTCCGGTCAGGTCTTCCTCAGCCGCCGTCGACATTGGCATCGTCATAGCGCCGGCAGCGCTGGCACCACGCCACCAGACTGCTGTGGGGATCGGCCGGATGGACGATGCCACCGCAGCCGGCGCAGCGATATATGACGGGTGAATTCGGGTCGGGCAACTGAACCTGGCCTGGGTGGTCGGACGGACCATATTCCTGCCCGTAGGCGGGCCCAGTCGAATCCACCTGGCCCCATTGCTCTACCGTCGAGACGATGGACGCGGCTCCACTACCGCCCGCATCCGGCCGCGGTCGTGCCTAGCCGGAGCGAGTTCCAGTCCGTCGCCGAAGCCACCGACGGTCGGCTGCGGCCCTACCTCCATCTCACCGACCCCGCCCTCCGGCGCGGTTATGAGGCCAGAGAGGGGCTGTTCATAGCCGAGGGTCGGCTGGTGGTGGAGAGGTTGCTCGGGTCCCGCTATCCGGTGCGATCGGTGCTGGTCACCGAGGCCGGGGCCCGCCGGATGGCGGGGGTGCTGGCGGCGGCAGCCACCACGGTCATGGTGGTGGATGAGGAGTTGGCCCGGACCATCACCGGATTCCAGCTGCACCGCGGGATCCTGGCCTGCGCCGGCCGGCTCCCGCTGCCGGAGCCGACGGCGCTGGCGTCGGGCGCCGGCGTGGTCATGGTGCTGGAGGACATAGCCGACCAGACCAACATGGGCGGTCTGTTCCGCAGCGGCCTGGCCCTCGGTGTGGGCGCCGCCCTCCTGTCCCCGGGTTGTTGCGACCCGCTGTACCGGCGTTCGGTACGGGTCTCGATGGGGGCCAGCCTGCATCTGCCCTACGCCGTCCTCGAACCCTGGCCCGACGCGCTGGCCGGCTTGGGCACCACTCATCACCTGCTGGCCCTCACCCCCGATCCGGCCGGGGTGGCACTGGATGACTTCGCCCGGTCGTGGGCGGGTGAGCCCCTCGGCCTCGTGCTGGGCACCGAGGGCGACGGCCTGTCGAGAGAGGCCCAGGCCGCCTGCCGGACCCGGGTGCGGATACCGATGCGGGACGGCTCGGACTCTCTCAACGTGGCCACGGCGGCGGCCATCGCCTTCGCCTTCCTGGCCGATCCGGCCCGGCCGCCGGCGCCGTTCCCGGCGTAGTCCCCGGAGGACGATGGCCCGGCCGGTCTGGGGATCCGGGCCCTGAACAGGTAGGATGGTGGTCAGGACTTCACGATTGCTCGTGCGGACCCACGGGAGCCTTGCCTCGTTCCCGGCCCAGAACCCCTGGTGCGGTCAAGCCGGTCGTCGGCCCCGCGCCGACTACCGATCGGACATCATGACCACCAGTTTCCTCGATCTCGGAGTCTCCGAGAAGCTCAACGCGGTCCTGAACGAGTCGGGGGTCACCTCCCCCTTCCCGGTTCAGGCCCTGACCATCCCCGACGCCCTCACCGGGCGCGATGTCTGTGGCAAGGCCAAGACCGGCTCGGGCAAGACCCTGGCCTTCGCCATCCCCATGCTCCAGCGAGCCGTGCCCGGCGCCCGCCCCGGTCGTCCCCGGGCCCTGGTGCTGGTGCCGACCCGGGAGCTGGCGGCCCAGGTCCACAACGTCATGGCTCCCCTGGCCGATGCCCTCGGGCTGAAGGCGGCGGTGGCTTACGGTGGGACCCCGGTAAAGAAGAACGCCGATGCCCTGGCCAAGGGTATCGACGTCCTGACCGCCACCCCGGGACGCCTGATCGATCTGGTCGACTCCGGAACCGCCTTCCTCGATGACGTGGCGGCGGTGGTGGTGGACGAGGCCGACCGGATGGCCGACATGGGCTTCCTGCCCCAGGTCGACTGGCTGTTGCGCCGCACCGTGGGCCGTCAGCAGACCATGCTCTTTTCCGCCACCCTGGACGGGGACGTCGGCTATCTGGTCAAGCAGTACATGGTCGATCCGATCGGCCACGAGGTGGTGGCCGATGAGCCGACCGTCGAGTCCATGGAGCACCGCTTCCTGGCCGTGCACGGGATGGACAAGGCCAAGGTGGCCGCCGCCATCATCGCCTCCTCCCGGCGCACCATCGTCTTCTCCGCCACCAAGCGGGGCGCCGAGCGGGCGGCCGAGGAGCTGGAGAAGCTGGGAGTGAAGGTGGCCTCCTTGCACGGAAATCTGCGTCAGGAGCAGCGGGAGCGGGCCCTGGCTGCCTTCACCGCCGGGCGCATCCCGGCTCTGGTCGCCACCGACGTGGCCGCCCGGGGTATCGACGTGGAGGGCATCGAAGTGGTCATCCATTACGACCCCGCCACCGACCACAAGGAGTACCTGCACCGCTCGGGCCGCACCGCCCGGGCCGGCGCCCACGGTCTGGCCGTGAGCCTGCTCCTGTGGAATCAACACGTGACCGCCGAGCGGATCTGTCGTCAGCTGTCCATTGCCCAGCCCGTGGTCGAGGTGTTCAGCAACGACCCCCGCCTGGCCGACCTGGTCACCTGGAACCCCGCCGCCTAGAACGTACGGCTGCCGGGACCCCCTGACTACAACGGTCGCGCCGCCCGGGGTTGGGCCCCCGGGCACGCGGCGGGCGTGGTCCGAAGGACCCGGGTGCCCGCCGCCAATGTCACGGCCGGACCCCGTGGGGCATGACGTCGTGGTCGCCCCACTGGTCGAGGGTGTTGAGTTGGACGACGTCCCCGGTGGCCTCCACGATCCCGTCCCCGCCCACGTAGATGGCGGCGTGATAGACGCTTGACCAGTCGGCCGCCACGCCGTCGCCCCAGAAGACGAGGTCCCCGGCCACCAGGTTGCCGAGGGGGATGGGGGGCCCGGCGGTGTGGTACTGATCGTTGGCCACCCGGGCGAAGCCGACCTTATCGGCGTTCACCCACGAGGCCAGAGCCAGGCCGGAACAGTCGTAGCCGATGGGACCGTTGCCACCCCAGATGTAGGGCTTGCCGAGCTGGGCGAAGGCGAATAGCACGGCCCGGTCCCCCGGGGTGGCCCCGGAGAACATGAGGGCCTGGGTCGGAGCCGGCCCGGTGGCGTCCCCGTAGCCGTAGTCGGTGCCGTTCTGGTCCACGATCCAGTAGCCCTGGCCGTCCTGAGTCGAGACGATCTTCTCGGCCGGCTCCACGGATGGATCGGCTCCCATGGAGCCGTAGTAGGTGGCGTCACCGAAGCCGAACACCCCGCCGTCGGAGGAAAGAAGCCAGTACCCCTTACCGTCCGGAGTGGGCGCCAGCGACACCACCGGCGCACTCAGATGCTGCCCACCGGACGAACCGGCGAAGACGGCATCACCGAAGGCGAACACACCCCCGTCCCGGGCCACCAGCCAGTAGCCGGCTCCGTCGGGAGTAGAGGCCATTCCCACCACCGGCTGGGCCAGACGCTCCGCCCCGGTGGATCCCCAGTAGCCGGCGTCCCCGAAGGCGAATACCCCACCGTCCGCCCCCACCAGCCAGTAGCCCCCGTCATCGGGCGTGGGGGCTATTCCGACCATCGGGCCAACCAGGGCCATGGCCCCGGCCGATCCGTACGAGCCGGCCGAGCCGAAATTCCAAACTCCCCCGCTGGAGCTGGCCAGCCAGAAGGAGGCGGCCGTGGAGGCGTCGGCGGCGGCCGGTGCGGCGCCGGACATGCTCAGGCCGCCGGCCAGGACCGAGGCCGCGCTCAGGAACGGGACGACAAAAGTGGAGATCCGCCGCAACACAGGCCATGGCATCGGCGCCGGCTGAGTGGGCCCTTAGCAAAATGGTCACCGTGGCTTACCGGACCGCAGGCGCATGGGATGACGGGCCGGTGGGGACTAGACAGGCGTGCCCGCGCCGTCCCGGGGAGGCCCAGTGACCGGCACGGTCACCCACAGCGATGACCAACAGAGGGCCCGCCTGGCCTCAGCCCGGCTCCGGGCCACCCTGATCCTGGCCGCCGTCAGTGCCCTCTTCATCGTCCTGACCGCCCTCGGCTGCGACCACGGGGCATGGGGGTACCTGCAGGCGGCGGCGGAGGCGTCCATGGTCGGTGGCGTGGCCGACTGGTTCGCGGTGACGGCGCTGTTCCGCCGTCCCCTCGGACTGCCCATTCCCCACACCGCGGTCATAGTGGAGCGCAAGGACCAGTTCGGTGACACCCTCGGGCGATTCGTGCAGGAGAACTTCCTCAATGCCGAGGTCCTGTCCGAGCGGCTCCGGGCCGCCGATGCCCCCCGGCGCCTGGCGGCCTGGCTCAGCGACGGCGCCAACGCCCGCCGGGCGGCCGGACGAGCCGCCGAGCTGGCCGTGGACCTGGCCGGGATGCTCAAGGAGGAGGACGTCCACGACACGCTGGCCCGGGAGCTCGACCGGGCCCTCCAGTCGGTCCCGGTGGCGCGGCTGGCCGGTCAGGGCCTGCGCATGGCCACCGCCGACGGGCGTCACTCGGCCCTGCTCGACTCCCTGCTGACTGGCACCGACCGGTTGCTCACCGACAACGAAGCCGTCCTGCGGGACCGGTTCCACCAGGAGTCCCCGAGTTGGGTCCCGGAGCTGATCGATGACGCCGTCTTCGAGCGGCTGCTCAGGCGGATCCGGCGCTCGCTGCACGAGGTGGCCGCCGACCCGGACCATCGGTACCGTCGCGATTTCGACGGCTGGCTCCAGGACTTCATCGACCGACTGGAGAACTCCGACGAGCTGCAGGCCAAAGTCGAGGACATGAAGATGGACCTGTTGTCCCAGGTCGAACTGCGGGAGCTGACCACCGGGGTGTGGTCCGATCTCAAGGCGTTGCTGAGGGATCAGGCCACCGACGCGGACTCCGAGCTGCGCCGCCGGCTGGCCGAGACCCTGCGGTCGGCCGGCCGCCGTTTGGAATCCGACCCAGGCCTCCGGGCCGCGGTGGAACAGGCGGCCCAGACCCTGGTCACCTCGATGGCCGGGCAATTCCAGGCTGACCTGGCCGGGCTGGTCAGCACCACCATCCAGCGCTGGGACGGCCGGGAGACGGCCGATCGCCTCGAGCTCCTGCTGGGGCGGGATCTGCAGTTCATCCGGATCAACGGCACCCTGGTCGGTGCTCTGGTGGGCCTGGCCCTGCACGGACTGGCCGCCCTGATCGGCTGAGGTGGGTCCCGACCGGCCTCCGACGGTTCAGTCCTCGGTCGGATCCTCCAGGACCAGATCCCATCGGTCGAGACAGTCGGCGCAGCGGTACACGGCCAGGTCCCCGGCGGCGGGGGGATCCTCATCCGACCAGCTGGTGAGCAGGTGGGCCCGCCCGCCGCAGTCGACGCACACGATGACCGGGTCGGGGATGATGCTGCGCCGGCCCGAGGGGTAGGAGCCGGTCACGCCAGCGCGTCCCGCACGGCCCGGCCGGCACGGTCGACCGCCTGGCGGGCGACGTCCACGGTGGCATGCATGCCGAAGAAGCCATGGATCATGCCGTCGAAACGGATCAACTCGGTATCCACGCCGGCCGAGCGCAGGGTGGTGGCGTAGGCCTCGCCTTCGTCGCGGATGGGATCGAACTCGGCTGTGATCACCAGAGCGGGTGGCAGCCCGTGGTGATCGGGGGCCAGCAGCGGTGACATCCTCCAGTCCTCCCGGTCGGGAGGGGCGTACTGCCGGTAGAACCACTCGACGTCCTCGCTGGTCATGAAGTACCCGAGCCCGTTCTCGCTCAGTGACGGCCACTGCAGGCGGCCGTCGGTGGCCGGATACACGAGCAGCTGGTAGCGGATCGGAGGTCCTCCGGCGTCTCGGGCGAGGAGTGACACAACCGCGGCCAGATTCCCGCCGGCCGAGTCCCCGCCCACCGCCAGGCGGCCGGCGTCCAGACCGAGTTGGCCGGCATGGTCGTGGATCCATCCCAGCGCCGCCCAGGAGTCCTCGACGGCCGCCGGGAAGGGGTGCTCCGGAGCCAGTCGGTAACCGACGCTGATGACGGCGGCCCCGGAGGCGTTCGCCAGCGCCCGGGCGGTGCCGTCGCTGGTCTCGATGTCCCCGATGGTCCAGCCCCCACCGTGGATCCACACCAGGACGGGATGGACGGCCTGGTCCAAGGGCCGGTACAGGCGCAGCTCGATGTCGCTTCCGGGCCCGGGACAACTGAGATCCTCCACGGATCGGACCTCCTCGACCTCGACCGGCACCCGCATCTGGGCCATGAAGGCCCGCACCCCGGCGGCGTCGGGAGCCACCGTGGCGATGCCCTGAAAGCCGAACTGGGTCTGGAGGTCGAGCAGGGCCTGGATCTGCGGGTCGACGGGCACGGGCCATCCTCTCTCTCCTGAGACTGGCGCGGATCGTAATCTGGCCCGGGCCGGGGCCAACCGGCTGGCCGGGCCTTATCGGCCGAGTGGGTTCAAACCGTCAGGGGGAGCCAAATTGACCGGGTCCTACGCTTCCGGAGTCTCCGACCGGCCTCTGTCCGGCCTCACCCTGGGGGCAGCCCTTCGTCAGCGGGCCGATGTCCAGCCCGAAGCCCTGGCCCTGGTCTCCAGGCATCAGGGGATCCGGCTGACCTGGCGCCAGCTGGAGGACCGGGCCCGGGCCGTGGCCGGAGGCCTCCTGGCCGCGGGCATCCAGCCGGGCGACCGGGTCGGGATCTGGTCGGCCACCGCCTCGGAGTGGACGGAGCTCCAGTTCGGTTCGGCCATGGCCGGGGCCGTGCTGGTGAACATCAACCCCGCCTACCGGGCCTCCGAACTCCAGTACGCCCTGACCAAGGTGGGCGTCCGGCTGCTCGTGACCGCCGCCGGCCTCCGCCAGGCCGACTACCTGGGGATGATCGGTGAGGTCCGGGCCTCCTGCCCCGACCTGGAGACGGTCGTCTGCCTGGATCCCCAGGCCGGGCCCAAGGCCGACTTCACCTGGGACGAGCTGATCCGGCCGGGCTGGGCACCCGAAGGACATCGGCCCGGAACCCCCGAGACGTGGGCGGCCGAGCTCGATGCCCGCATGGAAGGCATCGACCCGGATGACCCGGTCAACATCCAGTTCACCAGCGGGACCACCGGCCAGCCCAAGGGCGCCACCCTGAGCCACCACAACATCGTCAACAATGCCGACGTAATAGCCGGCGTCCTCGGCTACGGGCCGGAGGACAAGGTGTGCATTCCGGTCCCGCTCTATCACTGCTTCGGAATGGGCATCGGGAACCTCGGCTGCCTTATGAGCGGTTCCACCATCGTGTATCCGGCCGAGTCCTTCGATGCCGGCGCCACCCTGGAAGCCATCAGCCAGGAGAAATGCACCTCGATCTACGGGGTCCCGACCATGTTCATCGCCATGCTCGAGCAGCCCGACTTTCCCTCCTTCGATATGACGTCACTTCGCACCGGGGTGATGGCCGGGGCGCCCTGTCCCATCGAGTTGATGCGCCGGGTGGTGGCCGAGATGCACGCTGAGGAGATGACCATCTGCTACGGCATGACCGAGACATCTCCCGTATCCACCATGACCAGGCGGGATGATGACCTGATGACGCGGACCAGCTCGGTGGGAAGGCCCCTCCCCCACACCGAGGTGAAGCTGGTCGACCCGGAGACGGACCGGGTGGTGCCCCGAGGGACACCCGGGGAACTCTGCACCCGGGGCTATCTGGTCATGTCGGGCTACTGGGAGGATGCCGAATCCACCGGACGGGCGGTGCGGCGGGGGTGGATGCACACCGGTGACTTGGCCGTGATGGACCAGGACGGCTACCTGAACATCGTGGGCCGGCTGACCGACATGGTCATCCGGGGCGGGGAGAACATCTATCCCCGAGAAGTCGAGGAGGTCCTCTTCGAACATCCCGGTGTGGCCAGCGTCCAGGTGGTCGGCGTCCCGGACGCCCGCATGGGAGAGGAACTGGCCGCCTTTATCGTCGTGCGGGCCGGAGCCAGCCTGGACGAACAGGAGATCCGGGACTTCTGCCGGGCCCGCCTGGCCCGCTTCAAGGTGCCCCGTCACGTCTGCTTCACCACCGAGTTCCCCATGACCGTCACCGGGAAGGTGCAGAAGTACCGGCTGCGCCAGGAGGCCATCGAGCGCCTCGGGCTTCACGCCGCCGACGACATCGCCACCGCCTGAGACGGCTCAGGAACCGGGTTAGAGCGGCTCCCGGACCGCCACCAGGATGCAGAGATCGTCCTGGCGGGCCACCCCGGCCAGGGAGGAGGCCAGGGCGGCGTCGGCCACGTCCCCGGGGTCGGGCCCATCCCGCCGCACCGCCACGGCGTCGAGCAGCCGGCTCAGCCCTACCTCGAGATCCTCGCCCCGGTTCTCGACCAGGCCGTCGGTGTAGAGAACCAATACATCCCCCGGCCCGAAGTTGAACCGGGCCTCGGTGCGGCCACCCAGGTCGAGGCCGAGCAGCGGTCCCAGCACGGTGTCCAGCAGGGTCGTCCCGTCATCGGCCCGGTTGTGAACGGGGGGCATGTGACCGGAGCTGGACCACGTCATGGTGCCCGGGCCGGCATCGAAGCGGGCCACCACCGCCGAGGCGACCTGGCCGTCCCCGGTGCCGGTGAGCAGGCGGTCGAGCACATCCAGGCAGGCGGCCGGGCCCAGACCGGCGAAGGCGGTGGCCCGCACTGCACTGCGGAGCTGTGCCATCCCCGAGGCGGCGGAAACACCGTGGCCGCCGACGTCGCCGACCGACAGCCACAGGGCGCCGTCGGGTCCGCTGAAGGCGTCATACCAGTCTCCCCCCACCTCGGCGTTGGCCTCGGCCGGCAGGTAGCGGGCGGCCAGGCGCACCCCCGGAAAACGCGGCAGGGTCTGGGGCAGGATGGCCCGCTGGAGAATCGAGGTGATCTCGGTCTTCTGCTCCATCAGTTCCGCCCTCTGGATGGCCAGGGCGCACTGGCTGGCCACGTTGCGGAAGAGGAGCCGCTCGTGGGGGCCGAAGTCGCGCTCGTCCCGCCAGCTGATGGAGATCAGGCCCAGGAGGCGCCCGGCCACCACCAGGGGAAGGTGAGCGAGGGCGCGGACCCCCAGAGCCCGGGTGGCCGCCTCCAGGTGGGGGTAATCCGAGAGGTAGGCGGCCAGGGTGGGATGGAAGACGTCCTCCCGCCGGCGCAGGGCGTCGGACGTGGCCGAAGGGGCGGTCCTGGGCACCTCCGCCATCAGGCGGGCCACCTGGTCGGGAACAGCCTGGAGGCGCAGGAACCTGACGGTGCGGGCGTCATCGGCCAGGAGCATGACGGTCACGAAGTCGGCTGCGAACAGGCCCTCGAAAAGGGCCACCACGGCCTCGCCCACCGCCGCCGTGGTCTGGGCTTCGCCCAGGGCGGTGCTGACCGACTGCAGCTGGCCGGCCCGGCTGATGGCGGCCTGCAGTTCGGCTACCAGTTGGTTGCGTTCAGCCGCGGCGGCCCGGCCGGCGGTATGCCGGCGTCCCGCTCCCCCGGTGGCCGATGCTCCGGCCGGAGGTTTATTGGCTGCTGACGACACCGGACCCCTTTGTCGGGTATGGGAGAAGTTTCCTGCCCCAGCCGCTTTGTTGGGGTAAGGATCGGCCGGTTGTCACTGATCGTGAGGTTGAGAACCGAGGCGGCGGCCGAGGATGACGGCCTCGTCCCCGTCGAGCCCGCCATCCCACCCGCCGGGGTCACGATCCGGCCGGCTGGATACCGCGACCCAGAAGGGGCCGCCGGGCACGTCTACCCGCACCGGCCCGGGGCCGAAGTTGACCAGGACGATCAGTTCGTCCTGGGGCAGGCTGCGGCGGTAGCCCAACACCCCCTCCGGACAGTCGAGGAGGGTGAGGTCGCCTACCCGCAGGGCCGGCCGGGATCGGCGCAGGGCGAGGAGGGAGCGGTACAGATGCAGTATCCCGTCGGGGTCGTCCCGTTGGGCCGCGACGCTGTGACCCACCGGGTCGGGTGGCCACGGAAGCCAGGGCGCCACCGGCCAGCCGTGTCCGGGATCGGAGGTCCAGGGCAACGGGGCCCTGCAGCCATCCCGCCCCCCCGGATCGCGCACCGCCTCTCCCTCGACCACAGCGTCGGCCAGACCCAGTTCCTCCCCGGCGTAGAGGAAGGGGGTGCCCCGGAGGGTGAGCAGCAGCACGGCGGCGGCCCGGGCCCGGGCCTCGCGGCCGTAGCGGGTCCGATGGCGAGGGGTGTCGTGGTTGGAGAGGACCCAGGTGGGCCAGGCCTGGCGGGGTTCCAGGGCGGCCAGAGTCTCGGTGATGCCCGCCCGCCATGCTTCCGCCTCCCACGGAGCGTGGAGGGGCGGAAAGTTGAAGGCCAGGTGCAGCTCGTCGTTGTGGCCGTAGTAGGTGGCCACCGTCTCGGTGTCGAGGATGTAGACCTCCCCCACCGAGGTCCTTTCGCCGGGGTAGGAGTCGATCAGGCGGCGCAGGTCCCGCAGCAGGCCGTGAGTGGTCCAGGCGCCGGTGAGGGCGGGTTGGCGGCCGGGTCCATCGGGCAGGGCAGGATCCTTTCCGATGAGGTGGACGACGTCGATGCGGAAGCCGTCCACGCCCCGGTCGAGCCAGAAGCGCAGCGTGTCGTGCATGGCCGCCACCACCTCGGGGTTGGCCCAGTTGAGGTCGGGCTGCTGAGGCAGGAAGCTGTGCAGGTACCACTGCCGCCATCGCGGATCCCACGTCCACGCCGGTCCTCCGATGAAAGCCGCCCTCCAGTTGTTGGGCGGCCGGCCCGGACCCGACCCGTCCCGCCAGTAATACCAGTCCCGGCGGGGCGAATCCGGCCCGGAGAGGGAGTCGAGGAACCAGGGATGCTGGTCGCTGCTGTGGTTCGGGACCCAGTCGATCAGGACGCGCAGGCCGAGACGGTGAGCCTCCTCCAGGAGGCGGTCGAAATCGGCCAGGCTCCCAAAGAGAGGATCGACGTCGCAGTAGTCGGCCACGTCGTAGCCGTAGTCGGCCATGGGCGAGGTGAAGAACGGGGAGATCCAGATGGCGTCGACGCCCAGCCAGACCAGATGGTCGAGATGGGCCCGGATGCCCTCCAGGTCCCCCACCCCGTCGCCATCCGCGTCCGAGAAGCTGCGGGGGTATATCTGGTAGACGACCGCCTCCTGCCACCAGGCAGCGCTCATGGCAACGGGGTTCCCCGGTAAGGCAGGGTGGGCTGGTCGGCCGGGCAGGCCCCGGCCGGATCGTTGTAGCGGGGGTCGTGGATCCAGGCTCCGTCCTGCCAGCCCGCCGCCATCGGGCCCAGATCGAACATCGGCGCCAGGGCCGATTCGACCAGCTGGCCCAGCTCGGCCGCCCCGTAGGGGCACATGTGGATGTCGTCCACCTTGCGGGCCCGCAGCCACGCACCGGCCGGGGTCTTCATCCAGACCAGGAAGCGCCCGGCCGGGGCGAAGAGCTCCGAGGTGGGCAGGTAGGCGGCCTGGCCGGGAAAGCCGGCCACCGCCTCCTGGGCGGCGACGTCCCAGGCCCGCTCACCGCTCAGGGTGCTGATCCAGGCCGCCCGCTCCGCCTCCGGGGTGGGATAGAGCGGATACGGGCCCGTGGTCGGGAACTGTAGGAGAAGAACGTCGCTCACACCGTCCCCGGGGCTGAGCAGCCCGGCCAGGGTCGATTTCAGCAGAGCCGCATACCCGGTCGGATCGGCCTGGGCCATGGGGTTGTCCCAGGACCAGGTCCCGATGATCAGCTCGGGCCGGGCCTGGCGGATGATCTGCCGGCCGTCCCCGGGCCAGAGCTTGTCCGTGGTCAGTCCCCATCCGCCGAAGGAGCTGTTGGCCACCACCTGGACTTCCCCGGTGGCCTGGAGGGCGGCGGTGAGGCCGGGGGACGAGTCGTTCATCACGCTGTCGCCCAGGATCCAGACCCGGAGCGGGTCGGCCGCCGAAGGCACCCGTCCCGGTGGCAGGGACAGGTCCAGGCCGGCCGGGGCCACCCGGGTGGCCGGGCCCACGGCCGCCGTCCCCGCCGCCGCGGGCGTCACCGTGGCCGCCACCAGGGCCACGGTGGTGGAGGCCAGCGCCACCGGCACCAGCAAGCGGCGCCGGAACCCGGAGAAGTCGGCCCGGCGCAGGGGCCGCTCCAGGCCGTAGTAGCTGAGGCAGCTGAGCCCGAGGATGGCGCCGACCCGGGCGGCCAGCAGTCGCGCCCCGGCCAGGCCGGTGTCGGTGCCGGTCATGAGCACGATCACCGGCCAGTGCCAGATGTAAACCGAGTAGCTGATGCGGCCGAGCCAGCGCAGTGGGGATGCGCCCAGGAGGCGGGCCAGGGGCCCGTCGGGAACCCGGGCCACCCCGACCACGACCAGGAGGACTGCCAGGGAGATGACCACCAGGCCACCGTCCCAGATCCAGCCCGGGGGTCCCCCCGCCACCGAGATACCCGCGGCGACTATCCCAGCTCCGGCCACCGGCCCGAAGCGCCAGAGCCGGCCGGCCGGCCGGGCCGGGGCGGGGCGGGGCCGGCGCCGGCCGCCAGCGGCCAACCCGGGGCGGAGCCAGACGGCGGCGGCGGCCCCGAAGAGCAGTTCCCAGGCCCGGGTGTCCGTGCCGAGATAGGCCCGGTTGAAGCCGTAGACGTGGGCGGCCACGCCCATCCAGGCGGCCGACGTCAGCCCGGCCGTGACCGCCGTCCAGCCCACCAGCCGCGGCGCCGACCAGTTCCGGCGCCGGGCCAGCCCGAGGGCCCCGGCCACGACCAACGGCCAAACCAGGTAGTACTGCTCCTCGATGGCCAGGGACCAGGTGTGCAGAAGCGGGTCGGGCGCGGCGAACTGGGCGAAATAGCTGTGGCCCACCGCTATCTGCTGCCAGTTGGCGCTGTAGAGCAGGGTGGCCAGGGCCGGGCCCCGCAACTGGGCGGCCACCACCTCCGGACCCCCGGCCAGGCAGTAGAGGGCCACGGCGGCCAGGAGGCCCAGCACGGCGGGCAGCAGGCGGCGGGCCCGGCGGGACCAGAACGCCCCCAGGCCGATCCGTTGGGGGCCGGCCGCCTCCGACAGGAGCAGCGAGGTGATGAGGAAGCCGGAGAGGACGAAGAAGATGTCGACTCCGAGCCAGCCCCCGGGGAGGTAGCCGAGGTGGTAGGCGACCACCGCCGAGACGGCCACGGCCCGCACTCCGTCCAGGGCCGGCCAGTACGGCTTGATCATGCCCCCTGTATCGGCCGGCCCGGCCCGGTCCAGAGCCCGAGGGGCGGTACCGGGACCGCTTTGGCTCAGATCCCCATCCGTTCCAGGCTGGCCCGGAAGGCGGCGAAGAGGTCCAATTCCCTCAGTTCCCCGGCGGTCACCCAGCGGGCCTCGGCCGTCTCCCAGGACAGCCGGTCGGGCACCGGAAAGCGCTCATCCACTTCCAGGATGACGGTCCAGTAGCTCCAGCCTCCGTGGTCGTCCTCGTGGACCGACACGACCCGGTAACCGCTGCGCAAAGGCCCGATCTCCTCGGCGAACTCGCGCAGAGCCCCCTCGAGGGGACTCTCCCCGTGGTCGAGGGCGCCCCCGGGCACGGCCCAGGTCCCGCCCTGGTGGGTATGCACGCTGCGGCGGGCCAGGAAGTACCAGTGGCTGCCGTCGGAATCGACGTGCCGGACCAGCACCCCGGCCGCCCCGAAGCGGCCCCAGCGCACACTCCCGTCCGAGACGGTCACGAAGCCGTCCCCGCTCCCCCGCCCTCCGCCTCTCAGCGCCACCGGCCCATCATGCCGCGACCGGCGGGGACCCGGACCCGGGCATCGCGGAGCTCGGTCGGGGGGACATATGCTCCCAACCAGACCGAGTCGACTACCGAGGAGGGCCCAGAGTGGCCGATTACAAGCTTCCTGACCTGCCGTATGACTACGCTGCTCTCGAGCCCCACTATTCGGGACAGATCCTCGAGCTGCATCACGATAAGCACCACGCCGCCTATGTGACCGGGGCCAACACCACCCTGGAGAAGCTGGCCGAGGCCCGCTCCAAGGAGGATTTCGGAAGCATCGTCGGTCTGGAGAAGACCCTGGCCTTCAATCTCTCCGGCCATGTCCTGCACTCCATCTTCTGGAAGAACCTGAGCCCCGACGGCGGGGACAAGCCCGACGGGGAGCTGGCTTCGGCCATCGATGAGAATTTCGGGTCCTTCGACGGCTTCAAGGCCCAGCTGACCCAGGCCACCACCACCATCCAGGGGTCGGGTTGGGGCGTTCTGGCCTGGGAGCCTCTCGGCCAGCGCCTGGTCATCGAGCAGGTCTACGACCATCAGGGCAACACCGGCCAGGGGGCCGTGCCCCTACTGGTCTTCGACGCCTGGGAGCACGCCTTCTACCTCCAGTACAAGAACGTGAAGGCCGACTTCGTCACGGCGCTGTGGAAGATCGTCAACTGGTCCGACGTGGCGGCCCGCTTCGGCTCCGCCCGGAGCCTCAGCATCAGCTGAGGCCGCCGGCGCCCCGGATGAGGGCGCGCAGGCCGGCCACGGCCAGGTCATCCGGGACGGCGTCGGGCTCCAACCGGCGCTGCATCTCCAGTCCGACCATCAGCCCGATGACCAGGGTGGCCAGGCCGGCGGCCTGGTCCGGACTGCGTTCGGCCCCGGCCTGAAGGAGGCCGCCGGCCAGCGACTCGGCCAGGCGGGACCGGACCTCGGCGTAGCGATCGGCAGCGGCGCCGGTGGCCTCGGGCTGTCGGCAGGCGTACAGCCACAACTCGTGCTCGAGCAGCATCCACTGCTGGCCGCCGGCCGCCCGGGGAACGGCGAAGTTGGCCCACAGCGACCGGAGCCGCTCATCCGGGTCATCGGTGCCGGTCAGGTCGGCCTGGGTGGCCGCGGCCGTGGCCTCCTTCCACTCGTCCAGGAGGGCCACGATGATGCCGTCCTTGTCCCCGAAGTGGTCGTACAGGGCGCCGCTGGTGCGATCGGCGGCCCCGGCCATGGCCTCCACCGAAGCTCCGGCTACGCCCCGGTCCGCCACCACCGACCGGGCCCCGTCGAGAAGCCGCCGGCGGGTCTCGGCCCGGCGCTGCTCCTGGGTTCGGCTCACCCCGCCAACTTACATCAGGTTTGTTACATATATAGTGCCTCCCAGATAAGCCCGTGGCCGGGGGGCCCACGGCCCAGGAGGATCCATGCGCACCGCCCTATGCGACACCTTCGGCATCGAGTACCCGATCTTCGCCTTCAGTCACTGCCGCGATGTGGTGGCCGCCGTCAGCCGGAGCGGAGGCCTCGGGGTGCTGGGAGCCGTCGGCTTCAGCCCCGAACAGCTCCAGATCGAGTTGGAGTGGATCGATGACCACGTCGACGGCCGGCCCTACGGCGTGGACACGGTCATGCCCCAGAAGGCGGTGGACGTGCACGGGTCCTCCCCCGAGGACCTACTGGCCCAGATCCGTTCCCTGATTCCCGACCGGCACCGGGCCTATGTGGAAGAGCTGATCGAGCGCTTCGAACTGCCGCCCTTGCCCGAGGGCGAGGCCCCCGGCGGCGTGCTGGGCTGGGCCGAGGATGTGGCCCGCCGCCACGTCGAGGTCGCCCTGGCCCACCCCATCTGCCTGATCGCCAACGCCCTGGGCTCCCCGCCGGGCGACGTGATCGAGGAGGCCCACTCCCGCGGCATCAAGGTGGCCGCCCTGGCCGGTAAGGCCCAGCACGCCCAGCGCCACGCCAACAACGGGGTGGACATCATCGTGGCTCAGGGTTACGAGGCGGGGGGGCACACCGGAGAGGTCTCCACCATGGTCCTGGTGCCGGAGGTGGTGCGGGCGGTTTGGCCCACTCCCGTCCTGGCCGCCGGGGGCATCGGCAGCGGGGCCCAGATAGCCGCCGCCCTCTCGCTCGGGGCCCAGGGGGCCTGGATGGGCTCGGTGTGGCTGGCCACGGCCGAGTCCAACTCAAGTCCGGAGGGCATCCAGGCCTACATGGACGCCACCTCCTCCGACACGGTCCGCTCCCGCTCCTACACAGGCAAGCCGGCCCGGATGCTGCGCAACGCCTGGACCGACGCCTGGGAGGACCCGGCCGGGCCCGGCCCGCTGGGGATGCCGCTTCAGAACATCCTGACGGCCGAGGCCAACGCCCGCATCGCCCGGTCCCACCGCAAGGACCTCGTCTTCGCTCCCGTGGGCCAGATAGTCGGCAGCATGAACGAGGTCCGCACCGTCCGCGACGTCGTCTTCGGCATGGTCGAGGAGTACATCGAGACCGTCGAGCGACTGGGCGCCAGCCTCACCGCCACCGAGCAGGCCTGAACCCGGATCCGACCAGAGAGGACACGCCACATGACCGCCACCATCTCCTCCGTCGAGCAGATCGACCTGCTCGACCGGGACGCCTTCGCCCTCGGTGTCCCCCACTCCTGGTTCACCTACCTGCGGGCCAACCATCCCGTCTATCGCCACCCCGAACCGGACGGGCCCGGCTTCTGGGTCTTCAGCCGCTACGCCGACGTGCAGGCCATCGGGCGAGATGGCGTGACCTTCTCCTCCGACCAGTCCAGAGGCGGCGTGATCGGCCTGGAGGAGCCGGTGGTGGAGCCGGCCGATTTCGGTGACGCCAAGATCATGCTGATGATGGATCCGCCCCAGCACACCCGCTACCGCAAACTGGTGAACCGGGGCTTCACCCCCCGGATGATCAACGCCCTGGAACAGCACATCCGGGACATGACCGTTCATCTGGTGGAGGAGGCGGTGGCCAAGGGCGACGTCGACTTCGTGGTGGACGTGGCCGCCGAGCTGCCACTCATGGTGATAGCCGAACTGATCGGCGTGCCCATGGAGGACCGGCACAAGCTCTTCGACTGGAGCAACCGCATGGTCGGGAGCGAGGACCCCGAATATGCAGTGACCGATGACCAGGCCATGACGGCGCAGATGGAGATGTTCGCCTACGCCAACCAGCTGGCCGAAGCCCGCCGGAAGGATCCGCGCGACGACATCATCTCCACCCTGCTGGCCTCGGAGATCGATGGAGACGCCCTGACCGAGCTGGAGTTCAACCTGTTCTTCATGCTGCTGGCCGTGGCCGGGAACGAGACGACCCGTAACGCCATCGCCCACGGCCTGAACGCCTTCCTGGAGAACCCGGAGCAGTACCGCCGGCTGGTGGAACAACCGGCCGAGCTCATCAACTCCGCCACCGAGGAGATCCTGCGTTGGGCGTCACCGGTCATGTACTTCAAGCGCTACGTGACCAAAGAGACCGAGGTCGGGGGTCAGGCCCTCCAGCCGGGGGAAAAGGTGAGCATGTGGTACGTCTCGGCCAACCGAGACGAAACCATCTTCCCCGATCCGTTCCGCTTCGACATCTCCCGGGATCCCAATCCCCACATCGCCTTCGGGGGCGGAGGCCCTCACCACTGCCTGGGATCGAACCTGGCCCGCATGGAGATCCGGGTGCTGTTCGAGGAACTGGCCCGGCGGGTGCCCGAGCTGCAGGCGCTGGAGTCACCCCAGGCCCTGCGCTCCAACTTCATCGGCGGGATCAAGCATCTGCCGGTACGGCTCCGCACCGCCTGAGTCCAACCCGGCCGGGCCCGGAGCTCAGACCCCGGCGGCCTTCTTGAGCTCGGCCAGGGATTCCTCGAAGTCCTCGGCCAGCTCCCAGATGTCGGGGATCGACTCCCGGCAGGCGATGAGACCGATGTCGACCCGGTCCATGTAGCTCATGACCGTGACATTGAGGCCGGCGCCTTCCATGATCGGGCCCAGCGGCGCCATCACCGAGAGTTGGGCGCCGGCCATGTAGAGCGGGAAGGGTGGACCGGGCACGTTGGAGATGATCACGTTGTGGATGGGCCGATGCCGGTCGGCCAGGTTCATCTCCGAATACAGCCGCATGGCCCGGGCGAACACCCCCGGAGCGGCAAACTCGGCCCAGTTCTGCAACACGTCCGCTCCCAGGGCGTTGTGCTCCTCCTTGGCCCCCTTGGTCGCTCCGGCAATGGCCCGCAGCCGATCGGCCGGATCGTCCAGATCGGTGGCCAGGGAGACGAACATGGCCGAGACCTGATTGGCGCCATCGGAGGCACCGGGCTCATCGGAACGCACCGATATGGGCACCACGCTGACGAGGGAAGCCTCCGGGACACCGCCATGATCGGCCAGGTAGCGGCGCAGGGCGCCTGAGCACAGGGCCAGCACCACGTCGTTGACCGTGGTCCCGAAGGCCTTCTTGACTGCCTTGATGTCGTCCAGGGCGAGAGTGCCCACGGCTACGGCCCGGTGCCCGGTGATGGCGCCGTTCCAGGGGGTACGGGGAGCGGAGAAGGGCGCGGCCATGCCCGAGCTGCCCTCCTGGCGCCGGCGGACCAGACCCCCCACCGAGCGGGCCGTGCCGACCAGGGTGGAAGCCAGACGGGCCGGCTGGCGGGTCATGGACCGGGCGGCGTAGCCCACCAGTTCCAGGTCGGAGGGGATCTTCTCCACCGCACGCGTCTCGGGCGCGGCGCCGTCCGTCCCGGCCGCCGGCTCGGGTTCCAGGTCGAAGAGGTGAACCATCATCTCGGCCCCGGTCACGCCGTCGATCAGGGAGTGGTGCACCTTGGCCAGGATGCCGATGCGTCCGTCCTCCAGGCCTTCGACCACCCACATCTGCCACATGGGCCGGCCCCGGTCGAGGGGCCGGCTGACGAAGTCTCCGGCCATCTCACTCAGCTCCCGGAGGCTGCCGGGGGCCGGGGCGGCCATCCGCCGCACATGGAAGTCGATGTCGAAGTCAGGGTCCTCGACCAGGACGGGATGATGGAGGCGGAAGGGAACCTGGACCAGCCGGCGGGTGAACATGGGGATGCGGGGCAGGCGGTCCTGGATCAGGGACTTGATGGTCTCGAAGCGGTAGCCCCCCTTCATGGAGGAGGTGTCGAAGACCCCGACCAGGGCGACGTGCATGTGCTGGCTGGGTGTCTCGGCGTAGAGAAACGCCGCGTCCAGCCCGGTCATTCTCTGCATGGATACCTTTCTGGCCCCGCCGGTGGTCCGGGGCGGTACCGGGAGATTCTGCCCGGTGGGGGTCCCGGCTGCCGGGCCGGAGGCGGGACGGGGCCGGTTCCGCCCAGCGGTAGGGGACCCGTGTCCGGGGCGGCGTCGCCAGCTACGGTCGAATGGTGATCCTCGACCGCTTCCGCCTCGACGGCCGGGTGGCGGTGGTCACCGGCGGCAGCCGTGGCATCGGCGCTGCCTGCGCCGTGGGCCTGGCCGAAGCCGGAGCCGACCTGGTCATATCGGCCCGCACGGCCGGATCACTGGACCAGGTCGCTGGTCGCATCCGGGCTCTCGGACGCCGGGCCGAGGTGGTGGCCTGTGACCTGTCCGATCTGGAGAACCTGGCTCCCCTGGTGGAGGCCACTTCGGCGGCCTTCGGCCGGCTGGACGTAGTCGTCAACAATGTCGGAGGGACCGCTCCCCGGCCTTTCACCCACACCCGGACGCGCCATCTGGGTGACGCCTTCGCCTGGAACGTTCTGACCGCCTATGAGCTGACCCGGGCGGCCGTGCCGCTCATGCTGGCCGGGGACGGCGGGTCGGTGATCAACATCTCCTCCGCCGCCGGCCATCTGCCCGAGAGGGGGTATCTCGCCTACGGAACGGCCAAGGCCGCCCTCGACGCCCTGACCCGGTTCCTGGCCGCCGACCTGGGGCCCCGCATCCGGGTCAATGCCGTGGCCCCCGGAGCCATCGAGACCGAGGCCCTGGCCCCGATGTTGGAGGGCTCCATACGGGAGGGAATCATCGCCCGCACCCACACCCGCCGTCTGGGCCGGCCCGAGGACATAGCCGCCGCCGTTGTCTATCTGGCCTCCGAAGCCGGCAGCTTCGTGAGTGGCAAGGTGATCGAGGTGGATGGCGGGACCGAGGCCAACACCGTGCCCCTGGGCCTGGCCGATCTCTGACCCGGAACAAAGCAGGATGACCGAACCCCTGATCGGGATCCGGGTGGTGGAGTTCGCCTCTGGACTGGCCCCCGCCTACGCCGCCAAGCTGTTCGTGGATGCCGGGGCCGAGGTGTGGCTGGTCGAGCCCCCTACAGGTGATCCCCTCCGGGCCTGGTCGGCCTCCGGGGCCAGGCCGGAGGGCGAGGATGGCGCCCTGTTCAGCTTTCTGGCCGCTTCCAAGAGGTCGGTGGTCGGACGCCCCGGGGACGATCACGTCCGGCAGTTGGTGGCCGGGGCCGACCTGGTCCTCGAGGGCCTGCCCGTGGGGCAGGTCGAGGGAGCCGGGGGGTCCGGGGCCGCGCACCAGGTCATCACCTCCATCACCCCCTTCGGCCGGGGGTCCTGGCAGGAACGGCCGGCCAGCGAGCTGACCATCCAGGCCGAGAGCGGATCGCTGGCCGCCCGGCTCTACCCGGAAGGGGCCCTGCGGGCCGGGGGCCGAGTGAGCGAGTGGGCCGCCGGCGCCTATGCCGCCGCCGCTTCGCTGGTGGCGGTTCGCCACGCCCGGGGAGGAGGCGGAGGGACGCGGATCGACGTGTCGATGACCGAGGTGATGTGCATCTGCACCAATCTGTTCCTGGACCTGATGTGGGACCTCCTCGGCCGCCCCGACCTGGGCGAGATGGGGGCCTCCACCGAGTTCCCGGCGGTGGAGCGCAGCGCCGACGGCTGGGTCGGATTCAACACCAACTCGGCCCAGATGTTCGAGGACTTCCTGGTCCTGGTAGGCCGGAGCGACCTGGCCGGTGATCCCTCGTTGCGCAACGATGCGGCCCGGCGGGAGGACCTGGAGCGCACCACCCGGGAGTGGTGCGCGGCCCGCACCAGCCAGGAGATCGTGGAACTGGCCGCCCTCCTGAGGGTGCCCGCCGTGCCGGTCGGCCACGGCGCCAACCTGGTGGACAACCCTCACCTGCGGGAGCGCCGGGCCTACGCCGTCAATCCGGCCGGCTTCACCTATCCCCGCCCCCCCTACCGTCTCAACGGCCGGACCCGCCCCGACGCCGGCCCCGCCCCGGCCCTGGGCGGCCACACCGACGCCATCCCGGGACCGGCGAGTCCGGGTGCTCGCGCCGTTTCGGGCCCGGAGGGCGGAGGGGATGCTGCGGCCGGCTCTCCCCTGGCCGGGCTCAAGGTTCTGGACATGACCTGCTGGTGGGCCGGCCCGGGCGCCACCCAGCTCCTGGCCGGGCTGGGGGCCGAGGTGATCCACGTGGAGGCCATCCAGCGCATGGACGGCATGAGACCGGCGGCCACCCTGGTCTTCACCGACCGTGACCAGTGGTGGGAGTACAGCCCGTTCTTCCTCACCATCAACGTCAACAAGAAGGGCATCACCCTCGACCTCGACACCACCGAGGGCCTCGACCTGGCCCGCCGCCTGGTCGGCTGGGCCGACGTGGTGGTGGAGAACTACACGCCCCGGGTCATGGAACGCTTCGGGCTGGACGCCCCCGGCCTGCACGCCATCAACCCGCAGGCGGTGGTGGTCCGCATGCCCGCCTTCGGCCTGGACGGTCCGTGGCGGGACCGGGTCGGCTTCGCCCAGACCATGGAGGCCATGTGCGGGATGGCCTGGGTCACCGGTGTGCCCGATGGTCCCCCCCGCCTGCCGAGGGGGCCCTGTGACCCCATCGGGGCCATGCACGCCGCCTTCGCCATCATGGTGGCCCTGACCGAGCGGGAGAGGACCGGCACCGGTCAGACGGTGGAGGCCGGCCTGCTGGAGAGCGGCTTGAACGTGGCCGCCGAGCAGGTCATCGAACACTCGGCCTACGGGCGGCTGCTGGGCCGGGAGGGCAACCGGTCACCGGAAGCGGTCCCGGAAGGGGTCTTCCTGGGCCGGGACGGCCGCCGTCTCGCTCTGTCGGTACAGACCGACAGCCAGTGGGCGGCCCTGACCCGGGCCCTCGGGAGACCCGACTGGGCCGCCGATCCGGCCCTCGGCTCCCGCTCCGGGCGCCGCCGGGCCGAGGACGCCGTGGAGGAGGCTTTGGCGGCATGGGTGTCGGAGCAGGATGCGGACCAGGCGGCCGGACTCCTCCTCGGCCACGGCATCCCGGCGGCGGTGGTGGCCGACTTCCGCAACATGGCCTTTCACCCCCTCATGGTGGAACGGGGTTTTTTCGAGACCTGTGACCATCCCGTGGTCGGGCCCAGGCCGATGTTCGGCATGCCCTTCCGTTACGACGGGGTGGAGCGCTGGATCCGCAGCCCGGCCCCCCTCCTCGGCCAGCACAACCGCGAGGTGCTGGGCGGCATCCTGGGCCTGGAGGAGGCCGACATCGACCGGCTGGAGGGGGCCGGCGTGATCGGTACCCGGCCCGTCGGGATCTAGAACCCGGACCGGAGCGGCGTAGGACCGGAGCCGCGCCTAGGAGTCGAGCCCCAGCACCCGCAGGGCGTTGCCGCGCAGGAACTTGGGCCAGACTTCGTCCTTGAGGGCCACCCCGCCCATCTCGCTCATGATCCGCTCCAGGGAAAGGCCCATGGGGAAGTAACCGGCGTAGATGATCTTCTCGGCGCCCCGGGAGTTGGCGTAGTCGATGATGGCCTTGGGGTAGTACTTGGGGGCGAAGGCGCTGGTGGAGTAGTGCAGGCCCGGCCACTTGAGCATCAGCTTGACGGCCAACTCGGTCCAGGGCTCGCAGCCGTGGCGGGTCACGAAGATCAGCTCCGGGAAGTCGTACATGACCTCGTCGATCAACTCGACGTGCTGGGGGGCGAAGCGGAGGCGGGGCCCGGGCACCCCGGCGCAGCAGAAGATGGGCAGCCCCAGTTCCACGCACTTGGCGTAGATGGGGTACATCTTCTTGTCATTGATGGCCACCTGGGGGAAGGTGCCGGACGGGAAAGCCGTCACGGCCCGGACCCCGTAGGTCTCATACAGGCGGACCAGGTTCCGGATGGCCTCCATGCCCTCGTTGGGCTCGCAGCCGGCCGAGGGGATGAAGCGGTCGGGGTGGAGCTTGAGAGCCCTTTCCCCGTCCCCACCGCCGAGCCCGATCATCCCCTTCTCCACGCCCCAGCGGTCCATCTGATGCAGGGTGAAGGAGACCGGGTCCTCGGTCTCGATTTCCTTCTCTGGGACCTGCTTGAACATGTACTCGACGGGGAAGGCGAACTCCTCCTTGGACTGGGTGTCCTTGGTCTGGCGGGTTATGAAGGCGTAGGTCTCGGCCATGCGGTCCTTGTGAGGAAACCCGATCATGGTGTCGATGACCCCTATCCCCGCCGGCATGCCCATGGCCGTTCCCTCCCCGTAGCCAACTGGAACACGTTCTACTACAATTTCCTCCATGCCAACGGGGAACCGCACCATCGACCGGGCCGACGGCCACTACACGGTGATCACCGCCGACAGCCACGCCGGAGGTAGCCACGCCGCCTACCGGGAGTACCTCGATCCCCGCTTCCACGAGGACTTCGACGCCTGGCGGGGCCGCTACAAGAACCCGTTCAAGGACCTGGGCGACACCCGGCGCTACCGGAACTGGGACAACGAGATGCGCAACGGCCAGCAGGAGGAGGACGGCATAGTCGGAGAGGTCATCTTCCCCAACACCGTGCCGCCCTTCTTCCCCAGCTTCGTGCTCTTCGCTCCCCCGCCCGGCCCGGAGGACTACGACCACCGCCTGGCCGGCATCCGGGCCCACAACCGCTGGCTGGTCGACTTCTGCGCCGACTTCCCGGACCGGCGGGCCGGCATCGGCCAGATCTTCCTCAACGACATCGACGACGCCATCGAGGACGTCAAGTGGATCAAGGAGCACGGCTTGAGGGGCGGCCTGCTGCTGCCCAACGTCCCCCCTGACGTCAAGTGGGTCAAGCCTCTCTACGACCCCGCCTACGACCGGCTGTGGGAGGTCATCCAGGACCTGGAGGTCCCCATCAACGTCCATGGCGGGACGGGGGCGCCCAACTACGGGGACTACCCCTTCGCCATGCTCTTCTACATCAACGAGGTCGGTTTCTACTCCCAGCGGCCGCTGGTGCACTTCGTGCTGGGCGGGGTCTTCGAACGCTTCCCCCGGCTCAAGTTCGTGATCACCGAGACGGGCTGTGCCTGGGTGCCGCCGCTGCTGGCCCGGCTGGACAAGACCATCGACCAGATCCGACGCACCGGCCAGACGGGCGAGATCCGCTATGGCGATGAGCACAAGCTCAACCGCCTGGCCACGGAGTACTTCGCCGACTGCGTCTGGATGGGGGTGAGCCAGCCCGGTCCGGAGGACGCCGCCGTCCGGGCCCAGATCGGAGCCGACCGCTTCATGTGGGGCAGCGACTATCCCCACGATGAGGGGACCTACCCCTTCAGCCGGGAGCATCTGCGCCAGGTCTTCCCCGGCGTGGGCCCAGACGAGATGGCGCGCATCCTGGGGGAGAACTGCGCCCGGCTGTACGGCTTCGACCTGGAGAAGCTGGCGCCCCTGGCTGCCCGCTTCGGTCCCACCGTGGAGGAACTGGCCCGGCCCCTGGACCGCCTTCCGGACAACCCCAACGAGGCCCTGCTCAAGGCGGTCAGCTGAACACGTTCAGCTGAAGGCGGTCAGCTGGACCGGAATATCCCCATGGCGAAGTACTGAGCCGCCCCACCGTAGGCCTGGGCCAGCGAGGTCCGGACGCCGTCGATCTGATGCTCCCCGGCCGTGCCCCGGATCTGCATGGCCGCCTCGGCGAAGCGCACCATGCCCGAGGCACCGATGGCGTTGGTGGAAAGCACTCCACCGGACGGGTTGACGGGGAAGGCGCCGCCGATGTCGGTCTCACCGGAGTCCACCATCTTCCAGCCCTCGCCCGGGCCGGCGATGTCGTGGCCCTCCAGCCACATGGGCTCGTACCAGCTGAAGGGCACGTAGAGCTCGGCCATGTCGATCTCCCGGCGGGGATCGGTGATGCCGGCCTGGCGGTAGACGTCGTGGGCGCACTCCACCCCGGCCTGGGGCCGCACCGGGTTGCGGCCCGGGAACTGGCCCAGCTCGCTGCGCACGGACAGAGCGTCGATCCAGGCGGCCGGCTTGGAGGAGCGCCGGGCTCCGGCCTGGTTGGTCAGCACCACCGCGCAGGCCCCGTCCGAGGACGGGCAGGACTCATGGAACCGGAGGGGGTCCCACAACATGGGGGACTCCTTGACCGTCTCCAGGGTGATGTCGGGCATCTTGAGGTGGGCGTAGGTGTTCTTGGCCGCGTTCCGGCGGTCCTTGACCGCCACCATCCAGCCGATGTACTCGGGCGCCCCCGACTCCTCGATGTAGGCCCGGATCCACGGGGCGAAGGCGCCGCCGGCCCCGATGCCCCCGGAGCGGCCCCCAGCCAGGCCCCACTGGGCGTTGCCCTCCGACTGCTTCTCCCAGGACACGGCCAGCACCCGGTCATGGATGCCGGTGATGACGTGATGGGCGCCCACTATGAAAGTGGAACCGCCGACACTGCCGGCGGTGTGGACCCGCAGCAGCGGCTTTCCGGTGGCGCCTACGGCGTCGGCCAGGAATATCTCCGGCATGACCACGCCCTCGAAGGCATCCGGGGCCTTACCGATGACGACGGCGTCGATGTCGCCAATGGAGAGTTCGGCATCCTCCAGGGCCCTGTCGATGGCTTCGCGGAGCAGACCTGGCATGGATACGTCATCCCGGCGCTTCTTGAAGTGGGTCTGGCCGATACCGATGACGGCACAACGCTCGGTCACTACTCCCCCTCCATCAGACAGACCAGATTCTGCTGCAGCAATGGGCCGGCAGTGGCGTGGGCCAGAGCCCGGTCGGCGCTGCCCCCGATGATGCGAGCGGCCGCCTCGATCACTCGCACCAGGCCCACCGCCATCACCGGGTTCCCGGCCAGCGGGCCACCGGAGGGATTGATCTGGGTCCCCTCCGGAAGGCCCAGGGCCTCCCGGAGGATGATCTCCTGGGGGCTGAAGGTGGCACAGACTTCGGCCACGTCCAGCGGGCCGCCGTCGTAACCGGCCTTCTTGGCGGCGGTGGTGGCCGAACGGGCGGTGGTGATGTCCCTGACCCCGGGCTGGTGGGGATCGATGCGGTGATCCATGCCCCGGATCCACGCCGGCCGGGAACACAACTCCCGGGCCTTGTCCCCCCTGGCCATGATCACGGCGGCCGCTCCGTCGGATATCGGGGGCAGATCGTGGCGGCGCAGCGGCGCGGTGTGATAGGGCGCCGCCAGCAGGGCATCCACGTCCACCGCCCCGCTCAACTGGGCGTTGGGGTTGGACGCCGCCTGGGCCCGGCTCCGGGCCACCACCTCGGCAAAGTCCCGCTCCGTGGCCCGGCCGGCGTCCAGCAGGGCCCGGGCCTGGATGGCGGCCAGGGAGACAGGATCGGCTCCCAGCGGAGCCAGGTAATAGGGATCCAGCTGCTGGGCCCACACCTCGGCCGGATTGGAGGGGGAGGACTTCCCCGAGCCGAAGGCCAGGGCGATGTCGATGTCGCCTTCCTGGAGGCGCATCCAGGCCTCGTACAGGGCGAAGGCACCGTCGGCTTCGACGTGGGACTCGGAGATGGGGGGCCAGGAACCGGCTGCCTCCAGGTTGGACACGAAGGCGAACGGGCCCCCGGTCAGATAGTCACAGCTACCGGCGCAGGTGAAGCCGATCTCCCGCCGTTCGATCCCGGCCATGGTTACGGCGTCGGTGATCGTCCCCACCAGGAGCTGAACTTCGCTCTGAATGGCGTCCCGTTGGGACGGTGTCTGGGCGTAACCGATGATGGCGATATCCCGGGCCGGCATCAGAAGAGGTGCTCCTTGTAGTCCTCCGGAGAGGCATCGGGTTCACCGGTGACCTCGAAGGATTCGATGACCGCGTCCAGGCCGCCCCAGCCCCGGTTGGTGATCCCCTCGACTCTCCGCTCGGCCGGGGGCCGCCAGACGGCTCGCACCCGCATCCCGGTGTGGATCCGGCCATGGGCCACTCCGGTGATGTCCTGGCCGCCCACCGGGGTGCTGGCCCCGTCCAGGAGGACGGAGGCGTAGACGAAGGGGTCGGTGGCCTGCTGGCCGTAATAGGCCACCGGGGTGATGATGGTGAAGCCGGTGAGGATGCCCCGGTCGCTGACCTTGACCTCGTCCTCGGCGGAGGTGGTCACCACGCAGAGAGGGCAGTAGCCCTTGGGGGGCACGTAGACCCGCGAACAGGACGGGCAACGGTGGCCGATGAGCTCGCCTTCCAGGATCCGGTCCACGAACCGGTTGAGGTTGGGCGTCAGGCGTTCCCGGTAGGTGAGGGAGACGAGGTGCTCCATCACCATCTCCTCCTTCCGAGCCGGGCTGTCGGTGCTCACTCGGCTGCCTCCCAGGCCTCCAGGTCGGTGATGAGACCGGTGGGCTCGGTCTTGAAGCGGGGCCGGACCCGCAGACCGGTCCGCATGGCCGCCGGGTCGCCCGCGTCCACGGCGTGGAGCATGGCGCTGTCGGCGCCGTCGGGACGGATGAGTGCGAAGGCGAAGGGATGATCCAACGGGTGCTTGGGCAGGGGGTCGTGGACCCAAGCCCAGGCCTGCACCGTTCCGAGCGGGCCCACCTCGACCAGCTCGACGCCTAGGTACCCGCCTGTCTCCGGGTCGTACTCGGGGGGAGGGACCAGGGTCCGTCCGTCGGCGCCTTTGATCCCCAGGACCTTGCCCTCCCTCAATCCGGCCAGAAAAGCTCCGATCACCGGGCCGGTGGTCCGGCTGTAGGGGAACTCGAGCTTGGTCTCGCTGGTGCGGAGCTCGGTCACGGTCGGATTAGAACAGATTCTACCTGGGCCGGGCAAGCGCCCTCCCACCGTCCGGAAGGCGGTGTCAGGCCGGCCGAAGCGAATCCTTGAGGGGGCCGGTCGGATAGGTCGGCTGCATCGAGTCGGACAGGTAGCCCGGCCCGGCGGCGGTGGGCACGAACCAGCCCGTCGGGCACATGGTCAGGACCTCGACCAGGCTGAAACCGGCTCCCGAGGTCTGGGTCTCGAAGGCCCGTTTGAGGTACCGCTTGGTCTGGGCGACCCCTCCGGCCGTGTTGACCGCGCTCCGGGCCACGTAGGCAGCCCCGGGCAGGGACGCCACCAGCTCGGCCACCGGCACCGGGTAGCCGTGCAACTCAGGGCTCCTGCCCTCCAGGCTGGTCTTGGTCCGCTGGCCCACCACACTGGCGGCCGTCATCTGCCCGCCGGTGTCCCCGAAGACGCCGTTGTTCAACATGATGGCCGTGATCTTCTCGGCCCGGGCGGCGGCGTGGAGCACCTCGGCCAAGCCCTCCGAGGCCATGTCCCCGTCTCCCTGGAGGGTGAACACCGCCGCCTGGGGCTGGACCCGCTTCACCCCGGTGGCCACGGCCGGGGCCCGGCCATGCAGGCACTGGAGGAAATCGATGTCGGCCATCCGGACGATGTTGGTGTAACAGCCGTGACCCACCACCCCGATGGCCCGCTGGGCCAGGGACAACTCCTGGATCACCTCGAGCAGAATTCTCCAGGCCACCGGGTGACCACATCCCGGACAGAGATGGTGGTCCTCGGATACCTGGAGATCGGCCCGGCTGGAAGCCACCTGGCGGGCCCCCTCGATGCGGACCTCCTGGCCCCGATCCGGTTCCGTCGACCTGTTGCTCACCGGCGCTCTCCCGCCCCGACGCCGATGGCGTCCAGGACCCTGGATCGTATGGCGGCCACGGTCAGGAGGTCGCCCTGGCGCATGCCCGAGGAGTCGATGCTGACCCCGCCGATGAAGGTGGCCGGCACCTGACCCCGCAGGGCCAGCCTGACGTCATCGATCATCTGGCCGGCATTGACCTCGTAGACGAGAACGCCCCGGGCCCGCCCGGCCGCCTCGAGCAGGGCCGCCTCCGGGAACGGCCACAGGGTGACCGGACGGAACGAACCCACCCGCTGCCCGTCGGCCCGTAACTCCTCCACCACGTAGTCGATGAAAGGTCCGGCCGTCCCGAAGGAGACCACCACCCACTCGGCGTCCCCACACCGGTAGGACTCGTGACGGGCCTCGGCCTCGCCCATGGTGGCGAACTTCTGGGCCAGTCGCCTCCAATGGACGTCCGGGCCCGGGCCGGGGGCGTCGTCGCGACCCATGGCCCAGGTCCAGATCTGCCGGGCGTGGCCGGTCCCCCCCGCCGTCCCGTCCAGGGCCCAGCTTTTGTCCGGGAGCGGCCCGAAGTCGATGGGAGCCACGTCCACACTCATGTGGGTGTGGGCCACCAGGTAGTCCCCGTACAGGCACACCGGGGCCCGATAGGTGTCGGCCAGATGAAAGAGGAGCTGGGTGTGCACGACCGCTTCGGCCACGTCCTTGGGCGCCAGGGTCAGAGTCCGGTAGTCACCCCAGCCGCCGCCGCGGGTGGCCTGCCAGTAATCCTGTTGGCCGCGGGCCATGTTGAACACGACCATGGGGACTTCGTTGAGGGCCGCCTCGGCTATCGCCTCCTGCATGAGGGCGATCCCCTGCCCGCACGACCCGGTGGCGGCCCGGGCTCCGGCTGCTCCCGCCCCCAGGGCCATGTTGACGGCCTCGATCTCCGAGTCGGCGTTGATACAGGTGCCCCCAACCTCGGGCATCTTGGCGCTCATGGCCTCCAGGAGATCGGTGAACGGCAGCATCGGATATCCGGCGAAGAAGCGGCACCCGGCGGCGATGGCCGAGTCGGCTATGGCCCGCGAGCCTTGCAGCAGGGCGGCGGTCACTCCGCTCCTCCGACGGCCGGAACCGGCCCGGGAGAAACTTCGGTGAGCTGAGGGCGGTCGTATTTGTAGACCTCGAAGACGTAGTCCGGACAGACGGCGTGGCAGGCCTGGCAGCCGGTACAGCCCGGTGACAACCGTGGATAGCGATAGCCGGTGCGGTTGACCTCACTGGACATATGGAGGACGCCGGGAGGGCAGGCCGGGATGCACAACTCGCAGCCCTTGCACCGCTCGACGTCGATGGTGACGGTCCCCCGGCTGACCACGGTCGGGCTCATCGTCCCGCCATCACCCACAGGTCGGCGGCGCCGGCCTCGATGGCGGCCGCCCCGGCCCGGATGGCCGCCTCATTGGCCTGGATGTGCTCGCGCCGGTAGGCGGGGACCAGCTCGGTCATGGCCGCCACTATGGAGTCGATCGAGGCCACCGACGTCAAGGAAGCGTACGCCCCCAACAGGACGAAGCCGGCCGCCATGGGGGCACCGGCTTCGGCGGCCATGGCCGTGGCCGGGATGCCGACGGTCAGGAACTCCGAGGCCCCGTCCAGGTCCTCGGGGGGGCCGATGACGGTGGTGTTCAGGACCACCGGCGCGCCAGAGCGCAGGCGGGCCCGCACCGGCGGCCAGTACTGGTGGTGCATGACGTAGGCCGAACCGGCACTGGGCAGAATCGGCAGGGACCGCAACCCCGTGTCGGCCACCACCACCGACGCTTCGGTCTGGCCGCCGCGCATCTCCCCGCCGTAGCGGGCCGAAAGCATGGCCTGACGGCCGTCGGCGGTGGCCGCCATGGCCAGGGCTTTGGCGCAGAGTTGCACCCCCTGGCCACCGATCCCGGTGAGAAGGACCTCGATCTGCACGGCTCAGCGGTACCTCTCCATGAGCGAGGCTATGCCTGCCAGGGCGGGGCCGGCCTCTTCTTCGCTCTCCCAGTCCCAGGCAAAGACGACCTCGCTCACCCCGAGGTCCCGCAGATAGCCGAGCCGGCCCGCCTCGGGCCTGACTCCCACCGGGGCCAGTCGCAGCTCATCCGGCCGGCGGTCGGCCTCGGACCAGGCCCGGCGCAGGTCGGGCAGGGCGGCGGCCATGCCGGATGACCCGTTGGGCATCCAGCCGTCCGCCCACTCGGCTATGTGGGCGAAAAGCCTGGGCCCGGGCGCCCCGCCCACCAGGACCGGCAGGCGGCCCTGAACCGGCTTGGGCCAGGCCCAGCTGGGACTGAGCCGGGCGTGTGTGCCTTCGTAGGTGGCCACCTCTTCGGTCCACAGGGCCCGCATGAGAAGGACGTGGTCCCTCACCACCTCCCGACGCCGGGCCGGGTCGATGCCGTGGTCGGCCGCCTCCTCCCGGTTCCAGCCGTAGCCGACCCCCAGAACCACCCGACCCCCGGACAGGGCGTCGAGGCTGGCAATGGTCTTGGCCAGGGCGATGGGATCGTGCTCGGCCACCAGGGCCACGGCCGTGCCGAGCCGCAGGCGATCGGTGACGACGGCAGCCATGGCCAGCCCCACCCAGGGGTCCAGGGTGCGCCGGTAGCGGTCATCGAGCTGGTCACCGGTCAGGGGATGGGGAGTGTCCCGGCTGACGGGGATGTGGGTGTGCTCAGGCAGGTAGAGGCTGTCGAAACCGTGCTGTTCGGCCAGGACCGCGGCCCGCACAGGCGTGATGCCCAGGTCGGTGGCGAAGTGGGCCAGCCCGAACTGCACCGGGCCAACGTACCGGCTCCACCTCCCGACGGCCCGGGGCGTGACCGCGACCGTTCCAGGCAGCGGACCCGCCAGTGGCCGGCGGGCCGGACACGTGGGAGCATCGACTCATGCCGGTCCTCAAAGACAAGAAGATCCTCGTCACCGGGCTCACCGGCTCGGTGGGCTACCCGGTGGCCCGCCGGCTGGCGGCGGACAACGAGGTATGGGGTGCAGCCCGGTTCAGCTCGGCCCGGCGCCGGGCCCGGCTGGAGGAGGCCGGCGTGACCTGCGCCGAGGTCGATCTGGTGGTGGCCGACTTCGGAGGGCTACCGGATGACTTCGACTACGTCTTGAACTTCGCCGTTCTCCATCCGCCCGACTTCGACACGGCCCTGGCCGCCAATGCCGAGGGGATCGGGCTGCTCATGGGCCACTGCCGCCGGGCCGCGGCCGTTCTGCACTGCTCCTCCACCGGCGTCTACCAGCCCGACGGCCGCCATCCCTTCAAGGAGTCCGACCCCCTGGGGGACAACCACCGCCCGGCCGGGCTGACCACCTACAGCATCAGCAAGATCGCCGCCGAGGCGGTGGTTCGCTGTACGGCCCGATTCCTCGACATACCCACCACCATCGCCAGGCTCAACGTCCCCTACGGGGACAGCTGGGGCTGGCCCCGCATGCACGCCGAGATGATGGCGTCGGGTGCGGACATCGCTCTGCACACCGAGGAGCCCAACGTCTTCAACCCCATCCACGAGGACGACATCCTCGGGCTGATCCCCGGCCTGCTGGAGGCGGCGGCGGTGCCGGCCACGGTGGTCAACTGGGCCGGCCCCGACACGGTCAGTGTGGAGGAGTGGTGCGGGTACGTCGGTTCCATCATCGGCGCCGAGCCCCGCTTCACCCGCACACCGGCGGCCATCCCCAGTGTCGCTGTCGACACCACCCGGATGGTCGAACTCATCGGCCCGGCCCGGGTGGGCTGGAGACAGGGCTTCGCGCGCATGGCCGAGGATCTCCTCAACTCTCGGGCCGGCTGAGCAGCCCCCTGTGTCGAGTTCTGACGTCTGGGCCGACCGCATGGCCATCGAGGATCTGGTGGCCGCCTACGCCCATGCCGTCGACCGGCGCGGTTGGGACGACCTGGACCGGCTCTTCAGCCCCGGCGCCCTAATCGACTTCACGGCCACCGGGAGCATCCGGGGGACCCTGGCCGACCTCAAGACCCACCTGCAGTCGGTGATGCCGATGATGCTCTCCTATCAGCACCTGATGGGACGGACCACGGTCTCCCTGCACGGGGGCGAGGCCGAGGGGACGACCATCTGCTTCAACCCCATGGTGCTCGACAACGGCCCGGACCGGGAGCCGACCGTGTTCTTCTGCGGGCTCTGGTATCACGATCGTTTCGTGCGCTCGAACGGAACCTGGTTGATTTCGGCCCGCACCCAGGAGCTCTCCTACTTCCACAACTTCCCGGGCGGACTGCCTCCCGGCGCCGCTGCGTACCGGCCGGCAGGCTGAACCGGAGATCATCCAGCCGGCGGGCCTCCGATCAGAGGGCCATCTCCACCACACCGCCCGGGATCTCCAGTTCAGGCTCGGTCACCATCTGGATCTCCTCCGGCGTCCAGCCCGGCAGCACCTCCCGCAGGACGAGGCCGGCCGGGGTCACGTCGATCACGGCTATGTCGGTCACCAGCCGCTTGACGCAGCGGGGGGCGGTGATGTCGAGGGAGAGCCGCTTCACGATCTTGGGGGTGCCGTCCTTGGTCTGATGGGTGGTGATGCACACCACCGACTTGGCGCAGAAAGCCAGGTCCTGACCGCCCCCAAGGGCGCCGGATATCTTGCCCGGCACCTTCCAGTTGGCCAGGTCCCCGTTGGCGGCCACCTGCAGGGCTCCCAGGAAGGTCACGTCCACCCAGCCCCCCCGGATGAGGGTGAAGGACTCCTCGTGGGACATGAACGACATCCCCGGACGCCGCTCCACGGGCTGTCCTCCTCCGTTGATGCAGTACCGGTCGGCCCGGGCCGGGTCCTCGATGACGCTGCCAAAACCGATCACCCCGTTCTCGGAGTGGAGGAGCACTTCGGCGTCGGGATCCACGAAGCTGGAGATGAGCATGGGGATGCCGAAGCCGAGATTGGCGACCATTCCCTCCTTGATCTCCGCCGCCGCCCGCATGGCCATGGCCGACTCGTCCAGCCTGGGCTTGTCCTCGAAACGGGGGGCGCTCAACAGGGGGTCCTCCAGTCGGAGACGGCTTGGGGTGGCCGCACCACCACCCGCTGTACGTAGGGAGCCGGAGTGACCACGGATTCGGGGTCGAGATCGCCCAGCTCCACCAGCTCGTCCACCTCGGCGATGGTGCAGTGGGACCCGCCGGCCATGGTCGCATTGAAGGTACGGGCCGTCCCCCGGTAGGTGAGGTTCCCCCACCGGTCGGCCTTATGGGCCCGGATGATGGAGAAGTCGGCCTTGAGGGCGCGCTCCAGCACGTGGGGCCGGCCATCGAACCAACGCACGTCCTTCTCCCCCTGGGTAACGGTGCCCGGGCCCACCGGCGTGTAGAAGGCGGCTATCCCGGCCCGGGCGGCCCGGATGCGCTCGGCCAGACTCCCCTGTCCGATCAGTTCCAGCTCGACCTTGCCCTGCTCGAGCAACTCCTCGAAGGGGACCTTGAGAGCCGCCCCCGGCAGGACCGGAAAGGCCAGGATCCCCTTGGCCACCTGACCCCGGTCGACCAGGAGGCCGGGGCTGAAATAGTCGTCGGGGTAGGCCATGAGGGAGGCCATCCGTTCCTTCATCATGGCCAGCTGCGGCTCGGAGAAGCCGGAGTGGTTGCCCGTGATGGTGAGACCGGTCACGTTCTTGCGGGCCAGGGCGGCTATCAGATAGCTCGGGTACTCGGCCGGGCCCCCGAAGCCGCCCACATGGATCATGGAGCCGTCGGCCACGTCGGCCACGGCCTCATCGAAACTGGCCACGACCTTGTCTATGGGCACTGACGCACCTTGTCCATGGGCACGGCGGGCACGTTATATGGAACGCGTTCTAGGAGCGACCCCGGTCCCTGGGTTAGCGTTCCGGTCGAGCCCAGGAGGTGGCCATGAAACTCGGACTTCAACTCGGGTACTGGCCGGCCCAGCCCCCCACTGATGCCCAGGAGAAGGTGCTGGCCGCCGAGCGGCTCGGCTTCGACATCGTCTTCACGGCCGAATCGTGGGGTTCGGATGCCTTCAGCCCGCTGGCCTGGTGGGGGGCATCGACCAGCCGGATCCGGCTGGGCACCTCCATCGTCCAGATGTCGGCCCGGACGCCCACGTCCACGGCCATGCACGCCTTGACCATGGACCATCTCTCCGGGGGGCGGATGGTGCTCGGCCTGGGCCTCTCCGGTCCCCAGGTGGTGGAAGGCTGGTACGGCCAGCCCTTCGGCCGGCCCCTGGCCCGGACCCGGGAGTACGTGGACATCGTTCGCCAGGTCCTGGCTCGCCAGGCTCCGGTCAGCAGCGACGGCCCCCACTTCCCGCTCCCCTACCACGGCCCCAACAGCGTCGGGCTGGGCAAGGCCCTGCGACCCATCACCCATCCCCTCCGGGCCGATCTGCCCATCTGGCTGGGCTCGGAGGGACCCAAGAACGTCGCCCTGACGGCCGAGATCGCGGACGGCTGGCTGCCCATCTACTACTCACCCAAGGTCGGTGACATGTACAAGGCCTGGTTGGCCGAGGGCTTCTCCCGGCCCGGGGCCAGGTCGACCCCGGCGCGTTTCGAGATTGCCACCAACTGTCAGGTCGTCATCACCGAGGACCGCCGGTCCGCCCTGGAGGCCATGCGGCCCATGCTGGCCTTCTACATCGGCGGGATGGGCGCCAAGGAGATGAACTTCCACAAGAACGTCTTCGGCCGGATGGGTTATGAAAAGGAAGCCGAGGCCATCCAGGATCTGTTCTTCGAAGGCCGGCGGGAAGAGGCCACGGCCATGGTCCCCCTGGAGATGGTGGCCGACATATCCCTGGTCGGCACGGCGGATCAGATCCGGGCCGAGTTGCCCATGTGGGAGGAAGCCGGCGTCACCATGTTGGTCATAGGGGCCAAAGACATCACCGAGATGCAGCGGGTGGCCGAGGTCATCCTGGGCTAGGAACGGGTGCCTGCCACCATCACCACGGGTCCCCGGGCGGCTCCAGGTCCAACAGGCGGGCCAGGACCTGGGTGGCCCCGTTGTTGGTCTCCATGTCGGGTGGGGCCGGAACGTCCCAAACCTCGAACATCCGGGCCATGCGGATCACGATCACGGCAAAGCGCAGCCCGGCGAAGATCTCGTAGAACTCCACGTCCCCGGCCGCCAGCCGGGTCCGTTCGGTCCACATGGCGATGGTCTCCTCCCGGGTTCCCAGGCCCTCGAGGCGGGGCAGGCTCATGCCTTCGGAGGAGAAGCGGTCCAGGAACAGCCACCACCCCAGGTCCATCTGGGGCCCACCCAGGGAGAGCATCTCCCAGTCCAGGACGGCCCGGCACCGGGCGCCCTCGAAGAGCATGTTGGCCATCCGGGCGTCGCCCCAGGACAGGGCGCTGGGCTGTTCGGCCGGCAGGTGGGCGTTCAACCACTCCCAGGCCGCCTCCGCCACCGGCTGGGACCGACCCGAAGCTGCCCAGGTCAGGGATTCCTCGTAATAGTTCATCTGCTGGGCGAGCCCGGTGGGGCCCCGCGCCGGCTTGGACAGGAAGTCGAAGCCGCCTGCCTTCGACTCCAGGTGGATGCGCGTGAACGCCTCCATGGCCGAAGTCCACAGGCGGTGCCGCTCGGCCGGATCCATGTCGAAGATGAACCCCTCGGCGTTGTAGGAGGGAACGTCACCGGGGGCCTCCCCCGCCACCTTGGCCATGACGAAGAAGGGGGCGCCGAGGACGGAGGGGTCGGGCTCGAACCAGCGCACGGCCGGCACCGGTGCCTCCCGGCGCCCCAGCTCGGCCATCACCTGGTACTGGAGCTCGAAGTCATCCTCCAGGAAGATGCGGTGCCCGGTGGGCTTGACCCGGATGACCAGGGACTCGGAGCGCGTCTGACCGCCGTCGGCCCAGGAGGTATCGAAGATGAGGGTCTCATTGGAGAAGCCGGTCATCCCCGGGGAGGACAGCTCGGAGACGACCAGGGAGGCGGCCTCGGGCCGCTGCCGGCCCAGCCAGGCCTCGATGGCCATCCGGGCCTGCTCCAGATCCCGCGGTACCGGGATGGGCATCAGCGGCCCTTGAAGACCGGGGCCCGCTTCTCCATGAAGGCCAGGGGACCTTCCTTGGCGTCCTCGCTCATAAAGACCTCCATCCCGATGCCGCTCTCCACCCGCATGGCTTCGTCCTCGGGCAGTCCCTCGGTCTCCCGCAGGGCCCGCAGAACGGCCTGGACGGCCAGAGGCCCGTTGGCGGATACCACCGCGGCTATCTCCAGGGCCTTGGCCAGGGCCCGCCCGTCGGGCACGACATGACCGATCAACCCGATCTCCTTGGCCTCGGGAGCCAGGAAGTGCCGGCCGGTGAGGAGGATGTCGGCCGCCACCGTGTAGGGCACCTGGCGGCGCAGGCGGACGGTCGATCCCCCCAGGGGGAAGAGGGACCACCGCACCTCGGACACCCCGAAGCGGGCGCTCTCCCCCGCCACCCTGATGTCGGTGGCCTGCAGGATCTCGGTGCCACCGGCCACCGCCGCTCCCTCCACCGCCGCGATCAGCGGCTTCGTCAGCCGGAAGCCCTTGAGGAGGGGCTTGATGACCCCGGAGGCGATACCCCCGGCCGGAGCGCCGGATTCGGACTCGGCCCGGAAGGAGTCCCCCGGGTGCGACGCGGTCATGGCCTTGAGGTCGGCCCCGGCGCAGAAGGCCCCCCCGGCCCCGGTCAGTACGGCCACGCGGATGTCGGGATCGGAGTTGACCCGGTCCCAGGCCTCCCCCATCAGGGCCAGCATCTCCGAGGACAGGGCGTTCCTGGCCTCGGGCCGGTTCATGGTCACCACCAGGGTGTGGTCGATCAACTCGGTGAGGAGATGGGCCTCGCTCACCGGGCCACCTCCTGCCCACTGGAGCTGAAGAGAGGAAGCAGCTCCCGGCGCAGGAGCTTTCCGGTCGAGGTCCGGGGCAACGCCTCCAGCACCAGGACCCGCTCCGGGCGCTTGTAGCCGGGCAAGCGCTCGGCGCAGAAGGCCAGGATCTCCTCGGGGGTGAGGGTCAGACCCGGATGGGGAACCACGGCCAGGGCCACCGCCTCTCCCCACTCCTCATCCGGCACGCCGACCACACCGGCCTCGGAGACGGAAGGATGCTCGTAGAGGGCCGCCTCCACATCCTCGGGGGAGATGTTCTCCCCACCCCGGATGATGAGATCCCCGGCCCGTCCGCCCAAGAAGAGATAACCGTCGTCGTCCAGATAGCCGAGATCCCCGGTGTGGACCCAGCCCTCCTGGTCCAGGGCCCGGGCGGTGGCGGTCGAACTGGCACCCCAGTACCCGGTCATGGTCCGCCCGGTGAGGATCTGTACCTCTCCCACCGACCCGGCCGGCAGGGGCGCGCCGGCTTCGTCCACGACCCGCAGCTCCACGTCGTCGACGGCCCGGCCCACCGACGCCAGCCGGCGCAGCTTGGCCTCCACCTCCGGACCCGATCCACCGGGCCGGTGGTCCTCCGGGCCCAGCACCGTGACCGTCGAGGTGGTCTCGGTCTGGCCGTAGGCGCCGGAGAAGCCCACCGATTCCGGGAACAGCTCCAGGGCCCGGCGGATGACGGTGGGTGGCATGGGGGCGGCCCCGTAGGTGACCAGTTCCAGACTGGACAGGTCCCGGGTGGCGATATCGGGATGGGAGATGATCCGCGACAGCATGGTGGGAACCACGAAGGCGCTGGTGACCCGGTGCTTCTCCACCGCCGCCAGCCAGTCGGCGGCGTCGAATTGGGGCAGCACCACCACCGTCCGGCCCGAATAGATCGACGACAGCAGCGAGGAGATGGCGGCCACGTGGTGCAGCGGGGCGGACAGGAGCATCCGACCCCGGTCGGTGCCGTCGGCGCACTCGGTCCGGCCCATGACGTAGCCCCCCAGGGCACCGTGGGTGAGCATCACCCCTTTGGGCAACGAGGTGGTGCCGGAGGTGTAGAGGATCACGGCCACGTCGGCGTCCTCGACGTCGGCCACCACCTCGCCCACGACGGGATCAGCGGCCGTCAGGCGGTCCCGGTAGTCCCCGTCGAAGTACACGACCGGCAGGCCCTCCGGCACCGCTCCGGCTATCAGGGACCGGTAGCGATCCTCGCTGAAGAGGACCCGGGTACCGGAGTCGGCCAGCAGGTGGGCCAACTCCTCTCCCCGGGCCCGGCAGTTCATGGGCACCGACACGGCCCCGAGGATGGCCACCCCGAAGAGGGTCTCCACGTACTCGCTCGAATTGGTGGCGAACATCCCCACCCGGTCACCGGCCTGAACCCCCAGGCCGGCCAGGACCCCGGCCACCCGCCCGGCCGCCTGGCGCAGATCGTCATAGCTCTCCGGGCCCGCTCCGGCCAGAGCCGGGGCGTCTGGCGTTATGGAGGCCGGGATGTCGAGGAGCATGGCCAGGTTCAAGTGGGGATTCCTCCGCTTCCGGCGTCGATCGGCCCCGCTCTGTCTTCCCCCCGGGGCCTGGTCAAACTAGAACGGATTCCTGTTTAAAGGCCATTCCCCCCGCCGTCCGGCGTCACCCGGCGGCCGTGCCCATGTAGGCCCGGACGACCTGATCTCCCACCTCGGCGGGTGTGCCTTCCACCTCGATGCGCCCGTTGATCATCACCGCCGCCCGGTCGGCCACGACCAGGGCCGTCTCAGCGAACTGTTCGACCATGAGCACGGAAAGACCCTCGGTCCGGACCATGGTCGAGATGGCGCTGTAGAGCTGCTCCACCACGATGGGGGCCAGGCCCATGGACAACTCATCGATCAGAAGCACCCGGGGATCGGTGAGCAGGGCCCGGGCGATGGCCAGCATCTGCTGCTCGCCTCCCGACAGGGTCCCGGCCAGCTGACGGCGCCGGTCCCCCAGCACCGGGAAACGCCCGTAGGCCTGCTCCTCCAGGTCGGCGGCCCGCAGCCGGCGGGCGCGGAAGGTGAACATCAGGATGTTCTCCTGCACCGTGAGGTTGGGGAAGATGGGCCGGCCCTCCGGAACCGTGCACAGCCCGTCCCGAGCCAGGCGTTGGGGGGCCCGCCCGCTCACCGGTTGACCGTCCAACCGGATGGAACCGGCCATGGCCCGCAGCCGCCCGCTGACCACCTTCAGCAGGGTCGACTTGCCCGCCCCGTTGGGGCCGAGCAGAGCCACCAGACTTCCCGACGGCACGGTCAGGCTGACCCCGTGCACCACCTCGATGCGCCCGTAGCCGGCCCGGAGGTCAATCAGCTCCAGAGCCGGCTGACCCCGCGGAACGGGACCGGGCCACGTGGAGGAGCCGGCCGAGCCGGCAGCGGCCACCGGAGCGGGCCCACCTCCCGAGTGGGCGATGGCTGCAGTCCGAAGCCCGTCCTCGGGCGGAGCGGCCTCGGCCGCCCCGAGGTAGGCGGCCTGAACCAGGGGGTCGGCCCTGACCACCTCGGCCGGACCTTCGGCTATCACCCGCCCGAAGTCCAGCACCGTCACCCGGTTGCACACGCCCATGACCAGGCGCATGTCGTGTTCCACCAGCAACACGGCCATCCCCTCGGCGGCCAGGGCCGTGAGGACCCGGCCCAGCTGGTCGGTCTCCTGCTCATCCAGTCCCGAGCTGGGCTCGTCCAGCAGCAGCAGCCGCGGTCGGGTGGCCAGGGCCCGGGCCAGTTCCAGCAGCCGGGCCAGCCCGGTGGGCAGCAGATCGGCCGGCTCATCGGCCACGGCGGTGAGTCCCACCCGCGCCAGCAGGGAGTCCGCCCAGGCCGCCGCCCCGCCCTCCCCGGAGGACCGGCGCGTCTCGGCCGCCATCAGCACGTTCTCGCGGGCGGTCAAGGTTCCGAACAACTCGAGGCGCTGGAAGGTGCGGCCGATGCCCAGCCGGGCCCGGCGGGTCGGCTTGGTGCCGGTGATGTCCCTGCCGTCGAAGAGAACGCGGCCCCGGCTGGGCGCCTGCAGACCGGTGACGACATTGAACAAGGTCGTCTTGCCCGCTCCGTTGGGACCGATCAGGCCGGTTACCGCCCCCGGCGCCACCCCGAGGTCGACGGACCACAGGGCCCGCACCCCGCCGAACTGGACGTCGATACCCTCCACCCTGAGCAGTTCGGATGGGCCGTCCGGGAGAAGCCGGTCCTGGTTCGGATCAGGCAACGGGAGACGCCTCCCCCACCGCCACGGCCGGACGAGGAACCACCGGATCACTCCCGTGCCGGGATCGCCACCGGACCAGGGCGTCTGCACCCAGCCTGCCCATGCCATTGGGGCGGCGGCCGATGGCGATGATCCCCGCCCCGAAGGCGATGTAGGTGAAGTTGGCCAGGGCCGGGATGTGGGATCCGATCACCGGGGCCAGGGCCAGGCCGGCGCCGGCCACCACCGCGCTGGACAGCAGGGTGCTGCCCTGCAGGGTCACGGCCACGAACAGGACGATGGAGATGAGGAAGGCGTAATCGGATGGGATGGCGGTCCCGGTCAGGCTTCCGTAGAGGGCGCCGGCCAGGCCGGCCATGCCCGCCGAAAGGGCGAACACGGCCAGCTTGGTGACGGTGAGGCTCATGCCGACGGTCGTGCAGGCGGCTGGAGAATCGTTCATGGCCACCAGGCGCCGTCCGTAGCGGCCCCGGCGGAGTGCGCCGACGCCCAGACGGCAGACGCCGAGGACCACGCCGATGAAGATGGTGAAGGCCCGGTCCCCGGCCAGGCTCAGCCCGAGGAGCCGGGGCCGGCCCACGGCCAGGGCACCGCCCGTGCCCATGATCGAGGGGGAGGTAAAAAAGGCATTGTCCATCAACACCGCAAAGGCCAGCGTGGCCAGGGCCAGGTAGAGGCCGCGCAGGCGCAGGGTGGGCAGGCACAGCAGCGCTCCCGCCCCCGCGCACAGCCCGACGGCGGCCAGCAGCCCCAGCACCGAAGTGCCGCCGCCCACCCAGTGCATGGTGAGCGCTCCCAACCCGGCGAAGGTCAACTGGCACAACGAGATCTGCCCGCCGTAGCCGGCCAGCGGGATGAGGGACAGCCCGAGCAGGCCGAAGATGAGAGCCTCCCCCAGGGTGGCCAGATTGGCTCCCGAAACCAGGAACACGCCTAGAGCCACCAGGCCGACCAGGCCCAGCGATCCGGCCGCGTTGGCACCCCGGGTGGCGGCCCGGGGCGGGCGGGCCCGTACCACCCGGCCGATGGTGAGACGAGCCTGGGGCATGGTCACCAAAGCCAGGAAGAGCAGCGTCATGGGCAGCGCTTCGGTCACGTAGGTGACCAGGCTGTTGGGCACATAGGCGATGGACAGTGAGTAGCCGACCCCCAGGATCATGGCGCCCAGAAAGGTCAGGGGCAGGCTGCGCATCCTCCCGACCACAGCCGCCACGAAGCCGTAGATGACCAGCTCGGTCAACTGGGTGATGTCCATGGTGCTGAACACGGCGGCCTGGAGGATGCCGGCCAGGGCGGCCAGGGAGACCCCGATCATCCAGGCGTAGGCGGCCATCCGCCCCGGCGGGGCGCCGGTCAGGGCGGCCAGTTCCGGGTCGTCCACCACGGCCCGCATGGCGACTCCGGTGCGGGTCAGTTTGAACAGGGCCCGGAGGCCGACGGCCACCAGCAGGGCCAGACCCACCGCGATGATCTGCTCATCGCTGAGGTTGACCCCGGCCACATCCACCTTGCTGCCGGAGAAGAACTCCGGGAGGTTGTAGCTGTTGGACGACTTCCAGATGCTGCTGGCCACCCCGACCAGCAGAAGCAGCAGGCCGAGTGACACCACCAGGGCGACGTTGGTGTTGGCCCCGTAGAGCGGCCTCATGATGGCCCGCTCCACCCCGACCCCGAGTATGGGCGCGGCCACGGCCACCACCAGGATGAGGGCCAGCCAGGCCGGAAGGCCCCAACCCTGCCATAGCTGCCAGAACAGATAGGCCATGAGCATGCCCATGGCCCCGTGGGCAAAGTTGAAGATGCCGGTCGTGTTGAAGGTCACCACCAGCCCGCTGGCACTGACGGCGAAGATCGACCCCATCACGATGCCCACCACCAACTGACTGGACAGCTCGCTCACGCCGACCCCCGTGAAGGCGGCGGACCCAGGGAGGAACGGCCGTCCGTCCTCCACCAGTCGGCGGTGACCGTCGCCCCACCCTGCTCAGGGGGCTTCCTCATCTCCAGTTCCTCGTAGACGCGCCGGTAGCCGGTGTGCTCGATCCGCCAGGCCCCGCCTTCCTTGCGGTAGCGGTCGCTGTAATAGGCCGCCCCCCGGATGGTGTAGCCGGCGTCGGGGTCGATAACCACATCCTCCAGGGCCCAGACCCCGGTGGCCCGGCCCCCGGTCTGCAACTCGATCTCGGGGTGGTGACACTTGTGACTGGTGAGCTGGGTGGCCAAAGCGTCCCGCAGGAACTCAAGGATGTTGTGGCGGCCTGCGAAGACCAGGTTGCCTCCGGCGTAGCTGGCGGTGGCGTCCTCGGTGAACACCCCGGCCAGTTCGTCCCACTGCTTGAGGTCCAGGTAACGCAGGTAGCGGTACTTGAGCTCCTCTATGGCCCTCAGCTCAGCCAGATCAGCGACGTCCATGACCGTCCTCCAAGAGTGAGCTCCATGACTGCCCCGCGCCGCGGCCGGGTCGCGTCATCGGATGTACCGGCTGAGGCATTCCACCACGCAGGCGGGCTTGTCCGATCCCTCCATCTCCACCACCACCGCCATGGTGGCCTGGATTCCGCCGGGAACATCCTGGGCGGCGGTCAACTCCACCCCGGCCCGCAGGCGGGATCCGACCGGTACCGGGCTGGGAAAGCGGACCCGGTCCGCCCCGTAGTTGATCCCCATGCTCACGCCCGTCACCTCCACCACCTGGGGAAGCAGATGGTTGATCAGCGAGAGGGTGAGGTAGCCGTGGGCGATGGTGGTTCCGAACGGCCCGGCCGCGGCCCGCTCGGGATCGACATGGATCCACTGGTGGTCACCGGTGGCTTCGGCAAACAGATCGATTCGCTCCTGGGTCATCTCCACCCACGGACTCCAGCCCAGGTGGCGGCCCACCGCCGCCCTGATCCCCTCGATCCCTTCGATGACGGTGCTCATCCCACCCTCTGGCACCGGAGCAGACGGTCGCGGGCCGGCCGCTGCGATGATACGCACGGTGCCCGGCTCCCTCCACACCTCCTTCTGTGATCTCGTGGGGGTGCGCTATCCCGTCGTCCAGACCGGCATGGGGTGGGTGGCCGGCGCCCGCCTCACCAGCGCCACGTCGGAGGCGGGCGGGCTCGGCATCCTGGCATCGGCCACCATGAGCCTGGAGGAGCTGGGTCGGGCCGTGGCCGAGGTCCGCTCCCGGACGTCCCGCCCCTTCGGGGTCAACCTGCGCTCCGACCATGCCCAGGTGGGGAAGTTCGTCGATCTGCTGGTCGGTGAAGAGGTGGCCGTGGCCAGCTTCGCCCAGGCCCCCGATCCGAAGCTGATCGAACGGTTGCAGGCCGGCGGCGTGGTCTGCATCCCCACCGTGGCCGCCCGGCGCCACGCCGAGAAGGTGGCGGCCTGGGGCGTGGACGCCGTCATCGCCCAGGGCCACGAGGGGGGTGGGCACACCGGCCCCATCCCGACCTCCCTGCTGCTGCCCGAGGTGGCCGCCGCCGTCGATCTACCCGTGCTCGGCGCCGGCGGCTTCAAGGACGGCCGGGGCCTGGTGGCCGCCCTGGCCTGGGGAGCGGCCGGCATCGCCATGGGGACCCGCTTCCTGCTCACGGCCGAGAGCACCGTGCCGGACCAGGTCAAGGCCCTGTACCTGGCCGCCGCCGTTACCGATACGGTGGTGACCACGGCCGTGGACGGGGTCCCTCAACGGGTGATCCGCACCCCCCTGATCCGGAGGCTGGAGGCATCTTTCCCGCCGGCGGCGGCGGCCCGCTCCCTGGCCAGCGCCCTCCGGCTGCGCCGCCTCACCGGGACCAAGCGGGCCGACCTGCTCCGGGAGGGCCTGGCCATGCACCGCCACGACGGGCTCAGCCTGCGGCAGGTGGCCATGGCCGCCAACGCCCCCATGCTGACCCGGGCCGCCCTGGTGGCCGGCAACCCCGAGGCCGGCATCCTTCCCACCGGCCAGGTGGCCGGGCTCATCGAGAGCCTGCCCACCGTGGCCGAGGTCATCACCTCGATCATGACCGAGGCCGAGGAGGTGCTTAGGGGGCTGGGCCGGTACCTGCCCGCCGAGGACCCGACCCTGGCCTCCGGCCGGGGGATCCCGGGGGACGAAGCCCGCCGGTGAACCTGGCCCCGAGTTCCGAGGAGGAGCGCTTCCGGGCCGAGGTGAGGGAGTTCCTGGAGACCTCGCTCGGGGGTGAGTTCGCCGGATTGCGGGGGCGGGGCGGGCCGGGCCGGGAGGAGGAGATGGTCGAGGGCCGCCGGGCCTGGGAGGCCCACCTGGGCCGCCACAACTGGAGCGGGGCGGCCTGGCCGGTCGAGCACGGCGGGCGAGGGCTGGGGCTGGCCGAGCAGGTGATCTTCCACGAGGAGTACGCCCGGGCCCGGGCTCCGGGCCGTCTCGGCCACATCGGGGAGACCCTGGTCGGGCCCACCCTCATCGCCTTCGGCAGCGCCGGCCAGCAGGCCCGCTTCCTGCCCCCGATCCGGGACGGGCGCGAGCTTTGGTGTCAGGGCTACTCCGAGCCGGGGGCCGGTTCCGACCTGGCGGCGGTATCCACCCGGGCCGAGTTGAGGGGTGACCGCTGGATCATCAGCGGCCAGAAGGTGTGGACCTCCTCGGCCCACCTGAGCGACTGGTGCTTCGTGCTGGCCCGCACCGATGCCGGCGCCGAGAGGCACCGGGGCCTCAGCTATCTCCTGGTGCCCATGAGGCAGGCGGGAATCACCATCCGGCCCATCGTGCAGTTGACCGGGACCCACGAGTTCAACGAGGTCTTCTTCGACGACGCCGAGACGGACGCCGACTTGGTGGTGGGCGCTCCCGGTGACGGCTGGCGGGTGGCCATGGGGACCCTGGGCTTCGAACGGGGGGCGTCGACCCTGGCCCAGGTCCTGGACTTCCAGAACGAGTTCGACGCCGTGGTCGACGCGGCCCGGGAGGATGGAAGGTCGAAGGACCCGGGCCTGCGCCAGGAGCTGGCCGCCATATGGATCCGGCTCCGGATTATGCGCCTGAACGCCCTGCGGGTCCTGGCCGCTGACCCGGCCGGATCCTCCTCCCGGGGCCCGGCCACCATCACCAAGCTGTACTGGTCCGGGCTGCACCGGGACCTGGGTGAGCTGGCCGTCAACGTCCTCGGCTGCGCCGGCCAGATCATCGAGCCGAGCGGGCTGTCCCGTCTGCAGAGGACCTTTTTGTTCTCCCGGGCTGATTCCATCTACGGCGGCACGGACGAGATTCAGCGCAATGTCATAGGAGAGCGGGCCCTGGGCCTGCCCAAGGAGCCCAGATGACCGACCTGTCCCCCACCGCTCCCGCCGGCCACGGACTGCTGGCCGGTAAGACGGCGGTCATCACCGCCGCCGCCGGCGGCGGCATCGGGCTGGCCACGGCCCGGCGCTTCCAGGAGGAAGGAGCCCGCATCCTCATCAGCGACGCCCACCCCCGTCGCCTGGCCGAGGCGGCCGCCAGTCTTGGCGTCGGCTCCGTCCCCTGCGACGTGACCATTGAGTCCGACGTGGTCCGGTTGTGGGACGCGGCCGTGGAGCAACTGGGTGGTGTGGACGTCATGGTCAACAACGCCGGCCTGGGCGGCACCGTGGATCTGGTGGACATGACCGATGAGCAGTGGAGCCGGGTCCTGGACGTCTCCCTCACCGGTACCTTCCGCTGCACCCGGGCCGCCCTGCGCCACATGCTTCCCCGGGGCCGGGGCGTCATCATCAACAACTCCTCCGTCCTGGGCTGGCGGGCCCAGCGGGGCCAGGCCCACTACGCGGCGGCCAAGGCCGGGGTCATGGCCCTGACCCGCAGCGCGGCCATGGAGGCCGCCCCCCACAACGTCCGGGTCAACGCCGTGGCCCCCTCGCTGTCCATGAACCCGTTTCTCTCCAAGGTCACCGATGAGGCCCTGCTGGCCGAGTTGGAGTCCAAGGAAGCCTTCGGCCGCTCCGCGCAACCCTGGGAAGTCGCCAACGTGATGGTCTTCCTGGCCAGCGACTACTCCTCCTACATGACCGGGGAAACAGTCAGCGTTTCCAGCCAACACCCCTGACGGCAGCTTCAGCTGGTCGGTCGCTGGACCGGGCTGTAGCCGGGGAGCTTGAGCTGGCCGCCGGGGTTGCAGATGAACCCGCTGGCCGGGGACGGGGGCACCCGTTCGATTACCCCGTTCTTGACCTGGGCCAGCAGCCAGCAGGGCGAGGGGATGGCCTGGGCCGGGTTCGACGTCGGCAGCAGACCGTGGGCGTTGAAACTGGTGATCTGATTGAGGGCCTTCACCAGACTGGCCCGGGTCGGGTTCCGCCCGGCCGCCTTCAGAGCTTGCACGAACAGATCCGCCGAGGCCCAGGAGGACGCCCCCCAGCTGGCGATGGGATCGGTGGAGTCCACCTGGTTCATCCACTTGTCGAAGGTGGCCACTATCGGGGTGGTCTTGGCGTCCTGCCCGAGGAACAGGGCACTGGCCAGAGGGAGGTACATACCGTTCACGGCGCTGCCGCCCAGCTGGACCAGATTGCTGCCGTAGCCGGCCACCTCGTAGTCGATGGGGGTGAAGTTCTGCAGGGCGAACTCCTTGGCGATGGTGGCGGCATAGTTGGCCGGCCCGTCGAACCAGAAGAACTGCACCCCCAGGGACTTCATGTGCACCACGTCGGCCTGGAAGGTGGTCTCGAAGGCGCCGAAGCCGCGGGCGTAGACGATCTGGTAGCCGAGATAACCCAGCTCGTCCTTCAACACCCCATAGGTCTCGGTGGCCGAGGGCGAGGCCGCCGCGTACAGGATGGCGGTGTGCTTGATGGCCTGGGGATCCTTCTGCTTGAACCACTGGAAAGGACCGAGATCGGCTATCTCATCGGTGGACGGGGCCGGGTCGTAGGTGTTGGCATCCAGGGCCAGGGCCGTTCCGATCGGACTGCCGATGTTCGGAACCGAGCCGGCGTCGACCACCGGCTTCACGGCCGGGTCGAGCAGGGTGTAGTTGCCTACGAAGGCCAGGTCGTTCTTGGCGATCTCGTTGGCGGCGGCGGTTACCACCGGCTGCTGGAAGAGGGAATCGTGAGAATCCAGCACCAGCTTGCGCCCGTACACCCCGCCCTGGCTGTTGATGTAGTCGAAGTAGGCCTGCACTCCCACCTGGGCGCTCTTGAACAGGCCGGTGACCGGTTCGGAGATGTCAGCTATCTGCCCGACGGTCACGCTGGTCGGGGTCACCCCGGGCGCCGAGGCGGTGTTACCGGCCGTGGAGGCGGAGCCTCCAGCCCCGGCGGCGGTCGTGGTGGCCGAACCGGACTTGGTCGAACTCCCGCAGGCAGCCAGGAGGCCGGCGGCGGCCAGCACCGCCACCGCGGTCGGGAGGCGCCGGCGCCTCCCGACCGACCGGGGTCGGTCCGGGCCGGTCGGGTGGAACTCACTTTGGCTCATAGATTTTCTCCGCCCCCTGGTCGACGTCCGCCGCTCCAAAGCGTCGGCCGCAACCCCCAGTTGACAGGAACGCGTTCTAGTCGTCAACCCCCGGAGGGATCATTCCGCCGCGGCTCCGAGATAGGGGGGCCGCTCACCCCCACCGTGGACCACCAGGTTGGCGCCGCTGATGTAGGCGGCCAGAGGCGAGGCCAGGTACAGGCAGGCGTCGCCCACGTCATCGGGCTCGGCCAGCCGGCCCATGGGGATGGTGGCTCCGACCCGGGCCAGACCGTCATCGTTCCCATAGAACAGATGGGACTTCTCGGTATGAACCGGGCCGGGACTGACGGCGTTGACCCGGATGGAGGGGGCCCACTCCATGGCCAGGGTCTGGGTCACCGCCAGCAGGCCGGCCTTGGCGGCGGCGTAGGCCAGGGTGCCGGGCGAGGGCCGGAGGGCGGACAGGCTGGCGATGTTGATGATGCTGCCGCCCTCCTCCTGGTTGGTCATGACCGGGTGCACGGCCTGGGCCACCCAGATGGCCGCCAGCAGGTTGAGGCGGATAACCGACTCGGTGAAGCGGGGCGAGGCCGACGCGGAATCGGCCGGGGGACCGCCCCCGGCGTTGTTGACGGCCACATCGATGCGGCCGTGGCGCTGCATGATCTCGGCCACCAGGGCATCGACCGCCTCGGACTGGCGTACGTCGCACTCGACCGCTTCGATGCCCGGGCCCAACTCCGCCTCCGGGCGGCGCCGCCCGCACACGACCACCCTGGCCCCGTGGGCGGCGAAGCGCAGGGCGATGCCCTTCCCCACCCCGGCGGTACCTCCGGTCACCAGAACCACCCGGCTGCTGAAGTCCAGGGCGTCGCGCTCGCCGGCCATGGCCACAGCATGCCGGGTCGGGGCCGGACCGTGGGGCCAGGACGGTAGCGTCGGTCCCATGGCCGAAGCCTTCATCGTCGACGCCGTGCGCAGCCCGGTGGGCAAGCGGGGCGGGGGCCTGTCCGGACTCCACCCCGCCGATCTCGGCGCCCACAGCATCCGGGCCCTGCTCCAGCGGACCGGGATCGACCCGGCGGCGGTGGACGACGTCATATTCGGCTGCGTGGACACCATCGGGGGCCAGGCCGGGGACATCGCCCGGACCTGTGCCCTGGTGGCGGGACTGCCCGAACATGTTCCCGGGACCACGGTCGACCGGCAGTGCGGATCGGCTCAGCAGGCGATCCACTTCGCCGCCCAGGCGGTGATGTCCGGGACCCAGGACGTGGTGGTGGCCGGTGGAGTCCAGCAGATGTCCCGCATCCCCATCTCCTCGGCCATGCTGGCCGGGGCGGATTACGGATTCCCCGATCCCTTCAGCGGATCCCCGGGCTGGTCGGCCCGCTACGGCCAGGAGGAGGTCAGCCAGTTCCGGGCCGCCGACATGATCGCCGAGAAGTGGGACATCAGCCGGGAGGAGATGGAGGCGATGGCCGTGACCTCCCACGAGCGGGCCCTGCAGGCCCGGGCCGAGGGCCGCTTCGAGGCTGAGATCGCTCCGCTGGGCGACGTCACCCAGGACGAGGGGCCCCGGGAGCCGGTGATGGAGAAGATCCGGTCCCTGCCCACCCTGCGGGAGGGGGGCCGTATCACAGCGGCGGTGTCGAGCCAGATATCCGATGCCTCGGCGGCGGTGCTGGTGGTGAGCGAGGCGGCCCTGAAGGCCCATGGCCTGACCCCCCGGGCCCGCATCCACCACATGAGCGTCCGGGGGGACGACCCGGTCTACATGCTCACCGCCCCCATCCCCGCCACCCGCCACGCCTTGGACCGGGCCGGCCTGGACTCCGATGACATCGACCGGGTGGAGATCAACGAGGCCTTCGCCTCGGTGGTGCTGGCCTGGGAGAAGGAGACCGGCTTCGACCACTCCCGGGTCAACGTCAACGGCGGGGCCATCGCCCTGGGCCATCCCTTGGGGGCCACCGGGGCCAGGCTCATGACCACCCTGCTGTCCGAGCTGGAGCGGACCGGGGGCCGCTACGGACTGCAGACCATGTGCGAGGGCGGCGGTCAGGCCAACGTGACCATCATCGAGCGCCTCGGCTGAGCTCGGGGTGGCGGGCCGGACCGAACAGATCGTCCCAGGTGGCCAGGGCGGCCCGGCGCACGGCCCCTTCCACGGCGGCAAAGTCGTAACCCTGGCTGAAGCCGGTGGCCGACAGCGCCGCCACGGCCCGGCCCGAGCCCCGGATGGGGGCGGCCACGCAGGCGACCCCCCGGCAGGCCTCCTCCCGGTCATAGGCCACGCCCCGCCGGCGGATCTGGGCCAGCTCCTCCCGTAGGGCGGCCCCGTCCACGATGGTCCGCTCCGTCCTCGGCTCCAGACCCCGGGCGATGATCCTCTCGATCTCCTCCGTCCCGGCGTAGGCCAGCATCACCTTTCCCAGGGCGGTGCAGTGGGCCGGCATCCGGCCCCCGTCCCGGGTGGGAAGGGTGAGGCCGCGGATGGGCAACTTCTCCAGATAGACCACCTCCCCGGCGTCCAGCACGGCCAGGTGGGCGGCACAGCCGGTGACGGCGGCCACGGTCTGGAGATGGACCAGGGCCTGGTCCCGCAGCCGGTTGCGCCGGTCGGCCAGGCCGCCCACCTCGAACAGGCGCATGCCCACCCGGTAGCCGCCGCTGGCCCGCTCGAACCAGCCCAGGACGAGCAGCTGCTCGGCGAAGCGGTGCACGGTGGACTTGGGCAGGCCGGTCCGGGCGGCCAGCTCCGAGAGCGAAAGCACCGGATGGGCGCCGTCGAAGGCGTCCAGGATGCTGCCGGCCCGGGCCAGCACCGAATTGGGGTCCAGACGGACCCGTGGCTCAGTGGTAGCAGTCATGCGGCTCCCTCCCCCTCTTCATCCATGTCAAGCGTCGAGGTCCATCCATCCGTGACCGCCGCCAACCGCTCCATCAGCCGGCCCAGGGTGTCGACCTCATCCAGTGTGAACCCATCCAGGCGCTCAGCCAGCATCTGGCATCCCACCCGACCCAGGTCCTCCACCGCCCGGCGGCCGGCCGCAGTCGTCTCCAGGAGGGTCACCCGCCGGTCCGAACTCGGCACCCGACGGGTGATCAGGCCGGCGTCGACCAACTCGGTGACGATCTTGCTGGCGTTGGAAGGCGTCATCCCGGTCCGGGCCGCCACGTCCCCGAGCCGGACCGGACCGTCCCCGGCTATGACCACCAGGGCCTGGTACTGGCTCGGCCCGACGCCCACGTTGGCCCGCTGGAGATAGTTCCTCACCACCGAGGGCGACATCCACGACCAGGTGACGTGCAGGGCGGCGGTGAAGAGCCGTCCCACCGCCTCGGCCCCGTCCGCCGCCGAATGCTTCTCCTCCACCCCGATAGTGTCGCTCGGAAACAGTTTCCGCGCAACTACTTCAAGGGGCGGAACCCCCGGTCAGACCATGGGGTCGGTCGGATTCAGGCCCAGGATGACGTTGGAGTAGCTGAACAGGGCCCGCTCCAGGGAGTTGATGGTGTGGTGCCGGGCGGCGTGAGCGTCCCGCCAGATGCGCTGCATGGGGTTGGAGGTCAGGATGGCCCCGGCCCCGGCTCGGTCGAAGATGTCGTCGATGGCGGCCACGGCCCGGGTGGTGCCCAGGACCTGGTCCCGGCGAGCCGCGGCCCGCTCCTCCAGGGTCGGCTCCTGGCCGGCTTGCACCTTGGCGTACATGTCGGTGAGGGTCTGGAACAGCAAGGCCCGGCAGGCGGCTATCTCCCGGGCCGCCTCCCCGATGGCGGCGATGGTGTAGGGGTCATCCAGAGCCTTGCCCCAGACCTTGGAGACCCGCTCGCGGGTGTAGTCCAGGGTCTCGGCCAGCATGCCCTCGGCCATGCCGATGATGGGGCCGGTGATGGCATAGGAGAACAGGGTGGCGAAGGGGAGGCGGAACAGCGGGGAGGTGTTGACCTCCAGGCCCGGGGAGGTCCAGGTGAACATCCGCACCAGGTCCAAGGTGCGGTACTCGGGGACGAACATCTCCTCCACCACGATGTCGTTGCTGCCCGTGCCCCGCAGGCCGACGGTGTCCCAGACGTCGTTGACGGTGTACTCGCCCCGGCGCAACAGGGTGTTGCGCTGGCCGACCACCTTGTCCTCCTCGTTGACGACCGGCGTCCCCAGGATGACCCACTGGCAGTGATCGGAACCGGAGGAGAAGCTCCACCGACCGCTCAGCTGGTAGCCGCCCTCGACCGGCTTGAGCTTTCCGCCCGGCATGTAGGAAGAGCTGACCCAGGTCTCATCGTCTTCGCCCCAGATCTCCTGCTGGACCCGGTCGTCCCAGTGGGCGATCTGCCAGGGGTGCACGCCGACTACCCCGGACACCCACCCGGCCGAACCGCAGGCGGCGGCGGTGGCCAGGACGCATTCGTAAAACAGGCGGGGCTCGGCCTCGTAACCGCCGTAACGCTTGGGCTGCAGGAGTTTGGCCATCCCGGTGGCCTTCATGTCCTTGACCGTCGCCTCCGGCAGGCGCCGGAGGGACTCGCCCTCGGTGGAGCGCTCCCGCAGGGTCGGGGCCAGGGCGCGGACAGCTTCGAGAACTTCTTCGGGGGCCATCTGGGATTCCTTCCGATTGCTCAGCGGCGCGGGGGCTTGTGGCCCCACAGGCTGCCCTTGGTTATCTCGTAGGTCGTCTCCGGCTCCTCGACGGCCAGGCCGCCCCAGCCGAACTCCACCATCACCCCATCCGGGCTCAGGCAGTAGAAGGAGACCATGTGGTCGTTGGTGTGCCGGCCCAGGGTCATGGCGATGGGGACCTTCTGCTCGTGGCAGCGGTCGTAGGCCATTCCCACGTCATCGAGCTCGACGGCCTCGACCATCACATGGACCAGACCCCCCGGCATCGGCATGTTGACCAGGCCCAGGGTGTGATGGCGGGGATTGCAGCCGAGGAAGTGGATGCCCATCTGGGTGGCGCCCAGATCCATGCGCATGGTGTTGCGCCGGGCAAATCCCAGGGCCCGGCGGTAGAAGTCCACCGAGGGCTCCAGGTCCTCCACCCCCAACACCACGTGACCCATCCCCTGGGCTCCGGTGACGAAGCCGGACACCAGCGGGGTCTGGAGCCGGACGTGGTCGAGGATAGGACCGTGGTACAGCTCCACCGGGATCCCGGCTGGGTCCTCCAGCTTCACCAGACCGGTCACCAGCCGGGCCGCCGCCTCCTCCTCCGAGCCGGCCACCACCTTGACCCCGGCGTACTCCAGCCCGGTGGCCATCACCTCCAGTTCGATGTCATCGGTGACCTCGAATCCGAGGGAGACCTGGGGCTCGGTCCCGGGCGTAACCACCAGGCGGTAGGGCCGGTCATCGTTGCGGAAATAGAGGCTGTCCGGATCGGGACCGCTGACCGACATGAGTCCCAGGATGCCGGTGGCGAAATCCCGCCAGGCCTCGGCCTGGGGCGTCGTCCAGCGGATGTAGCCCAGCGAGCGAACCGGCATGCTTCCGTCCTTTCCGTCCGCCCGGCTCAGGCCGGCCGGGTCAGGAACTCGATCACGACCCGTTCGAACTCGTCCTTACGCTCCACCTGGGCCCAGTGACCGCAGCGGGAGAAGACGTGCAGCTCGGCCCGGGGTAGGCGCCGGAAGGCGAACAGGGCCTGCTCGAAGGGCAGCATCCGGTCATCCCGGCCCCACGTGATGAGGGTGGGGGCGGCTATGTGGTCGGCCCGGGCGTAGAGAGGGACCTCCTCGGGGAATTGTCCGAGGCTCATGAAGATCGACAGGGCCGACTCGATGGCCCCGGGCTGCATGGCGTTGGCCAGCCGCTCATCGATCAGTTCATCGTCGACCACCTTCTTATTGGCCACCATGCAGTCGACCCAGGCCACCATTCCCTCCCGGGACGGATTCATCATGAACTCGGCCAGCCGCTTGGCCCCCTCGCTGGGATCGGGATTGAAGAGGCTGACGGCCAGGCCCCCCGGACCCATCAGGACCAGGCGCTCGACCCGGTCGGGGTGGGCCAGGGCGAACTCGGCGGCGGCGTAGCCGCCCATGGAGTTGCCCAGCAGGGAGGTCCTCTCCACTCCCAGCTGGTCCAGCAGGAAGCGGACCGAGTCGGCGGCCACCCGGGGGTAGGCCCGCTCGTACTGGCGCCGGCCCGACCGGCCGAAGCCGGGCATATCCGGGACGATGGTGCGGAACCGCTCGGCCAGTACGGGCAGATTGCCCTTGAAGTTGGACCAGCCGCTGACCCCGGGACCGGAGCCGTGCAGCATGACCAGGGGCGGACCGTGGCCGGCCTCGTGGTAGTGCAACTCGTATTCCCCGTCCAGCCGGCGGCTGGTCGACTCGAAGTCCAGCTGGGCGGTGCTCACTCGGCTGGGACGCTACCCCTGGCAGCCGGGCCGGGGCGGGTGGCCGAACCGCATGTCCCGGTGACCGGAAGCCTCAGCAATGGGTGCCGGCATCAACCCGGATGGTGACGCCGGTGATGTGACGGCCTTCATCAGACAGCAGGGTGGCGGCCAGGCCGGCCAGATCCTCGGGACTGCCGAAGTGCCCGTTGAGGGGCATCAGGCGCATGATGTTCTTCATGTCAGCGTCGGCCGGCAGTTCCAGGGCGTCGACCATCGGGGTGGAGATGCCCCCGGGGGCCACTGCCACCACCCGGAGACCGGCCTTGGCGTACTCGGCGGCCAGGGTCTGGGTCAGGGCCGACACCCCCCCCTTGCTGGCGGCGTAGGCGGCCATGTAGGGATGGCCGAAGGACGCCGCCGTGGAACTGAAGTTGAGGATCGCCCCCTTGGCCTCCAGCAGGGCCGGGAGGGCAGCCCGGATGACCAGGAAAGTCCCGGTCAGATTCACCTTCAACACCCGGTCCCAGATCTCGGTGGTGCACTCGGCGGTGTGAACGGCCCGCAGAATCCCGGCCGCATTCACCAGGGCGTCGAGACCGCCCTGGCGGCTGATCACCTCCGCCACCACCGAGTCCACGGCCGCCTCATCGGCCACGTCCAGCACGGCGGTGTGGAACCGATCGGCCCAGCCCTCCTCCCGGGCCCGGCCGGCCACCTCCTCCAGGCCGGGGGCGGAGACGTCCGAGGCCGTCACCCTCCCGCCTTCGGCGGCCAGGCGCAGGGCGATGGCCCGGCCCATGCCGGAGCCGGCCCCGGTCACCAGGCAGCTCTTATCGGTGAACCTGTCTGCCACCCGGGTCATGGTCTCCTCCTCGTTCCGTCGACCGTCCTCCGGCCGCCCGTCGTCATCGCCTGCTCCGAGCCATCAGGGCTGTCCCGCCCGCTGGCGCAGTTCGTACTTGAGAACCTTCCCGCTGGCGTTGAGCGGTAGGGCATCCACCAGCACCACCCGCCGGGGGACCTTGTAGTTGGCCATCTCCCGGCGGGCCCAGTCACGCACCGCCTCGGCGTCCAGGCCGGAGTCCCGGGCCGGGACCACATAGGCCACGCCCACCTCGCCCATACGCTCGTCCGGCACGCCGACCACCGCCGCCTGGGCGATGTCGGGGTGGTGCAACAGCAGGTTTTCCACCTCAGCCGGATAGACGTTGAAGCCCCCGACTATGAACATGTCCTTTTTACGGTCGGTGATGCGGATGTTGCCGCCTTCGTCCATGGTCCCGATGTCACCGGTGTGCAGCCAGCCATCGGTGTCGATGGCTTCGGCCGTTGCCCCCGGATCCTCGAAGTAGCCGGGCATCACGTTGTAGCCCCGGCACAGGATCTCCCCCGGTTCCCCGGCCGGCCGGGACCGACCGGAGTCATCCACCACCTTCACCTCCACCCCGCTGAAGGCCCGGCCCGAGGTGAGGGCGATGGTCTCCACCGGATCACTGCGCCGGCAGGCGCTGATGCAACCGCAGGACTCGGTCAACCCGTAGGCGGTCAGGACGGCTTCGAACCCGAGGTCGTCCAGGATGCGCCGCACCAGCTCGGTGGGGATCACGGCGGCGCCGGTCACGGCCAGACGCAGACTGGACAGATCGGCCGAACCCCGCCGGGGGTGGTCGAGCAGGGACTGATACAGGGTGGGCGGCCCGGGGATGACCGAGATGCGCTCGGCGGTGACCGCGTCCAACACGGCGTCGGCGTCGAAGGACGCCAGCGGCAGCATGGTGGCTCCGGTCATGAGGCAGGCCAGTATCCCGGCCTTGTAGCCGAAGGTGTGGGACATGGGGTTCACGATCAGGTAGCGGTCCCCGGCCCGCAGGCCCACGATGTCGGCCCACTCCCGGAACACCCGCAAGCTCTGGCCCTGCAGGGCGATGACGCCTTTGGGGTTGCCCGTGGTGCCGGAGGTGAACATCAGATCGGACATGTCGGTGGCGACCACGCCGTCGGTGCGGGCGGACACGGCGGTGGGGGCGACATCGGCACCCCGCTCCAGGAACTCCTCCCAGCCGATCCATCCCTCCGGGGCGGCGGCGCCGGAGCCGAAGCAGACCCGATGACGCAGGGCGGGCAGGTCCTGTTCCTCCAGCAGGACCGGGTAATCCGTGCCCAGGAAGTGACCGGCCGCCACCAGCACCGTGGCCCGGCAGCGGCCCAGGATGTAGGCCGCCTCCCGGCCCTTGTAGCGGGTGGACAGGGGCACCAGCACGCCCCCGGCGGCCTGGACCCCGAGCATGGCCACGATCCAGTCCAGCCCGTTGGGGGCCCACAGCCCGACCCGGTCGCCCGGATTGACCCCGGCGGCCAGGAAGGCCCGGGCGGCGCGGTGGCTCAGTTCCCCCAGCTCGGCCCAGGAGACGGCCACCCGGGCCCGGCCGGTGGCGGCGTCAGCCGGTTCGACCACCGCCTCCCCCGGTCCGTGGTGAGCGAAGGCCCACCCGGCCATAGCCGGGATGCTGGGCCACTCCGAATCCTGGCCGGCGCTCACGCGGATGGACCGGCGCCGTAGACGGGGGCGGGCTCCGGGGCCGTCTCCAGGAGCGAACGGACCGCCGGTCCCAACTCGGCGGCGTCCCAGCGGCCCGGTCGGGACTGGGCCGGACCGTGCTGCCAGCCGTCGGCCACCGATACCACTCCCCCTTCGATCTCGAAGACGCGCCCGGTCACCCCGGCCGAGTCGGCTGAGGCCAGCCAGGCCACCAGGGGCGAGACGTTGTCCGGCGCCATCGGGTCAAAGGCCTCCGGGTCCTCGGGCCGGGCCATGGTGGCGGCGAAGACGGCTTCGGTCATGCGGGTGCGGGCGGCCGGGCAGATGGCATTGGCGGTCACGCCGTAGCGGGCCAGCTCGGCCGCCTGGACCAGGGTCAGGCCCAGGATCCCGGCCTTGGCGGCGGAGTACACGGCTTGGCCCACCGAACCCATCAGACCGGCCCCCGAGGTGGTGTTGATGATGCGGGCGTCGGGGCGGGCCCCGGCCTTGGCCTCATCCCGCCAGCCCGCCGCCGCCCACCGGGCCACGGCGAAATGACCCTTCATATGCACCCGCACCACCGCGTCCCACTCCTCCTCGGTGGCGTTGACGAACATGCGGTCCCGCAGGAAGCCGGCGTTGTTGACGACGACGTCCAGGCGACCGAAGGCCTCCCGGGCGGCGGCCACCAGCCGCCGGGCACCGTCCCAGTCGGCCACGTCCTCCCCGTTGGCGATGGCCTGCCCACCGGTGCGGCGGATGACGTCCACCACCTCCCCGGCCGGCCCGTCCGAACGCCCGGTTCCGTCCAGCTCGGCCCCGAGGTCATTGACGACCACGGCCGCCCCCTGGGCGGCCAGCTCCAGGGCATGGGCCCGGCCCAGGCCCCGGCCGGCGCCGGTCACGATGGCCACCCGCCCATCGCACAGGCCGCTGCTCACGGGCCGACCCGCAGGCTGACCGTTCCCAGGTGCCCGAAGCCGGCCGTGAGGTGCGAGCCGGCCGGGACCGGCAGCGGGGCGGTCCAGCGCCCGCTGAAGATCATCGCCCCGGCCGCCAAACCGCCGCCCCGACTGGCCGCCGCCACGGCCGCGGCCGGGTGCCCGGCCGCCGACGCTCCGCAGGCGGTCGCCAGCTGCTGGCCGCCGACCTCCAGGAGCAGGCCGACCAGACCCAGATTGAGACCGGCCGCCGGCACCAGCCGGGGCCCGGTCACCAGGCCGATGGGCATCCCGTCGGCGGCGGAGATTTCCACCCCGGCCATGACCGACACCCCGCAAGCCATGACCGACAGGGCCGAGACCGGCCCGGGGTCGAGGGCCCGGTCCAGGACCAGGAAGAGGCCGGCCGAGGCCAGGACCCCGTCCGGGTCGCCCCCCGCCGGGCTGAGCCGGGCGCCGTCGGGTTGCACCGTCTCCGGATTCACAACGCAGAGGGCCCAGCCGGTGGCGGACAGAGGCGCAACGGCCCCGGTGGGGTGGGCGCAGAGGACCGCCCCGGAAGCCGGCGCCACGCCTAACCGCCCACCGGGGCCGCCGCGGCCAGGGAGGCGGCAATGTCGATGATCTGGTCCTCCTGGCCCCCCACCAGCCGGCGCCGTCCGCACTCCATGAGGATGTCGGCGCCGGACACCCCGTAGCGCTCGGCGGCCCGGTAGGCGTGGCGCAGGAAGGACGAGTAGACCCCGGCGTAGCCCATGATCAAGGCCAGGCGGGAGAGGGTGGGTTCGGCCTCCATGATGGGCAGGACCACGTCCTCGGCCACGTCGAACATGGCCAGGGTGTCGACCCCGGTGCGGATGCCCAGCCGGTCGCACACCGCCACCAGGGCCTCGGTGGGCGTGTTGCCCGCCCCGGCCCCGAAGCGCCGGGTGCAGGCATCGATCTGCACGGCGCCGCTGCGGATGGCGATGATCGAGTTGGCCACCCCGAGGGCCAGGTTCTCGTGGCCGTGAAAGCCGACCTGGGCCTGGCTGCCGATCTCGGCCAGCACGGCCGCCACCCTGTCCCCGGTCTGCTCCAGTACCAGGGCCCCGGCCGAGTCCACCACATAGACGCACTGGCAGCCGGCGTCGACCATGATCCGGGCCTGGGCGGCTATGACCTCGGGGGGCTGGGAGTGGGCCATCATCAAGAAGCCCACCGTCTCCAGCCCGATCTCCCGGGCCAGGCCGAAGTGCTGCTCGGAGATGTCGGCCTCGGTGCAGTGAGTGGCGATGCGGACCACCGACACGCCGAGGTCGGCGATGGCCCGGATGTCATCCTTGGTGCCGACTCCCGGCAGCATGAGGGCGGCTATGCGGGCCCGGCCGGCCGCCTCCACCGCCGCCTTCAGCAGTAGCCGCTCATCGGTGTGCGAGAAGCCGTAGTTGAACGAGGACCCACCCAGGCCGTCCCCGTGGGTCACCTCGATGACGGGCACGCCGGCGGCGTCCAGGGCGGAGACGATGGCCCGCACGTCGGCCTCGGTGAACTGGTGAGCCTGAGCGTGCGAGCCATCCCTTAGGGAGGAGTCGGTGATGCGGATGTCGAGTTGGTCGGAATAGGTCATCGGGCCTCCCCCGGCCCGGTGCCCACCGGGCGGCCGGCGAGCAGATGGCGGGCCATCTCCTCGCCCACCTTGGTGGCCGCCGCCGTCATGATGTCGAGGTTGCCGGAGTAGGCGGGCAGGTAGTCCCCGGCGCCTTCCACTTCGATGAAGACGGCCACCCGGGCATAGCCCGGGCCGCGGGGGGCGGGCGGATCGAACTGGGGGCGCTGGCGGAGCCGGTAGCCGGGGACGTAGGTCGCCACCTCGGCCACCACCGCCTCCACCGACGCCTCGATGGCATCGTGGTCGGCGTCGGTCGGGACGGCGCAGAAGATGGTGTCCTGCATGATGAGCGGCGGCTCGGCCGGGTTGAGCACGATGATGGCCTTGCCCCGCTCCGCCCCGCCCAGGACCTCGACGGCCCGGGCCGTGGTGCGGGTGAACTCATCGATGTTCTGCCTGGTGCCGGGGCCGGCCGAAGCCGACGCCACCGTGGCCACGATCTCGGCGTAGGGCACCGGGACGACCCGGGACACGGCGTAGACCATGGGGATGGTGGCCTGACCGCCGCAGGTGACCATGTTGACGTTGGGCTGGTCGAGATGACTGTGGAGATTGACGGGGGGGATGACGTAGGGCCCCCGGGCCGCCGGGGTCAGATCGATGGCCCGGATACCGGCTTCCTCGTAGCGCGGCGCATTGCGGACGTGGACGTAGGCGGACGTGGCCTCGAAGACCAGGTCGGGCCGGTCCGGTTGGCGCAGCAACCAGTCCACCCCCTCGGCCGATGCCTCCAGACCCAGGGCGGCGGCCCGGGCCAGTCCCTCCGAAGCCGGATCGACGCCGATCATCCAGCGGAGGTCGATCAGCTCGGAACGGATCAGCTTGTACATCAGGTCGGTGCCGATGTTGCCCGAACCGACTATGGCGGCGGTGACCGTCTCCATCACTTCTCCTCGCTCCCCATCCTCAGGCGAACACGGCGCTGACCGGGCCGAGCTGGTCGAACTCGGCCCGGATGACGTCCCCGGCCGAGACCGGGATCATGCGGGTGCAGGCGCCTGGCATGATCACATGGCCGGGTTCGAGCCCGACCCCGAAGGCGGCCACCTTGTTGGCCAGCCAGGCCACCGCCACGGCCGGGTTGCCCAACACTGCGCCCGACGCCCCCGTCTCCATGACCTTACCGTTGGCCCTCAGGGCGGCGCCGATCAGGCGGATGTCGTCCAGCTCATCGACCCGGCTCGGGGAACCACCCAGCACCACCGCCCCGGCGCTGGCGTTATCGGCGATGGTGTCGGCCAGCTTGATCCGCCAGTCGACCACCCTGGAGTCCACTATCTCGATGGCGGGCAGGACGAAGTCGGTGGCCCGCAGGACATCGGCCACGGTGACGCCGGGACCCTCCAAGGCCGCGCCCAGCACGAAGGCCACCTCGATCTCGACCCGGGGCTGGATGAACCGGGAGGTGGCCACCGGCTCGCCTTCGAAGCAGAACATGTCAGCGAGGAGATGGCCGTAGTCGGGCTCGTCCACGCCGAGGAGCTGTTGCATGGCCCGGGCCGACAGACCGACCTTGTGGCCCTTGATCCCGGCACCGGCCCCGGTGCGCCGGGCGATGTTGTGGAGCTGGATCTGATAGGCGTCGGCCGGAGTGATCCCGGCGTAACGGTCGGTCAGGGGCTGAACCGGTATCCGGTCCGCCTGAGCCTGATGCAACTCCTCGGCGGCGGCCTTGAGTTCACTGGGTTGCATCGGACTCGCCCTCGTGCCGCCTCCCGTCCCGACGGGAGGTCAGCGGCCGATCCGGGCGCCCATGAAGGCGGGGGAATGGGAGTCGGGCAGGGCGTCGAGGGGCACGGACAGTTCGGCCACTGTCGGGCCGATGCGCTGGGCTACCGGCACCAGAGCCTCCAGATCGAAGCCGTACACCTTGGCCGCCGTTCCGGCCAGCATCTGGCGCATCTCGGCTTCGGGCACGTCGTGGAAGGCGGCCCGCAACGCCTCCCGGCTGTAGGGCGTGGTCCCCTCCTCGTGGGGGAAGTCGGTGCCCCACATGAGATGGTCGACGCCGATGGCCGAGCGGTACTTGGCCTCGGGCCGGGACATGAAGCTGGCCCCGAAGTAGATGTTGCGCCGGGTGTACTCCGAGGGGGTCATGCTCAGGCTTTCGATGACGTCGCTGCCGAAGAGAACGGTGGTGCGGTTCTGGGCATTCTTCTTCATGTCCCCCACCGTCATGTCCAGCAGCATCAGATCCTGCAGGGCCCAGGCCACGCCCTGCTCAGTCCACACCGCCTTGAGATCGGGGTAGCGCTCGAAGACTCCGGCCAGGATGAGGTGGGCGAAGGTGCGCCGGGTCCACCAGGTGAACTCGACCAGTTGCACAGCGGCAAAGGCGGGCTGATCCTTACCCACATCCGGTCCCCCCGTCCCCGGGTGCTGGCCGAAGGAAAGGCCCGTCTCCTCCAGCACGGCCCAGAGGGGCTCGTAGCGGGTGTGGAACCACGGCTCCACGGCGTGGTTGGCGGGGATGGCCGGGGCCAGTACCCCGCCGATGACTCCGGTCTCCTTGGCCCAGCGGATCTCCTCCACGGCCAGGTCGACGTCGTGGGGCATGATCTGCAGCAGGCCCCGGCGCCGGTCGGGGGCCTGGCCGCAGAAGTCCACCAGCCAGCGGTTGTGGGCCTGCAGGCCGGCCCGGCGCCGCTCGAAGTCCTCCCGGGTCCAAGGCAGGCTGGCGAAGCTGTGGATGGTGTCGAAGAAGGGCGGGATGGTGTTGGGGAAAGTCACCTCGGCCGAGATGCCGTCCTCCTCCAGGCACTTGAGCCGGTAGTCGCTGTCCCAGTTGCGGGCGGCGGTGGCGTCGACCAGATCGTCATAGGGGGACGAGTATCCCTCGGCCCACACCTCGAAGTCCTCGTGCCAGCGAGCCTCGAGGTAGTCCTTGTACTGGTGCAGCTCGGCCCCGGCGTGGGTGTCCGAGGAGATGATGACGTACCGATCGATCGTGTCCCAGGTGGCGGCCATCGGGCAGGCTCCTTCCGAGGGCGCTGGAGCGCCGGCTTCCACGCTACGCCGGGGCCCCGCCTACGGGCCCGCCCAGGTCCCGCTCAACGGAATACGGGTCAGGCCGGGACCTCCTTCTCCCGTAGTCCTTCGGGGTCGATCACGGCCCGGATGAGCTCCAGTTCCTCCGGGGTGGGCAGCCGGCTCTGGGGCACCTGGTCGGGTACGACCAGCTCGAAGCCGGTGGCGGCCTGGACCTCGGCCACGGTCACGCCCGGGTGACAGGACCGCAGCCGCAGGCGACGCCCGGGCGTCTCCCAGTCCAGCACGGCCAGGTTGGTCACCACCCGGCGCAGGTCCAGATAGCGGGTGGCGGCCGGTCCGGCGGCGGCGGCTCTATCCCAGCCCACCCCGGTGACCACGTCCACCGACTCCACGAAGACCCGAGGGCTGTGGTTGGGGACCCAGTAGCTGGTGGCGTCGTTGACGGTGTTACCGGGGGCGCCCCGGAAGCCGAGCAGCTGGGCCTTGGGTCGGGCATAGTCGGGCCCGATGGCGGCGAAGTTCTGGTTCCCGAAGGGGTCGATCTGGCTGGCCCCCATGATCACATGGCGCCGGCCCGACCAGACCAGGTCGAACATGGACCGGTAGGGGTTGTAGGCCTCCACCACCTTTCCGCCCGGCCAGGCGAAGGCGGCGTGGTCGGAGATGAGACACGCCTCGCCATCGGTCATGAGAAGGTCGGGCTCGAAGGAGGCCCGGGCCAGCCGGCCGCCGATCATGGGGATGGTGCCGATGGGATTGGCCAGGATCTCCCCGTCTCCCCGGAAGCACTCGGCTATGGCCGTGACGCAGACCTCGGCCCGGGTGGCCGTCACCGGGCTGCCACCCGGGCCTGGTAATCGTCCTCGGCCAGATCGACCCAGTCCGTGCGGAAGGACGCCCAGGCCTCGGCCGAAGCGGCGGCGGCGGCGTATTCCTTCTGGAAGGCCTCGTCCCGCTCGTAGTCCGGGCGGCAGTCGGTGAAGTGAGCCCCGCCCGGCCGCTCCACCACCCCGTCGACCATGGCCCGGTGGATGCGCAGGCGCTGTTCGGTGCCGGCTTCCCCCAGCAGGTCCTCGGTGGCCACCACCTTCTCGGTGGAGATGAAGCGGCGGGTGGCGGCGGCCCGCAGGAACAGGTCGTCGAAGTACAGATCGGGGCCCAGGAAGCAGGCGTTGCCCCGGGCGTCGGCACGGTCCAGGTGGCAGAGGGCGGCGTCGAGTTCCAGAGCTGGGGCGGCCACCAGTTCCTCCCCGTCAGCGAAGGGCGATCGCACCGTGGTCAGGCGGGGGTTGAGCCGCATCAGATCCGAACCCAGGCCCACCCGGCTGGGCAGAAAGGGGACCCGCCAGGCGGCCGCCTGCAGGCCGAGGAGGAACAGACCCTCGTCCCAGGGCTCGTCCTCCACCGACCCGGACTGGCGGGCGGAGCGGAAGTGGGGATCCAGGGCGATGGTGTCCAGGGAGACAAAGGCGTAGACCACCCGCTTGACCTGGCCGGTGGCGCACAGCACGCCGACGTCGGGTCCGCCGTAGCTGACCAGGGTGAGATCCCGCAGGCCGGAGCGGGCGATGGCCCGGACCAGCGACATGGGCTTGCGGCGGCTGCCCCATCCGCCGATCCCGATGGTCATGCCGCTGCGCAGCTCGGCCACCACCTCGTCCTCCGAGAGACGCTTGTCGCTCAAGGACGCCCAGTCCCCCCGGTGGAATCCTCACCGCGGACGAAGGCGTCCCGGGCCTCGTCCCCGTGGCCGAGCAGGTTGAGCTCGAAGGTGAAGCCCTGCTCGAAGCGGTAGGAACGGCGCACGTCGACGGGATCGATCCCGTTGAGCGACTCCTTGGCGGCCCGGATGACCCCGGGGCGCTTGGCGGCTATGCGGCCGGCCACGGCCAGGGCGCTGGAGACCAGGTCGGCCCGGGGCACCACCTCCAGGACCGAGCCGTAGGAGTGCAACTCGGCGGCGGTGGCGGTGGCCGAGGTGTACACCATGGCCCGCATCTTGTGCTGGGGCACCAACCGGGCCAGGTGGGTGGCCGCCCCCAGGGCCCCTCGGTCCACCTCGGGCAGGCCGAAAGTGGCGTCCTCGGAGGCGATGATCACGTCGGCGTTGCCCACCAGGCCTATCCCGCCGCCCAGGCAGTAGCCATGCACGGCGGCCACCACCGGCACGGCGCAGTCGTACACGGCCGCGAAGGCGGCGAAGCAGCCCCGGTTGGCCCCCACCAGCGCCTCGAAGCCTTCGGTGGCCTGCATTTCCTTGATGTCGACTCCGGCGTTGAAGCCCCGCCCCTCGGCCCTCAACACCACACAGCGCACCTCGGGGTCGGCGCCCAGGGCCCGCAGGGTGTCGGCCAACTCGAACCAGCCGGCCACGGTCAGGGCGTTGACGGGGGGGTTGTCCATGACCACCTCGGCCACGCCGTCAGCGTGGCGTTCCACGCTCAGTCCGCTCATACCGTCACCGGAGTATCAGCGGCCAGGCGGCAGGCGGCCACGTACCCGAAGACGATGGCCGGTCCGATGGTGGCGCCGGCCCCGGCGTAGTCGTTACCCATCACCGAAGCGGAAGTGTTGCCGGTGGCGTACAGGCCGCGGATGGGCGTGCCGTCGGGGCGCAGCACCCGGGCGTCGGGATCGGTCACCAGTCCCCCTTTGGTGCCCAGGTCACCGGGGACGATGCGGAAGGCGTAGAAGGGAGGCTTGGTCAGCGGGGCCAGGCAGGGATTGGGCTTGTTGCCCGGGTCCCCGTAGTAGCGGTCATAGGCGCTCTCCCCCTTGCCGAAGTCTTCGTCCCGGCCGGCCTCGGCCATGGCATTGAAGCGGGCCACGGTGGCGGCCAGCTTTTCGGGGGGAAGGTTGAGTCGCCCCGCCAGTTCCTCCAGGGAGTCGGCCCGGGTCACGATGCCGTACTTGTCGAAATAGCGGGGCAGGGGCCGGCGGGGGGGTACGGCCACGAAGGGATACCGGTCCCGGTAACGCTGATCGAGGATGAGATAGGAGGGGATGGTGGGAACACCGGGCTCGTCCATCTCGTACATCCGGTGCACGAAGTTGACGTAGGCGGTGGCCTCGTTGACGTAACGCTCGCCCTGGCCGTTGACGACGATGCAGCCGGGCAATGACCGCTCGGCCAGGATCATGAGGCCGGCTCCGGATGCCTCCACCGAGGGGAACCACCAGGCGTCGTCCATCAGGTCCACGGCCGCCCCGACCTCCTGGCCGGCCAAGATGGCGTCCCCGGTGTTGCCCTCCGCCCCCGAGGTCCAGGTGGCGTTGACCGGGGCCTGCTGGTAGCGCTGACGCATCTCGGCGTTGCGCTCGAAGCCGCCCGCGGCCAGGACGACCCCCCGCCGGGCCCGGATGCGCACCTCGGCGCCGTGGCGTTCGACCCGGGCCCCGACCACGGCGTCACCGTCGAGGATCAGGCCCGAGAGCGGGCTCTCCAGCCACAGGGGTACACCCGCCTCCTTGAGGGCCAGGCGGAACCGGGCCACCCCGGCCGCCCCGAGGGCGGTCATGTGGCGACCGGTCATCTTCGTCCACCAGGTCCGCACCCCGACCTTGACGGCCGTGCGGCGGCCCTTCCAGGTGGTCAGGGCCTGGGTCAGGAACCGATAGTCCGACTGGGTCGTCCACAGCCCGGCCGGGCCCTTCATGAGCGGGTTGGTGTTGAGGGTCTCCTCATCCGGTCCCAGCCGGCGCAGGTCCACCGGCACCGGCTCCAGGGTCCGGCCCAGCGGCTCGCCCCCGGGGGCCTCGGGGTGGTAGTCGGCATACCCCCTGACCCAGCGGAAGCGGACGTCTCTGGTGTTGCGCTCCAGCCAGTCGATGGCTTCGGGGCCCCGGGTCAGGAAGGCCTCCACCCGGTCAGCGGGGATCCGGTCCCCGACCACCGACTGCATGTAGGTGCGGGCCCGCTCCAGGCTGTCGACCAGGCCGGCCCGGACCAGCACCGGATTGTTGGGCACCCAGACTCCGCCCCCGGACAGGGCGCTGGAACCCCCGTACTTGGCCGTCTTCTCCACCACCAGGGCCTCCAGGCCCTTACCGGCGGCCACCAGGGCCGCGGTCATCCCGCCCATCCCGGAGCCGACCACCAGGACGTCGACCTCCTGGTCGAATCCCTCAACGCTCATCGCTTCGCTCCACCCGTCGCAGTCGGCCCCGGCCCGGGGCGGGGGCCCGGCCCGGTCGGCCCGGGTCAACTTAGGCCCCCACGGCCGGCATGCGCCCGGCCCCGTGCCGTCCAGTGGGAACATCGGGGCGGTACCGGGGCGGCACCAGCAGGGGGCCGGAGCGGCGTAGAGGGTGCGCCAGGGGGCCGGTAGAGTCGCCGGCCGGTCGGTGCTAAACGGAGGTCCATTTGCCGAACCTCGACCACCGCTTCCAGATCGACGGCCCCGGCCCGTCGGGCGAGGTGCGGGCTCTGCTGGGGTCGGACCGGCTCGGCCCGGCCGGGGCGGCGGTCGAGGTCAGGCGCACCTGGTACGACAGCTTCGACGGCCGGCTCCGCTCCGAAGGCCTCACCCTGTGCCGGGAGGCGACCGCCGGCCGGCATGTGCTGGTGCTGAGCGATGGGACGGCCCGGCTGGCTGAAACCGAGGCCGGCGCCGAGGATCCGTCCCGGGCCGGGCTGCTCCCCTCGGGACCCCTGCGCCAGCGCATCGCCCCCCTGCTGGAGGACCGGGTGTTGCTCCCGCTGGCCGAACTGGTCAGCCGGGAGAGGGCCACCCCGGTCCTCAACCGGGACGAGAAGACGGTGGCCCGGGTGATCGTGGAGTCCCGCCGCACCGTCCGGCCCCGCCGCCAGCCCCTGCCGACGGCGGTCACGGTGCGTCCGTTGCGCGGCTATGAGAAGGAGGGTGAGCGCATTGCCGCCGTCCTCTCCGCCGACGGCCGGCTCCGCCCCTGCCCGGCCGGCCCGGCCGAGGAGGTGCTGGCCGCGGTGGGCCCGCCCCCGGTGCCCACCCTCGACCTGGAACTGGAGCCCGGGCTCCCCTCTGGGGCGGCGGTGCGGGCCGTGCTGGCCCGCCTCCTCGACATCTTCGAGGCCAATCTGGACGGCACCATCCGCGACCTGGACTCCGAGTTCCTCCACGACCTGCGGGTGTCGGTGCGGCGGGCCCGTTCGGTGCTCAAGCTGGTCGGTGACGCGCTGGACGAGGCCACCCGGACCGGTCTGGCCGCCGAGCTCAAGTGGCTGGGGGATCTCACCACCCCGACCCGGGACCTGGACGTCTATCTGGCCGACCTGCGGGCCGATGAGGGCCCGGCCGCCCATGCGCATCTGGAGCCCTTTCGCCGCATCCTGGCCGAACGCCGGGCCGGCGCTCAGACCGACCTGACCCGGGGGCTGCGGTCGCGGCGGACCAAGGCCATCCGGGCCGCCTGGCGGGAGGTGGCGGCCCAGTCGGCCGAGGGGTCGGTAGCCCGCATCCCGGTGGCCCACCTGGCCGCCGAGCGCACCGCCAAGGCTCTCCGCCGGGTAAGCCGACAGGGCCGCTCCATCGGGCCGGGCTCGCCCCCCGATGACCTGCACGATCTGCGCAAGCGGGGCAAGGAGCTGCGCTACCTGCTGGAGATATTCGCCTCCCTGTACCCCAAGGACACCCACAAGGCGGTGGTGGGCGAACTCAAGAAGCTCCAGGACTGCCTGGGCCAGTACCAGGACGGTCAGGTGCAGGCCGAGGGGCTGGCCCACTTCGCCGGGGAGCTCGTGGCTTCGGGGAGTATCCCGGCCGAGACCATTCTGGCCATGGGCGCCCTGGCCGCCGAGCTGGACCGCCGCCAGGCCGACGCCCGGGCCCGCTTCGCCACCGTCTTCACCCGCTTCGACGACGCCTCCAACCGCCGCCGCCTGCTCTCCATGCTGGAAGGGGCCAAGCCGTGAGGGTCTACGCCACCTACAACATCAAAGGCGGCGTGGGTAAGACCTCGGCGGCGGTCAACCTGGCCCACCTGTCCGCCGCCGAGGGCCGGCGGACCCTTTTGTGGGACCTCGATCCGCAGGGGGCGGCCACCTTCCTGTTCCGCATCCGGCCCAAGGTCAAAGGCGGGGGGAAGGGCCTGGTGCGGGGGCGCACCGAGCTCGGGGATCACATCAAGGGCACCGACTTCGACCACCTCGACCTCCTGCCGGCCGACTTCTCCTATCGCAACCTGGACCTGGTCCTGGACAAGGCCAAGCGGCCCACCCGGCGCCTGGCCGAGATCCTGGCCCCGGTGGGCGAGGACTACGACGTGGTCTTCCTGGACTGCCCGCCCAGCATCTCCCTGGCCTCCGAGAGCGTGCTGGATGCCGCCGACACCGTGCTGGTCCCGCTCATCCCGGCCGTGCTGTCGGTGCGCACCTACCAGCAGCTGACCGCCTTCGTGGCCACGCTCGAACGCCGGCCGGAACTGATCGGCTTCTTCTCCATGGTCGACGGCCGCAAGCGCCTGCACCGGGAGGTGGTCGAGGCGCTCCGGGCCGGCCCGGGCCGGGTGGCGGCCGCCGGCATCCCGGCGGCGTCGGCGGTGGAGCAGATGGCCGTCCGCCGCCTGCCCGTTACCGCCTCGCATCCCAACAGCCCGGCGGCCCGGGCCTACTCCGACCTGTGGGCCGAAGTGGGCACAGTCGGACCGGCCGGGTCCGCCGGGGGCACAGTCGGGCCGGCCGGGTCCGCCGAGGACAACTAGGCCTCGGGCGCCGGCGGCCGGTCGATCTCGAGCACCCCGGCGGAGACCAGTTCCTCGATCCGCTCCGGACCGAGACCGAGCAGATCGGAGGCTATGGCCCGGGTGTGCTCACCCAGGCCGGGGGCGGGGGCGATGATGGGCGGCGCCATCCCGGTGGCCCGGAAGCAGGGCCCCTCCAGGATGATGTCGCCCAGGCCGGGCTGGTGGATCGGCGTCGGGTAGCCCCGGTCCTTGAGTTGAGGCTCCTCGGGGACGTCACTGGCGTAGGTCATCCGGCCGGCCGGGACCCCCTCGGCCTGCAGGGCGGCCATGACCTCGGAGTCGGTGCGCGTTCCGGTCCACTCCCCCAAAGCCGCATCGATGACGTCATGAGCCCGGTGGCGCCCGTCGGCAGAGTCCAGGGCCGGGTCCGAGGCCCAAGCCGGATTCCCCAGGGCCCGTCGCAGTCCCTGCCAATCGGCGTCATCCCGGCAGGTGATGACGCACCAGCGCTCCTCGCCCGAGCAGCGGTACACCCCCCACGGGGCGCCCTGGGCCCGCCGGTTGCCCAAGGGCTGGACCGAGCCCGGCGCCAGACCCTCGGCCAGGAAGTACTGGGCCATGAGGTTGAGCACCACTTCCACCTGGGCCACCTCCAGGTGGCCGCCCTGGCCCTGACGCCGGCGGCCCAGCAGACCGGCTATGGCCCCCAGCGCGCACAGCCGGCCGGCCACGTGGTCGGGGAAGACGACCTGGGCCCCGGGTGGCATACCGCCGTCGGGGAAATTCCACAACCAGGTCATGCCCCCGACTGGGCGGGTGCTGGGTCCATAGCCCAGCCATCCCGACCACTCCCCCTTCGAACCCATGAGCTGGCTGCTGACCATGACCAGGTCCGGGTTGACCTCCCGGAGGGCGTCGTAGCCCAGTCCCATGCGTTCCATGGTGCCGGTGGAGTTGTTCTCGATGACCACGTCGGCCCCACTGACCAGCTCCTTGACCAAAGCCAGGCCCTCCTCCGTCTTCACGTTGACCCCGAAGCTGCGCTTGGAGCAGTTGGAGGAGGTGAAGGAGGCACTGATCTCCGAGCCCGAAACCAGCCGGATGAAGTCGGGGTAGGTGCGGGTCTCGATCTTGATGACATCGGCTCCGTATTCGGCCAGGATGCGGGCCGCCTCCACCCCGACCCCGCCGTGACCGAAGTCGATCACCCTTACGTTGGCGAAGGGCAGGCCGGGAGCGGCACTGGCGCCGGTGCCGGCTGTCGGGCTTGCCTCCCCGGCCGGTCCTGCGGTCGGCGGATCCGACCACAGACCATCCAGCGCCCCCTGGTCCTCCCCGGCAGCCGGCGCCCGCCGGCGCCAACCGGCCCGCCGGCCGTCGATCTCGTAGAACCCCGACGCCATGGGCCCGACCAGACCGGGCGCCACCTCCACGGTCGCGAACGATCCCCGCTCGGCGAAGTGAGGCGTCTCCAGCACGTCGGCCGGCCCCAGGCAGGGGGTCATGACGATGCCGCGCTGCTGCGCCTCGGTGGCCAGGTCGGCCATCTTCTGGGCGGCGAAGAGCTCGGTGAACATGGGATCCAGCACGTCGGCCTGGATGCTCATCCGCCCCAGCAGGCTGTCCCAGTGCTCGTCCTGCAGGAACTCCGGCTCGCCCAGCCAGGCCCGCATGGCGTGCCACTGCCGGGGGCTCAGGATCACCAGGCGGACGAAGCCATCGGCGCAGGGGTAGAGCGGATACACCGGACCGTGGCCGGAACGGATCTCCCCGTACAGGCCGAGGTTGGCAGTGATGGCGCTGAAGTTGGGCAACGACCAGTCGGTGACCTGGGCGGTGGCTTCCAGCGCCGACAGGTCGATGTACTGGCCCCGGCCGGAGGTCGTGTCCCGCTGCCAGCAGGCCGACAGGGCCGCCAGTGCGCCCATAATCCCGGTGACGTCGTAGGCCAGGGACCCGGGCACCAGGAGCGGCGGCCGCTCCAGGGTCCCGGAGCGGAACAGCTCACCGGCCAGGGCGACCACCACGTCGTCGGTGCCGGCCCAGTTCCGGTAGGGGCCGGTCTGGCCGAAGTCGGTCATCGACACCGCCACCAGCCGGTCGAACCGGCTGGTGATCTCCCGGGGATCCAGCCCCAGTGCGGCCAGCCGGCCCGGGGCGGTCGTCTCCAGCCAGACGTCGGCGCCCTCCAGCAGACCCAGGAGAACTGGGCGCCCGCCCGGGGACTCGAAGTCGATGGTGACCGAGCGCTTGTTGAAGTTGCGCACGGCGAAAGGCAGGCTCACGCCATCGTGCAGGGGGTGGTATCCCCGGGACCTGGCCCCCCCGGGCGGCTCGGCCAGGACCACGTCAGCTCCGAGTTCGGCCAGGATGCGCCCGGCCAGCTGGCCCCGCTCATCGGCCATGTCCAGCACCCGGAGGCCGTCGAGCGGAAGCCCGTCCATCAGCGCGGCGGAGCTCAGGCCGGGTCGGCGGCCAGGGCGGCACCGATGCGCAACAACTGCTCGGTGGCCCCGCCCAGCATGAACTCGATCTGCTTGGCCCAGATGAAATAGCGGTGGATGGTGTGCTCGTTGGCCACGCCCATGCCCCCGTGGAGGTGCACGGCCGCATGGGCGACCCGATGGCCGGCGTCGGCGGCCCAGAACTTGGCCACCTCGATCTCGGTATCGGCCTCCACGCCCTCGGCCAGCCGCCAGGCCGCCTGCCAGGTCGTCAGGCGCAGCCCCTCGGTGTCGATGTAGCAGTCGGCACAGCGATGGCCCACGGCCTGGAACGTCCCGATGGGGCGTTCGAACTGGACCCGGGTCTTGACGTATTCGGCCGTGTCGGCCAGGGCCTGTTCGGTCATCCCCAGCTGGAGGGCGCACAGTCCGACCGTGGCCCGCCGGAGGATCCACCCCAGCAGGACCGTCCCGTCCGTCCCGGCTCCCACCCGCTCCCGGGCGGACACCCTCACCCCGGACAGCTCCATGTATCCGGCCTGGTCCCGGTTGGTGGTGCCCTGGGCGGTCACGGTCACCCCCGGGGCCGTGGGCTCGACCACGAACACGGCCACCCCGTCACCCAGCCGGGCCGGAACGAGGATGGCCCCGGCCACGGTGCCGGCCGGCACGGCCGTCTTCACCCCGTCCAGGATCCAGCCGTCCCCATCCGGCGTGGCCGTGGTCCTGGGGGTGGTCCGGTCCGGGTTCAGGGGCTCGTTGAGGGCAGCGGTCAGCACGGTCGCACCGCTCAGGGCCGGCCCCACCCAGCGCTCGACCTGCTCCGGCGTGCCGAACTCGGCCAGCGGGGCCGCGCCCAGATGCACCGACGCCCACACCGGCACCGGGGCCAGCCGCCGGCCGACCGCTTCGAGCACCAGGTACTGCTCAATGAGCCCGTAGCCGCCGCCTCCGACCCGCTCGGGCAGACCGATGCCGAGAAGACCGGCCTGCCCCAGGGTCATCATCAGTTCGGCGTCGAAGCGCGGTCCTCCGGCTTCGACGGCCCGCAGGGAATCGGGCGTGACCTTGTCGACCAGGATGCGGTTGGCCAGGGCCGTTACGTCCTGTTGTTCTTCGTTGAAGGAGAAGTCCATCGTCCGGCTCCGGCCTAACGGGGGGCCCGGGGCAGGCCCAGGGCGACCATGGAAATGATGTCCCGCTGAATCTCGTTGGTGCCGCCACCGAAAGTGAGGATGAGGGCCGAGCGGTAGTTCCGCTCGATGCGGCCTTTCACCACCGCTCCGGGGGAATCCCCCGTCACATAGGCGTCCTCTCCCATCACCTCCATGAGCAGGCGGTAGGCCTCGGTGTAGAACTCGGTCCCGAAGACCTTGGTGGCCGAAGCGTCGGCCGGGCTGACCCCCTGCTTCACCCCCCAAGCGATCTTCCAGTTGATGAGCTTGAGGAACTCCGTCTTGGCGTGGACCCGGGCCAGGTTGATCCGGACCCACTCCTGATCGATGACCCGGCGGCCATCGGCCAGCCGGGTGGAGCGGGCCCAGCCCAGCACGTCGCTGAGAGCGCTCTGGACGCCGGCCGCCGAGCAGAGGGCAACCCTCTCCCGGTTGAGCTGTCCGGTGATGAGCCGCCAGCCGCCGTTCTCCTCCCCCACCAGAGCCGACGTGGGCACCCGTACATCCTCGTAGAAGGTCTGGCTGGTGGTGGTGCCCGTGACGGTCGGGACCGGGGACCACTTGAACCCGGGCGTGTCGGTCGGCACCAGGAACATGGACAAGCCCTTGTGCCGGGGCGCCTCCGGATCGGTACGGGCCGCCAACCAGACGTAGTCGGCATACTCGATCAGGCTGGTCCACATCTTCTGGCCGTTGATCACGTACTCGTCCCCGTCCCGGACGGCCCGGGTCCGCAGGGCGGCCAGGTCGGTGCCGGCGTCGGGCTCGGAATAGCCGATGGAGAAGTGCATCTCCCCGGCCAGGATGCGGGGCAGGAAGAACTTCTTCTGCTCATCGGTGCCGTACTCCATGATGGTCGGCCCCACCGTGTTGATGGTGAGGAACGGCACCGGAGCCCCGGCCTTGGACGCTTCATCGGTGAAGATGAGCTGCTCCATCATGGAGCGGTTCTGACCGCCGTACTCGGTGGGCCAGCCGATCCCGAGCCAACCGTCCCGGCCCATCTGGGCCACCAATTCCCGGTACAGCCCTCCGCCTCCGTACTCCCCGCCGCTGCCCTGGAGCCGGCGCTGGACGTCCTCGCTCATCAGTTCGGCGAAGTAGGCCTGCAGCTCCTGGCGGAGAGCCTCCTGCTCGGGGGTGTAGGCGATGTGCACCGGGTCAGTCCTCCAGGGAGATGGCCGCCTTGGGACAGGACCGCACCGCCTCCTCCAGCCGGGCGCGGAGCGCCTCGGGGGGGTTCTCATCCAGCAGGTACAGGAAGTCATCGTCGCGGACCTCGAACACCTCGGGGACCAGCCCCATGCAGACGGCATTGCTCTCGCAGACGTCGTAATCGACCTTCACCCGCATGCTTCATCCTCCTGTAGCCGGTGGCGGCTCCCGCCGCCCGGCTCCTTTCTACCTCGGCCGGGCACCCTTCGGCTCCCGGGGATCGAGGAGCAGGTGGCAGGCCTGCTCCAGGGTCGAATAGACCTCGGCCATGGTGCTGCGGCCGCTGATCCAGCGCAGTAGGGCTGAGTACCACACATGGTTGAGGATCTCCCGGATGCCGTCGGCCACGGCGGGGCTGAGGGGGGCCATCACCGAGAGCAGCATGCGCCCGACCAGCCCCGAGGCCTCCTGCTGAGGCCCGGCCGCGGCGGAGTCGGTGGACATGGCGGCCGTTAGCACGGCCGCGGCCAGAAGCGGCTCACGCTCGAAGGCTCGCGTAGCCCGATGCAGGAAGTCGGTGGCCCGCTCGGCCATGGTCGCTCCCCGCAGCGGCCGGCTGGTGATGCGCGGCTCCAGCCGGGCCGCCCAGTGGGCCCAGGCCGCGGCCAGCAAGTGGTCCTTGGAACTGAAGTAGCGGTACAGGGTGCCCAGGGCCACCCCGGCCCGGGCGGCCACGTCCCGCATCTGCACCGCCTCATAACCGCCCTCGGCCGCCAACTCGATGGCGGTCTCGAGGATCCGCTCCCGCCGCTCCAGCTGACGGAGCGTCAGAGGCAGAGCGGTGGAGTCCGGCTCGGCGGCCAAGGGGGCTCAGTCCCCCTCGTAGATGATGACACCCCGGACGTTCTTGGCATCCCGCATGTCCTGGTAGCCCTGGTTGATGTCCGCCAGCGGATAGGTCCGGGTGATCATCCCGTCCAGGTCGAGCTGACCCTGCCGGTACAACTCGCACAGTTTGGGGATGTCGGCGCGGATGTTGGCCGACCCGAACAGCGAGCCGACCAGTCTCTTCTCGCTCAGGGTCAGGTTGGTCATGCTCATCTTGGCGCTGAACTCCATGGCCGGGTGGATGTTGGTGACGACCACTGTCCCCCGCTTGGCGGCCAGAGCCAGTATCCCGGCCATCAGCTCGCCCCGGCCCACCCCCATGGCGCAGATGACCTTGTCCGCCATGCGGCCCCAGGTGACCTCCTGGACCAGAGGGAAGGCCTCCTCGATGGAGGAGGCCACATGGGTGGCTCCGAAGGTCTGGGCGGACTCCCGCTTGAACTCCGACGGATCGATGGCGAAGATGCGCTCGGCCCCGGCCAGCCTGGCCCCCTGGATGGCGGCCGCCCCGATCCCGCCGACCCCGATGACGACCACGTTCTCCCCGGGACGCACGCCGGCGGCGTAGACGGCCGACCCCCACCCGGTCGTTACGCCGCAGCCGATCAGGCAGGCCTTGTCCAGGGGAATGTCCTTATCGATCTTCACCGCCGAGGCCACGTTGACGACCGAGTGGCGCCCGAAGGTTCCCAGCAGGACCATGGTGTGCAGGTCCTGACCCCGGGCGTGGTGACGGGAGGTCCCGTCGGCCTGAAGGCCCCCCAGCAGGGTGGCGCCCACGTCGCACAGATTCGAGTGACCCGTGGCACAGGACGGGCAGTGCCCGCAGGCCGGGATGAAGCCCATGACCACGTGGTCCCCCGGCTCCAGGGCGGTGCACCCCGGGCCCACGGCTTCAACCACGCCGGCTCCCTCGTGGCCCCCGATCAGGGGTCTCGGTACCGGTAGGTCACCGGTGAGGGCATGTTCATCGGAGTGGCACATCCCGGAGGCGGCGTAGCGGACCAGGACCTCGTCGGCCGTCTTGGGCGGGTCCAGGTCGATCTCCTCGACGCTCCACTCGGTGGCGTCGGGCCAGAGAATGGCGGCTTCGGTCTTCACGGCGTTCGCTCCCCCGGGGCTGATGGAGGCCTGATCCTAGAACCGGTTACAGCGCCGCCGGGGTTGGCGGGCCAGACTTCCCGACGCCGGCCGAGCCCCTCATCACCCTGATCCCGGCAGGAGGACGAAATTGCCCGTTCCCGACCCGCTCGATGAGTACCCCATCCATCAGGCCGCCGTGTCGATGCGCCAGCCCGCCACCAGCGACCGGAACTTCTACGACCGCTGCATCATGCACTGCTTCTCCCCCGACGGTTCGGTGCTGCTCATGACCGGGGTGGGGATTTACCCCAATCTGGGGGTCATGGACGCCTACGCCACCATCCGGCGGGGGCCCACCCAGATATCAGTGCGGGCTTCGGATCCCCTCGGCCCGGACCGGCTGGCCCAGGTGGTCGGGCCCATCCGCATCGAGGTCGTCGAGCCCCTGCGCCGGCTGCGGGCCATATGCGACGCCCCCGAGCGCGGCCTGGCCTTCGACCTCAGCTACGAGGCCACCACCGAGGCCCTGGAGGAGCCTCTGCACGTGATGCGTTCCGGTGGCCGGGTCATCCTGGAGGGACGCCGCTTCGTGCAGCTGGGAACCTGGCAGGGTTCCATCAGCATGGAAGGCGAGGACATGACCGTGACCGCCGGCCACTGGCTGGGCGACCGGGACCGCTCCTGGGGCATCCGCCCGGTGGGAGAGGCGGAGCCGGCCGGAAGGCCCCTTCGGCATCCCGATGCCGGCATCTGGTGGGTGTGGGCGCCCCTGCATCTGCCCACGTCCGGTCTGATGGTCGTAGCCCAGGAGGAGATGGACGGGCACCGCAGCCTCAACCAGGCCGTCCGGTTCGGCACCCTGGCTTCGGGAGGAGGGGAGCAGCAGCTGGGCTGGCCCCGCTTCCAGATCAGCTACCGACCCGGCACCCGGCATCCTGACCGGGTGAGCGTGCAGATGACCGGGGCCGACGGCACCCCGGTCGAGGCGCAGATCGTCCCGGTCAACGGAATCAGCCTCAACATCGGCTGCGGCTACGGGGCGGACCCGGAATGGACCCACGGGCAATGGAAGGGAGAGGGATGGGTCGACTCCAGCCGCTACGACCTTTCCGATCCTGATGTGGTGGCCCGGTCCGCCTTCTCGCTCATCGACCACGTGGCCACGGTCAGGATCGGGGACGAGGAGGGGATGGGGATCTTCGAACACGGTTGCCTCGGGCGGCACGATCCCTCCGGCTTCGCCGGCTGGGAGTCGATGGAGGCCGGGCTGTGAAGTTCGTGGCCAGCATCGCCATGGTCGAACCGGACTACTACCTGCCCCTGGCCCGGGCGGCGGAGGAGTCCGGTTTCGACGTAATCACCCTGGCCGACAGCATCTGCTACCCGCGTCAGTCCAGCTCCAAGTACCCCTACAACCGGGACGGGAGCAGGGAGTTTCTGGAGAACAAGCCCTTCATCGAGACCATCGTGGCCATGGCGGCCATGGGCGGCGCCACCGAACGGATCTCCTTCTGCCCCTTCGTGCTGAAGATGCCCATCCGCCACCCGGTCCTCCTGGCCAAGCAGGTCACCTCCCTGGCCGTCATCACCGGCGGGCGGATACAACTGGGGGTCGGCACCAGCCCGTGGCCGGATGACTACGAGGTGACCGGCCTGCCCTGGGCCGGACGGGGCCGGCGCTTCGAGGAGTGCATCGCCATCGTGCGGGGCCTCAGCGCCGGGGGTTACTTCGAATTCCAGGGGGAGTCCTACGAGTTCCCCGCCATCAAGCTCAACCCGGTGCCCCCGGCGCCGGTTCCGATCCTCATCGGGGGCCACTCGGAGGTGAACATCGAACGCACCGGCCGGCTGGCCGACGGGTGGATGTCGGCCACCTTCCTGCCCGATGAGGAACTGAAGGCGGTGATCGACCGGCTGCACCGCATCCGCCGGGAGCATGGGCGCAGCGGGGACTTCTTCGTCTACGCCACCACCCCCGACTCCTTCCGGGCCCAGGGCATCGCCAAGCTGGAGGAGTTGGGGGTCACCCACACCATGGGTGGATTCACCGGCTTCGACCCCTACGGGTCGGCCGCCGACACCGAATCACTGCAGGAGAAGGTCGACGCCCTCCACCGCTACGGGGACGAAGTCATCGCCCGGGTCCGGTGACGGGATCGCTCACACTCCGGTGGGGTTGAGCTTGCGGTGGTCCCAGGACACCACCCGGTCGACCAGAAGGCGGACCCCCACCCGCTTGTGCAGCATGACCTCGACCAGCGGCTTCACCTCCTCGCTGTAGGGACCGTTGTAGCGCTCCCAGACGCTGACCCCCAGGGCCCAGAGCCGCTCGGGATCATCGACTATCTCGGCCCGGCCGACCAGCTCCACGCCCCGCAGCTGGTCGTAGGTGTCCCCGTCCTCCACCATGCAGGTGATGGTCGGATTGCGACGCAGGTTCTGGACCTTTTGGGACTTGGCCTTGGTCTCGAAGGCCATCGCCCCCTCCAGGAACCCGTACCACATCGCCACGGTATGGATGGTGCCGTCGTGGTTGATGGAGCAGAGCGAAGCCACCCTCCGCCCGGCCAGGAAGTCATCGATCTCCTCGGGCGTCATCCGGATGAGGTGGCGCTGGTTCACGCCGTGGCCCATGGGTCCGGGGGTGTCGCTCATTCCTGCAGTGAACTACTCCTGGGGTCCGCCCGCCAGGGCCCGGCCGGCCCGACGTCCGAAGAAGGTGCCGTCGCCCAGCGACATGCCGCTGCAGTAGCCCCACCCGGGCAGGCCGGAGGTGGTGCGCCCGGCGGCGTGCAGCCCGGGGATGGGCCGGCCGTCGACGTCGACGACCCTGGCATCCACATCGGTGTGCAGGCCGCCCAGGGTGAAGGAGACGAAGGCGCGGTCGGCCAGCTCGATCGCCCCGAGGGGTGGCTCCAGAGGGCGCAACCAGCGGGCCGCCTTGTGGAAGAGAGGGTCCTCTCCTCTGGCGGCGTGGCGGTTGTAGGCCGCCACCGTCTCCTCCAGGACCCCCGGTGTCATGCCCAGCTCCTGAGCCAGTTCGGCGGCGTCGGCCCCCACCCATCCGGCCGGATAGAACTTCCCGATGTCGGAGAGGCCCTCGTGGATGGCATCGTCGATGATGGCGAAGGCCCGGCCTCCCTGGCGGAACATGACGGCCTGGCCGATGCGGCCGAAGTAGGTGTCCTCGTTGATGAACCGCTGGCCCAAGCTGTTCACGAGCAGGCCCTCCAGGTACAGCTCGGGCAGGCCGAAAGCAGCCTCGGCCGCCTCCATGTGCAGGGTCTCGGCCCCCATTGCCTGGGCCATGCGGATGCAGCGGCCGTCGTCCCCGTCGGTGCCGAGCTTGGCCTTCCCGAGCAGGTGGGGAGCGTGGTGGGCCAGCATCTCTTCGTTGTAGATGAAGCCTCCGCCGGCCAGCACCACACCCCGCCGGGCCCGGATGTGCCGCTGGGCCCCGCCCTGGCGGACGATAACCCCGGTGACGGCCCCGTCCCGCTCCCGGACCAGGCGCTGGACGGCGGTCTCGGTGATGGTCCGGGCCCCGGCGGCTTCGGCGGCGGCGGCCAGATGAGCCATGAGGACCACTCCGCTGGTGTGACCCATGGGCCGCTTGTTGTGGGCGATGGGGACATGACCCCGGGGGGCCGGCCGGGCCATCTCATTGAAGGGAAAGCCGTTCTCTCCCCCGGTGAACATGAGGCCGTCATCGGTCAGCGGCTCGGGGAAGGTCCCCGTGTAGAGACTGGCCTTGAACGGGACGCCGCACCCGGTGAGCCAGTGGAAGTGCTCGACCGACTGACGACAGTAGAGGTCGATCTTGGCCTCATCGGCCCCGGGGCCGGTGGCGGCCATGACGAAGGCGAACATGTCATCGGGCGTGTCCTCGAAGCCACAGGCCTCCTGCAGGGGAGTGCCGCCCCCCAGGTACACACACCCCCCGGACATGGCCGAAGCGCCCCCGGCCAGCCCGGCCCGCTCCAGCACCATGACGTCCAGACCGGCTCGGGCCGCCTCGATGGCCGCCGATAGCCCGGCGCAGCCGGAGCCGACCACCACCACGTCGGCCTGGGTGTCGGGCGGCCCGGCCGCCTCGGACCACACAGGGGCCACCGGAGAGTCCACTTCAGGCACCCTAACCAGGCGCGGTGGCCCCCGACCGGCCCCCGCCGGCTCCGGTCTCCCATTGAGCGGAACGGGTCCATCCCGGCTGGCGGCCGGGATGGGATCAGGATGCCAGCCTGCGGTGGAATCCGGGGACATCGGAGCTAGCTTCTGTCGGGGAGTCGCTCCGGCGACGTCGGGGGGATCTGCCAGTGGGTCTGCGAGGGTCGAAGAAGGGGCGGCGGCTGGCGCCGCTCTTGCTCGTGGTCTGCGTGTTGTGCGCTGCCTGCGGGGCCAGGGTCAGCCCCACCCTGCGCAGGGAGGCGGCCGCCGCCGCCCTGAACGCCGGTGGCGGGGCTGGCTCCGGATCGGGCTCGGGGACCTCGTATGCCTCGGTCGGGGCGGGGACGTCGGGTGGCTCGGCGGGGAGCTCAGCGGGGGGCGCCGGCGGCGGGGGCGCCTCGGCCGCATCGGGAGGAGCCGCCGCCGCATCCGGAGGGGCCGGAGGCACGAGCGGATCCGGCGGCGCAACCACCGCGTCCGGGCCGGCCGTCGGCAGTTCCGCCCCCACCGGTGGCAACGGCGGGGCGACCGATGTCGGGGTCAGCGCCACCGCTATCCAGATCGCCAACGTCTCCGATCTGTCCGGGCCGGTCCCCGGGCTCTTCCAGGGGGCGGTGGTCGGCACCCGGGCCTACTTCAACTACGTCAACTCCCAGGGGGGCGTGTACGGGCGCCAGCTCGACCTACAGCCCGTCGACTCCCAGACCGATTGCAACCAGACCGAGAACGCCTACAACAGCGAGATCAACAAGGTGTTCGCCTTCGTGGGCGGCTTCGCCCTCTATGACAACTGCGCCGCCCAGGTACTCTCCCAGCACACCTCGGTCCCCTCCGTGCAGTACATGCTCTCGGCCCCGGCTCTGGCCCTGCCCAACAACTACAGCGTCGATCCCATCCAGCCTGGTGAGTACACCAACGGGTACTTCAAGTACTACGACACCAAACTCGGCACCGACGTCCAGCACGTGGGCACCGTCTATCCCAACATCCCGAGTGCGGTGGCCCAGGAGGAGGGCTTCCAGAACTCGGCCCAGTCCGTGGGCTGGAAATTCGTCTATGCCCGGGCTGCCGACGCCACCGAGACCAACTTCCAGACCGATGTGATCCGCATGCAGAGCGAGGGTGTGAAGATCGTCTTCCTGGCCGCCACCAACGCGGAAAACGCCGCCATCCTCATCTCCGAGATCCGCCAGCAGAACTGGAACCCGGTCATCATCGCCCCAGTGGCCTACGCCTCCAACTTTATCCAGCTGGTAGGTGGCCAGCAGGCTGCCGAGGGGATCCTGGGCGCCCAGTTGTTCGCCCTCTTCTTCAACGCCTCGGACGCCTCGGCCATACCGGAGGTGGCCCTGTTCCAGCACTGGATGCAGAGCACCGCCCCCAGCCAGGCTCTCGACCTGGAGGGAATGTACGGCTGGGCCGAGGCGGCCCTGTTCGTCCAGGCCCTCAAAGCGGCCGGGCCCCGGGCCACCCGGGCGTCCCTGCTCGCCGCGCTGCACGGAGTCAAGGAATTCAGTGACAACGGGATGATCGGCCAGGCCGATCCCGGTGACCGCCAGCCCACCAACTGCTATGTCCTGTGGCAGATCCACAACGGCCAGTTCCAGCGGGTGGACTCCCCCGCCTCCTCCTACCGGTGCGACGGCACCATGGCCAGCTGACCCGTTGTCCGAGTTTCTGACCTACACCATCATCGGTCTGGTCACCGGCTGCATCTACGCCCTGACAGCGTCGGGCCTGGTGGTGACCTACATGACCACCGGGATCCTCAACTTCGGGCACGGGGCGGTCAGCATGGTGGCGGCCTTCGCCTATTGGCAGCTGACCGTCGAGTGGCACGTCCCCGTGCTGGTGGCCCTGGTGCTGGTCGTCCTGATCGGAGCGCCGGTATTCGGCGCCCTACTGGAGCGCCTGCTGATGAGGCCACTGCAGGGCAAGCCGGTCGAACTCCAGGTGGTCGTCACCGTCGGGCTGCTCATATTCCTGCTCGGGCTGGCCAACCTGGCCTGGAGCCCGGCCGCCTCCGCCACCCGAACCCTCCCCCGCTTCTTCAGCGGCCACAGCCTGAAGTTGGCCTCTGTTTTCGTCGATTACCACTCGATCGTGGTGGTGGCCGTGGCGGTGGCCGTGGCCGTAGGGCTGCGCTTCTTCTTCTCCGTATCCCGGACCGGCGTGGCCATGCGAGCCGTGGTCGATAACCCCGATCTGGCCGCCATGGTCGGGGCACGGCCCTATCGGATCGCCCAGTTCTCCTGGGCCTTGGGGGCGGCCTTGGCCGCCCTGGGCGGGGTCCTGCTGGCGCCGCTGCAGGGGGCCCTCAACATCGACCTGTTGACCCTCACCGTCATCCTGGCCATCGTGCCGGCCGTCATCGGACGGCTCCGCAGCCTGCCCCTCACGGTGGCCGGCGGTCTGGTCATCGGGTTGGCTGTGACCTATGCCGTCGGGTACCTGCCCCCCAACAGCTTCGTGGCCAAGGCTCAGACGGCCATCCCCATGGTCATTCTCTTCCTGGCCCTGGTCCTCCTGCGCCAGGAGCGGCTCCGCAGCGGCCGGGTCAGCGGCATGACCCTGGCCCGGGCCCCGTCGTTGGCCCGCTCCCTACAGGCCGGCGTGTTGTTCATAGCCGCCTCGGTGCTGGTGTCTGAACTGCTGTCCGGGGTTAACCTGGCCACCGCCACCCGGGGAGTGGTGCTGGGCATCGCCTTCCTCTCCCTGGTGCTCCTGACCGGCTACGCCGGACAGGTCTCCCTGGGCCAGATGACCTTCGTCGGGACCGGCGCCTACGCCATGGCCCACCTGGGCCACCACGGATCCTTGGTCGGCGCCCTGGCCGCCATGGCCGTCTCGGGGGTGTTGGGAGCAGTGGTGGCGGTCTTCGCCGTCCGGCTCCGGGGCCTGTACCTGGCCCTGTCGACTCTGGCCTTCGCCTACGCCATGGACTACATCTTTTTCGACCAGCATTTCGGTCCCTACGGCTCGGGGCTGGCGGTGGACCGTCTGCATGTGCCCGGACTGGACACCACCTCGGACAAGGGCTTCTTCGTCCTGGGGGCGGTCATCTTCGCCGTTGCCAGCATCGGCCTTCTCGCTCTGCGCCGCGGGCGTTACGGCCGCCGGCTAGCCGCTCTCAACGACTCCCCCCAAGCCTGCGCCACCCTGGGGGTGAACATCGCCTACACCAAGCTGGCCGTGTTCAGCGCCTCCGCCGCCCTGGCCGGCCTGGCCGGTGCCCTCTACGGCGGCCAGCAGCACCTGGTTACCTCGGCCGACTTCCAGACCTTCAACAGCCTGGTGCTGTTGCTGCTGGTGCTGATGGGAGGCAAGAACCTGGTGTCGGGAGCGCTGGCCACCGCCGTCCTCTACGCCCTGTTCCCGGTCCTGCAGCAGCACGTTCCCTCCCTGTCCAACGTCCAATACGTGCTGGTCGGCCTGGGCGCTCTCACTCTGGGCCGCTACCCCGACGGCCTGGGGGGCCACATGACCCGGCTCCGGGAACTCATAGCCGACCGGACCGGCGGCCAGACGGCTTCGCTCACCCTGGAAGGGGACCGACTTGTCGGTGCCGACGGCTGAGCCGGCCATGCGGGCTGAGGGCAACCCGCAGGGCGGAGTGGTTCTGGCCGTGGCGGAGGTGTCGGTCAGTTTCGGGGGAATCCGCGCCCTTCATCAGGTCAGCCTGGAGGCCCGGGCCGGCGGGGTGACGGGCCTGATCGGGCCCAACGGCGCCGGTAAGACCACCCTGTTCAACGTCATCACCGGACTGGAGAAGCCGACCCAGGGCCGGGTCGGCCTGGGCGGCACCGACCTGTCCGGGATGCCGCCCCACCGCCGGGCCCGTCTGGGCATGGCCCGCACCTTCCAACGTCTCGAGGTCTTCGGCAGCCTCTCGGTGCGGGACAACATCCTGACCGGGGCCGAGTTCCACCGCTCCTGGTCCCGTCACGCCGATGACCCGGGTTCGGTCACCGAGGAGATTCTCGACCGCATCGGGCTTCGGGCCGTAGCCGATCTCCGGGTCGATGCCATACCCACCGGGATGGCCCGGTTGGTCGAGCTGGGCCGGGCTCTGGCCACCCGGCCCCGGCTCCTCCTCCTGGACGAGCCCGGCTCGGGTCTGGACGAGAACGAGTCCGAAGAGCTGGGCCGGCTGCTGGTGGACCTGGGCGAGGCCGGCATGGCCGTGCTGTTGGTCGAGCACGACGTCGACCTGGTCATGCGCATCTCCGAGCGCGTCTTTGTCCTCGACTTCGGCCGCATCATCGCCTCCGGCTCCTCCTCGGAAGTCCAAGCCAACCCCGACGTCCGGGCCGCCTACCTCGGCACCCAACCCGCCGATGTCGATGACCCATCCGGTCCCGGCGGTGGTGGCGCATGACGACCACCGCGTCCATTCGGACCCGGACCGGCCCGGCCGGAAACATCCCTCCGGCGCCGGCCCTGGAGCTGATCGAATTGCGGGCCGCCTACGGGCGCATTGAGGTGCTTCACGGGGTCAACCTGACCGTCCCGACCGGCACGGTGGTGGCTCTGCTCGGACCCAACGGGGCCGGAAAGACGACCACCCTCAACGTGATCGGAGGAGCGCTGGAACCGCGATCCGGCTGCGTGCATGTGGCCGGGGTCCATGTCAACGGTGCCTCTCCTGACGGGCTGGCCCGGGCCGGTGTCTGCCGCATCCCCGAGGGCCGGGGCATCTTCCCCAACCTGACCGTGGCCGAGAACCTGCGCATGTGCACCTACAGCGCGGCGCTGAGCGTGGCTGAGATCGAGGAACAGAGCTTCGCCCGCTTTCCTCGTCTGGGTGAGCGCCGGGGCCAGCTGGCCGGCACCATGTCCGGCGGGGAGCAGCAGATGCTGGCCATGGCCCGGGCCCTGGTGAGCCGGCCTGGCCTTCTCCTCCTGGACGAGATCTCCATGGGGCTGGCTCCCCTAATTGTCTCTGAGCTGTACTCGCTGGTGGGCGCCATGGCCCAGGATGGCGTGACCGTGCTACTGACCGAACAGTTTGCGGAAATGGCCATGGAGATCTGTGACTTTGCCGCCGTGATGATCCACGGACGGATCATGCACGTCGGCCAGCCCCAGGACGTGGCCGGGTACATGTCGGAGGCCTATCTGGGCGGCGTCGAGTGAATCGGCGGCGCTCCCGCCAGAGCCGGCCGGCCGGCCCCGGAACGAACCGGCCTGGCCTGCTGGCCGTGGGCGGGGCGCTCACCCTGGTGGCCGGGGTCGGGTTCCTGGCTGCACCCCGGGCCGGGGCCGACACCGGGTTGGGCAGCTACAGCCTCTATGCCTCCGCCCCCGGCGTGGAGTGGACCTATGACTCCCCCACCGCCCCCACCCACCCCGAACTGGACGCCGAAATCCCCGAGACGGTCGCCCGCCTCCAGCCCGGTCCGGTCGGCTACGGCCTGGCCGCGGTGGCTTGGCCCGGGACCCTCATCGCCGACGGCGGCTCCACCGCCGGGCTGGTGGGCCTCACCCTGCCCCCGCCGCTGGCCGCCAACGCCAACGAACCGGTGCGAGCCGAAGCCCGGACCGGCTCCGGTCCTCCCACCGTGACCAACGACAGCTATCCAGGAACGACCATGACGGCCACCGCCACCGACCAGGAGGTGTCGGGGGTGGCCACCATGGCCGGCTCCACCGGCCCCGCCCCATCGTCCTCTACCGGGGCGACCAGCTCGAGCAGCGACGTCAGGCTGGAGGCAAACGGCCTGGTCACCACGGTGGCCACCAGCACGGTCAAGGACATCAATCTGGGTGGGGTGGTCAAGATCGCCTCGGTCACCTCCACCGCCAGCGCCTCCAGCAACGGCGCCCGGGCCAGCGTCACCGGCTCCACCGTGGTCTCGGGGATGACAGTGGCCGGCCAGCCCGTGAGCGTGGACCAGTCCGGCCTTCACGTATTGACCAGTTCGGCCCCCCTCAACGCCATCGCATCCCAGATCGTCAACACCGCCATAGCCGGTGCGGGTATGAAGATCGAGGTCAGCCAGCCCACCCGGAGCGTGGACGCAGGCAACGCCAGCTACGACGCCGGCTCCATGGTCTTCTTCTGGTCCCCGCCCGGCAGCGGGGGCCAGACCTTCACCGCCACCATCGGCGGGGCCACCATCGACCTGCAGGCCGCTCCGGGCGCGGCCGTCTCCTCCACCGGGGTGGGCGCCACCTCCGGCTCGGCCCCGGCCGCCGGCACCGGGACGGCGGCCGGTTCGATCGGCTCGGCGCCCTCCGTGCCCGGTTCCACCTCGTCCAGCCCCGTCGGGGACACGACCCCGGCCCCGGCCCCGGCTTCGTCGGGCGGGACACCCGCGGGGCGGGGCCTCTCGGTCAGCCGGGCCTCGTACTCCCTGCCCGGGGGTGTCTCCCCGGTCTGGCCCATACTGTTCCTGCTCGGATCGGCGGCCATAGCCGCCGGCCTGCGTCGCCTACCCGATCGGGTACTGGAAGAAGGCGGCACCGCCTGTTCCCTGGAGGGGAGTTCTTGACCACGGTTCCTGCTTCGACGGCCCCCGCCTCAGCCGGTCCCAGGCCCTCGGGCCCCCAACCGGCCGGATCGGCCGTCCGGGTGGGGACGGAATCGTCAGCCGATCTGGCCTCGAGGGTCAAGTCCCTGCGCACTCAGGTGGCCGAGGGACGCCTGGATCGGGCCCTGCTCATGGTGGGCGGACTGCTGCTTCCGTTGGGACTTCTGCTCATCGTCCTGGCCTGGCTGGGGGCGTCCCACACCGTTCTCCTCTTCGAGCAGGTCCCCTACATGATCTCCGGTGGCCTGCTTGGACTGGCCCTGGTCTTCGTCGGAGGGTTCGTCTATTTCGCCTACTGGCAGACCCTGCTCGTCAGGGAGGGAAGAGAACAGGCCCGCCGGCTGGAATCGGTGCTGGAGCGGATCGAGTCCCACCTCTCCACCGCCGCCGATCAGGCCGTCACCGCCCGGGCCACCGGTTCGGGCATCCGGACCCGGCCGGCGGTCACGACCTGGTTGGCGACCCCGACGGGCACCATGCTCCACCGGCCGGACTGTCAGGTGGTCAAGGACCGGGGGGATTTGCACCGGGTGGCAGCCGGGGCCAAGGGCTACGAGCCGTGCCGGATCTGCCGTCCCGATCTGGGCTGAGGACCGTCGCCCTCAGCCCTGACGGCTGCCGTCCCAGAACGACCGAAGCGAAGCCAGCCGGCCCGCCGGTGAGCGCCGGTAGATGTTTATAAGGTCCATCACCAAGGGGTCGCCCTCGCCCATGCCGATGGTGAACGTCACGGCCATGGCCGCCTCGTCCCCACCCAGGTAGCACCGCTCGATCTCGTACCCGAAGCTGGTCATGGTGGAGATGACCTGGTCGTAGAAGGCGGCTATCTCCTCCCGCCCCCGGCGGCCCCGGCCCTCCCGGTCCAACGGGGAAGGCCCGACCGGGTCCTCCACCACCGCATCGTCCTCGAAAAGGGCGAGCCACGCCTCCCGGTCGCCACGTTTGACGGCGGCCAACGAGGCCCGGGCCAGATCGGCGGCGGTGGTCCCGGCCGCGGTTGACGTTGCGCTCACGCCTCCAGCTTAAGGACGTCCGAGTTCCCCGCCGCGGGGTCATCCCACACATCGGAAAGGTCATCGGGCAGATTGCCATTGCCATCCAGGGGCAGGTCGAAGGGCTCCCCGACCACCTCCACCCCGTCGGGCAGCTCCTCGGCCAGTACCGCCGAACAGATGGTGCGGCCCAGATCGAGGGTGTTGGCGGCCCAGACCAGGCGGGCCAGGTGGGGGGGGCGCAGGCCGGCCATGGCCAGGGCGACATCCAGTATCTCGGCGTCGGTCTCGAAGTCCACCGGCAGCATGGCCCCGGCCGGGTCCCCGGCGGTCAGGGCGTTGAGCCGGGTGATGCGGGCGTCGTTGGCCTCCAGCACCCGGGAGCGGGCGAATTCAGCCAACCCCAGGCCGATGGCGTTACCGCCCGTCTCCGGGGTCAGGCCCCGGATGGCGATGAGCCGGACCGGCACTCCGGGATGGTGGGCAGGAGGATGGACGGTGTCCTTCCTGCCGATGACGTTGGTGTCCATGCCGGCACCGCTGATGTTCTTACCGATCCGGTCCAGCAGCAGCAGATCTATGGCATCGAAAGGCAGCCGGGGCATGAGCCGGCGGGCCTGGGTCAGCAGCTCCTGCTCCTCGTCCAACCAGCGGTCCGGAGCCAGGACCGCCACCCGGGCGGTGCGCTCATCGGCCCGTTCCACCAGGGCCACACCGGCCAGGAGCTTGGACCGGCTGATCAGCGCCGGGGCCAGCTCCTCCACCATCCCCGGCCAGCCCAGATCCATGACGGCCCGGTGGCAGACCGACGCACCCTTCTCCTTCCCCAGACCGATCATGAGCATCTTGACCAGACCGCTCTCCACCGGCCCGGTGAACATGGTGTGGGGCTTGACCCGGTTGCAGAGAACGATGTGGTCGGCCCCGGCGGCGGCGGCGTCCTGCCACAGCGGAATCCCGCCCGGAGAGGAGCCCAGTTCAACCACCTCCATGCTGGAGTGGATGGCACAGCCGACGGCGGTCTCGGTGATGCCGTAGGAGGCCAGGACGTTTCGCTGTCCCTCGGCCGTTCCTCCGCCGTGGCTCCCCATAGCCGGGACCACAAAGGGTTCGGCCCCGAGCTGCTTGAGATGATCAACCACCGCCCGCAGGACATCGACCATGCCGGAGATGCCACGGCTACCCGCTCCCACCGCCACGGTCTGACCGGCCCGGACCCGGCGGCCCAGATCCATCCCGGCCAGGCCCCGCTCGACCTCCCCGGTCACATCGCCAACTACCGGACCGCTCACGGCCTGGACGACGCGGACCACCTGTGGGTACCGGGGCTGGATCACCATGAGGTCAATTCTGGTTCGTAGGCCCGCCGCAGGTGGAACATTGGGGCAAAGCTTCTCCACCCTGCCGGTATCGGCCCACCGGCCGACACCTCGGTTATCCGGAGATGAACTGGCTGACCACGGCGGCCAGTTCAGGCCCTTTGTCCTCCTGGAGAAAGTGGCCGCCCCCCTCGATCACGCAGTGGGGCTGGCCGGCCGTACCCGGGACATGCCCGATGAACTGGCGCTCGGTGCCCCGGGTGATGGGGTCTCCGTCGCTGTAGGCACACAGGAAGGGTCGTTCGTAGCGGCGCAGCACCTCCCAGGCCTCGGTGTTGGCCCGGTGGGCCGGATCGTCAACCGAGGTGGGGACCAGGGACGGGAACCGCCGGGCCCCGGCTTTGAAGCTGTCGTCCGGGAAAGGTGCGTCATAGGCGGCCACCACCTCCGCAGACAGTCGCGTGGCGCAACCATTGGAGATGATGGACCCGATGGGGAAGGTCGGCGATTCCCGGGAGAAGTTCTGCCAGGCCAGGAAGGCCTCATTGGGAGGGCGGTCCCCGGTCGGCAGCCCGGTGTTGGCGGCCACCACCCGGTCGAAGCGCTCCGGCGCCATGGCCACCAGCCGCAGGCCGATGAGACCACCCCAGTCCTGGCCGAACAGGGTGATACCGGACAGTTCGAGCCGGTCGAAGAGGGCCTCGGCCATCCAGTCGACGTGGCGTTGGTAGGTGTAGTCGTCCTGCTCGGACGGCTTGTCCGAGCGACCGAAGCCGATCAGATCCGGGGCCACGCAGCGGTGGCCGGCCGCCACCAGCCCGGGGATCATCTTCCGGTACAGATAGCACCAGGTCGGCTCCCCATGCATGAGGAGGACCGGGCCGGCCCCGCCGGGCCCTTCGTCCAGGTAGTGGACCCGCAGCCCGTCGGCCAACTCGACGTAGTGCGGTTCGTACCCGAAGTCGGGAAGGTTCTCGAAGCGCTCGTCCGGGGTCCTGAGGATTTTCACTCTGAGGACATTAGGGTGAGGTGGTGGCCGACTACGAAGTCGCCCGGGACTCCCTGACCCGGCGCATGAGGGCAATGCACTCCCTGTGGGAGCAGGCCGTGGGCACCATGGATGCCGACCAGGTCAACTACGTGGAGAGAGAAGGGGTCCTGCCCATCGCCTTTTCGCTGTTCCACTTCGTGCAGATCGAGGACGGCTCGGCCACCATGCTCGGGGCCGGGGACATGATCTTCGACCCGGCCTGGTCCGATCGCATGGGCCTGGCCATCCCCGACCACGGTAAGGCCAAGACGGTGGAGGAGATGATCCACCAGCGCATCGGGGACTACCGGGCCTTCGCCGACTACATGGCGGTGGTCTTCGCCAAGACCGAATCCTGGCTGGCCGCCCTGGACCCGGCCTGCCTGGATGACGTCGTGGTGTCCCGGCCCTTCCCAGATGGGATCGCCACCACCTACAGCGCCCGGGTGGCGGCCGAGCGAGGGATCACCCGGCTCGACGCCACCGAGTGCTGGATATACCAGCACGGTCTGCGCCACATGGGCGAAATCGAACACGCCCGGGCCCTGGTCGGCCTGGGCGGCATGACATCCTAGGCAGTCAGGGTCCCACCAGCAGCTGGCCATCCACTTCGTGGGCCCCGACCCCCGGATTCACATTCACCCGGGAGCTGCCCACGTGGCCGGCCGGGATGCGCCCGATCGGGACCGGAAGGGTCAGAGAACCGAGGTGGACGACCACCGTGCCCTCCCAGGCGTAGTGGGTGTTGTTGTGAATGCTCAGCTGGAGGAAGAGGCTCCCGCTATGGGCGAAGCCGGCCTCCAGCCTCAGCTTCAGCCCCGGGCAGCCGGCCGCGGCGGGCCGGCCCTTCTGCAGGCTCTCCGACGTGATGATGGTCGGCTCACCGTGGCTCGGCACCACCAGCGTGAAGCCCACCGCCTCGGTGGCCTTGCACGTCACCAGCTGGGTCAACCCACCCAGGGACGAGGTAGCGATCGGAATGAGGAACACGGCGAAGAAGCCGATGATGGCGGCGGCCCGCTGAAGGGACGGTTTCACGAGGAGAGGGCCTCGCGCTCCCCGTTGTCGCGGATGTCATCGGCGTGCAGCTGGGCCAGAACGGCCTGGATCCGCGCCTCGTCCTCGGGATAGCTCAAGGGTTTTACGCTGGGGCCCACCGCCGACTGGCCGAGGTACAGATGGCCGGACAGGCTGCGCTCCAGCCGGGTGGCGAAGATAGCCGCCCCCTCGGCGCCCGTGTCCGGAAGCAGCACGACCACGCGGTGGACGACGCCGTCCGTCGAGTGGGCGGCCGCATCCACCTGGCGGATGGTGGCCTTGACGGCCCGGCCCAGTTCGGCCATCTGGGAGCGGACGCGTCGCCGGCCGCCGCTCAGAATGGCGCCGTCGATCTCGGTGGTGGCCACGGAGAACAGGCTCCCGTAGCGGCGAGCCCGTTCGAACTGGCGATGGACCTCGATGCCGAACTGCCGGGCATTGAGCAACCCGGTGGCGTCGTCCACGGTGTCGAACAGGTTCAACTTGAGGATCGAGCCCTGCAACAGGCTGGCCGCCCACCCGCCGATCCCCCCGAAAGCAAGATAACCGAGGGCCCGGCCGGCCAGAAGGCTGATCAGGTCCCGGCCCCGGATGGCGTTCAGGGACGGATAGCGGATGGCCACATAGGCGGCCGCCGCCGCCGCCCCGACCACGAGACCACCGGGGATGCCCCTGGTCATGAAGGCCACGAAGACGGGCAGATAGAACAGGACGGCCACCACCTCGATGGTGTCCACCCGGGTCAGATACAGAACGGCCGCCAGCACGGCCAGGATCAGCAGGCCGGCGGCAAGGGTCAGGCGGCGGGCGGCTGTGTAGCTGATCCGCCGGGCCCGCCTGGGCAGAGGGCCAGTACTCATCGTCGTCTCCCATGGGTGGCTGGCCCCAGCCTTGTCGATTTACGACCGGGAATGGGGCATGGTCGGGAATGTCCAGGCACCGGCTCTGCAGCCGGCCGCCTCCACCCAGCAGTCCTGGGAGCGCAAAGTGTTGAGACCCCGGCGGATCCGGCTCTTGACCGTGCCCTCCGGTTGGCGGAGGAGAGCCGCCACCTCCCGGTAGCTGACACTCGATGTAGGCCAGGTCGATGGCCAGCGTTCCTCCTCGGGCAGAGCGGCCAGGAACGATCGCATCCGCCCGGCCTGGTCCCCCTCTTGCGCCGGGCCAGGGCCAAGATAACCCGCCAACCTGTCCGATGAGGCGTGCGCTTGCCATCCCTGGGTCCTGAGCCAGCAAGGCGCTGAGCTCGGCCATGTTGCCGCCGCGAAGGGCGAACACAGGCCGGACCGCGGCGGAGTCGACGAAGGCATCCTGGCCCGCGGCCGCGGTCAGGCCGGTTCGAGAGTGCTGGCCTGCCGTCAAACGGGGACCGCCGGTCCTGGCGAGGTAACCCGCTCAGGATTAGCGTTTCCGACCGGCCCGCGTCACCGGAAGTGGCGCCGATGACGGATGAGGACCGCGAAAGAAAGCCCTTGCTCCTTCGGGCCTCCCGGGCCACCTTCGCTGACACTGCTACTCGTGTCACTGCGGAGCTCCGGAAGGGTCCCCGAGGCCGCGGTTGGGACATGCTGGATCACGCGTGGAAATTGGAGGACCGGGACCTCACGAGCGATCCGGCCTAGTCAAGGCTGCGACGGGAGCTGCCTCCGGTCAGTGACGCTCGACTGGAAGGGCGGCCAGGTCTCGGTGACCAGGCACATGGAGGTCCGCCCCATCGATCTCCTCCCCCACCACCTCGCCCCGCTCGTTGTCCAGCAGCAAGTCGGGGGCGGCCGAGGCATTCGGCACCACATCAGCGAAGCCGTGCGTCCAGTTCTCTCTCGCGGCGTCGAGCCCCCCCAGCGCCGTCTCGTGGCTGACTCGGCTGAATGGGGGGGCAGCTATAGGACGCGGAAGCTGACGCCGTCGTGCTCCGCGGCAGCTTTGAGGTGCGGACCGACATCGAGGCGTGAGACGGCGATGCCGGCCTCGAGTGCTTGGGCAGCAGCGAGGGCCTCGGCCATGGCGGCGGACAGTGGTCGGCCCTCGGCGCGGTGGCGACTCTGGAGCTCAGCCATGGGCCACGCCAGTTGCCGGAGGTGCAGAACCTCGATCGAGTCGGGCAGGGCTACCAGCCGCGTCCGGAACCGATCCTGTTGCTCTGCTGACAGCACCGCCACCGATGCGGTCAATCTGTCCACTACAGCGGGGGCGGCCAACGCGCTGGTGAGCCTGAACAGCCACAAGCCCGTAGTCGCCACCGCCGAGGCCAAGCCACCGAGGTCCTGGGATCGATCTCCGCTCAGCACATCGCGGAGAAGGTGATCGTCGATGACGACGGTGGCCACCTACGTCGTGGCCAGCTCACTGTCGGCGAGACCGTTCACGAACCTGAGGTGATCCTCGGCGGATAAGGCCTCGCTCAGGAGCTTCTGGCGTCCCCCGGGCGGCAGCAGCACAACCGCATCGCCCAGATCGACCACGGTCACCCGGCCGCCTTCGGTCAGACCCCACCGGCGGCGCACGCCTGCGGGTACCGACATCTGGCCGCTCTTCGAGACCAGGAACTCTTCAGTCGCAGCCATGCCGCCCTCCTCCACACTTGGTGAGTCGGCATCTTACCAAGTATCATCACCGGCTGTCGGTGACTCGAGGCCATGCCTGGTGGAGAGACCGAGCGACCCGTGAGTTATACCGGTTATACTATAAGCGTGAAGACAGCCGTGTCCTTGCCGGATGACCTCTACGACCGTGCCGAGCAGGCGGCCCAACAGCTCGGCGTCAACCGCTCTCAGCTCTACGCACGAGCTTTGACCAAGTACCTCCAAGACATCGGCCCGGACCCAGTCACGGACCGACTGAACGAACTGGCCGCCGAACACGCCAAGGAACGGACGGCCCCCGAATCATCGGCGGCGGCTCGCTCGATGATCGACTCCGGCGGCTGGGAGTGGTAGCGCGCGGAGAAGTCTGGTGGACCGACTTCGGCAATCCGGCCGGTTCGTCACCCGGATACCGCAGGCCCGCCGTCGTGATCTCCTCCGACCGCTTCAACCGGTCTCGAATCAACACAGTGATCGTGGCCGCGATCACCTCGAATACTCGGCTGAGCCGTGATCCGGGGAACGTGACGCTGCCTGACGACCTGTTGCCCAAACCTTCCGTCGTCAACGTGACTGCTCTATTCACAGTCGATCGCGACCAACTGGTCGACCACGTCACGGACCTCCCCGCCCTCGAATCCAGGGCACTCGACGATGGGCTTCGGCTGGTCCTCAGCCTCTGACCTCCATCGAGATGGACGGTAACTGCACACGTGCTGCGCAACCCTGGGCCACGCGTCGTGGGTTTTCAAGTCGGTGTCGGAAGGGAAATTGCAACTCAAAGTACATTCGCGCCTTGGCGCGGTCATTATGTCGCAGCGTGAGTCAGGCCGGAGGACCCCTGGCCCCGCCCGGGTGCGACCCGGAGCGCGCGTCCCGCCGGCTTGGGCACTCTTCGTGCCCATCACCCAGGAGACCTGCGTCCTCCCCGATGGGACCTCTGCGAACTGTTCTGCCGGGCCAGGTGTTAGGGGTCTCTTTGCATGAGCACCGGTGGGCAGGTTCCGGCTCTGCTCTTTGGTGATGGACCTGGTGTGAGCCTGGTGGCCATCCGTCATGATCTGGCTCATGGCAGTGACCTGGCCCTGCCATCTTGACGTCGAGGACTACGCCGGTGCCGGACAGACCCCGTTCCCACCTCGCCTCGCCTGTCCCGACTGCGCTCTCCCGCTGGCCTTGGACGGCAGCTATCCCCGGGTCGTGCGCCACCACGGACACCTCCTCCGGCTGCGGATCAGGCGCGGACGCTGCGGGCCGTGTGGTGCCTCTCACGCCCTCCTTCCGGACTTCGTGGTGGCCCATCGACCAGACACCGCAGAGACCAGCGGGGCGGCCTTGGCGGGCGCGCCGGGTTCGAGCGTGCCGGCCAGCACCGTGGCGGGATGGCGCCGGCGGGCCTTGGCCAACCATGCCGCCCTGGTGGCCGGGGTCGGGGCGGCGGCGGTGACATGGTCGGACGACGCCCACGTGGTGGGAGCCGACCTTGATCTGGCCGGCCTAGTCATGGCGCTGTGGAGTTCGGCGCGCTGGCGGACCGGGCCGGGGCTTCCTCGGCCCTGGCGGCTGTTGAACCTCGTCACCGGCGCCAGCTGGTTAGCCACCCGCGTCAAGTCATTCTGGACAGGCGTAGGACGGGTGCCGGTGCCAGCTGGGGACCCTTGACCAGGGCCTCTGCACCCTGTCGCTCAGCCTTCGGGCTCCCTGCGTCTCCGGCCAGCGGCCAGTTTCTGTTCACCAACCTGACGGTTTCGTAGCTCAACGCGGCCCCGCCCGTCGTGATAGGTCCTGGTCACAGGCGTCGTGTTCACACAGCTGTGCCGTCCGATCACCACCGAGCGCTGCCGGCTCATCTCCAGACAGCGTGGCCGCCAACACCAGGCAGTACGGCCGTGGATCTCAGGGGACGCTACCGGGGGTGACCACCCACTCGACGGGCTGGTCGGTGACTCCTGCGATCAAGTCGAAGTCGGAGTCGTAGTGCAGCACGCACAGCCCAGCGGCCTCGGCCGCTGCCGCGATCAGTAGATCAGGAATCGTGACCCCACGATGCTGGCCCTTGCGAGCCAGGGCGGTCTGGACCTCGACTGCACGCTCGATTCCCGCCTCCCCCACCTCGGCTCTGGAGAGGCTGCGCCGGTCGGTCAAGATGCCCAGGTAGTCCATCGTGCTCCGAGCGCTGAAGAGCACCTCCAAGTCAACGATTCCGCAAGTGGCGATCTCCCCACCGACATATAAGGGCTCCAGGCGGGCCGCCACCGGCGCCAGATGCGCCCGGGCCAGTGCGGACTTGTCCGCCAGGTAGCGAGCCACTATTGCCACGCTCGCGCCATGACAGCCTCGTCGGCCAGATCGATCCCTTCCTGGCTACGCAGACGCTCGAACAGCCGCTCACGGCCCCTCCTGGCTACGACCTCAGCCAGGGCGGCGTGGATCGTCTCAGTGGCTGTCTTGGTCCCAAGAACCTCTCGGGCGCTGGCCAGCAGGTCACCGTCGAGGCGTAACGCCGTCTTGTGCATGGTTGTAAGTCTACCGGAGAGGTCTCAGCTCGGTAGACCTGCGCTCTGTCATTGTCTACCGGACTTGGCCACCAAACTCGGTTGTCTACTCACGGATGCCCAGGTGACCCCTGCGGCACCCCGCGAAGTCATGGTGTTACGCTAGGTAATACAGAGCGAGTAGACTTAGGGATATGGCTCGAGTCATCACCTTTCGGCCCGACCGAGACACCGAACGGGCACTGAACGCTCTCACCGCAGATGGCACCCCCGTCTCCGAGGCGATCCGCTCAGCACTGGTCGAGGCTGCGGTTGCCCGCCAACGCCAGGTCGTAAGGGACGAATCCGAAGGGCTAGCCGCCGACCCCGAAGACCGGGCCGAGATGGCCCGGGTGCTGGCCGACATGGAATCGCTTCGTGCGTGGTGAGGTCTTCGCCCTGAAGACTCCTCGGGTGACCAAGGGACACGAACAGGGTGGCCGTCGATTCTGTGTCGTCGTGCAGTCTGACGACCTTCACCTCTCTACCTGGCTAGTGGCACCAACCTCCACCTCGGCGCGTCCGGCCGTCTTCCGTCCCCAGATAGACCTCGGCAGCGAGCCGACTTTCGTCCTAGTCGAACAGACCACAGCCGTCGATCCCGAGCGCCTCGGGGCGTCAGTCGGGTTCCTCACCACGGATGAGTTGGCACGAGTTGACGCCGCACTCCGGATTGCCCTCGCAGTCTGAACCCACTCGGCGCCAGCCGTATGTCCAGCCTCCTGCGTGTTGACGTGCCTCCCACGATTGAAGTCGTGAGCTTGCGGTCCGCTTCAGGTCAACGGACCGGTGTCGGAGGGGTGACTCGAACCATAAGCACACCCGAGATTCGGGAGCGGGTGCCGCTACTCCTGGCCGGCTGATTGACAGGCGCTGGGCCCGTGTATCCACACCCCTACCCTCCTCCCTACTCAATCGGTGCGGCCCCGGAGGTAGCGGCGCGTGCCGGACCCGCAGGAGGCGGACGCGTGCTCGGGGCAGGGACCTGACCGGCGCCAGACGCGGTGGGCATAGGTCAGGGGACCAACTCGAAGGCCTCCGTGTGGGCGGGCCGGGCGACAGTGAAGTCCCGGTGGTTGAGCGTGGCGATAGTCACGGCCCGGAGGTTCTCGGCCACGGTAACGACGCTGGCATCAACCAGACCCATGCCCAAGTCGGCGTAGGTCCCGATCAGCTCGACGCAGCGCTGGTAGTCGGCCAGGGCGAGATCGACGACTTGGAGTTCACCGGAGGTGATCAAGGCGAGGAAGGCGATCTCGGCGGGTGGTCCCAAACGGCCCTCAATCAACCATGCGGTTTCGGGCACCACCGGAGCGGGCACGAACAGACCCCCTGCGAGGCTGCGTAGCAGCTCGGCACAGGACTTATGGCGAGGCTCGTCACGATCGGCTGCCGACACCAGCACTCCGGTGTCGACGACGACCGCCACCGTCTCAGGCGCCTTGGCCCAGCTTGGCAGCGGCCGCCTCGGCCCGGGCGCGGTGGATATCAAAAGCCTCGGTGCGACCCGATGCGCCGGAGCCGATGAAGGCCTCCAGGGCGTTGTGGCTCCCGGGCTTGATAGCGGGAAGGCGGTCGGCAATCAGCTCGCTGGCCAGGTCGTCAGACGAAACCCCGCGCTCTGCCGCGGCCGCCTCCAGGCGGCGCCTCAGCTCGTCAGGAAGGTGTACGACGCTGCTCATACCCGCCAGTTTAGGGACCCCCGCACCGCCGTCGTCAGCAATAGACCGGCCCGGAGGCGTCGGCGCCACCCTGAGGGGCAATCCGCCCCCTGGGACTACGGGCCGCCGAAGAGACCCTCCAGGTACCCCGAACTCAGTTTCCCCGGACGGTCATCCGAGCCTGGCATTGTCCGGTGGCAAGGCGGCCCAGGCTGCCGATGGAGGATCGACTCATGGGTTCGCCCCTCGCCCGCCTCGGAAAGGGTCAACGAGCTATCCTTTCTCAAGTGGGCATACCGGGGGGCAAGCTGCGTCCGTGGTGGCGCGAACCGGAACCTGTCAAGGCCTTTGAGACAAGTCTTCAGGATTTCTTCTGTGCGTCGGTGTTGATGGTCGGGTTGTTGATCCAAGCGACGGTGGGGAGCTTGGGTGGGGTCGGCCGCCGACCGCAGAACCGGCGTGGGTTGGCGG
>DAHUYE010000014.1 GCA_027315345.1 Actinomycetota bacterium
GTCACCTCGGGAGAGTCGTTCCGTCTCCGAGAGTCACGCCAGAAGAGGGGAGGTGCCAAGCCCGCCTAGAGTTGAAAATCACTGCGAGGCGTCGGGACTTCTCGTGGCCAAAAACGGGGACCTGAGATTGGCCACGGACACGCTGCACCGACGACCCCGCCATGCCACCAGCCAAAAGCTCGGACAACCACGCTTGGATGGTCAGAGGATCCAGCTGCGCGATCTGGGTACGCCCGAAGCGGCCCAGTATGTGGTTCAGCTCCTGTTCGTAAATGGCGACGGTGGTAGGCCGACGGTGGACCACGGTCGTCATGTACTGGTCGGCCCAATCGGACAGGGTGATCCGCCCACGCTCGGGAGCAACCCAGGAGCGGCCTCGGCGGGCATGACCAACCTCTTCCACGAAGGCGCGAGCCTCCGCCTTGGTGTCGCAGGTCTTGCTGCGGGGTCGACCCTCGGGATCTCGGTAACGGACCTTCCATCGACCACTCGGGAGCCGCTGCGGCTCAGCCATCGGCCGTCTCCTTATTGCCTGGCGGCGACTGCCGCACGGATGGGAGAGAGGGCCGGATCCGGCCGATGAAGGAGCGGTGCTCCTGTTGTCGGGAAGTCTCGCGCTGGTCCCCGGCGCGGACACCCCGGGACGCGCCAGGACGCGAATTTTCGCGTCCTAAACGCGTCCTGCCCGCGTCCAGCGTCCTGAGACCAGTCGGCCGTGCGACGCGAAAGCCCTGGTCAGACGCCCTTTTTGGTGAGCCCGAGGTCGGATTCGAACCGACGACCACCCGCTTACAAGGCGGGTGCTCTGGCCAACTGAGCTACTCGGGCGTAGCTACAAAGTACCTTGTCACAGGCCATCTGACAGGCGACTGAGCTTGTGGAAAACCTTGTTCTGGAGTGTGCGGCCCCGCGAAAACCCCGCGTGAGGATCACAAATCTCCGGACTCCGGCCCTGGCATACTCTTGAGGCGTGGGGTTCGGGCCCATCTTCGACGTCGATGAGATCCAGGGATTGAGCGGGCCGATCTCGAGCCCCGCGGGATGCGGGCCAGGACCCAGGAGCCAGCCAGTTTGCGGTCGTGACCGGACCGAGACGCGGAGAGGTTCCTAGCCTGCCCGGGGAGGAGTATCGCCAGGGACCGTCCAGCCGGAACCTTTACCGCCTGGGCACGGCGCCAAGGGTGCTCGGTGCTCGATTCCGACTGATCGAGCTCGTCTCTTCGGAAGACGGCGTCGAAACCCACCGGGCCGAGGACACGGTCCAAGAGATGGGCTCGGTCCTGGTCAAATGGGTCGCCCCGGGGATCGTGGATTCCGGGGCTGCTGAGCGCATCGCTCGGGACTCGCTACTGATCCGGCAAACGCAGGTCGGGGTGGCACCCGAAGTGGAAACCGATCAGTCCGGACTATGGATTCTCAGGCCCTACCTCCCCGGGACCACCTTGCGCGACGTTCTCCAGGGCCGGCAGCTTTCGGTCGACGAGTCTCTCAAGCTGGCTACGAGCCTTTTGGCCGACCTGAGCGCCGCCCACCGCGAGGGGCTGGTTCACCGGGGGGTCAAACCAGCCAACGTGCACTTCGTCGCGGACGGACGGAGTTCCGTGCTGGATTTGGGAATGAGCAGGGAGTCGATAATCGTCGGTTCCCAGCCCTCAGGTCGTCAACGTAATCGCTTCGCAGCTCCGGAGCAGAGCCGCGCTGACTCCTCACCGGTCGACTCCCGCGCCGATCTATACGCAGTGGGAGCGGTTCTTTACGAGGCTCTGACCCGTCGCTGGACACCCCCGGAGCCGTCACCGACGCCGGAGCTTCGAACGATCCGCCGTGACGTGCCGAGGGCGCTCTCGGATCTTGTGTCCAGACTGGTGCGTCCCGACCCCGACGACCGTTACCAGACCGCCGAGGGGGTCCTCTTCGACGTCGATCTCATCCGGCAGGCGCGCCTCGACGGGCAGCCGGACCCGGTGCTGGTCGTCGGATGTGCCGATCGTCGGATCCGACTCACCGACCCGGCCTTCGTCGGCCGGACAGCCGAGTCCAAGGCCCTGGAGGAGGTGTTGGTCGATACGGCCGACGGCCGAGGAGGGGTGGTAACTCTCGAGGGAGAGTCGGGAGGCGGAAAGACCCGGCTGCTAGAGGAAATGGCGGACCAGGCCAGGATGGAGGGCGCCTGGATACTCAGGGGTCAGGGCCTGGACCGAACGGCCCAGAGGCCCTTCCAAATGCTCTGGGCCACGGCCGCCGAGATCGCCGAGCGGGCTGGGGCGGACATCGCCCTTGCCACACACCTCCGCCAGGCCATGGCAGACCAGGCCGATACCGCCTCCTCCGCCCTCCCCGCCCTGGCGACGGTGCTCGATGCGCGGCCCGGGGCCAGCATGCCTGAACAGCACGGTGAGATTCGCAGCGTGCGAGCCCTGGCTCGTCTGTTCGACGCGCTCGGCCGCCCCGGAAAGCCGACTCTGATCATCCTCGACGACTGCCAGTGGGCCGACACGGTCACGGGCCGAGCCGTCGCCTACTGGAACCAGCAGGCCCACCCGGCCGGGCGCTGGACCACGGTCATACTCTCCTACCGGACCGGGGAGTTGGTCCTGTCCAGCCCGATGCGGGCCGACAGATCGCTCACCCTGGCGCCTCTGTCCAACTCGGACATCGAGGCTCTCGCTCACTCCATGGCGGGTCCTCTCCCACCGGAGGCGTTGGCAGAGCTGAACCGCCTCTCGGGACCCAGCCCTTTGATGGCCCAGGCCGTTCTCCGGGAGATGGTCGACTGCGGCGCCCTGTGCCCGGGGCCCGATCCCGGCGCAGGGTGGGTGGTGGCGGCGGGCCCGATGGCTGACATCAGCCGCGCCCAGCACGCGGACGAGTTGGTGGTGGCCGGTCTGCGACGGCTGTCGTCCAACGCCGCCGACCTGGTGGCGGCCGGCGCAGTGTTGGGCAAGGAGTTCGAGTTGGATCTCGCGCAGAGTCTCAGCGGTCTGTCGGACGCCGAGGCGCAGGACGCGATGGAAGAGGCCCACGCCCGTCGTGTGCTGGATGCTCCCCACGCCCCTCCGGGCCGGGCCCGCTTTCTCCACGACAAGCTCAGGGAGGCGGTGCTGGAGGGTTTGACACCGGCCGTCCGACAGGCCCTGCACGGCCAGGCGGGAGACACTCTGGCCCGGACCGGCACGGCCACATCCTTCGATCTGGCCTACCACTTTCACGCTGCCGGGCGCCTCTCCGAAGCACTCGCTCCGGCTCTGGCTGCGGCTGATGAGGCTCGGGCTCGACATGCCCTGGGCCTGGCGGAGGTCAACTTCATCATTGCCGCCGAAGCCATCGAGGCCACCCTGGCCGCCGATGAGGAGAGCAACGCGCTACGGGTCCGGGTGGCCGAAGGGCTGGCCGATGTCCTCGCTCTGGCCGGCCGCTATCCGGAAGCGGACCAGCAGCTGGAGCGGGCCTCGACCCTGGGCTCGGATCCGCTGGCCCGAGCCGCCATCGCGGCCAAACGGGGCGAGGTCTCCTTCCGCCGTGGAGATCAGGCCAACTCGGCTCGACAGCTCGAGGATGCCTTGCGCCAGCTGGGTCGGTGGGTGCCGCGGCATGCCTTCGCCTTCTGGGCCGGCGCGGTCTGGGAGCTGCTGGTGCAGACAGCCCATTCCCTTCTCCCCCGCCTTTTCATCAAGACCGATCCACGAGCGTTGACCCCCCGGGACCGCTTGAGCCTGCAGGTCTACAGCCGACTGGCGTATACCTACTGGTTCCGCAGCGGGCGAGTGCGTTGCGCCTGGTCCCATCTGCGGGAGATGAACATGGCCGAGAGATTCGGGCTCTCGGCCGAGCTGGCCCAGGCATACTCCGAGCATGCACCGGTCATGACGATGATCCCCTGGTACAGGCGCGGTCGCTCCTACGCCGAGCGCTCTTTGGCCATGCGCACCGAACTGGGGGACCTGTGGGGGCAAGGACAGTCGTTGGGCTTCAAGGGGGTGGTGCTGTACACCGCCTCCCGCTATCAGGAGTGCATCGAGAGCTGTCAGCAGGCCGTCCAGATCCTGGCCCGCACCGGGGACCAGTGGGAGACCAACACGGCCACGTGGCACATCGCCCTTGCCCACTACCGGCTGGGAGAGATGAACCGCGCCGCCGAGATGGCCACCCAGCTCTATGGGGAGGCCACCGCCATCGGAGACTGGTCCTCAGCCGGAATCGCGCTGTCGGCATGGTCCCGGGCGACCGGAGGGGACATACCGGAATCGCTCACCGCCACCGAGTTGAACCGTAGGAACGAGGACGTGCACACGTCGACCGAGGTTCGACTGGCCGAGGCAATCCGCCTCCTGGCTGACGAGAAGCCCGATCCGGCCGTGCGCCTTCTCGAGGAGGCCTGGAAGGCGGTCAAAACAGCCGGGTTGCGACAGGAGTACGTGGCTCCGGTCCTTCCCTGGCTGGCGACCGCGTTGCGGGAACTCTATGAGGCAGTTCCCGCTGATGACCCGGCGCGCCGGGCACTGATGCGGCGGCGGCGCAAGGTGACTCGTCATGCTCACCGCCTGGCGAGTTCCTATAGGAACAACCTTCCCCACGCCCTGAGGGAGCTGTCCCTGGTCGAAGCCGACTCAGGGAGGTTCCGGTCCGCCCGTCGCCATCTCGATCAGTCGATCACTCTCGCCCACCAGCAGGAGGCACGGGCCGAAGAAGCTCAATCGCTCGCCCTGGCCGGCGACGACCGTCTAGGACCCCCGAACGGCAGCGTGAAGTTAGCGGAGCGGGTCTGGTTCAAGCGCGCCCGAGGAGGCGCACCTCCTGGCTGATGCGCATCGAGCAGAACTTGGGCCCGCACATGGAACAGAAATGTGCCGACTTGGCTGCTCCGGCCGGCAGGGTCTCATCGTGGTAGGCCCGGGCGGTGCCGGGATCCAGAGCCAGGGCGAACTGATCCTCCCAGCGGAAATCAAAACGGGCCTTGGACAAAGCGTCGTCCCATCGCTGCGCTCCCGGGTGGCCCTTGGCCAAGTCGGCAGCATGGGCGGCGATCTTGTAGGCGATCATGCCCTCCTTGACGTCCTGCCGGTTAGGCAGGCCCAGGTGCTCCTTGGGGGTCACATAGCAGAGCATGGCGGTGCCGTACATGCCGATCATGGCCGCCCCGATGGCCGACGTGATGTGGTCGTAGCCCGGCGCTATATCAACCGTCAGGGGGCCCAGCGTATAGAAGGGGGCCTCCTGGCAGAGCTCGATCTGCAGTTCGACGTTCTCCTTGATCTTGTGCATCGGCACGTGCCCGGGGCCCTCGACCATGACCTGGACGTCGCGGGCCCAAGCCTGCCGAGTCAACTCTCCCAGGGTGGCCAGTTCAGCTAGTTGAGCCTGGTCGTTGGCGTCCGCGATCGAGCCTGGACGCAGTCCGTCACCCAGCGAGAAAGCCACGTCATAGGCGGCCATGAGTTCGCAGATCTCTTCAAAGTGCGTATAAAGGAAGTTCTCCCGGCCGTGGGCCAGGCACCACGCCGCCATGATCGACCCACCCCGGCTGACGATTCCGGTGAGCCGCTCCGTGGTCATGGGGATGTAGTCACGGAGCACGCCGGCGTGAATGGTGAAGTAGTCGACGCCCTGCTCGGCCTGTTCCACAAGGGTGTCCCGGTACAGGTTCCAAGTCAGCTCCTCGGGCCGACCGTCCACCTTCTCCAAGGCCTGATAGACGGGCACCGTGCCGATGGGAACGGGCGAGTTACGCACGATCCACTCCCGGGTCGTGTGAATGTCCTCACCGGTCGAAAGGTCCATCACTGTATCGGCGCCCCAACGGGTGGCCCAAGTCAGCTTCTCGACTTCCTCCTCGATGGAAGAGGTGACGGCGGAGTTGCCGATGTTGGCGTTGACCTTGACCAAAAACCTGCGTCCTATGACCATCGGTTCGGACTCGGGATGGTTGACGTTGGCCGGCACGATCGCCCGACCGGCGGCCACCTCAGCCCGGACGAACTCGGGCTCCAGGCCCTCGCGTATGGCCGCGAACTCCATCTCGGGCGTGATCTCTCCCCGGCGGGCATAGTGCATCTGGGTGACCGTCCGGCCGGGCAAAGCCCGCAGGGGGCGCCCACCCCGGTCGGGCAGGGATGCGGTGCCGGCGGCCTCCCGGCGGCTGGCCCCGCGACCGTCGTCCCGCCGGTTGACGGGGCGCCCCTCATATTGCTGGACGTCCCCGCGGGCCAGCACCCATTCCCGCCGGAGCGGCGGAAGCCCCTCCCCCGGTACGGACCCCGGCCCGCTGGTGTCGTAGAGCAGGACCGGCTCGTTCGGCACCGACCCCTCGGGACCATCTGTGGGCGCCAGGCGGATCTCCAGGAACGGGACACGGATGTCGCCGCGCCTCCCGGACCGGTAGATCTTTTTGGTTGCCTGGCTCGTGGCCAGCTGGGCCGCTTCCGACTTGTCCATCGACGCTCCCTCCGCCGGAATTACCCGGATCAGGTTCTGCGGTCGGCTTGTAGCCCTCTCAGCCCGCATTTCGGGCTCCCGCGCCGGCCCAGTCTGTCACCTGGCGCCGGTCGGTGGACGGCGCCAGGGGCCGAATGGCCCTTGCCCACTTCCGGCTGCTCCTTGAGTTCCCTCGCGGGCGGGTTGCTGACCACCGGCTGACCCACCGGCCCGGCTCGACGCCGGGCCGCCTACTCTCGTGAAGTGGCAGGTCAGTGGTCCTTTGGCAACGTCGCCGGCGTCGGCAGCCTGGATGTGGGCCGGCTGACGCTGGTCGAGGGCGACTCCTTCTGCCTGTCGGCGCCCAACGGGGACATCCGACCCGGCGCCGTGGCCGGACTCTTCGACCGGGACACCCGGTTCCTGTCCCGTTTCGAGCTCACGATCAACGACCAGTGGGTCGAGCCGCTGTCCGTCCTGCCCTCCACGCCCTTCTCGGGCGGGATCCTGGGCCGGGCCCATCCGGCCAACGGTGAGGCTGACTCCACCCTTCTGGTCTTCCGCCACCGCTACGTCGGCCGGGGCATGCGGGAGGACATCGTCCTGCGCAATCTGGCCCGGGAGCCGGCCGCGGTAACGCTGAGCCTGCTGGTCGATGCCGACTTCGCCCACATCTTCGAGGTGAAGGAGCAGCGGGTCACCGCCCGGGGGGAGCGCTCGGTGCGTACGTTGCCCAGGGGACTGGTCTACGACTACGTCTGGCGGGACGTACGCCGGGGCGTGACCATCGAGCTCCAGGGCGAGGAGGTGATGGCCGCCGATGGGGTGATAGCCGTCTCGGCCGTGGTCCCGGCCCGGGGGGAGTGGCAGACCTGCGTCCAGGTGACCCCGGCCATGGACGATGGACCGGTCACCCCCCACTACCGCTGCGGGCACGCCCTGGAAACGGCCGTGCCCCTGCGCCGAATGCGCAGCTGGAAGCAGTCCGCCCCTCACATTCACGCCGACCATGAGGGCTTCAACCGCATGATGGCCCGCTCCGAGGACGACCTGGGTGCGCTGCGCCTCTTCGATCCCGACCACCCCGATCGGGCCGTGGTGGCGGCGGGAGCGCCCTGGTTCATGACCCTGTTCGGGCGGGACTCGCTCATCACCTCGTGGATGTCGTTGCTGGCCGATCCCACCCTGGCTGAAGGCACCCTGCGTACGCTCAGCCGCTACCAGGGAACCAAGGTCGATCCGCGGGCCGATGAGGAACCGGGCCGGATCCCCCATGAGATGCGCTGGGGACTGTCTCGCTCCCTGGCCCGGGGATCAGGTCAGCTCTACTACGGAAGCGTCGACGCCACTCCTTTGTTCGTCATGCTGTTGGGCGAGCTGCGCCGGTGGGGACTGGCTGAAGAGGCGGTGAAGGAGCTCCTCCCCCACGCCGACCGCGCGCTGGCCTGGATCACCGAGTTCGGGGACCGCGACGGGGATGGCTTCGTCGAATACAAGCGGGCCACCGATGGCGGCCTGATCAATCAGGGCTGGAAGGACTCCTTCGACGGGATCTCCTTCGCCGGCGGGAGGCTGGCCGAAGCACCCATCGCCCTGTGCGAGGTCCAGGGTTATGTGTACGCCGCCTATCTGGCCCGGGCCTACTTCGCCGATGAGGCCGGGGACGTATCCACGGCCCGGCGTTGGGAGGAGGCGGCGGCCCGCCTCAAGGCCGCCTTCAACGAGCGGTTCTGGCTGGCGGAGGAAGGGTACTTCGCCCTCGGCCTGGACGCCGATAAGGCGCCCATCGACTCCATCACCTCCAACGTCGGGCACTGTCTGTGGACCGGCATCATCGATGAGGACAAGGCGGGGGCGGTGGCCGAGCGGCTCCTGGCTCCGGACATGTTCAGCGGCTTCGGGGTGCGGACCCTCTCCAGCCAGATGGGGGCGTACAACCCGATCAGCTACCACAACGGCTCGGTCTGGCCCCACGACAGCGCTCTGGTGGCGGCCGGCCTCATGCGCTACGGCTTCGCCGCCGAGGCCTCCCGGATCGTGATGGGCCTGGTCGAGGCGGCCGAGGCCTTCGACGGCCGGCTGCCGGAGTTGTTCGCCGGGCTACCCCGGGACGAGTTCCCCGAGCCGGTCCCCTATCCGTCCGCCTGCAGTCCCCAGGCCTGGGCGGCGGCCAGCGCCTACAGCCTGGTGCGCACCGTGCTGCGCCTGGACCCGTGGATCCCCGGCTCCACCCTGTGGCTGGCCCCGGAGGTGCCCGGACCGCTGGGCAAGCTGACCGTTTCCAACATTCCCATGGGCTCTACCCGCATCGAGATCCGGGCCGGCTCCGAGGGGCCGGCCCAGGTGGACGGGCTGCCGACGTCGCTCAACGTGCGGACCGTGCCCCGCCTGCCCCAGCGCCGGATCTTCCTTCCCCACCGCGAGTAGCCAGAAATAGGGCAAGGTTGTCGGTGGTTGTCAGAGCCGATCCGATCCATGGCTCAACGAAGAGGTCCGAGTTATGCGCATCGCCCTAGTAGCCCCGCCTTGGGTTCCCGTTCCGCCCCCCGCCTACGGGGGGACCGAGACGGTGCTGGACACTCTGGCCCGCGGACTGTCACGGGCCGGCCACGAAGTGGTCCTCTGGACCACGCGCGACAGCACCTGCCAAGTGCCGCGCCGCCACGTCCTCGACCGGGCTCTGGGCACAGCGTCGGGGGCGATGGCATCGGAGTTGCGCCACGTGGTGGGCGCCTACGCCGAGATGTCCGACGTCGACATCGTCCACGATCACACCCTGGTCGGACCGGTCTACGCGGATCGTCTGCCCTGGCTGCCGGTGGTCACCACCAACCACGGGCCCTTCCAGTCCGACCTGTCGGCCCTCTACCGGGCCACCAGTGACCGGGTCCCGGTCATCGCCATCTCCCACCACCAGGCCGCCGGCGCCGACGGGGTCAGGCTGGCCGGAGTGATCCACCACGGCGTGGACCCCGACGCCTTCCCGGTCGGAACCGGCACGGGTGGCTACGCCGTCTTCCTGGGCCGGATGAGCCCGGACAAGGGCGTCGACACCGCCGTGCGGGTCGCCCGCCGGGCCGGCGTCCCGTTGCTCATCGCCGCCAAGATGGCCGAGGCCAACGAGAGGGCCTACTTCGACCAGAAGGTGAAACCGCTCCTGGGCGGTGATGTCGAATACATCGGAGAGTTGGGAGCAGCCGCCAAGCTCGAACTGCTGGGCGGGGCCATTGGCCTGATCAATCCCATCGCCTGGCCCGAGCCCTTCGGGATGGTGATGATCGAGGCCATGGCCACCGGCACGCCGGTGGTGGCCACTCCGTGCGGAGCCGTACCCGAGATCGTGGTCGACGGCTTGACGGGCTTCATCCGCTCCGGGGAGGAGTCACTGGCTGAGGCGGTCGGCCGCCTGGGTGAGATCAACCGGCGCCACTGCCGGGCCCGGGTTGAATCCGCCTTCTCGGCCGAGCGGATGGTCGACGCCCACCTGGAGGTCTACCGGGCCGTCATAGAGGAGCGCCGGCCTCCGACCCTGGCCCTGGTCCGGCGCGCCGGGCGGGACTGATCAGGCGGCCGGGCGGGCCCAGATGTCGTTGCAGCGTTCGCAGACATCCTCGGGAATGATCCCGAAGCGCATCAGCAGGGCGAAGGTCTTGCAACCGAGGCAGTAGCCGGCAAAGGCCTCCAGCGAGGCGGCCACGATCAACAGGCCGAGGACAGCCCAGGCGGCGGGACGGTAGCCGAGCAGCACCAGCAGGCCCGAGGTGGTACTGAAGGCCAGGCCCATGCCCTGGGCGAAGCGCTTGGGCGGGCCGGGGTAGGGCCGGACGGCCAGGGGCAGCCGAGGCACCACCACCCGGGTCACCAGCTGGCCCAGGGGGCTGAGCCGGGGGCCGGTCAGAACCCGGGCCAGGAAGCCGTAGACAAGGGCCACGAGGATCCAGGGCTGGTCGAAGGCGACCGTGGCCACGGCCATGATGACCACGCCGGTGGCGACCAGGCGGGCGGAGACCTCGTTGACCGGGTCGGGGAAGGAAATCAGACGGGGCCTGGCCCCCAGCGTGGTTGCCGTCATAGGGCTGAAACCTTACCTGATAAACCCGATCAAGTCACTCGGGATTCGGACCGGCCCGGGGACCAGGGAACGGTGGGACACTGACGCATGCTCTTCCTGCTGCTTTCCCTGTTCCTGGCCGGCCTGGTCGTCGGCGCCCTGGGCCGCCTGGTCGTGCCCGGACCCAACCCGATGGGGATCCTCCGCACCGCCCTGGTCGGGGTCGGGGGTTCGTTCCTGGGTGGACTGGTGGGAAGGTTGGTCTTCGGCCTGCGCTACCGCTATTCGTTCGGCCTGGGCCTGGTGCTGTCGGTGGCCTTTGCCGCCCTCATCGTCTACTTCCTGGACCCCCGCCGGCACCGCCGAGGCCGGGCCTTCTGATCAGGGCGGCCGGGCGGTCCGCCCGGGGCCGGAGGCTGCCTAGCCGGCCAGAGCCAGGGCTTCCCGGTCCAGCGACGCCTCGGCCGCCATGTGCTGGTCCAACTTCCTCTTGATAAGAGTTCATAACTGTCCCCTATTTGCACGCGCTGATCGGGAATCCAAACCCGCTCGCCATCCTGCCAGGGGTGTGCGACAAGGGATAGAGAAAACTCTTCAGCACGGGAGACGAGTCTTCGACGCTGAGGGCAACCGCCCCCTCTGGGGGCGGGCGGCAGCGGGGGGACAGCTACAACAGAGCGCCGCGAGAGGCACCTTGAGACTGCGGGATTCAGCCGCCGGCGGGTACCTGGAAGGTCTCCAAGGCGTCCGCGGGGATGCCGAGGGTGCCGTCTGGCAGCTTCACCCGCGGTATCCGCTTTTCGTACATCGCCTGGATTACGACTCTGGTGGGAACCCCAGCGCGCTGTGCGAACTCAGCCGGTAGCAGAATCTCGGACTCGTTCACAGCAGGCCTCCTTCCTCAAACCCGAGCCTACCGTGGAGCTGCCGGATCACGGTCGCCAGTTCATCCTGCAGTCCCGGGGAGACGCCTGCGTTGCGTAATGCGAGGCGAGCATCCTCGAGCGCCTCCAAGGTGCGAAGTGCCTCATCGAGATCCAGCCAAATGCCCGGAGGTACGGGGTCGTCATCTGTACGGCTCACGGCCGCAGTCTGGCCATCGGGTGTAACAGCAAATGCCTAGGGCCAATGGGCGGCATACTCGCTGTCAAGTGAATGCCGATACGAGCAATCGGACGGCGGCCGGCCACCGCCGAGCGATTGGCTTTTCGTTCTCTAGGCAGGGCTCGGGCGGAAGACCTGTCGCCACATCCCTCGCGATCGCTTCCAGCGACCGCTGGGCTCTCCAAGGCGTTCAAAGAGCCCGGCCACCTGGCCCGCCCGGATGACCACCTGTAAGTGGGCTCTGCGCTTCTCGTACTGCAGGGGATAGTCGTATAGCTCTGCTCCGTCAGGTAGCTCCGATCTAACCGGCTCCCCAGTGCGTACCAGGCTCCCGTTGGCCGCGGTTCGCTGCCAGACATCCCTGAGTTTCTGCGGCGGCACCTGCGTACGCATGTTCTGATCGAAGAGGGCTGAGAGACCCGGCTCATTCCGTGCACTCACCAACTCAAGGACCTGGTCAGCGACCGCTCGGCTCATTCGACCCCCCAAGACAACCCTTACCGCCGCGGAGCCTATCCCAGCTCGAACGCAGCTCGGCCGTCGAGACCTCGAGCCTGTTCGGGACGGTGATGACCACGCCCGCGGTCTCCTCCAGGGCCCTGGCGCCCACGATGGTGTGAGGTTCCCCAGGTTTTGTGGACACCTGACAGGCTGACCCAAGGGTCGGCTGGAAGGATGTCCCTCAATGGGAATTACAAGACGCAAGTTCACCCTGGAGTTCAAGACCGAGGCCGCCCACCGGGTCATCGACACGGGCCGGTCGGTGGTCGAGGTGGCCGCCGAGCTGTCGGTGGTGGACAGCTCGCTGGCCCGATGGGTCCGCGATGAGCGCCGCCGGCTCGAGACGCTGTCCGGGGGCTCGGATGAGCCCTTGACCGCCGCGGAGCGGGCGGAGTTGTCAAGACTGCGTCGCCAGGTGGCCGAGCAGGATAAGGACCTCGCCTTCCTGGGAAAAGCTGCCGCGTACTTCGCTTCCAATCCACCAAAGCAGAGAGATTTGCGTTGATGGCCGTGGAGTGCGCCAATTTCGAGATCACCCGGATGGCCCGTCTCTTGGAGGTCTCCACCGCCGGCTACTACCGGTGGCGGGCCGCCCAGGACCGCCCCGCCCTGCCCAGCGAGGTTCGCCGGGCCGACCTGGACGCCAAGATCATCATCTTCCACCGGGCCTCCAAGGGAACCTACGGCTCGCCCCGGATCACCACCGACCTGCACGAGGCCGGTGAGTCGGTCAGCCACAACACCGTGGCGGCCCGCATGGCCGCCCTGGGTGTGGTCGGGGTCAGCCCCAGGCTGTTCAAGGTCACCACCCAGGCCGGCCCGGGGGCCGCCTATCCCCCCGACCTGGTCAACCGGGACTTCCACCCCGATGGGATCGACCAGCTGTGGAGCTCGGACATCACCTACCTGCGGGTCGGAGCCGGCGAGGCCTACATGTGTGCCATCCGAGATGAGGGCTCCTCTCGGGTGTTGGGCTGGTCCATCGCTGATCACATGCGCACCGAGCTGGTCCTCGAAGCCCTGGAAGGGGCAGTCACGACCCGCTTCGCCCAGGTGGCCGGCACGGTCCTGCACACCGACCGGGGCAGTCAGTTCAACGACGCCAAGGTCATCAAGGCCTGCGGGGACGTCGACCTGGTCCGTTCCATGGGCGCCACCGGCAGCTGTTATGACCATGCCAGCGCCGAGAGCTTCTGGTCCATCTTCAAACACGAGTACTTCTACCGCAACACCTTCACCACCCTCGAAGAGCTCCGAGCCGGTGTCGCTGCCTACATCAGCTTCTACAACCACCAACGCCGGTGCACCAAGGCCGGCAACCTCAGCCCCATCCGCTACGAGCTAGCTTTGGCCAGCAGGCCACAAGCGGCATAACCGTGTGTCCACAAAACCTGGGCAACCTCAGACAACGGGTTGTGGACCCTGGCCCGGGTCGCGGAGGTGATCAAGTCGGTCACCGGGGTGTCCTATTCGACCTCGGGAACCTGGAAGCTGCTGAGGGAGCGCCTGGAGTGGTCCCGCCAGCGCCCGGCCCGGCGCGCCCTGGAGCGCGATGATCAGGCGATCATCGACTGGGCGCAGAAGGATTGGCCCCGCATAAAAAAAGCGCCAGGCGCAGGAAGGCGTGGATCGTCTTCGCCGACCAGAGCGGGATAAGCCTGCTCCCGGCCGTGCGGGCCACCTGGGCTCCGAGAGGCCAGACCCCCGTCCTGCGCCATCGCTTCTCCTGGTCCAAGATCTCCGTCATGGGCGCCCTGGCCTATCGCTGGGACGGCTCCGAGGCGGCCCTGGTCTTCGGCTTCCAGGCCGAGGCCTATGACACCGATACCGTCATCGAGTTCCTGGAGGACTTCCACGACCACTTCGCCGGGGACAAGATCACCCTCATCTGGGACCGGCTTCCGTCTCATCGTTCGGCCGAGATGATCGACTGGATCTCACAGCAGCGGTCCTGGTTAATGGTGGAGTACCTGCCTCCCTACGGCCATGACCTCAACCCGATAGAGCTGTTGTGGGGGAACATGAAAGGTACCGAGCTGGCCAACCTGTGTCCCAAGACCATTGAGGAGGCCCGCGCGGCCGCGGAGACGGCGCTGGAGCGGGCCGGGGTTGACACACAGCTGTGCTTCAAATTCCTGGAGCACACCGGTCTTTCTTTATGACCGTTATGTCAAGGTATTAGTGCAACCCCTTTAAGTCCTCGCGAGCGACGGTTTACTCACTCACTCCACGACTGCGAAGGCGTTCGCTATCGGCGCCGCGGCCACTACCACCTTGCCCAGTCTCTCTGGATCAAGGCTCCGTCAGTACCCTCGACCCGCGTCGAATTGGACGCACTAGCCTTCGATCGGCGGTCCCGAGTTGCCCGTCTCATTGGCGCCGCTGTTGGCCGCGGCTCGAACGGCGGCCAGGATGGCAGCCGCCTGAGCCCCGAGCTCAGCGACCAGGTGATTGAAGCCTGAAGCCCCGTCGAGGATGGTGACATTGGCGTTGGCCAGTCCTCCGGCCAGGTTCTGGCTGACTTGGGGCAGCATCGCAATCAACTGCTGATCTAGGGCGATCCTCCCGTTGGCCGCCGCCGCCTCCGCTCCAAAGCTGGTGGAGTCGGCGTTGGCCTTGGCAATCGTGCGGATACGCTCCGCCTCGGCTTCAGCTGGGGCGCCGACCTCAGCCACCAGTTGCTGGCGCCGCAGCTCGGCGTTCCTCTCGGCCACCTTGGCCTGCTCGGCGAGGACCTCCTGCTGGGCCTGAGCCGCCGCCAACGGACCGGCCTGGGCCGACTTGGCCTGGGCCTGATCGACCTCCGCCTTGTAGCGGGCCTGGGCAATGGCGGTCTGGCGCTGGTAGTCGGCCTGGTTGCGGTCGCTCTCCTGGCGTGCCTCGGCGGCCGCCTGATCGGCCTGGGCCTGGGCGATCTGGGCGGCCTGGTTGACGGCGGCGACATGAGGTTGGGACAGGGCATTGATGTATCCAGAACCCTGATCGTCGATGCTCTCGATCTGCAGGGAGTCAACCACCAGTCCGAGCTTGGCCATCTCCGGCTTGGAGGCATCGAGGATCTCTTCGGCCAGCTTCTGGCGCTCGCGGATGAGGTCCTCCACCGTCATCGAGCCCACGATGGAGCGGAGGTGGCCGGCGAATATGCGTCCGGTGAGGCGAGGCATCTGGTCTTCATCAGCTAGGAAGCGTCGAGCCGCGTTCACGATCGATCCCGCGTCATCGCCCACTTTGAAGGCGATTACCGCCTTGACCATCAGGGTGATCCCCTGCTGGGTCACACAGGGCTCCTGAACCTCCGCCTCCTGCATCGAGAGAGACAGAAAGGAGACTTTGGACCGGAACGGGTTCACGAACTTCCCGTGACCGGTGACTATCCGGAAGGGCGTGGCTTGGTCGCCTCGGGGCTTGGCTCCGCTGACGATCATGGCTTGATCGGGGTTGGGTATCCGGTATCCGAACATGGTCCTCCGTCTGGCACTGCGACCGGGGTCGCAGCTTGGGCTTGGTCAAGCTGGTGGTCTGGTCAAGCTGGCTCTGGGGCCAGGTCGGCGTCGGGGTAGGGGATCACGTCGACGGCGCGGGGGCCACGGCTGCGGAAGACGAGGACCGTCTCTCCCCGCGGGATCTCATCGTCTGAGTAGGCGATGAAGCTTTCGGTGCCCCCCCGGATCGCCACGTGCACTTCCCCCGGCAGGTCGCCACCGCGTATGCGGGTCGTGACCGTTCCAGACCTGCCCACCACGTCATCGTCGCTCATGGTCATCCGCGTCCCCCGAGGTCTGACAGTACCTACCGGAGCCTCTTGTTGCCTGCGAGAAGCGCTTTTGGAGGGATCCATCTCCTTCGGGCGCGGGACGGCCAGCCGAGGAGCCCCGAGTCATCACAGCATCGATGGCCCGGGACACCCCGAGGGCCGGGCAGCCCAGCCTGACGTTCACCACCACATGAGCTACACGGTCCCCCAGTACCTCCAAAACCGCCTCCACGTGGTCCCCACCCCCCGGTGTTTCGTGCCCGCTGGCGAGGGCCCGCCAGGACCCGACCCCCCGAACGGGCGCCCAGCAGATCTCGGCCACGCCGGCCGGACCTTGGACAAGGCCGGTGCGGGCTTGCGCCCGGACCTCGGGCGGCACAGGCCGACAAGCCCCTCCGGATGGTGGAAGGTCGACTATCCCCACACCTTGCCCTGAGGACGGTCCTCCACCCTGAGGGCCACCCGGCCTACAGGGCGGCGGCGAGGTCCGCTCAGGCCATGACGGCGTCGGCGTCGATCAAGCCAGACGACTGAGCCGCCAAGGTCCTCGATGGCCACGCCGATGCCTTCCAACAGAGAATCGAGGGCTTCGGGCTCAAGGGCGGTGTGGTCGCTCCGAAAGAGATGAGAGAAGCTGGTCCAGCCAGTCACCCTGGGTGCCTGCCGGAGACACCGAGGGCGTCGGCACCCAGCCCGGGATCGCGGTGTACGTGGGTAACGGTCGGCACTCAACGGTTCTGTCCATGACCGCCGACTCCCCTCGGTTGGGGTCGAGGTGGGGCCGCCATTTGGCCCAGCTGTTCGAAGGGTCACTCGGTGAGTACGAGGTGTTGCTTGCCGTCGATCAACTCTCGCGCCGCGTCCAGGTGACCGGTGTGGGCGGCGGTCTCGGTTATGACGTGGAGCAGGATCTCTCGGACGTTCTCGAGCCGCCACGAGCCGAACAAGCTCTCGGGCCACCACGCAGGAGCCGCATCAAGGGAGGCGGTGGCGATGATCGTATCGGCACGCTCGATGTTGCGCCGGTATCCCTCCAGTACCGCCTCAGCGGAAGCCTCGATGCCTACGTCCCAGGCATTGCCCGACGAGCCAAGGACATCTCCTACGGCTGCCTGCTCCCCAGCGATGATGGCCTGGAACCAGAAGCGCTCCACGTCCAAGGACAAGTGGTTCACCAGCCCGAGGCAGGTCCAGCGAGACGGAAGAACAGGACGGCGAAGGTCGTCGGCCTCAAGGCCCTCCAGGGCCGCGAAAATGCGCTCACGTTGAGCGTTCAAATGGCGGAGCAGCACTTGGCGCTCATTCGACTTCGCTGAGGGCATCGCCTTGTCTCCTTCCCGGGTGGGATGGTGTCCTGTCGCGACTGTCCTTCCCCGCCCAACCCTGTACCCACAGCATGGCAGACGAGGCCCGGTCCGAGATTCCTGGCCGTCTGAGACCATGCCCGACCAAGGCGTCTGAGCGCGCCTCGCCGTGGGTTACGCGACTTCGGCTACTCGCAGCCGCCCCGAGCACCCCATCAGTACCCCTCAGTCGGGACGAGACGGCTTTTCGTGACCCGCCCCGACCGTCGGCTCCGGGACGCTTCGGATCAGCTGACCCGATCATCACAGAGTCGGCGGCGGCCGAATTACCAGGGCGGAGTCATCGGTGTCACGCCGGCGCCGCCCCGTGCCCGGTGAGGTAGGCCGTCAGGTCGGCCCGCGGGTAGCGCGCTTGGGTGTCGGCCAAGGTCTGTTCGTCCCAGTACGGGTCCCCAGGAGCGGGGAAGCCGAATACCGACCGCTCCCGGGGAGTCGCCCGCTCGATGAGCTCAGCCCAGTCGGGGCTAAGCGAGTCGGCGGCCCAGGCGATCCGGCCCGTCCAGCGTGGTCCCCACACCTCGTAGTCGGCGAGCAGGGTGAACCGGCTCGAGCGCTCGCCGGTCATGCGGGAGCCCCGGTGCACGGTGTCGGTCCTCAGACAGAACAGGGTCCCGGCCGGGCCGGTCACCGAGACCTCCGAGTCGGCGAAGGCTCCGGCCGCCAGGTAGTTCATGTAGTCGTTGGACGATCCATCGAGCGTCTCGGGCCAGTACGGGACGCTCTCCGCGACGGACAGCGGGACGACCTTGGTGGGGCCGTCGTCATCGCCGACGTCGGATAGGAGAATCCAAGTCTGCAACTGGGTGGCCGGGTCGGACCGCTTGGGGACCACGAGGCTGTGGTTGCCGAAGTCGCGGTGGTGGGCCTGTTCGTAGTCAACGGCCCCGCCGTATTTGGCCCACAGCTCCGCGTTGTACAGATGCAGGTCGGCCGAGCCCAGGAACCGCTCGGCCAGATCGAGAAGGTCGGGGTGGAAAGCCAGGCGGTTCAGATCCCACGACCGCCACGGCGCCCTGACCTCGCCGGCCCATTGGCTCCTGGCCAACCAGGCGTGAGCAGCCGGGTCGGTGAAATACTCCTCGGGCCGGGGGTAGTGCCGCCACAGAGCTTCCTGGGCCGCCGCTAGCTCGTCGACATCGAGGAAGCCCTCGAACACCATATAACCCCGCTCCCGCAGGTCAGCCAAGCAATGCTCCGGCACCCTCATGGACGCCCGAACCTAACCGCCAAGGCACGCACGAGCAGGGTGTTTATGACCGGCGAAGCGGCAACGCCGCCCGAACCAGATTCAGATGAAGAACCGCCAACCCCGAGCGTCATCCGGCCGTCGCAATGCCCGGCCCCGACCGCGCTCGGTATCAGACGGCTACGGATCTCACTTACGAACACCTGCTGCGTCCCCATCGGCACCACGCCGACGCCATCGGCAACAGGCGAGCCCTCGGCGGGACCCTCCGTCCTTGGACCAGCGCCGTCGAAGGCACCGGCGCGATGGCGGCTGGTCCTACCGAGCGCGAGGATGCCGCCCTGTGCTGGGTGCTCTGGTCCTCCTCAACGGCGTCCCGGGTAGCGGCAAGTCCTTCCTGGGACCTGCCCTCGCCCGCCATCTGGGCCTGCCTCGGCTGGGCAAGGACGACATCAAAGAGGCCCTCTGGGACGCCATCCCACCCGGGGAAGGGGTCGATCCTCTGGGGTGGTCGAGACGGCTGGGGGCTGTCGCCTTCGACGTGTTGTGGCGGCTGGCTCCCGGTCTGGGCCCGCGCCTCATCCTGGAGGCTCCGTTCGGGGAGCTTTCTGCCGCGCCGATCCTGGAGTTGCACACCGCCCCGATCGAGGTCTACCTGACGACCTCCCCGGAGGTGCTCCACCGTCGGTATCAGGACCGCCACGCCGGGCTGCATCCCTGCCACCGCTTCCACCCCCTCCCCGGCCTCGACGAGGTGGCTGGCTTCATGGCCACGGCCCGGCCCATGGATCTGGGCGGGCCGCTCCTGCGGGTCGACACCACCCAAGGCGTCGATGCCGCGGTCGTCGCCGACTGGGTGCGGTCTCAGCTGGCGATGGCGGACTCCGAGCCCGCGGGGCTGCGTGCACGGTGATCGCCGACGAGCCGGGCTCTCAGGACCTGGACTGGATCCAAGTCGTCCAGCGACTGCGCACCATCGCCGGGGAGGGTCTCGCCTATTCAGAGAACGACTATGACCGCGATCGCTACCGGCGCCTGGCGGAGCTGGCCGACGAGATCGTGACTGCGCAGTCAGGCTCTCTCTCCACAGGCGGGGAGGCGGTCCTCATCGGGGAGGGATATCCAACCCCCAAGGTCGACGTGCGGGCCGCAGTGTTCCGCGGCGGCCAAATCCTCCTCGTCAGGGAGGCCAGCGATGGACGCTGGTCGCTCGCGGGCGGATGGGCCGATCTGGGCGAGACACCGGGGGAGGTGGCGGTTCGGGAGGTGGCCGAGGAGGCGGGCTACATCGTCAGCCCCCGACGCCTCCTGGCTCTATGGGACAAATCTCGCCATGGCCACCCCCGCAGCCTCGAGGCCATCTACAAGATCGTGATCGACTGCTCCTTGGTCGGAAGCCAGCAGAATCGTCCGCCTTCCCACGAGGTCCTCGAGGTGGGCTGGTTCGACCCGGCCGATCTCCCACCGCTGTCAACTGGGCGGATCACCGAGTCCCAGGTGCTCCGCATTGTGCAGCTTCACCAGGACCAGGCTCTGCCGGCTGACTTCGATTGACGCTTACCTGAGGCGGCACCAGGCAGCACCGCCTATCGCTCCGCCCTCCGGTCAAGAGGTCCGAGTCGACACCTGCGCTCGGCAGAGTCGTGCCGACCACCGACCCGACCGGGAACGAGACGGGTCAGGGTCGGCCGGGCGCCCTTTCTGACACCCCTATCGCCAGTCGATGAGCCTCACCCGACTTTGGTGGGTTTCTACAAGCAGCCCAGTGAGTCGGTCGTGGCTGACGGCGCCGGTGAAGTCCGAGGCGACATCGATGACCTGAACCTCGTTGTGCTCCTGCTCCGCATCGCCGACGACGCCAATTACGGCGTCACGTCGCTGCCGGGCCATCCGGATTCGGGCACCGAGGGAGCCTCGGGTCTCGACCATCGCCCGGATCCCTGGCTTCAGTAGGCGATCGAGGAGACTACGGACGGGCTCATCGTGTTCAGGACCGACCGGCATCAGACAGAGCTGAACCGGGGCCAGCCAGAAGGGCAGGCGACCCTGGTATCGCTCCAGGAGGGCGGCCACGACCCGCTCCATGGCGCCCACCGTCCCTCGATGGATCATCACGACCCGCCGCTGGGTCCCGTCCTCAGCCCGGTAGGTCAGGTCGAAGCGTTCGGGCTGACTGAAGTCGAGTTGGACGGTGGCGATGGTTTCCTCATGGCCTCGGCCATCCCGGACCTGGAGGTCGAGCTTAGGGCCGTAGAAGGCGGCCTCTCCCTCGGCCTCTTCGAACCGGAGCCCACTCCCGGCCAGCACGGCGAGGCCGGCCGCTCGTAGTGCCTCCTCCGCCTCCTGCCATTGCTGAGGGGTCCCCAGGTACTTGTCCGATCGGTCCCGGCGGGAGAGGCGGACGTAGTCCACGGGCAGTCCGAGGATCGCCTGAGCCCGAAGGGCGGAGCGTAGAGCCCGCTCCACCTCCTCTCGGACCTGATCGGGGCGGCAGAAGACGTGAGTGTCATCGAGGTTGATCTGGCGGACCCGGCTCAGGCCCGAGAGCACCCCGGAGCGCTCCGCCCGGAACATGGCTCCCAGCTCGTTGAGCCGGATGGGCAGGTCCCGATAGGAGCGATGGCCGGCGGCGTAGATCATGGCGTGATGGGGACAGTTGGCCGGGCGCAGGACGAACTCGTCGCCGCCGACCCGCATCGTCGGGAACATGTCGTCGCTGAACTTGGCCCAGTGGCCCGAGGTCTCGAACAGCGCCCGCTTGGCCAGGACGGGCGTGTAGACGCCGACGCAGCCATCGGATCTAGCGATCTCCGCCGCTAGGGTCTCGAGCTCCCGGCGGATTACGGCCCCGGCGGGGAGCCAGAGGGGTAGGCCGGATCCCACCATCGGGTCGGTGGCGAACACGGAGACGTCCCGGTTGATGTCCCGGTGGTCCAGAAGGTCGGGCCTAGCTTCATCACTCATGCTTCGCTCCTTGGCGTTCAGGCCCTGGGAGCGCAGCGGCGGGGCATCAGCCTCGGAGCATTGCTCCGGGGCTGGTTGGGTGCTTCAGGTCAGCACGCAGCGCCGGAGGACTTCCGGCGTGGTCGTGGCTAGTGACCTGGGCATGACCGCTGAGGATACAGGGATGGCCTACTAGGCACCTTGAATTTGAGCAGGATGGAACCGGCCTGGCTACCGTCACCACCTTGGTGCCTAGCGCGACGGAGTTGACTGCCGAGCTGGTCGGGGAGTTGTTGGCCGACCAGCATCCCGATCTGGCCCACCTGCCCATCTCGCTCGGTGCCCGCGGCTGGGACAACCAGTTGTGGCGACTTGGCGAGGACCTGGCCGTTCGCCTGCCGTGGGCGACAGAGACCGCAGACGCGCTGTTGCTCAAGGAGTACACCTGGCTTCCGGTCTTGGCCCCGCGCTTGCCCCTGCCCGTTCCCGTTCCCCAGCGCCTCGGTCGCCCCTCGAGGCGCTACCCGCGGCCGTGGATCGTCACCACTTGGCTCTCCGGCACGCCGGCCGACCTCGCTCCTGCCACCGGCGGCGCCGAGGCCGCTGAAGCGCTTGCCGGGTTCTTGACCGCCCTGCACCAGCCCGCACCGCCCGAGGCGCCCCTAGGCCGTAGCCGAGGCGGATCACTGGGACAGGTGGCCGAAGGAGTCGAGAGTCAGTTCGGCTCGCTGACGGAGCTCTGCGGGGCCGTGGCCGGGAGTGATTTCGCCTTGATTCCCGACCCGGATGCCGTCCGCGCCCTGTGGGACGACGCCTTGGCCGCCCCTGAGTGGCTGGGGCCGCCGCTCTGGCTGCACGGGGACCTTCATCCGGCCAATGTCCTCACCCAGGAGGGCAGCCTCTGCGGAGTGGTCGATTTCGGTGACCTTTGTGCTGGTGACCCCGCATGTGACCTGGCCTCTATCTGGATCCTTCTCCCTGACAACGAGGCCATCTATCGGTTCCGGAGGGCATACGCGGTCCCGGACAGCGCGACATGGCGAAGGGCCCGAGGGTGGGCAATCTGGCGGGCTTTCGGCTGCCTCGGTATCGGCTTGGGCGGTCTTCGTGGTCTGCCGGGAGGAAAGGCCACCTGGGGTCCGCCGGGTCTCGCTTCGCTGCAACGCCTCACAGCTTCAGTCACCAGCTGACTCAAGGACCGGTTGCCCAAAGGTCGGCGGCTCAGGGCGCCCCTAATCCCTCGCGACGCCGCTCAATATCTCCGGAGCTTCTGGTATGCCGTTGAAGGTGAGCCGGGCGGCTTGATTGCCCGATAACGGTTTGTGGTCGACTCGGAACGCCCTTCAGGCCACGCAGAATGTCGGGAGCGGTCGTCGGGAACACGCCGTCGACTATTACTGCCGCGAGGTTGATGGCCGCAGCAGTCCGGCTGTCGTGTCCTTGGCGGCGCCGACTGATCATCAGGACGGAGCGGGTTCCATCCCTGCCCCGAGCAGAGCCGTCCGGGCGGTAGCCCGCATTCGCCGCAACAACCGGTGCTCAACGGGCCGGGCATCCGGGTGTGAGCCGCCGTTGGCTGCGGCTGCTCGCCTCCACTCCTCGGAGCGCCGCTCGAGTTCGCCGGGCTCGGCGAGTTGGGTGCAGTCCAGACGATCGGCGTTGAGGTCCACCACGACCGTGTCACCGTCGTGAATCAGGGCGATAGGGCCGCCCTCATAAGCCTCGGGCGCCACATGCCCGATGACGAGGCCGATGGATCCTCCCGAGAAGCGGCCGTCGGTCATGAGCCCGATGGTGATGTCCCTCTGCCGGCACAGAGTCGTGATCCTAGAGGTCGGGTCGAGCATCTCCGGCATGCCAGGAGCGCCCTTCGGTCCCTCGTAGCGGACGACGGCGAGGTCACCGTCGGCAAACGCGTCTGGGGTCTGCTCGAGGGCCTCGAGCAGGGCAGCTTCGCTGTTGAAGACCCGGGCCCGACCGGTGAACAGCCCGTCTCGGAGGCCCTCCTCGATCCCCGCCACCTTGACGACGGCACCCCCGTCGGGGGCGAGGTTCCCCCGGAGCAGGCGAAGCCCGCCGGTGGCCTTGAAGGGTCGATCCACGGAGTGGACGACGTCGTGGTCCGGGCCCGGCGGATCGATCCTGTTCACCTGCTCGGCCAGGGTCTCGCCCGTGCAGGTGAGGCAGGTGCCGTCGAGGAGCTGGTGGTCGAGCAGCTCCTTGACGATGGCGGGCAGGCCGCCCTTGGCTTCGATGTCCACCATGTAGTACTGGCCGAACGGCTTGGCGTCGACCAGGACGGGTAACCGGCGGGATAGCGCGTTGAACTCCTCCTGGCTAATGACCTGTCCCCAAAGGTCGATCCCGGCCGCCCGGGCGATCTCGACGCTGTGGAGAAGAACGTTGGTCGAGCCTCCGAGGGCGATGGCCACCGTCAGGGCGTTGCGAAGGGCGCTCGGGGTGACGATGGCCCGGGGCGTGATTTCCTGCTCGGTCATGGTCACCAATGCGTCGACCAGCTGGTCGGGGAAGTCCTTGAGGCGCCGGACGTCCTCGGCCGCCGGGGCGACCATGTGGAGGGGTTCCATGCCCAGCACGGCCAGGAAGGACTGCATGGTGTTGTAGGTGTACATGGCCGCACAGCTGCCGATCCCTGGACAGCCGTGCAGTGCGTAGCGGGTCCGCCGCTCCGGGTCGGGATCGCCGGCCACCTGGAAGGCGGCCACGAGATCGATGCGGTCGCCGGTCTCGGGGTCCACTCCGGGGATGACCGAGCCGTCCGAGACCATGACGGCGGGCCGGTCGTGTTCGAGGAGGGCCGCCAGGGTCCCGACGGGGGGCTTGTCACAGGCCACCACGGCGATGACGCCGCTCATGTCGTTGGCCGCCAGATGCAGCGACACGGCGTCGTGGACGATCTCCCTGCCGATCAGGGAATAGCGCATCCTGGCGGTCCCGTTGAGCTGGCCATCAGAAACGCCGAGGGTGTAGGCAGGCGCGATCAGCCTGACTGGCAGGTCAGCTCGGGCGATCCTCTCGGACAGGGCCGCTTGGACGGCATCGACCTTCTGGGTGACCCCCAGGTAGCACTGGCTGTCGCCGAGGTTCCCGATGACTCCCCAGACCGGCTCGTAGATCTTGTCCGGGGGTTGGCCCAGGAAACGGGCCGTGGCGACCCTCTGCACGTCGCGCCCCGGGTTGTCCGACACGAAGGCCCGGGTCTGCTCCTGGTTCATACTGACGGCTCCTCCCCATGTCCGCCCAGGAGAGTAGGCAAGGGCTGGGCCAGGGTGCGCCACCGCGGTCGGCGCATAGACGGTTGGCGGGCGGTCAGTCTGTCGACCCGGGCCAGGCCTGGTCCGCCCGCAGTCGATCCAGCTGTTCCCGGAGCGCCGAGAAGGCCTCCGGCAATGCGGCAGACCAGATGGCAGCGTCGCCCTCGGCCAGGTCGGCACGACCGAGATGGACCAGGCGGGTCTGGAGACGCTTCTCATGCGGCCAGTACCTGCCCTGCCGAGCGAACCAGGCGATGTAGGCCTTCCCCATCAGGTCGGTGGCCATGGAGTAGAAGAGCAGGCCGTCCCCCCGTGCGACGCAGGCTTCCAGCTGCTCCAGGAACAGGTCGAGAGCCTCGGGGGCGAAGACCGCCGAGGTGTGGGTGACCAGGGCGGCCGGCACCGTCTGGAGCCGGGCGCGCAGCGCCCGAGCCTCGCTGCGCTCATCCACGAGCACCTCGCCAGCCAACAAGCCGGCCACGGCGATCACGGGCATCGGGTAGCCGCTGGTCCCACCACCGGCCTCGACCTGGCCAACCCAATCGCGGACCTCGGCGATCGGGACGTGCTTGGTATCGATCTGCTGGCCGGCCATCCAGAACCGGTCCAGGATGAACCCGCGCTGGTGGAACCACTCCGGCTTCGGAGCCGGCTCGGCCAGGCCCAACCCCGCCCTGGCTGGCACTGGTGGAGGCTCCTCGTCCCACACCACGACCAGGTCCAGGTCCGCCTGGGTAGCCAGGCCCTCGACCAGAGAGCCCTGGGCGTAGACGAAGGCGATGCGGCCCAGTCGACCGTAGGCGGGGATGACCCGCTCGACGAGCAGCGGTCGGACGGTCTCGTATTGGTTCACTCGCGCTGGGCCTCCAGCGCCTGGCGGAGCGCCACGGCCAACCGCGCTAGCTCGGCGGCCGGGATGTCCAGGTAGCCCTGGTCGTCGGCCATGAGGGCGGCGAACTGCTGGTCCCGGTAGGCGACCCCGGGAGGCAGGGCGGCCACGTGCCAGTGGACGTGGCTGTTACCCGCCTGGCTGCCCAGGCTCATGAGGTAGAGGCGCTCGGTGGGCAGGACCTCGGCCATGGCCCGCCCGATCCGGTGGACCAGGGCCTGGAGGGCCAGATATTCGTCCAGATCGAAGTCGGCCACCACCTGCTCTCGGTGCTCCAGCGGAGCGACCAGGGTGTAGCCGGACAGGGTCGGGAACCGGTTGAAGAAGGCGATGTGGGCCTCGTCCCGGTAGATGATCTCATGGCGGGTGTCGGCCCCGCTCACGATCCGACAGATGAAGCACTCCCGCCCAGAGCTGACCCCGGCCACGTAGCGAGCCACGTCGAAGGGGACCCTGGGGAACCGGGCCGGCTCAGCCATGGCCGCCCGGACCTGCTGGTTCTCTCCGGGCGGGCCTCATGGGTGGTCCTTCAACCTTGCCGGGGTGGTGCCAGGGATCAGACTGGTGACGATCGGACGCCTGGTCGGCTTGCCGACGGCCACAGCCCGAGCTCCGGCCCGGTACCCGGCCACCGGGGCGACGGCCCGAAGGAACGGCCTTACCGGCAATGGCGGCACTCGGGCCGATACTCGGTCGAAGACGACCGATCTCCAGCCCTCCCGGTACGTGAACCCGGCGTGGCGGGAGAGCCGGACCACCCTCCGTGCCCGGCGGGACCGGCGTCGTTCGTAGAGTCGGAAGGCCTCCGGGATGTGGGTGCCGTCACCGAGACACTGGGACAACACCGCGGCATCCTCGATGGCCAGGCAGCCTCCCTGGCCCAGGTGCGGCCTCATCGGATGGGCGGCATCCCCCAACAGGGTGACCGCCCCTTCGCCCCAGCGTCGGGGGACGCTCCGATCGACGATGTCGTTGCGGACCCAGCCGTCCGGCGGAGTACCAGCCAAGAGCTGGGGGATGGGATCGGGACAGTTGCCGAAGACCTCCTTCAAGTAGGTCTGGTCTCCTTGGGCCAGCACCTGCCCCTCGGAAAGCCAGGCAGTGGCGAACCAGTACGTCCGTCCACCGAGCAAGGGCAGCCAGCCGAACTCATGCCCCGATGTCAGGCAGATCCAGAACGAGTCGGCATCGGCGTCGGCCTCAAGCTCGGCCACACCTCTCCAGGCGGTATAGCCGCTGTAGTGGTACCGGAGGCGCCCGGCCAGCTGGCTGGCCACGCCGGAGTGGATGCCGTCGGCGCCCACCAGTCCGTCGGCCTCGACCTGTGACCCATCAGCCAGGCGCACCCGGATGCCGCCGGCCCAGACCTCGTATCCGACCACCTGGCTGTTGGTCCGGATGGTCCCGGCCCGCAGACGCTTGGCCAGGCTGGACACCAGCTCGCCTCGATGGATACAGACGAGCCCCTCGCCAAAAGCGGACTCGAAGCCAGCCCGGGAGAAAGTTGCGCCGGAGTCACCATCGATCCGTCGCAGGCCGCCGGAGGCCAGCTCCCGGCCGAGGTTTCGAACCACCGTTCCGAGCCCAACGGCATCGAGAGCGGCCAGGGCATTGGGCCAGAGCGAGATGCCGGCCCCCGAGTCGCGGACCTCGCCGTCACGCTCGAAGACGATGACGTCGGTGCCCTGGTCTTCTAGGGCGACGGCAAGGATAAGTCCTCCTATGCCAGCTCCGGCTATCCCGATCCGGCTCATTGGAACCCCCCAGCGCCGACAGGCACGTCGGTCTCGCCCTTGGCGCACCATATTGTTCCACGAAAGCGCCCGCTAACAACGGGCTATCGGAACACGACAAGGCTCGGGTGCCGTGATCACCCGGCGACAGCGGAACGCACTTGAACGACGGATGAGGGGCGGGCCGGAAGCGCTGTCGAATAGCGCCGAACAACGCCCGGACACTGCCTCTGCGGCAACGCAAGTGAATCGGCCGCTGCCCGTCTGCACGAGTCAAACACCTGGACACTGTTCGGGTGCCCGGCAGTGCGGGCAGCGCGGTGCCGGAGGAGTTCTCGGAGCTCCTGAGCCGTCAGGGCAGTTGGCTGCCAGCGTTGGTCGTGACTGGGAGCGCCGTCACTCCATGTCCCACACGTACTGGAAACGTCCCCGGATGCCATGGTCGTAGCCGGCTAGGCGGCGGGCCTGGAAAGCGGGGAACGGGCCGGGGCGGTCCTGGTAGGTAAGGCCCAGTCCCATGGCCGGCTCGAAGCCGAAGCGCGGGTAGTACTCGGGGTGGCCCAGAAGGGACGATCATGGGCCACCCGGCCCAGTCCGCCCGGCGGATGGCCTGGCGGACCAGGGCCGAGCCCACTCCTTGTCGCTGGTGAGCCGGGGCGACCGCCAGCGGGGCCAGGGCGGCGAGACGATGGGGTCCGACCATCCCGACGCTGTGTAGAACATGACCCACGACCTTTCCGTCGGACTCGGCCACCAACTCCAGGTCGGACAGGTAGCCCGACGAGGCCCAGACCCCTCGGACAGGCCGACCTCCTCCTCGGAGCCGAAGGCGGTCCGGACCACGGCCAGGATGGACTCCCGGTCAGCGGGCTCGGCGGGACGGACGAGGGTCATCGGATCCTGCGCTTGTCGTTGGCCCGGGCCGACTTGACCCTCGCCTTCCAGATGGACAGCTCCTCCTTGCGCGCTAGAGGATCGACCCGGCGGGCCTCGGCGGCCAGTTCCCGCTGGAGCTTGGCGAAGCTGGCCAGACGGGCCGGATCCAGGGAGCCGGCGCCGGCAGCGGCGGTCACGGCGCAGCCGGGCTCCGCCTGGTGGCGACAGTCCCGGAAGCGACAGCCCACGGCCAGAGACTCGATGTCGGGATAGGCGGCATCCAGGTCGACCTCAGCGCCCAGGCCCAGGCTGCGTAGGCCGGGGGTGTCGATGAGCACCCCGCCCCCGGGCACCACCACCAGCTGGCGGGAGGTGGTCGTGTGCCGACCCCGGGCGTCGCTGGCTCTCACCTCGCCCGTGGCCAGACGCTCTCCCCCCACCACCGCATTGGCCAGGGTTGACTTGCCCGCCCCCGAGGGCCCGAGGAGCACGGCGGTGCGATGCGGGCGCAGCGCTTGGCGGAGGTCCTCGACCCCGAGATCGGCCGTGGCGCTGGTGGCCAGGACGTCCACGCCCACCAGACGGTCCCGCAGGGACGCTTCCAGACCGGGTGGGGCCAGATCGGCCTTGGTCAGGACCACCAGGGGCTGGGCGCCGCTGTCCCAGGCCAGGGCCAGTTCCCGTTCGACCCGGGCGGGGGAGAGCCGGTCGGCGGGGGCGGTGATGACCACCAGGTCGACATTGGCCGCCAGGACCTGGGTCCCGTGGCCGGAGGGATCCGCCCGTGACAGCTCGGACCAGCGGGCCAGCACGGCTTGGATGACGGCGTCCTCCACCACCACCCAGTCGCCCACCGCGGGCAGCGTCGGAGCCTGAAGAAGGTGCTCGGTGCCGTCGGGGAAGACGGCCACGCAGGCGGAGCGTTCGACCCGCACCACCCGGGCCGGCTGGATGGCCGGACCATCGAACTCGTTGAACAACGCCAGGACACGCTCGTTCCAGCCGTAGTCGATGAGCGCGCCGGGAAACGGCTGTGACACCACAGGGCTCCTTCGGGAGAAGGCCCGCCCCCGGGCGCGTCAGCGCGTCAGCAGGAGCGGGTAGCAGACAGGGGATCAGGGACGGCCGTGACCGACCGTCGGCTCTCAAGGGCAGTCATCGGGTCATCCCTCCCTTCTCATCCGGCGGTGCAGGGCTCACCGTACACCGCCGAGTTCGTCTGGTGCTGTGACTTCTGCTCCGGTTGCGCCGACGCCCCTAATGACGCTGGAAAGCGACCTGATGACCCGACCGTGGCTACCCGGGCCAGCGCTTGGGAAGCGAACGAAACGACGGATCGGCGAGCTAATCCGGGGACTCGGAACCGATCGCTATCGACGACACAAGCCCGCTCGAGCCGGCCCACGCCGAGGCCGGCCACTCTCTCCGATGTGGTGGCTGGCCCAGGACGACCGCAAGTACCATGAGCCAGGAGCGACTACCGGGGATGTCGGCCAAGCCGAGCCGGGTCGAGTGCAACGAGCTGACTTCTTGAACCCCCTCCGGGTGTCGGTCGAGCATCTTCGACCCTGCGCGGCGAGACTGGGAGCGTGGGCTACATCGAGGGCTGGGAGGTCGCGGCGCTGAGCGCGGCGACTGCCATTGCCGGCCTCGGCCAGGATGGCTGGGAGTTCGTGCGCACTAGTCGGAGCCGAGCGATCTTCCGGTCCGTCGAAGCCGGCCTCTTCGCCAAGCTCACCACCCCGGAGGGGGTAGTCCGAATGGCCACTGAGGCCGTCTTTGCTCGCTGGGCTGAGCGCGCCGGCGTGCCCGCGGTGGCCCTGGCCTCCGAGGTCCCGGACCAGCCCGTCATTGGCCCTTTCGGGGCTGCCACCTTCTGGCCCCTCCACCGGGTCCTGACCATGGAGGAGGTGGACATGGCTTGGATGGGCGCCGCGCTGGGATCCCTGCACTCCCGTCTCGATCCCCCGCCGGTGCCGGCCTGGGCGCCCCGGGCGGGCATCGACGAACGCTTCGCGCAGATGGGCGCCTCCGGTCAAATTCCCCCGAGCCTTCTGGCCACCCTTGAGAGCAAGGCCGCTCGGATACTGGCTCAAGCCGAGTCGCTCACCCAGGGACTGGCGCCGGTCGTGCTTCACGGGGACGCCTTCCCCGACAACGTGGTGGCCGCGTCGTACGGACTCCTCCTCGTGGACTTCGAACAGGCCCAGATCGGGCCCGCGGCGTACGATCTGGCGCCGACGCTCGTGTTGGCCCGCCGCTTCGGCTTCCCGGAGGACGCCGCGGCCGAGCTGATCCGAGCTTACGGGCCGGTCGACCCTGCCGCCCTGGAGACAATGGTCGAGCTCACCGAGCTGGTCATCACTTCCGGGGCCATCGGTCTCTACGCCTGCCGCCATGAGCTGTTCCGCCAGGAGCTGGCCGTTCGGGCCAATTCCTTGGGCGACGGGGGCGTCGCGGGCTGGACATCGCATCACCGGCTATTGCAGCAGCTTCCGGCATCCGAGCCTTAGGAGGGATTCTCGGCCCGTGGCACTTGGCACCCACTTGTAGCCGACACCCTCCGAGGCGCGGATTGCTACGCCCGATCGCCCGAACGCCGGCCGACGCGCCGGTGAGGGACGGCGATGTCGGCATGGGACCAGCCTCTAGGATCGGTCTATGGGGGAGCTTCAGCTGCGTGTTCAGGCAAGTGGCTCAGGGTCCACATGTCGGAGGATCCTGGCCGCGCTGCCCACCTGGTTCGGAATCGCCGAGTCCGTCGATGACTACGTGGCGGTGGCCGATAGATCGCCCACGATCATCGCCTCGATAGATGGCGAGGACGTAGGTCTCCTGACCGTGGTCCGCCACGGACAGTTCGCGGCCGAGGTGTACGTGATGGCGGTGCTGCCCGAGCATCATCGCCGGGGCATCGGCCGCAGGATGCTCGAGCATCTCGAGGAGTCCCTGGCAGGGGATGGCGTCGAGTTCCTTCAGGTGAAGACCCTGAGTACGGCTCGCCCCGACGACGGCTACGAGAAGACGCGGGCTTTCTACCTGGCGTATGGGTTCCGGGCGCTGGAGGAGTTTCCTCAGCTCTGGGACCCCCAGAATCCCGCCCTCCAGATGGTCAAGGCGGTCCCCCGGGCCCATCGGCCGGGCGGTTCCGCCCCTGAGCAGGTGCTGGCCCACTTCCGCTGGGTCAGAGGACATGCCGACGTGTGGGGGATCTTCGCCGATCCTGAGGCATTTGGCGCGGTGACCGCGGCGCTGGCCGAGCCGTGGCGGACGTCGGGCGTGACCAAGATCTGTGGCATCGAATCGAGGGGCTTTCTCCTCGGCGGGGCCGTGGCCGTCAGCTTGGGAGTGGGCTTCGTCGCCATCCGGAAGCAGGATGGCCTCTTTGCCGGCGACAAACTCGAGGTCAATGCGGAGCCTGACTACCGAGGCATCCGACAGCGGCTGCGGATCCAGGCAGACGCGATCGGTCCCGGGGACTCCGTCCTGCTGGTCGACGACTGGGCTGAGCGGGGAAGCCAGGCCCTGGCCGCCCGAAAACTCATCGGTATGACAGGGGCCAAATGGGCGGGGGCTTCTCTTCTCATCGATCAGCTGGACGACGCAACCCGAAGCCGACTCGCTCCAATAGCGGCGGTCCTCGCGCACCACGAGCTCCCGGGCCTACACTGATCGTGAGGTGCGGTCCCGCGCCCTGGGCCGATATTGTGCGAAGGAACGTCCCGTATCAGCGGTGCGGGCCCGTACGCGGCAGGACTGAGTTCGGCGTGGAGGCCCGCCGGCAAACGCACTTGAACGACGGCTAGGGCACCACAGAGGTCGTCGCTGGAGCACGCCGAACGACGCCATGAACCAGGACGTTGATCACGACGGTCATCCTCAGCAGATACGCGCGGCGTTGCTAACTGGCCTAGCAGACCTCCAGTGCGTTCTGAGGTACAACGTGGCGGAAGGAGGGCTTGGGGATGAAGCGAGCGTTGATAACTGGCATCACCGGCCAGGACGGCCGACACCTCGCGGGCCTGCTGCTGGGAAAGGGCTACGAGGTATTCGGCATGATCCGGGGACAGGCCAACCCCAAGGCGGCGATCGTCCAAGAGGAGCTACCCGAGCTCAACCTCCTCGATGGGGACCTCCAGGACCTCTCCTCACTCATCGCCGTGGTCGAACAGGTCCAACCCGATGAGGTCTACAACTTGGGTGCCATCAGCTACGTGCCCCTCTCGTTCCGCCAGCCGGAGCTGACCGCCGACATCACCGGCTCTGGGGTGCTTCGGATGCTCGAGGCCATCCGGGTGGTGGGCGGTACCCAGAACAACCCGATCCGGTTCTACCAGGCCTCCTCCTCGGAGATGTTCGGCAAGGTGCGGGAGACCCCCCAGACCGAGCTCACCCCCTTCCACCCCCGCTCCCCGTACGGAACCGCCAAGGTCTTCGGCTACTACACCACCGTGAACTACAGGGAGTCTTACGGGCTGCACGCCTCCAACGGCATCCTGTTCAACCACGGCGGCCCCCTGCGGGGCCTGGAGTTCGTCGAGCGCAAGGTGTCCAACGCTGTGGCCAGGATCACCCTGGGCCTCCAATCTGGGCTGACCCTGGGCAACCTCGACTCCAGCCGGGACTGGGGTTTCGCCGGTGATTACGTGGAGGCCATGTGGCTGATGCTCCAGCAGGAGAGTCCCGACGATTATGTGGTCGCCACGGGCCGGACCCACTCCATCCGCCAGCTCCTCGACGCCGCTTTCGCCGCCATCGACATCGACGATTGGGAGCCCTACGTGACCACCGACGCCCGCTTCCTGCGCCCGGCCGAAGTCGACCTGCTGATCGGGGACGCCACCAAAGCCCACCGGGTGTTTGGCTGGGAGCCCAAGACCGACTTCGGGTCACTGGTCCGGATGATGGTAGAAGCCGACATCGCCGCCGAGTCGGCCAAGGCCGACGGGTAGGACCCAGACGATCAGATCGCCCCAGATCCCGCCCTGTCGATGACCGAGAAAGACCCGGACGCGAAGGCCCTCGACTGGGTGGGGGTCGTCCAGCGGCTACACACCATCGCCGGGGAGGGCCTCGCCTACTCGGAGAACCCCTACGACCGGGACCGCTACCGGCGCCTGGCCGAGCTGGCTGACGAGATCGTCGGGGCCCAATACGGTCCTCTCACCAGGGAGACCCGTGCGGTCCTGGTCGAGGAGGGTTATCCCACCCCCAAAGTCGACGTGCGGGCGGCCGTGTTCTCCGAGGGCCAGATTCTTCTCGTCCGGGAGGCCAGCGATGGGCGCTGGTCGCTCCCGGGTGGCTGGGCCGACCTGGGCGATACGCCGGGGGAAGTAGCGGTACGGGAGGTGGCTGAGGAGACCGGCTACCGGGTCAGCCCTCGGCGCCTCCTGGCCGCATGGGACACGGCTCGTCACGACCACCCGCACCGACTGCAGGCCATCTACAAGATCGTGATCGACTGCTCGCTGATCGGACCGGAGTCTGCCGGGCGGCCGCCTTGTCACGAGATCCTGGAGGTGGGCTGGTTCGACCCCGCCGATCTGCCGCCGCTGTCGACGGGGCGGATCACCGAGTCCCAGGTGCTGCGCATAGTGCGACTTCACCAGGACCAGAGCCTGCCCGCCGACTTTGATTGAACGGTTCCTCCTGGGCGGACCTCGCCGTAGAGCGCTGCCGCCCGGCACTCCGACCTACAACTCCCTATCACCACCTCTCCTCCACATCGTCGTGCTTGAGAAGATCCCGTCCGAGATCGAGGGCTCGGCGCTGTCAGTCATCCCGCCCGATCACCGACCGAACGTCACGACAGAGCCACCGTGGTGTTCGCCATGTCTCCGGGTCGGCGGCGCCGGCCCGGTGGCGCCGGCCCGGTGGCGCTCGATCCGCAGGACAGCCGTCGGCGATGGCGCGGCGGGCCGGAACGCTCTCGATGGCAGCCAGGCGGCCACGCTCGCCCGGTAGGTCAGGGACCACCTGCGGGCGCCGGGAGCACGTCCACCCGCCCAGCGGGCTGCTACGTAGGCAGGAACGACAAGGTCCGCTGAGACCAGCCGGCTGCCTGGGCTGAGGAGGCGGCGCAGAAGCGCCGTGGTGATGCTGAAGGGTGGGTTGGCGACCACCCGGAACGGCTCGCGGGGTAGACGCAGGTCGGAGGCGTCGGCCTGGACGACCACCACCGAGGCCCCGAAGCGCTCCCGGAGGATGCGGGCCCGGCCCGGTTCGAGCTCCACGGCCACCACCCGGGCACCGGCGGCCAGGAGGTGGCCAGTGAGCGCGCCGGTGCCTGCTCCGACGTCGAGAACTAGTTCGCCGGGACGTATCCCGGCGTGACGGACCAGCCGGGCGGCCCAGGGGTCACCAAGTCGGTGGAAGCCCCACCGGGGCCCGCTCGCGGCGGGCACGACGCACCATCACCATGGTCACGGCGAGGATCATGGCCCCCGACCGCCGCCGGCGCCAGCCATTTCCTGAGGGGTCGATCTCGGTTCGAGCGATCGGATCGGGAAGCAGGCATAGCGCGTGATGCAACAGCGACCCCACCTCCGGCAATCCTGAGCAGGGAAGTGACAAAGCGGCCAAGATCGGTCCCGTGCCGTCGGGAAGCGTTGGACCTCGCTATGTCATCGTTTCCGGCCCGGCGGCCAGCGGCAAGACCGTGGTGGCCCACGCCATTGCGGACGAGTTGGGCTGGGCGCTCATTGGCAAAGACACCATCAAGGCCGGCCTGATGTCGATCCTGTCGCCCAGCGACGTGGAATCGGCACGACAGGTTGGAAGTGCCGCTGTGGCGGTCCTCCTGGCGGTTGCGGCAGAGGCACGAGGAGGGGCCGTTCTGGAGGCCGTCTGGCGCCACGACCAGGGTCGCGACCGCTTGGCCGGCCTCCCGGGGCCGGTCGTGGAGGTCTTCTGCCATTGCGACCGGTCGTTCCTGGAGACGAGATACGCGACGAGAGCCCGACGCCCCGGTTACGTGCCCGAACATCGAGATCCCTCAGAGTTGTGGAGCCCCGAGACCTTCGAGCCTGTGGCGCTTGGATGGACGGTCGTGGAAGTGGACACGACCAGCCAGGTCGACCTCGGCGGGGTTGTCAGCGCCATCAGGCGGGAACTTGGCCTAACAGCCCTGTAGGCGTTGCTACCCCGCGTCCCGTGGCTGCACAACTGCGGGCGCCGTGCGGGCGTCGGCGGGGATACCTCCTCGGGGTCCGTGGGGCAGCCGCCCAGAGCGTCGCTAGCTGGGTCGTCCAACACCAAAAACGGTGAAGGCGAAAGCGGCCAGAGGTGCCTGTTGACGGCGGGTGCATATATCTCGGAACCACCCAGAAATGTCAGCCGGGTGGGGTGAGCACGATCTGCTGCTCGCGCCCGCGGTGATACTGAGCTGGGGGCTATTGGAGCGGGCCTTCGCTAAGAGGCCGCGCGGATAGGCGCAGAGTGGCCGCCTCGCGACTGAGCGCGAGGTAGGCAAGACCGTCCACCGGTCGTCGGGCTGGACCCGGTTTGATCCGGGTTGCACCCCAACCCCAACGACCGAGTGGAGGTCTTCCCCATCATGCGCGCGCTGGACCCCGAAGTGCGAGATGCCCTCTGGGCAGCCATTGAACCCCTCGTCCCCACCCCACCCGACACGCACCCGCTGGGCTGTCATCGGGCTCGGCTCTCAGACCGGGACTGCTTCGAGGTGATGCTGGTCCGCCTCGTCACCGGCTGCTCATGGGTCGACGCCGAGCGGCTGTGCGGCAACAAGGTCTCCGACACCACGGTGCGGACCCGGCGCGACGAATGGCAGGCGGCGGGCATCTTCGATCGCATCGCCGATGAGGCCATCAACGGCTATGACCGCATCATGGGCCTGGACCTCTCCGAGGTCTCCGTGGACGGCTCGATCCACAAAAGCCCCTGCGGGGGGCTCGGAACCGGGCCCAACCCCACCGATCGGGCCAAGAGTGGCTGGAAGTGGTCGATCCTGGTCGAAGCTCGGGGCATCCCCCTCGGCTGGGATGCCGCCGGAGCCAACTGCCACGATTCCAAGCTGCTCTGCTCCACCCTCGACGACCTGGGCGGGCGGGGGATGCTGGGAGAGATCGAGACCATCTGGCTCGATCGGGGCTACGACTCGGACCTGACCCTCCAGCGCCTGGTTGCCTGAGCGGGCGACCGCTATCGCCGGCCGTGCCAAGCCATAAGGACCAATCGGCTGGTCAACCGAGAGTGCAGTCGGGTTGTGAGGAAGTGCGCGGGAACGACGGGTAGGGTGCGTCCAAAAGCGTGTCGGAGATGACCGATAATCCCGGGCTGACGCGTTGTCACATAGAAGCGCGAGTCGGTTTGCCTTGACCCATCGTCGACCTCCGTCGGAAGCCAAGACGGTCCGGGCGATTCTGCTTCGTCTGTCCTCAGGCGCCTGTCGCCGCGAACCGAAGGAGTAGATCAGTCGCCTCCGGCTGCTCCATCGGGGGGCCGACGTTGGTGATGCCGTGGTCGGCGAAGGCTCGCTCGATCTCCTCGACCGTCGGACCCGGTGCGGCGCTCGGTACGTCGCCCTCGACGGCCGGGCGCCCGATTTGGCGCACGGCAGCGAGGAAGCTGTCATCAGCGTGGACCATGAGGATGCGGGCTGGTCCGTCCAGCACCCGGAAGGTGTGGGGCACCCTGGCGGGGAACTGAACCCAGGTCCCCGGGCCGGCCTCCCACACCTCGTCGCCGCAGCGGATCACCATGCGCCCCTCGATCACGTAGAAGCTGTCATCGAGAGAGGCGTGGACGTGGGCCGGCGGGGAGGCGCCCTCGGGGAGGATGGCCTCGGCCACCGTGACCGGGCTGCCGGGCCCGGTCAGCTCCTCGACGAGCACCCCGAGGAAGAGCCACCGCCGCCACGGTGCCGTCGGGGCCATATCAGAGCATCCCGGCGCCGGCGGTGTCACCGGTCGGGATGAAGTCGATTGTCACGCACGGCTCGTCGCCGACCACCCAGGCGTCGTGGCCCGGGCCCACCAGGTGGGCGTCCCCAGGCCCAAGGTCCAGCTCGCGGCCGTCGTCCATGACGACGTGAAAGTGGCCGGAGATGACGTAGGACATGTGGGTGCCCTGGCAGCTGTCGGTCCCGACGACGGGCTTCACGTCGGTGGACCACCTCCAGCCCGGGCCGAAGTCGGCTCGCCCGAGCGTGAACCCGGTCAGGTTGACCAGGCTGACCGCGCCGTGCTCAAAGCTCTTCTTCTCGTCCGGCGTGGCGACGTTCTTGGACTCCAGCATGGCCTGCCTCCCTTGGTCCCCTTTGGTCGGGGCTCTCAGGAAGAGCGTGCGCCGCCCGCCGGGCCCAGCGCATCGGTGAGACCACGTAGTGGGCCGGGCGCCTACGTAGTGGTTCGGCGGGTGTTGACGGCGAGCTCGGTGCGCGAGCGGGCCCCGGCCTTGCGCAGCAGGCTCTCCACGTGCTTCTCCACGGTCCGGGGGGAAAGACCGAGGGCGACGGCGATCTCCTTGTTGGCCAGGCCGTCTATGACTAGACGGAGTACATCGGCCTCACGGTCGGTGACCCCGGAGCCAGCCCACGGGTTCGGACCAGTGTGGCCGAGCAGTTCGGCGCACCGATCACCCAGCCGGAAGAGGCCGAGCGCGGCGAAACGGATCCTTGCGCCAGCCAGCCAGCGCAACGGCTCGCCCCACCCGTCGGCCAGTGCCCGGGGCGCGGCGATGAACCGGGCCAGGTCCGCCCACGCCTCGCAGTTGACGAACGACGTCGCCAGCCCCGCGACGATGGCGTTGGCCCGGCCGGGGCGGCCGGCGCGACCCTCCAGCACGGCCTCCGCGAACCCGATCATGCCGTGGTTCACGTGGAAGGCGTCAACGCCGAGGCGGCGGACCTCTTCGATGATGTCCGCCGCCCTCCGGTCGCCCCGCGCCGCCTGGATCAGCGGCCACAGCGCCCGGATCGATATAGGTTCGGCGTTCGGCAGCCGAGAGAGGGCGGCGGTGCCCTCAGCGAACGGACCGAGGAAAGCGTCGGTGTCGCCGGCCATGAACAACGCCATGCCGGCGCTGGCCCGGCAGAAGGCTGTCAGCATGGGGTCGGACGGGTCGCTGGCCGTAGCCTGGGATCCCCACCGCTCCGTCGCCTCAGGGTCGGCCCGCATGCTGGCGCTGCCCGCCATCATGGCCAGGGCCTTGGCGGCCACCTGGTCGAGGCCCAGGCGACGGGCGACGTCGAGGGCGGACGCGGCGTGGACGTCGCAGCGCTCGAGGTCCCAACGGCCCGTGAAGGAGGCTGCCAGCTGCAGGTCGAGCACCGCCACCGTGCTGAGCGCCCCCATCTGCTCACCCAGCTGGCGGGCTTCGAGCAGGCGGTCCACGTCCACCCGGGCGAACATGTCCACGGTGCCCAGCTCGTGCAGCGCCCGCAGCCGCCACACCGGCAGGTCGTGCTGCTCGGCGGCAGCCAGCGCCGCCTCGAAGGCGGCCCGTGCGGCTGGCAGGTCGTGGAGGCGGAGGGTCCGCCCCACGATCTCATAAGCGTGACAGCGCGAGTCCGGGCCGGCGCCGTCCATGGCCAGGACCTCCTCCGCGGCAGCCCGCGCCCCGACCAGGTCACCACCCGCCAGGGCCACCTCCGCGGAGAGCACCGCGGCCCGGGCCGACAGCCTCGAGTCCGTACCGTCGTCGGCGAGGCCGGCCGCCGCCGCGATGTGCCGGCGGGCCAGCGGCCAGCGCGAGGCTGCCACCGCCGCGTGGGCCAGTCGTAGGTGGACCTCGATCCGGACCTCCGTGGTAGCCGGGTCGTCTCCCACCCGTCCGAGGAGCCGCGTGGTCACGGCGGCGGCTTCGTCCACCCGGCCGGCGAGGGCCAGCGCCTCCACCAGGGCGAGCTCCGCCCCGGCGCCCTCGGCCGTTCCGTCCTGCAGCGCGACTGCCCGACGCAGCGTTTCCACGGCCGTCGCCAAGGCCCCCACCTGCACCGAGTAGCGGCCCGCCTCGGTCAGGAGACGCCCGGCCCTGATCCGGTTGCCCGCCCGGGCGGCCAGCTCGGCGGCCACCTCCCGCCATGCACCGTCCAGATAAGGGTGGGCAGCGTCGATGGCCGCCAGCGCCTCGGAGGCCGCCGCGCCCGCCCGGGGCGGCAGCATGGTCTCGACCACCGCTTCACGGGTGAGGGCGTGACGAAACCGGAACCCGTCGCTATCCGTGCTGACCAACAGGCTACCCACCGCCCGGTCCAAGGCACGGGACACCACCTTCGGGCTCTGGCCGCTGGCCGCCGGAAGTATCTGCCAGTCGAAGTGGTTCCCCATGATGGCGGCGGACTCAACGACGATGCGCTCATCGTCGGGGAACTCCGCCAGCCGAGACTGCACCGTGTCGATGATCGACTCCGGCACACCGGGGGAGGCCAGGAGCTCCTCGACCAGGAGAGGGACGCCGTCCGAGGCCCTTACGATCCGCGAACGGACACTCGGGTCGGCCTCAGGGCGACAGGCGACAATCATCTCCGCCACCTCCCGTTCGGACAGGCGGGAGAGGCCCAGGCGCACCACACCGGGTCGTCCTCGCTGCCGGCGGACCAGCTCAGTGGCAGGCGACGGTGGCTCCGTGCGCAGCGACACAACCAAGAGCAGCCGTTGGCCGGCGGCATTATCGGCCAGGTACTCGAGCAGCGCCACGCTGTCCGGGTCCGCCCAGTGCATGTCCTCGAGGGCTATGACCAGGCCCGGGCTCAGCTGGCACAGGAGCCGCAGCACCGCCTCACCCCGGATGGCGTCCGCGCCCGCCGACTCGGCTGGCCCCTCGTCGGCCACGACCCCAGGCAGAACGGCGGCGAGATGTGACAGCCACGGCACCAGGGTTGGATCCTTGGGCAGTGTCTCGCTCCGCAGCAGCTGGAGCAGGGCCTCGGTCCACGGACGGTAGGCGGTGGCGGTTGAGGTTGGGACAGCCCGGCCGGTCACCACCGTCACCCCACGGTTGCCGGCCATCTGGATCAGCTCGCGGACCAGACGGGACTTGCCGATTCCAGCCTCTCCCGTGATGACAACGCAGCCGCCCCGACCCCCGAGCGCCTCCTCCAGGGCCGACTCCAGCGCCTGGACTTCGAGGGACCTTCCCACCACGACCGGGCAGAGCAGCTGACTCATGACGCCAGTTTGACGCACCAGTCCCGCCTGAGGGTCTGGGTGCACCACTTCGGCCTGTCTGTCCGCTTCAGGTTGCGCCGAGTCTCCGTCGGTCCCTTGTGCCGGTGGTGGGAGCCGTGTACTTACCCGTGGCCGACCGCGCGCGATATTTCCGCCCATAACATTCTCGGGGGTGCGGGCCACCCTTGGGTGACGACCTCGCCTTCAGACTTCAGCAGAACACCCGCTATCGACGGCTATGGCGTGTCTGGCCACAGTCGACGCCCGCACCTATCACCGGTAGTCGGCGCTGCCCCCTGTCAGCGACGGGAGCAAGGGCACGGAACCGGACGAGCACTCGCAGGCGGCTGTTACCCGCCAGGGTGGTTCTC
>DAHUYE010000015.1 GCA_027315345.1 Actinomycetota bacterium
AAAGATCCGCCGCATCGGCCATGGCTTCCGCAACTTCGCCAACTACCGGCTACGCCTCTTGCTCCACTCAGGAGTTCAATGGAACACTCCGGTAACTGCACGAATCAGGGGCCGTCACCCACAGCTCGCCGCGTAGACCCATATAACGCCGACATCCGTTGGTTCTTCACCAGCCTGCGCCGGGATGTGGAGCGGGCCTGGCTCTCGTGTTCGGACACCGACACCATGGCCGGAGACGTCTGGTCGGTTGGCCTGGTGGGCCTGGGCGCCAATGCCTCTCGACCATGGACTCCGGCCAGCGACGCAATGATCGACTTCGGCGTTGTCGGCCTTTTCTGGCTGAGGCAGGTGGTGAAGGGCTGGGCCCGGGACACGCGCCCCTACCTACAGGACCTGCGCCAGGCTCTCGTTGCGGTTCGGGTGGCCTCGGCGAGTCTCATCGGCGCCGGACGAGAGGACCCCGCCGGCCTCGGCGCCGGAGACTTCACCCGGGTCCTCGATGCCCTGTCCCGGCACCGCCGGGTCGACGGGAGCCTTTACTCGGCGGGTCACCGCAGGCTCATGGTCTATCGGTTCTGCGAGGTTATCGACCACGGCCGGGAGGCCGGTCTCATGGCCTCGGTGGGTGAGTTCTTCCGGCCGCTACGGCGTCGCCACCACGTCGAGGTCGATCCCAACGAGGACGAGGTGGGAAAGGCGCTGCCCGAGGCCCTGATCGCCCACCTGGACGATCACATTGACCTCCTGGGTGGCGGCGGACGGTCGGGTTGGATGACCGGGGACGACGTGGTGGGGATGCACCAGGCCATCTACCGGATCATTCGCGACACCGGACGCCGACCAGGCGAGGTCGTCTCCCTCAAGCTCGGCTGCGTCGAGGTGATCCATGGCGTCCACAACCTCGTCTACGACAACAATAAGGCGGCCCGGCTGCGCCGACGGCTTCCCGTCACCACCGAGACCGCCTCGGTCGTCCTGGCCTGGCAAGACCGACGAGCGGGCCTGCATCTCCCCCCGAGCGCCAGCAAGTGGCTGTTTCCGTCACCCCAACAGCGCGCCCACCAAAGCATCGGTCACATCGGTGTCACCGCCTTCCAGCGAGCCTTTCGGACCTGGGTAGGCCGCATACCCGTCATCGAGTCCGAACTGCTGGGACCGGACGGGAGGCCCCTGCCCTTCGACCGGGCTCTCATCTTCCCCTACGCCCTGCGCCACTCCTACGCCCAGCGCCACGCCGATGCCGGCGTGACGATCGACGTGTTGGCCGACCTCATGGACCACACCTCCGTCCAGACCACGAGGGGCTATTACTCGGTGAGCCTGAAGCGGAAGGTGGCGGCGATCGCCAAGGTGGGCTCACTGGCAGTGGATGCCTGCGGTCGCCCCGCGCCGTTCGCCGATGCCACCGCCTATGAGCGGGCCTCGGTGTCGGTCCCGTTCGGCAACTGCACCGAGGCGTCCAACGTGCGTGCCGGTGGTGGGCACTGTCCGATCCGCTTCCAGTGCGCCGGCTGTGGCTTCTACCGACCCGATCCTTCTTACCTACCGGCCCTGGAGTCCCACGTCGCTTCGCTGCGAGCCGATTTGGAAACGGCCCGGGCCATCGGAGCCGCCGCATACGTTCTCTCCAACCTCACTGCCGAGATCGACGCCTTCTCGAAGGTGGCCGCCAAGATGCACTCCCGGTTGAAGGCCCTGCCCCCCGAGGAGCGCACCGAGGTGGAGGAAGCGTCCCGTCTCCTGCGCCGGGCCCGGGCCGCCCGACGCATCCCGCTGGTCGCCGATCCCCCCGACGCGCCGGGATGAAGCAGAACCCCCCAGAGGGCCGGGTGGTCGCCCTCAAGGCGGCCCGGGCGGCCGACAGCCAGGCCAAGCGCCAGCGGGCCCTGGCCGCCATCGCCTCGCTCGAGACCGCCGGAGCGGCCATCACCTTCCCGTCCGTCGCCCAGGCGGCCGGGGTGTCCACGTGGCTGGCCTACTCCGAAGGGGTCCGGGAACACGTGGAGGCCGCCCGGGCCCGTCAGACCGACCCGAGCACGGGCGAGGCGCCTGGCTCACGGGTGGGCAACGGGCATCGGGCCTCGGCCGCCGGGCTGCGCACCGACCTGGCCCTGGCCCGCGCCGAGATCGGCCGGCTCCGGTCCGAGGCCGACAAGCTTCACAAGCGCTTGCAGGTCCACCTGGGTGCCGAGATCGAAGGACCTGACCGGGCCGAGCTGATCGGGAGGGTGGCGGCACTGGAGAGTCTCAACCGCCAGTTGGTGGCCGAACGGGACGGCCGGAGCGCCGAGGCCGAGGCTGCCAAGCTGGCGGTCGTGGAGCTGGAGGACGAGCTGGTCGCCGCCCGGGAGAGCCTCCGTCGGGTCATCCGGGCCGAGAACCGTGGCCGCTGACGAGCTGCTGGTCGCCCGCAACCCGGATCCGGACTCGAGCCTGGCCTACCTGCTGCGCGTCCCCCTGGGCGCCGGGTTGGTGCTGCGCAGCGCCGGCACCTGGCCGCGCACCAAGGCCCTCTACTGCTACCCGGTGACGGCAGACGAGTGGCCGGCCGAGCCCGACATCGTGGAGAGGATCCCGCTGCGGTCCTGCGTGCGACGGGGGGCTGCCATCGACCTGGTCGCCGCCCGGTCTCGGGAGAACCGCTCCCAGCTCGTCTTCACCACCGCCCGGGGCCGAGAGGCCGTCTTCTGGCAGGCCCCCCGGACCCGGCGCCAGGCCCGCCCGAACGTGAACCTGCCCACGGCGCGAGCGGCCGGGATCGCCGAGCTGGAGATCGTGGTGGACTCCCATGAGCACTACGCCTACGGCTTTGCCGGCAAGCCGGTGCGCACTGTCCGCCGGGCCCTGCCCTGCGGGGATTACGGCCTGGTGGTGGATGGGCGCCTGGTGGCCGCGGTCGAGCGCAAGTCGATGGCCGACCTCATCGCCAGCCTCACCAGCGGACGGCTCCGCTATGCCCTGGGCGAACTGGCCGCCCTGCCCCGTGCCGCCGTGGTGGTCGAGGAGGCCTACTCGGCAGTGTTCAAGTCCGACCGTGTCCGCCCCGCCCTCATTGCCGACGGTCTGGCCGAGTGCCAGGTCCGCTGGCCCGAAGTGGCGATCGTGTTCTGCGACACCCGGGGTCTGGCCGAGGAGTGGACCTATCGCTACCTGGCCGCTGCCTACCAGTGGGCGATCACCGAACCAGCGGCCATGGAGCGCATCGTCGCGGCACCGGCCTTCCTGGTCGCCCCTCCGGCGCCTGGGCCGTCAGCGGCGGAGGTGCGGGCATGGGGGCGCGCCAATGGCATCGCCGTGCCCGACCGCGGCCGTCTTCCCGCCGCCGTGATGGAGACCTGGCGCGCCGCGCACGGCTCCTGAAGCCGCAGGGCCCTCAGTTCCTCGCATACTGAATCCCTCACCGCTCGACCGGTTCGCACGTGCCTCACGTCACTCGCTCAGGAACACGGCCCTGACCAGGGAAATCTCGAAAACAACTACAGATAACCTTCGTCGCCTTCCTGGCCGCCGCCGGTGTGGACCCCTCGGAGATCGCTCGCCGAGCCGGCCATACAAGCGTCGCCTTTACTTACGACCGCTACGGCCATCTGATGCCGGAGGTGGTGTCCGTGGCCAATCTCAGGTCCCCGTTTTTGGCCACGAGAAGTCCCGACGCCTCGCAGTGATTTTCAACTCTAGGCGGGCTTGGCACCTCCCCTCTTCTGGCGTGACTCTCGGAGACGGAACGACTCTCCCGAGGTGAC
>DAHUYE010000081.1 GCA_027315345.1 Actinomycetota bacterium
GCCCGTGTCGATGACCCGGTGGGCGGCCTCGGTCTTGAACTCCAGGGTGAACTTGCGTCTTGTAATTCCCATTGAGGGACATCCTTCCAGCCGACCCTTGGGTCAGCCTGTCAGGTGTCCACAAAACCTGGGGAACCTCAGAGCTTCGCCCGGGCTTGGAACGTCGGAGAACGCCTGAGCAAGCTCATCCCCTGGAGCCTGCGCCGCCGGCTGGTGGAGCGCGTGGGGGCCATGACCTCGGGCATGGCGTCCCTGCGCTATCTCGAGGCTCGCCAGATGCGCGCTTCGGCATCGCCCGACCAGCCCGTCGCCCACTGGTACTTCCACCGCCCCCTCCAGGACCTCTTGAATCCCGCCTTTGCCGCCGGCCTGGTCCTCGACGGGATGGCCGAGCCCCGCTTCTGGAACCGGGAGTCGGCCCAGACCGGCCTACTGGTCGTCCGCCTTCGCCGACCAGGAACCACTGGTGCCTGACGGATGAGCGTTGGGTCTGATCCTCCCCTGGCCGAGACGCTGCGCCACCTGGGCGATGAGCTGCGGGTCCTGGCCGAGACGGGGCTGTCGTGGGCCAAGGAGAGCCCCTACGACCGGGAGCGCTACGCCCGGGTCAAACAACTCGCTGCCCGGGTCTTCGCCCTGGCGGATCTGCGGGGTGCCGAGGAGATCGAGCGCACAACCTTCACGCAGTTGACCCACGTGGCGCCCATCCCGGTGGCCGATGCCGCCGTGGTCGACGAGTCGAACCGGATCCTTCTCATCCGCCGGGCCGACGACGGCCTTTGGGCCATGCCCGGTGGCGGCTACGACATGGGCGAGACCCCCGCTCAGGGGGCCGTGCGAGAGGCCCTGGAGGAGACGGGGTATCTGGTCGAACCGATCGACCTGGTTGGTGTCTATGACTCCCGGCTGTGCGGGGGCCGCTCCCACCTTCAGCTGCTCCATTTCGTCTTCCTGTGCCGGCCGGTATCCTACAAGGCGCCGACGACCCTTCACGAAGTCACCGGCTTGGGCTGGTTCGCGGAGAGCGAGCTTCCTGGCCTCTCCCCCGGTCACACAATCAGGGTTCCAGACGTCTTCCGATTCCTGCGAACCCGCCGGGCCTTCTTTGACCTCCAGGATCCAGGCCGTGACTGACCCCGAGCCTGGTCGACAGGGGGAGCTACCGCTGGGTGGCTTCGACTGGCCGGCCGAGCCAATCATCACCGGGCGCTGTCTTCTCCGGGAGGTCAGACCGATCGACGTGGAGTTCCTAACCGCTCTCAGGACCAATCGGGAGGTGCGGGCCTTCCTGGGGGGACCGGTCGATCCGGAGACAGCGCTCAGCAGGGCCGAGTCCGAGGTCGGGCAACCGGCGGTCTTCCTCGTCGAGTCTCTCTCGAGCGGCGAGCCCCTGGGCTTGGTAGACATCGCCGACCACGATCACGGCGGCCTCGAGATCTCCTATGCCTTCTCTGCCGAGGTCTGGGGTCAGGGGTTGGCCGGCGAGAGCGTTCGGGCTGTGGTGGACTGGTTCAACGAGACGGGCTTGCCTGGTCCGCTCCTGGCTGTCACTCAGGTCGCCAACATGCCCTCGCGAAGGCTCCTTGAACGCGTCGGGGCCAATGAAGTAGGCGAGATCGAGCAGTTCGGACAGCGGCAGAACGTTTACATCTTTGGTAACAGTGATCCCGCCACCCGTAAGTACTAAAGGCGAGTTCTGAGGTCCCCTCGTCCGGAACGGTCGGCTTTGTGGGACAGCCCGATGGCCGTCGATCCCAGTCGCTTCTCGTCCGAGGCATCCTTCAGTTTCCTAGGCTCCGTGCGGAGCGTTATGCCGGTTGATAGGGAGCAGCCGAAGTGGTGCTGATCGTTCCGACTGCCCATCGGGCTCGACCGTCACCTACCGGCACCTATGCCGCAGGGGTAGGTCGGTATATCGGGATGGTCCCCTCTGGCTTATCGGGCTACCTCGGCTTGCGGCGCTGCGAGTATCGCCGCGCGGTACCCCGAGCGAGGGCCTCGCCAAAGACAACCGCAAGGAAGGGGACCACCACCAATGTCGAACAAGAAGGTACCTGTCGTGAGCGTCGCGGAGACGGAGGAGGCCGCTCGGCTGGCCGAGGTGCCGGCCGAGGCGAGGATCGCTCTAACCGACGTTGCCCGGGGCCATCCGGGAGGGCCTCATGGCCTTCTGCTGTTCCGCCGACCCGCTGGCCGTGCGCCAGGTCGTGGAGGAGGAGATGACCACCCGAGTCGGCCCGAAGGGGCGCCACGACGCCGACCGGGTCGCCACCCGCAACGGAGCTGCCGCTCGGTCGGCTCCCACCAGGCGATGCCCGCAAGCGGCACTTCTCGCCCGGGCACTTCAATACACCAAGACCGGAATACCGGACAGGTCAACCTCTAACGGCCGACAGCCTCCACGTGCCCGGAACGCCCTTGAGTTCGTGTTCGCCCCGGTCCTCGAACTCGATGCCCGACCCGGCCACAAGATCCACGACCGTTCGTGACACCAAGACTTCTCTCTCCTCTGCCCCTGCTTGAACCCGCTGAGCGATATGGACGGCGATGCCCGCCACATCGTCGCCTCGCATCTCGATCTCCCCGACGTGGATACCAGAGCGGATGGTGAAGCCCTGCTCTTGCACAGCGTCGGTGATCGCTTTGGCACAGCGCACCGCTCGGGCGGGGCCGTCGAAGATCGCAAGTGTGCCGTCGCCGGTCGCCTTGATCTGTCGGCCCCGATGACTCTCGAGCTCTCTCTGCACGACCACGTCGTAGTGATCGAGCAGTTCACGCCATCGGCGGTCACCTAGGCGTGCGGCATGTCCTGTCGAGTCGACGATATCAGTGAAAACGATGGCGGCCAGTACTCGATCGGCTCGACAGGAGCCTTGTGGCCAGTGACGAACTCAGCGATGTGATCGAGTACCGGCGTCGGGTCGCCCATGAACACCTGATGGTCAGAGCCCTCCAACTCGACATACTTGGCACCGGCAATGCGCTCTGCCAGGTACCGCCCATGACAAACCCGGGTCCAGAGATCGCCGCTTCTATGGATAATGAGGGTGGGCACCCTGATGGCGGGCAGGATATGGCGGACGTCCAGTTCGTTCAGCATCTTCACCATCGCGAGCTGCGTGCCGGGGCTCGCTGCCCTTCGCACCCACCGCTGCCATGCGGTCACGAACCGAGGGTCGCGAGCATCGGCGCCGAGGTAGGCCTCCGGATAAGGTTGCTCCCCCTCTCCGAACATCTCTGACACAGCGTCCAAGATGTGCTGAGGAACCCCACAGGGGTAGTCGGAGTCCCTGCCGCTCTTGGCCGTGGTGTTGCACAGCACCAGGGCGGTAGTTCGCTCCGGATGCATGGCGGCGAATGTCATGGCCAGTCCGCCTCCTGAGCCAGCAGCCACGAGGGCGGCACGCTCACAATCCGAGTCGTCCATGACCGCCAGCACGTCGTCACACCACGCTTCGAGCGACGGCAGCTCGCGGAGCGAAACCGGGTCCGAGAGGCCGACCCCCCGTTTATCAAACAGCAGTACTCGTGCAATCGACGTCAGATGTCCAAGGAAGCGGGCGATGCGTTGCTCGTCCCAGTTCATCTCGAGATGGCCCAGCCACTCCCCCAGATAGACCACGTTGGGCGGCCCATGGCCGACGGCCTGATAGGCGATGTTCAAGCCCTCGTGGGTCTTTGCGTAGCGGATCTCTGGAACCTCGGTCACCGCCGACAGTTTGGCGCAAAGGGAAGCTTCTTGCGCAACCACACGGGCGAGGCCGAGGAATCGAAGAACTCCGTCACCTTGGTTGCGCCGCCAGGCAAGGGCCTGGTCTCCCACCCCTAGAGGTTGTGGGCGGGGACGCCAAGTTGGACCTCGGGTCAGGATGGGCCACCGATTTGAGGACGGGCATCCAGGCAATCCTCCGACCTGGCTCGTAGTCGACGACTCGGTTCTCCACCACATAGTCCCCGAGGCGGTCGTTGTGCATTCCCATCTCGAAGGTCTCCCCGACCCCGGACAGCACCCGATCATCGGCTGTGCCCCTCACCATCCCACTCCCGTCGATGGCGGAGTGATTGGCCGGCCGGGCCAGGTAATCGAACACCTTGTCGATGGGAGCATCGCCGTCCAGCGAGACCGAGACCGATGGCTCCTTGGTAGTCATGCCGGTAGACGGTAGCTACAGGCGGCTCGGCCTGCTCGCCCCTCTGACCGTCCCCGATTCGCGGGGCTGGGGGCCCGGGTACCTGCCCCACTCCGCCGGGTCCGGGTGACGGTCGGTGACCGACCGGCGGGTACCGCCGGCGGGCGACCGCTCGACATCGGCTGGGATCGGCAGCGACCCTAAGGGTTCGAGTTAGAGGAAAAACCCCGATTGATTAAATTTAGGGAGGGTGGTGGAGCCAGGCCTAGATCCGCGCACCGACCCATGAGAGCTCGGGTCGCCGCGGCGACTCCCTTCTGCCGACCGGATCTGAGTGAGCATTCCGGCGAAAACGGCCACCTGTTCCGGCCGGCCGAATCAGTGGTCGCTTTCAGCCGGTCTGCTCACTGAGGGCAGAGAGATACTGGCGAAGGTCGGAATCGAGTTGTCTATCGCCCGTCGGGGCCGCGGCGACAGCGATTGCCTGATCGGGTGGCTTGGCGTGGATTTGGACGAACGCGCTGCAGAGCGTTCTAGCTGCGGCAGAGGGTCCCGAACTGCAGCCAGCTAGCAGCGGGATGAGAAGCGACGCAACGACCAGACTGACGCTCCATCTCATGGGCCCCATACTGCCGGATCGGGCGCTCCAAGTTCTCGATCCCGCCAGAAGGACGTAGCCTATAATCCCGCCGCACCGGGGTCGGCCAGGTGTCCCCCTCCGCCGGCTCGGCGGGTGATTCGGGTCAGCGGTCGGAGCCGAGTGAGTACGTGACTGTCACCACAGTTCTGGCCGGTACAAGTGACCCAGGAGGGGGCGTAACGGCGATGACCTCAGAGGCGTCGATGGTTCGTGAGAAGGCGGGTACGGGCTGGGGACTCAGACCCACAGAAGACAGTTGTCCCATGGCCGTGGGGACGTAAAGGCCAACCACCCGAGGAACGACCACGTAGTCCGAGGGACACGGGACCAAGTGACTCTTCTCCCCGTGCACGTCTCTTGAGCTGACAACCTCCGGGATACAGTCCGCGGTGCTCGGGTCGGTGCCTATCACCACGAAGCCGACGCCGGGATAGACGTGGCCTACCACGGTCTTGAGGTCAGAGGCGTACACAGTGACGACTCCTCCTCCCACGGGCACCCCCGCCACTGGGGCTGACGCGCCGGGAAATATCGCCGAACGGCGAGCGTATCCCGCCAGCCGACCACTACGGTTCGCCACCGCCACGAAGTCGGGAACGGTGGCTAGGTCGATTCGGCCCCGGACTGGTGCTGGGACCGTGCCCATGGTCGCCAACGAGTGGGCGCCCTGGCCCCCGCCCTGCCAAGCGGGCAAGCCGAGGCCAGTTAGGACCAGAACACAAGCTATTGAGACAGCCGTCCACCGGGACTTCCTTGGCGCTGTCTTCCAACGTTGACTTAGCCCGCGCCCCGCCAGACCCACCGCCTCGGCCCACCACCGGCTCTGTCCGGCGGCATCCAGGTCCGACACCAGCTGAGCAACTTCAGCTCCGAAGCGTCGCCGCCACTCTGCCGGGTAAAAGCGCAGTGCGAGACCGAGCACGAGCCGTTTCACGCGCTAGCCGCCCCGACGCGGCTGAGACCGATCTCAGCAATTCGGGCGGATTGGATCAGCCGGGCTCGTAGCTCATTCAGGCCGGACCGGGTGATCTGGTATGGCCGTCGGCGGTCTTCCGGGGGGAGCGCTTCGACCAGACCGTCCGCCTCCAGATGTGACAGGCACCCGTACAGCGATCCTGCTCCAAGTCGCACGCCGGAGAAGGCTGTGATGTCAGCGATGAGGCCGTACCCGTGCTTGGGTCCTTCGGCAAGACTCGTCAGGACGAGGGTGCTGCGGTCGGATGAACCCCGGATGCCCCGCCCGCTCATGGGCGCCTCCTCTCCGCTGACCCAACTATATCAGAAAGTGTAATAGTCGGCTAGACTGCCAATCCTTCGGGCCTCGGTCCGTTTGCGAGGCGGCTGGAGCCGTCCCTTATCCGCGGCCAGGCCACCGGTCCCAGGGTATTGGTGGACGCCCAGTACGCCGGATCCGAGCACGCCTGCCCCCCCTATCAGCCCAGGCCCGACCTTTCCGAGCAGGCGAGCCCGGTGGCCAGGTGCCCGCGAGCGGCACGTAGGTGCTAGGCGCAGTCTCCGTTGTCCGCCTTCTGGGGTGGCTGCCAGTTGCCGCTGAGGGACCAGAGTCCGGAGGCCGCAGGAAGCGCGTAAAGGTCGACCCTCGCTGCGGTTCCATACGGAGCCGACCTTGTCCACTGCGGAATCGGACCCTGTCCCGGCCCCAGGACGGTGTCCTTCCGGTGCCAGCCGAGTTTCGCCAGATGATCGGACACCATGTTGGTAACCGAGGAAGGTGGCCGGCGGTCCGTGAAGCGGAGACTGATCGAGGCCTGCTGCCAGCCGCCATGGCCCGTTCCGTCCGCGCAGCCTCCACCCCACCTCGCGTCAACGGACTGCTCAGTTGTGACCGCGTCAGAGGGCGGCACAGCCGAGCGGATCTGTCGGAGTTCACCGAAGACAAGCCCATGGGGATCGCCACCCCCATGACCGCAGCTGGTCAGAACTAGGCCCAGAAGCGAGGCCGGGACCAGGCGCCATGACCGTCTCAAGTGACCCACTCTCGCATATACCGCTGTACCGGGGAGCAGCGTCCGCTACCGGCACGTCTGGGCGGCCTATACCCTCCCCCAAGCATCTGAGCAAGGAATACCTGGAGTCGCTACGGCTGCTGATTCCGTCGAATGGCGACTTGGAGACCGAGGCCGGCCCAGATAGCGACCATCGGCCCGATGAACAGCCAGGAGAATGTCCAGAACCCCGTGACTTTGTGCGTGAAGAACATGATCGCCAGCGCGCCACACAGGTAAGGCAGCCACCACGGTGCCGGCCGACCACCTGCCATCCCAGCCATGCCAAATGCTAACTCGGACGCCGCCGGCACACTGATAGGTGTCACCGTCGACGGCTGCTACCTGAGCTGAGGTCGTAGGGACCGGTGACCGCAGAATGCCGGGTAGGGAGCGCCAAGGTCGGGATCTGAACCCTGGCGGGGGGCGCCCCTAACCCCGAGCATCCCAGGATGACGGCCTGCCACAGACCGCCGGGTTGAGCCCTACGGGACGGGCACCAGACGGTTCAGGAAGCGGGTTCGGCCGGGCAAGAAGTGGCCTCCGGCGCGAGACTCCCGACGGTGGGCGTACCTCTGCGGCCGAGCCTGATCGGCCTGAGCCTCCTACTGGTCGGGTGCTCGGCGAAGCCCTCCTCTGGCCCCGTCCCTGTCACAACCGGCCCCGCACCTGCTCGGGCGCAGATCACAGTGCCGACAGCGCTGGCGGACCAGTCGTGCAACGCAGGAGGGGGGTCTCTGCTGGGGGTCAGCACCCCGCAGGCCACACTTCAATCCACGATCCTGCGCGCCCTGGCGCTTCCCGATGGCGACGTTTTGGTGGGCACGGAGTCCGGCAATCCTCCTCCCGGCGCCCAGCACGCCCAGTTGATCATCCGAGCCATCACCCCGACATGCCGCCTGGATCCCCGATTCGGCACTGACGGCACCGAGGCGGTGGACCTGCCTGCGACATCCGATTACGGGTACTCGACAATGAATGACTGGGCTCCAGACGGCGACGGGATAGTGATGGTGGGCGCGACCGCAACCAACGGCTACGTGATGAAGCTCACCGCCACGGGCCGCGTCGACCGCCAGTTCGGAGCCAATGGCGTGGCCACGGTGGTGAGCCCCGATCCATCCAAGTTCGGCTCGGAGCTGGACAGGGTTACGGTCACATCCGCGGGCCAGATCATCGTCGGCGCCGACGACGGCGGTGCCCACTGCTGTCTGACCACGTATGTGGCGCGTCTGGATCCCGATGGCCGGCTCGATCCATCCTTCGGCTTCGGGGGATGGAGTCAAATTCTGGCGACTGGGGCCAGAATGCAGCAGGTGGTGGTCCGCTCGGACGGCTCGACTCTGGTCGAACTCTCCCGGATCGACACTGGCGGGGGGACGGAGTACGTGTACGAGCTCAACTCCCGCGGCTCGCTGGTGGGCAGTTTCACCGATAACTTCGCGGCGGCATTGTCCAGCCTCGACAGCAACGTGTTCTCGCCGATGCTGACCCAGGGTGGTTACTTCGATGACGACATGGTGCCGCTCGCCGGTGGGGACTTTGAGCTCGTAGGCACCGGGGCGGCCAACGGGGCCGGGATGGAGCCGATGTACCTGATGGCGGCTCGATTCTCGCCCGACGGCAGCCTCGACCGATCCTACGGACACCACGGATCCATGGTCATGGCCCAGGTCGACGGTGGCGAGATAGCGGCGCTGCTGATGCCCGATGGCGATACGGTCTTCGTCGACGAGCCGTGGGTGGCGCCCCACCTACCTCTATACGGCTCGAACGGCACTTTGCGCTTGACCTTCCTGACTCCGCGCGGATCTCTGGACACACGCAGGGTTGCCGATGGGATTGCGGTGGTTGATGCGGCGAACCTATCGGCCGGATCGACTCCGGCCTACTCCAGTGGACAGTGGGCCGCGGCGGCTACCGGCAAGGACATCCTGGTCGTGACACCCACCACTGTCGGCATCAACGTGCTCGGCTTCCGGGGCTGAGTTGTCTGCCGAGTCGGGGCACCTGCCAACCTGGCAGGCCTGGCGCCGAACCTCCGCCTTTGACATTAGGCCACCTGGCGGCTGCGAACCGTGTAGCTGTTGCTCCTCGGCTATTCCATACCGTTCGACGGACCGTCCCCTATCGACGTTCGGCCGGTGTCGGCCGACACCGCCTCCCAACGTTGGCTCAGGGCGCATTGTCGACCGCTTGCCGACGTCGGCTTCCCATTAGCGGTAATCCAGCTTGGGACCTGTACCCGGGAAGGAAGACCTGATTAGCGGCGGGGCATCGTGAACGTGTACCACCGGCGTAGGAGGTTGGAACGGCGGTTGCCGAACGAGGTCCGCCAGCCCTCGAGGAGCGCCAGCACTCCAGAGAGGCGTCGGTAGCGTGTGTGCCGATGGTGGCGTCGGCGCACGCGGCGGCCAGGGTCATCGAGGATCTGGGCGTGGACGGTGGGTGCTGCTTCGGCGAGCAAGACCTCGACGGCGGAGCGGTGATGAACGAGGAAGGATTGTCGCTGGTCTTCGTTCAGACCGTGCGAATCGAGGATCGTCCCGGTTGCCACGTGCTCGCTTGCCAAGAGGGCGTACCACTGGGCCCTTCGCTTGATCCGGTGCAGGGGCAGCCTGCGCTGCCGACGGGTCAGGTCCGACCAGACCTCCGAAGGCAGCTCTTCGAGGGGCAGTGGCGGGACGCCTCCCACGCCGGCGGGGGGTAGCGGCTGGAGCGCACAGACCGCCGATGGGCTGAGCCCGACGGCACCCAAGCCAACGCGCTTGAGCTCGCCAGGGTTGATGCCGGCCGCGGCGAGTGTCCCCAGGACCTGGGGGTGGGCCTGGTTGACGAGGACCGCGAGGAGGTGTTCGGGTTCGAGACGGTGTCCTAGGTCGAGGGCCCATCGCTGGGCGCTCGACCAGGCCTGGGCCTGGTGTAGGTCGGCGGACACGCCCGAGGGCCCGGGGCTCTCGACGAGCCCGGCGGCCTGGTGTAGGGACTGGGGCGCCGGACCGGCGACGAGCTCGGCGGCGGGGCCCGGCGCCTCCAGGGCGGCGATCAGCAGGTGGACCGGCGTGATGATTCGGCAATCGACCTCCTCCCAGACCTCACCGTCCGGACCGAGATGGCCGACCGTCATCGAGGGCGAAGGGTCCTCGCTCCCGGTACGCCGGGCGAGCACGACGGCCCGGTGGTGGACCTCGGTGGTGCGCTCCGACCAGTTCTCCCACGGCCCCACAGGCTGGTCAGTGTCGCGCCGGATCCAAAGTCCGGGGCCTGCTGGGGGGGCCTTCTACGGTGGCCAGCTCACCGGACGGTCGGGTGCCGAGACGATCACCGAGCCACTGTCCATAATGGCCAGGGTGGGCGGGCGGAATGAAAGGCGGTGTCGCCGATCGGGATATCTGCTGTTCGCCTGGGCTCTGCTCCTGGCCGGCTGTGGCAGCGCGCACTCCTCACCCCCGGGCTCCGTGCGCTCCCAGGCGCCTCCGACGACCCAGGCGACGAGTGGCCCTCCCGCCCTGGTGGTGGTGAAAACCGCCTCGGCCCGCCTGCCCGCCCCGCCTCCCGGGAGTGGATCCGGTCCGGCGTCCGACCAGCAGGATCTCGTCTTCGTCCCGGGAGGGGCGGGCTTCCTAGTCACTGGGGCCCTCGGTGGGGGAACTGGACAAATCCAGCGCACCACCGATGACGGGGCCAGCTGGCAGACCGTCTGGTCACGCCCCGGTGCCGCCCTGTATTGGGTCGGCACCGCCGGCGCCGACGTGCTCGCCTCCGGTACGTACGCCGCCCCGGGTAGCGACCCGAACGGGGCGAGTCCCTTGCTACTGCGCAGCACGGACAACGGGGCGACTTGGACCTCGCTCACGCCGTCGCTCCCGCCGCCACCGGGCCTGCCCGCCGGCGAGGGGGACTACCCCGGCCTGGACTGGGAACAGCTACGGCTGGAGTTCCCCAGCACGGATGTCGGTTTGGCAGTGACCGACGCCAACGACGGCGAGGCCACCCTGTCTCACCGGCTACTGCGCAGCACCGACGGTGGGCAGACCTGGAGCGACATCAGCCTGCCCGGTGGCCGCCCCGATGGCGGGCTGGCCCTCACCGGTCCCCTCCACGGCTTCGCGACCGGCACCGTCACACCCCCCTCAGTGGCCGGCGGTTCCTGCACCAGCCAGATGTGGTCCACCGACGATGGGGGCACGTCGTGGCAGGTGGTCCCGGGGACCTGCGTCGGATGGGACCTCTATACCGTGACCTTCTCCGACCCCAGCCACGGATTCGCCGCCGGGGGGAACTTCTCGAAGTACGGCCTATTCCCCCAGCGGGCGGTGTTGGTTTCCACCGACGGTGGGGTTCACTGGTCCCAGGCCTATGCCGCCGGCGGCAACGCGTCAGGGGGCGGACCGGACAACGACGGACCCTTCGCCGCCGTCCACTTCATCGACTCCCGCACCGGATACGCCCTGGTCGGGGGCTGCACGATGGGAGCCAACGGCCCCTGCGGTGGCGCCCTGTGGTGGACGAGCGACGGCGGACGGGACTGGAGCCGCAGCTCGGTGTCCGGGCTGCGCTTGGCCGTCGACGGAGCCGGCGACGTCTGGGTCGTCGGCGGCGGGCTGGCTGGAGTTTCGGTCATGTGGCGTTCGACCGACGGGGCCCGGACCTGGACCCCGGTGGCCGACCCGGCCTCGATCGGGGTGCTTTCCCTGTTGGGCGGCGGTGGCAACCTCTGGATCGACACCGCCGCCGGCCAGTTCATCTCGACGGATGGGGCCGCGTCGTGGACCGCCCTTCCAGCGGCCGCCGAGGCTGCCGAAAACGGGGGCAGGGCCACCGTGGCGGCGGTGGGGTCATCGGGACTGGTGGCGATCGGCGGTTTGGGGGCCCAGCAGGTCTGGATCAGCCACGACGGCGGCCGGAGCGGCACGACCACGGCGGTGCCGGGCCTGGGCCGGATGGGCGCGGTAGCGCTCGCTTTCGCTGACGACCGACACGGGCTGGCACTAGGCCAGGGAGCGGTATGCGCCAAGGGGGCCGCCGGGCCGGGACAGAGCGCCCTGCCGTTCACCGCCTCGCCGGCAGCCGTGGTAGCGACTGACGACGGCGGAGGCTCCTGGCGGTCCACCACCACGCTGAACCTTTCCTTCGCTGGTCTCGGCTACGGCGCCACCGTCGCCGTGGCCACCGGCACGGGTCCGGGCCCAACCCCACCCTGCCCATATGACGTGGCGACCAGCACCGATGGCGGCGCCCACTGGCGGACTTGGTCGGTTCCCCCGCAATACCGCTGTGGGAGCCCGAGCGCCGCCGGGGACACGGCTGTGCTCGTGTGCCCCGACTACTCCTCCGCCACGCCGACCACCACGATCCTGGTCACCCGGGACGCGGCGCGGACCTGGACGACCCACCGATTGACCGCCCCGGGCCAGATCGCCGGGGTGGTGGCGACGGGATCGGGGCAATTGTGGGCCTACGGCCCGCCCGGGACCCTCTGGCACAGCACCGACTCCGGTGTCCACTGGGCTGTCCTGATCCCCCATCTGCCGGTGGCGCGGTGAGTCTCTCCGCGACTCAATGACCCAGCCGACCGAGGGCAGGGCAAAGGTCGCCTCATGACGCCGACGAAGACTGACCCCGAACGTCGGCGCCTCCGGCAGGCTTGAGTAACCCTGATGCCGGATGGGAGCCACCCTGTCGGCTGCGCGATCCGAGCATGATTCGTGCAGTGATCAGGAGCAGGAGCAGGAGCAGGGTCGTGGGCATGGCAGTGCTGGCTCTACTGGCCGCCTGCAGCTCGGGCCGAGGCTCTTCGGCGAGGCCTCCGACCGCCTCGACCTCAATCGCCTCCACGACAACTGCTCCCAGCTCGGTCGATTTCTCCCTGGTGGACATGACGTGGGTCAGTTCGTCCGAGGGATGGGCTCTGGGTGCTCAACCCTGTGGCCAGGGCTTCTGCTCCCGCATTGCCCACACCTCCAACGGCGCAGCTTTTCTCTGGCAAGTACTGGCCGATCCTCCGGCCCAGGTCTCAGAGCCCGGTGTCGACTGCTCCCGAGTCAGCTGTGTCAGCAGCCTGCGCTTCGCAAATCCAGCCGTCGGCTACTTGTTCGGGCCAGCCTTGCTCATGACGACCGACGGCGGGCGGAGCTGGCACGCTCAGCCTGGTCCCCTGGTGGAGACCCTCACCGTGTCCGGCGACCACGTCTACCGGGTCGCCTATGACCACGGCGGGTGTCCCGGTCCGTGCCAGCCCTCCCTCCAGGAAGCTGAGGTGGGTGGGAACTCCTGGCGGACGCTGATCGAGCCTTTGACCACCCCCGGACGGAGCAGCTCAGCTCAGATCGTGGGCTCAGGTGCCGTCCTGATTACTGCTCTCTATGGCAGCCTGGCCGGACCGGTGTCCGCCCAGGCGAGCGTCTACCGCTCCGGAGACGGCGGGGTCGTGTGGCAGACCCAGCCCGACCCATGTGGGGGGAGAGGCCCAGCAGGCACGGCCGAGGAAGAAGACCTGGTCGCTCTTGCCGCCGCTCCTGGTGGGTTTTTCGCCGGGCTGTGCAGCCCCCACGGCGGAGCTGGAGCCTTCCTGGTCACCTCCAACGATGGTGGCCTGTCCTGGCGAGCGACGGCGCCATTGCCGGGGGGGCAGGAACCGGCGCTCGTGCCCGCCGCCAGTCCCACCACCCTGGCCGTCGCCGCCGGACCCGTGAGCGGGTCTGGGCCGTTTACCGCCCGTCTGCTCATGTCGACAGACGGCGGCGAGGAGTGGACGACCGCTGCCACCGACCCCCAGGAGCTAGGCGCCCTCGGCGCGCCAGCGTGGCTCGGGTTCGAGAGCCCTCTGATCGGCCGCTGGATTAGCGATCCGGACGGAGTCTGGATGACTGAGGATGGCGGGCGTCACTGGGGACGCGTCGCTCGGCAGCTCCGTCACTGAGGGATGGCCCGACCACACCGAATGCGGGACTTGGCGCTTCTGGCCCTCGACCCCTCCCGGGAGGCTGTCCCATAATCCCGAGCGCTTGGGGAAGTCGACCTTGCCACCGACCGCCGGCTTCCGGACAGTTCAAGGTCTCGGTGCTGGAGAGTCAGGGTGAGGCACGACTCTCAGGTCCAGATCATCGATGCCCTCAAAGTCACCCGGATTCACCGTGTATAGAGGTAGGCCGGCAGAGATGGCGATGGCGGCGATCATGGCGTCGTAGGAGCGAGCCTCGACCTTGCGACCTGACCGGCGGATCGATGCAGCCACCCGCCCGAATGTTCGGGCTGCATCAGTGTCGAATGGCAGGGGTTCGAAGTCGCCCTCAGCTTCCTGTAGGCGGATCTGACGCGCCGCTCGTTCGGCGGGGTCGTCGGTGACCAGGGGACCGACCGACAACTCGGCCAAGGTCACGGTCGTGATGAGGGGCTCGCCCGGGAGCACCTCCGGATCGCTGATCCTTCCCAGGAGAATCAGCGTCGAAGTGTCGAGGATCCCCTGACTGACCGGGGCTTCGGTCACAGGCGAGAGTCGACCACGGAGTCCAGATCACGCCGAAGACCGCGGGGGTCGACCTCGGGAAGCTTCGACCAGCGCTCGATCAATACCGAAGCCGACAGCGCCCGCCGTGCCAGTGGCCGCAGTTCGGCTACACGGCGGCCGTCCCTGGTCACAGTCAGCTTCTCCCCAGCCTCGACCCGGTCGATGACCTCGCCCCCATGGTTACGCAAATCCCGTATTGACACCTCTGACATGGCGGTGAGTGTATCACGGGTGAGACAGCTGGCACAGGAGACCACTCACGCCTTGGGCCTGTCAGAAGCTGCCGATCTGCGTTGTCCCATAAGGGCGGAGCGACCAAGGCCAGGACTCTGCCACCTACCGCCGGCAGTGGGCAGCGGGTTTGCGCGGCACCGAGGAGGACTGGGACCGTCTGTTTACGGGCTCTCTAGCAATCGTGTCGTGGAGGGCGTGCTGGCACGAATCTGGTTTCTTGAGTGCCTGCCCCGCCAATGGCGCACTCCCCTGGGGGTTGCCCGTTCAGCTAGGAGCTGAAGAACGCTCTGGTCTGGGACTGACAGTTGGAGTCCTTCTTGAGGCCGGCATTGATGGCGGTTCGGGCGGATGTGTTCGCCGGGCTCACGACGACCTGCGCCGAGCCCGGATGCAGCACGAGGAATGACTGGCCTGAGCGGAAGGTCATGAGAAGGCCCGGCGCGCCGGCCGGGGCCTTTCGTCCCGTGACGTCTTGGTAATCGACGCCGGCGTCGACCAGGCAGAGTCCCCAGTCCCGCATGACGGCCGAGAGCGCCTCGGGACCGGGCTGGCCGGTGGGCGGGTGACGGACCAAGGCCAGGTACTGGCTGGCCGAGAGGCGCCCGCCTCCTCCACCTCCACAGCCAGCGCTCAGAGCGCACGCGACCAGCACGGCCCCGGCGCCCACCCCTCGGACAGTCCAGTGTAGTTTCCCCATTATAGTGTAGGTGATACACTAGCCGGGTGGCAGAAGTCAACCAGGCGGCCTTCGCCGACATGCGACGGGGGCTGTCGGACCCCGTTCGCTTGCGCATCCTGGAGGCCCTCTGGGAGGGCCCTAAGACGGCCAAGGCGCTGGGGGCGGCTCTCGGGACCGTTCCCAACCGGCTCTACTACCACCTGCGGGCGATGGAAGCAGCCGGCCTGATCACGGTGGTCGGTGCCGAAGTGGCCGGACGCTTCGCCGAGCGGGTCTACGGCGCTGCCTTCCTGCACCTGGGGAATGACTTTGCCGGGGCGGCCTCAGAGGAGCGATCGGCCCTCTTCGAGGCAATGTTCAAGCTCACCGCCCAAGAACTCGGCGCGGTGGACCGCAACGGCGGGAATGTCCAAGGCATCACGCGCGGGGTCCTGCGGACGACGCCGGCCAGGCTCACCGCGCTCGTGGAGGGGCTCGAAAGCTTGGTGCAAGAGGCATGGGAGGCCAGCGGGGACCCCGACGCCGTCGACTACCGCTTCGCCACAGCCTTCTACGAGAGCGCCGCCCTGGTGATTGAGCCACCAATGGACTTGGGGGCCGATGAGGGCTACGACTCGGCCGAGCCGCCGTCACGTCATGGTGGCTCCACCAGGAGGCGATGAGCGATGCAGGGTGAAGCCCCTCGGCCCGCCGTTACTTCGGCGCCTCCGAGCGGGCCGGCGCGCCGGAGCCGTCGTCAGCTCGAGGCGGACTTCCAGCATCGGGCGCGGGTCTGGGCCGGTACCAGCATCCTGACCTGGTCGATCTGGGCAATGACGGGCGCCCACGTGACGCCTGAGGTGGTGATCACCCACTCCCACGCTGCGGCTTCGGCCGGGATGTGGCCCGCCCTGGTAATGGTCTGCGGACTCGGTGACCTCGCCAAGCGGGCAAGCCGCCTCTACGGCCAGCATTGACAGCTGGACTCGGTCGTTTCGCCGCACTCCAGCCCAGGGGACGCCCTCAATGCGTCACCCTGCCCCAGAACGTTCCGAAGGGGTGTCCCATACCGTTGCCTGCTGTCTTCGGCGCTACTGCCACAGTCCGCCGGCTCGTAGGCAATGTCCGAGATGACCGGAGGCGGGCATTTCGAGTAGCGGCGGGCGGCGGGCACCCAGCCGCGATCGCACACCCCAACCATGCGCGTCATCATGAGCTCCGTGGAAGAGCGGCACCCCACGGGTT